>JANXEW010000029.1 GCA_025057995.1 Thermofilaceae archaeon | reverse complement strand
TAAGGGACGTTATGAAAGTGGAAAACGCCGATTATGCATCCAATAAGCCAGAGTTGTTCGTTAGGGTGCGTAAACTTCCTGAAAACCTTAGGATTCCCATTCGAAGGGTTAGAGCGGTACATCTCAGTAGATTTATAGCTGTAGAAGGTGTAGTTACAAAAATATCACCTGTTAAACAGCTTCTTTCAGTAGCTCTCTTCAAGTGTAAAGAATGTGGCGAAGAGATTTCTGTACCGCAGTTGGGGGAAGGTCTGGAAAAACCAAGTGCATGCCCTGTCTGTCAGGGAGAGGGTCGAAGAAAAGGGGATTTTGAATTTTTATCTGAGAAGTCCAATTTTATTGATTGGCAAAGGTTCGTATTGCAAGAAAGACCCGAGGAACTACCCTCTGGACAGTTGCCAAGGTCAATTGACGTTATAGCAACACATGACCTTGTAGACGTAGCTAGACCGGGTGACAGGGCTATAGTGACCGGAATACTAACGGTTCTACCCGAGAAAAGTGTTAGGGGGCAGCCCCCTCTATTTCAAATGTATCTGGAAGCCAACAACATAGAGGTGGCTTCAAAAGAAGCTTTAGATGTTGAAATAACTCCAGAGGACGAGAAAAAAATTTTAGAGCTATCAAGAAGAACCGATATTCGAGAACTTCTAGTGAATTCGATAGCTCCCTCGATCTACGGGTATAAGGAAATTAAAAAAGCAGTGGCTCTTCTTCTATTTGGCGGAGTACCTAAATTGCATCCTGATGGAGTAAGGGTTAGAGGAGATGTACATGTTCTTTTAATAGGTGATCCAGGCACTGCGAAGTCCCAGATTTTGAGATACGTCGCTACTATAGCTCCCAGAGGGGTTTACACTAGCGGTAAGGGTTCCACCGCGGCTGGTTTAACTGCTGCTGTGGTACGAGAGAAGGCTAGTGGAGATTTCTTCCTTGAGGCAGGTGCTTTGGTTCTAGCTGACGGAGGTGTAGCCTGTATTGATGAATTTGATAAAATGGATCCTAAAGATCGTGTAAGCATCCACGAGGCAATGGAGCAGCAGACTGTGAGTATAGCTAAAGCAGGAATTGTAGCAACTCTTAATGCTCGAGCTTCTATTCTTGCGGCTGCTAACCCAGCTTTTGGAAGATATTTACAGGGTCGACCTGTAACGGAGAATATTGATCTTCCTCCAACAATTCTTTCGCGTTTTGACCTTATTTTCGTCATTACCGATGTTCCTAACGCTGAGCGCGACAAAGCTTTAGCTGAGTATGTTTTAGACTTCCATAGGCAATATTACCCCGAGTCTTTGGAATATATCATTCCAAGAGAATTGCTCAAAAAATACATTGCTTTCGCAAGGAAATACGTGAGACCCAGGTTAACCGACGAAGCTAAGTCAAAGCTAGTTAATTTTTACGTGGAGATGCGTTCTAGAAGTCAGAGCGCCGACTCCCCTATTGCTATAACTCCTAGACAACTTGAGGCTTTAGTGCGGTTAGCTGAGGCACATGCTAGGATGGCTCTAAGCGAAGTGGTTACTGAGAGAGATGCTGATGCGGCGATTGAACTGATGATGGCGTTCTTAAAGAGCGTAGGTTATGACGTTGAAAGCAAGGCCATAGACATCGATATAGTTATGACTGGACAGCCGAAATCCCAGAGAGATAAGATACTCGTAGTTTTAGACTTGCTGCGGAAGATGATGGAGGAAGCCGGAGGTGGCGCGGTTAAGCGTGATGAGTTCATAGCTCAAGCTGTTGAGAAAGGATTAGATGAACAATTTGTAAGGAAGGTTCTCGATAGGTTATATGATAGTGGAGAGATTATAGAACCGAAGCCAGGTTTTATACTGCTCCTTCGTTCACGGTAGTGGAAATGAGGGTAGAAGAGCTTGCGTTGCCAGAAAATGTAAAAACAGCTCTGCTTAGACGAGGTATAAACAGCCTCTTTCCTCCACAAGAGATGGCTGTACGCTCGGGTTTATTGGATAACGAAAACTTAGTTGTCGCCGCCCCCACAGCCTCAGGTAAAACTCTGATTGCAATCCTGGCAGCTGCTAACCATTTGACAAGAAGAGGAGGAAAAGTCCTCTACTTAACTCCACTGAGGTCGTTAGCTTCGGAAAAGTACGATGAGCTCTATGATTTATTCTCGGAAATAGGTTTCAAGGTAGCTCTCAGCGTTGGCGATTACGACTCTAGTGATGAATGGCTGGAAAAATTTGATATTATTATCACAACAAACGAGAAGGCAGATAGCCTACTTAGACATAAGGCACTTTGGCTACGAAGCGTATCGCTTGTTGTAGCCGATGAAATACACTTGGTAGGAGATGCAAGCCGGGGTCCTACACTTGAGCTACTCATCTCACGGTTAAAAAGAATAATCCCCTCTGCTCAGATACTAGGATTAAGTGCTACAGTAAGTAACGTGAAGGAGATTGCAGAATGGCTTAATGCTAAACCATTAAGCTGTGACTGGAGGCCGGTGCTCTTGAAAGAAGGCGTTTACTACGAAGGTTGTATAGAGTTCGGAGATGGATCGAGAAAAGATATTCAAAAAATCTTCGACGACCCCTTATTAGATCTAACATTCGATGTATTAAAAGAAGGGGGTCAAGTACTCATATTCACCTTTAGGAGAAAGTCGGCTGTAGCTTTAGCCAGTAAACTAGGTATGTTAACAGAAAAGGTCCTAGATAAAGCTGCGAAACTTAAGTTAAAAGAGTTAAGCAACAGAATGATCTCCTACGAGCGTAACATTGTGACTGAGAGGCTTATTATGAACTTAGTCAAAGGAACAGCTTTTCATCATGCTGGCTTAAGTCACATAGTCCGTAGAACCGTTGAGGAAGCTTTTAAAAATAACTTGGTAAAAGTTGTCATTGCAACACCGACGCTTGCAGCAGGTGTCAACTTACCTGCGAGAAGAGTGATTGTTGCAGATAGACATCGATTCAACGTTGAGTTGGGTGTACATGAGGAGCTTACGGTCATGGAATACAAGCAAATGGCCGGTAGGGCCGGAAGACCGAAATATG
>JANXEW010000028.1 GCA_025057995.1 Thermofilaceae archaeon | reverse complement strand
TCTCATAACAAAACAGAAAAAAGTTATAAAACCAATAATCTACAAAAACGTTCGTTGAACAACTTTCAATTCTCTCCCAGTCGCATCTGATGAACTAAACAACGTCCAGAGAGACGATAAGCTTCCTATCCTTCAATTCTTTCCCAGTTGCATCTTTCACATCTCGCAACTCCGCATGCGCTTTAGAAAAGCACTTTCAATTCTTTCCCAGTTGCATCGGTTAAAGCGCTTTTCTCATTGCCTCCGAGCAGGGGGCGCCTTTCAATTCTTTCCCAGTTGCATCTCAGCTCGGAAATTGCGTCTACGTCAAACGTAAACGTTTGTTAGCTTTCAATTCTTTCCCAGTTGCATCGTGTTTGGGTAATAACGTTGCTAACCTTGTCCAAGTACGCTTTCAATTCTTTCCCAGTTGCATCTCCACTACTCTATGCGACGCCGCAGGAGCCGCGCAGCAGGCTTTCAATTCTTTCCCAGTTGCATCTCGCCCCACCCCCGCCGTTGCGTCGCCGCATGCGGCGACTTTCAATTCTTTCCCAGTTGCATCGCCACAAGCTCACTGCGGGCGCGTGCGTTTATGTGAATGCGATTCGCCCTTTCAATTCTTTCCCAGTTGCATCGGGGGTCGTGGCTGTAGCCGGGGCTCCCCTCCCCGAGGGCTGGCTTTCAATTCTTTCCCAGTTGCATCGCGTTGAACGCTTTAGCGAAGCCGGGTCTCCCGAGAGGCTTTCAATTCTTTCCCAGTTGCATCCCTGTCAACTACAAAAGCGCCGAACGCGCGCTCCCACGTCTTTCAATTCTTTCCCAGTTGCATCTCGATATTGTATACGCGTCATCTTTCTTTTGTATCTGCCCTTTCAATTCTTTCCCAGTTGCATCTTCCGTACTCATTCACGTATAAAACACACGAAAACGCTTTCAATTCTTTCCCAGTTGCATCGATAGCAAGTAAGAGTTCAGTGTAAGCGCGCTAGGGCCACTTTCAATTCTTTCCCAGTTGCATCGTAGAGTGTTGTCGCGGATCTGACAGTAACAATTGCTTTTGCTTTCAATTCTTTCCCAGTTGCATCACCAGGGTGCAAGGTTCACAGCCTTACTGTACTCTATTGTGACCTCTACTTTCAATTCTTTCCCAGTTGCATCGTGTGCGAGTTCCCTGGACGGCAGAGGCTCTACAAGTCTTTCAATTCTTTCCCAGTTGCATCGGCTGATCAAGACTATGACTATGCCTACAACAACAGCAGCCTTTCAATTCTTTCCCAGTTGCATCCCAGGGAAAGGGGAAGAGGGGACGGGCTAAGCTTTGTACCTTTCAATTCTTTCCCAGTTGCATCTGACTGTAACGAGTTTCGCAGCCTTGTCTAAACATGTAGAGCTTTCAATTCTTTCCCAGTTGCATCGCATCTTCCTGAAGGAAGCTTGGTCGCCCTTTGCGAGTGTTGTTGCTTTCAATTCTTTCCCAGTTGCATCGGTTTTAAATTTGTTACTTCCCGAGGAATATCCAGATTAGGAGGGAGACTATCCCTAGGGCTAGGCACGCGGCACCCCACAGCCTTAACGGCTCGAACGCTATCAGGGGCGAGTATAGTAGGAGGATTATCCCGCCGCCTAACGCGCTCTTAGACTTCATGTAGCCGCCAGCCGCAGACAAGAGTATCAGGGCGAAGAGTACCGTCTGCGCTCCAACCCTCGAGTCGAGCCATGCTGCAGCGAAGTCTATAGGGTTTCCGCGGAGGCTCGAGTTTATGAGGCGTTCAAGGTCCCTTCTAGTGTTGTTATCTAACGGCGTGTCCCACGGGACTGCTACGGCTACAGCTGTACACAATACTATCGCCGTCAACAACGTGTAGACTCTCATAACGTTATCCTCGCTACGACGTAGACTACAAACGCGAAAGCTGACACGAGCATGAAAGAGTATAGTACAGTAGTCCAAGGCTCTCCGATCCCTAGTGCGGCTAGCGTAGCCCTGAACACCGTCGGGTAGCTTCCCAGCCACTGTGTCACGGATGCAACTGGGAAAGAATTGAAAGAAACCGTCAACGGCCAAGCCTATACATGTTCCACCGCCTACCTGATGCAACTGGGAAAGAATTGAAAGGTGGGAGGCTGCGCTGATGGAGTATACTAAAGTCCATTTTCCTGATGCAACTGGGAAAGAATTGAAAGTTATCCTGAAGCCTACAAGGACTCCCCCCCTCTGTACCGGGATGCAACTGGGAAAGAATTGAAAGCAGTTCAAGCAATACATTCTACCAGCCCGGATTATGTAATTACAGCAACTGGGAAAGAATTGAAAGACAAGTGCAAATAATAGATCTTCATTTGGATGGATGTAAGTGAGTTCGCTCGAACAGCAACTGGGAAAGAATTGAAAGTGTGTATAGTGTTTTCCCGCGGTTTTCCCGGTTTTCCCGTTTTACAGCAACTGGGAAAGAATTGAAAGAGCAGTTCTCCATGCAAAGTATCCTAGGCGGGTTACCCCACCCACAGCAACTGGGAAAGAATTGAAAGGCACTGTCGACAGCGAGATACGATGTCTTTGTCTTTCGTTCACAGCAACTGGGAAAGAATTGAAAGGTTAACGCCTGCCAACGGTTGGGGTGGACCAAACGGTTTGTTCGGCGAGGTCGGGTATAATGTCTATCATGTCGGTCGAGTCCACGGCTTCTCAACGGTTTCAAAAAGGAGCGGCAGCTACAGCTACCGTTTATCTGTTTACAGTAGCGGAGGGTTCGCTTGGGCTCGTGCAACGTTCACGGGTGCAAGCGTAGGCGGTACAGGAAGTCTCTACATAAGTGGTACATGGAGTGCAAGTAACGTCCAGTACGCGAATATGAGAGTTAGGGTATTTGTGAACGGTCAGATAGTGTATGATACGGGCAGCCCACCAGGCTCTTGGACCCAAGTGACGTTCACTGTACCCCAATCCTTCAACGTGACCGTCTGGATATACGTTTGGACCTACAGTAGCTCGTACACCGGAAACGTTACCCTCTACATAGACGATGTTACGCTCTACCCCATATGGACCTGTACGCCGAGTTTAAGCAGCGTCAACGCTACACACGCTGAATATACTGTAACGAATAACTGGGGTGTGACC
>JANXEW010000027.1 GCA_025057995.1 Thermofilaceae archaeon | reverse complement strand
TCGAGCAAGCTCCATGAGCAAAGCCGGAGCTATAGCCTCAGATTTACTGGAAGCGAGAGCCGGGACCACGGACCACGAGTCAAAGTGTGATGCAAGCACGATGACGTCAGACGCCGAGCTGCCGTTTATTATAGCGACTAAATTAACGGCTTCTATTTCCCTCCATTCAACCCGGGACACGACTCTTACTCTTGTAGCACCCCTCAGTCTCTCCCAGTCAGTTTTCCTAACGTATACGCGTGGGAAGTATATGGGTGTGTCAAGAAACTTTTTATCGCACTCATAGAAGGTTGTTGAATCAGGCTCGATGAACACTACGGCTTTCGCGCCGAGTTTAGCTGCATTAAGCCAGTTGGCTTGCGAGTTAAACTCCAATGCGACAATGCTGCCGTTTACCTCTTTACCGTTGAAGGAAGCTAGATCACCAGAACCTGCGTAAAAGAAAGAACCTTCAAGTCCATCGGGGGGAGTTGAAGAAGGGTTCACACCATTAGGGTACAGAACATAAGCTTTCACGCGCTCTCTAAAGGGTTCAAGAACTTCTATATATGTCTCTACGTCGATCGGTACTAGAACCTTATAAGTATTATTTAATACTTTGAGATTAAGCTCATCTTTTAAGTATCCGTAGATGTAGTTAACCGCCTGATAGTAGCCTGGATAGCCAGTCATCCTTGAGCCGAAGCCACTCAACCTTGAGACGTGTTCCATAATCTTGTTGAGGTTTAAGTCAATTAGTTGTGCTTGGGGCTGTGATATAGAAAGGGGTACTGTGATCAAAGCTAAGGCTGCTATTAGGTATAAACATTTAATCCATGTCCTTTTTAACTGATTCATGTTAGACTCTTCTTGCTTGGGTAGTCTTAAAGCTTATTCCGGAAAGGCTTTTTATAGCTAAGAAAACTGACCTTGTATGGACAGTGGTGGTAGTGAAGCCAAGGGTTTCTTACCCGGGTTGACTTGGCGAAGCCTCTTGGCCATGGTATTAGCTGGTTTAATATTCTTGCCCGCGTCCGCATACCTTTGGCTAGCGGTGGGTGCAGGCGCAAGCACTGCAGCAACATATGTCACAGTTATATTGTTCAGTGCTTTAGCTAGAATATACGGGACACGCCTCTCTAGACAGGAGCTTTTCATAATCTACTCTATCGTCGGTGGAATCGGCGGTGCGATGCCAATATTCTACTGGCAGGTCTTCAGAAGCTACTTCGTGAATAATCCGCTTAGTCTCGAGTTCAAGGTTGGAGGAGTCCCCGTTAGAGACCTGGTCCCCACGTGGATGGCTCCGCCCCCCTCTTCTCCAGCACATGCTTTACGAACCATGTTTCACCCCGATTGGCTACCTGCCGTAGCTGTAGCCGTGGTGTTCTCAGGTCTAAGCTTACTAGCTGAAGTTGCACTCGGTATGCTCGTATCCTATCTTTACATTGAGGTAGAACCTTTGCCCTTTCCCTTCGCTCAGATAGACGCGACCATGATCAACACATTAGACGAAAGGGAGCATGAACCATTACTCTACTTCTTTACTTCACTAATCGGAGGCGCTGTCTACGGTTCTCTAGTGTTTCTCTTACCACTTGTTCTGGGACCTGCCGCAGCTGTGATCCCATACCCTTGGATGGACTTCACCCCCTATACCCAATTCTTCTTGCCAGGCGCCGCTCTAGGGATCGCGACTGATCCCACTAGCTTCCTTTATGGAATGATTCTACCCCCTTCCGTAACATTTTCCATAATGCTGGGTTCGCTTGCAACTTGGGTTCTTGGCAACACGTTAACATTAACAGTGTTCAAGGACTTCTCGCCAGAATGGGTGAGAGAATACACTCAGGGTATGAGCATCTTCCTAATATACCAGAGAGCTAATCTTAGGCTTTGGCTTTCAACGTTCATGGGTGTGAGCTTCGGTTTAGCCATATTCATCTTGATAGTCACAAGGAGGAGAATTATCGAGTCGTTTAAAGCGCTTAGCCGCATCAAGCAAGCTGGAAGCGAGCTCGGGTATCCTCCAGCCACTATACTGTTAGCTCTGTTCTTCGCCGCTACCACTTTAAGCGTAATACTATACTACACGCTAGTACCAGGCATACCGCTCTGGCTGCCCCCCCTCCTCTCAATAGGTTTAAGCCTTGTAGTGGCACTTGTAGGAGCTAGAGTTTACGGCGAACTCGGGCTGACTTTCTCCCCGGACTTCGTTTACAACATGTGGAAAGCTGTGGTGTATTACAGCCCCTACCAGGGCTATGCTGGTTGGATATTTACACCAGTCATAGCCGGTTTCTCAACGCCGTGGTATGTAAACGCCACGAAAGCAGCTTATCTCACGAGGACGAGACCTATCGACTACTACAAGGCCGTCATGACAGCTTTCGTTATAACGACGGTACTAGGTTTAGTCTTTATGGACTTCTTCTGGAGGATGGCTCCCATACCCTCATTCGTCTACCCCTACGTAATGGGGCTGTGGCCGTTCTATGCGATAAGCGACTGCCTGTTCGCTACAAGGCAGATAATCATTAGAGCCGATCAAATCCTTCTTGGAATTGGTATAGCCGTGGCAGCCGGTTTCGGGGGTTTCGCTTTAGCTAAAATGGGAATACCCGTCAATCCGATAGCTCTTGTCGGAGGCGTTTACGCCTTGCCGCCTTACACGATAATGGTCTTTTTAATGTCTCTACTCAGCAAGTACGTGATAGCTAGAGCCATAGGGAAAGAGAAGTGGAACAGGATAAGGGCCGTTACCATAGCTGGCTTCTTGGCTGGGGTAGGTATCATAGTAGCAGCCGGTGTCGCTATCACGTTGCTCTCCAAAGCAGCTTGGATCTGGCCCTGGTAAGTGCTTCGCAAACAATTTTCTGCATTATTCTCTCTTTTTAAAAAGCTATATAATGTGTCTCGTACTAAACTTACTTTAAGATTCCACAACTGTTATTTTAAAGAAAGTTACACGTATAAGACTAATTTACGTTAAGCTCTTTGTCTTAAAAAAATTACCAAAATGCTTAAATAGATCACATTGGAAAGTCACTCAATGACGGCGACTGAAGTTAGGAGGGAGGTTGTCGAGTACTTGCCTGGTTTGACTGTTCGTTCGTTGTTGATTGGTGTGCCCTTACTGTTGCTGTACGCTTACCTTAGCGTTGTAGTAGGCTTGTACACTGAC
>JANXEW010000026.1 GCA_025057995.1 Thermofilaceae archaeon | reverse complement strand
GTTAACACAGTGTCGCTGGATACTGTGAAACTCCTCGGGTTAGCTACACTACCGTCACCCCACTGCCTGAAAGTGTATCTGCCCCAGTTGTTGTTGAAGTATGTTTGGACTATCTCTACGGTGTGGGTGCCGGGTGCGACTTGGACGCTTACTACACCGTTGTTATTCGTCGGATAGGTTACGCCGTTAATCTTTACTATCACGTTAGTGGCGAAGCCCAAGCTGTTCCCGTTTTTATCTACTCTCTGAACTTGGATCGTCAACTGTACTGGCAAGCTGAAAACAGCGTGGAGTCTGTAGCCTTCATCCATGGTGACGGTCAAGGGGTTGCTCGTCGAGTAGTCTGTTACCGAGTCGCTGTTCACGCCTCTCTGCCATTTGAGGAAGTAGTAGCCGGAGCTGGGTGAGGCTTGGAGCGTAGTTGAAGCCCCTTTCCTGTACCAGTTGGTCCAGCCGTTGAAAACAGTGTTACCGTCTACCGCGACACTGCCTCCGGAAGTGTATGTGACCTTTAGGAGTCTTTCATCCCATACGCTCACCGTTAACACAGTGTCGCTGGATACTGTGAAACTCCTCGGGTTAGCTACACTACCGTCACCCCACTGCCTGAAAGTGTAACGGTGCCAACCGTTGTTTAGAATAGTTTCTAGGATCTCCACTATGTAGACGCCTGGTGTAGCTTCTAAAGTGATTCTTCCATCTTGATCAGTTGCGTAAACTGCAGTGTTTATTCTCACATTTACGTTTGCTGCAGGTCCTATCTCGTTTCCACTGTTGTCGAAGGCCTTTACTTTAACCTCTATAACGGGTAAGCGTTGGAAAACGGCGTTGATCGAGTAGCCGTCATCTACTACGATAGTTAAGGGGTTGTTAGCTGTATGGCTCGTGGGCGGGGCTCCGTTTACGCCTAACTGCCACCTGTCGAAGAAGTACCCTGAACTAGGTACCGCTTCGAGGACTAGCTCCTCCCCGTATCTAAACCAGTCTGTCCAGTCGCTTGGAATCTGGTCGTCTCCGACTTTGACTACGCCTCCAGGCGTGTACGTAACAGTTACCCGTCGCTCGTCTGCTACGTATGCGGTTACCTTTTCGTTATTATCTACTTGGAACGTCTTCGGGTTTTCCGTATCCCCCTGCAACCATCGTAGGAAAGTATACCTCCCCCATCCACTGTTGAAAACTGTTTG
The DNA here is from genome assembly GCA_025057995.1 of Thermofilaceae archaeon. GTDB lineage: Archaea > Thermoproteota > Thermoprotei > Thermofilales > Thermofilaceae > JANXEW01. Next base: position 2,063 of record JANXEW010000026.1, on the reverse strand, counting down.
AGAGATTTCAACTGTGTAAGTTCCCGGGGGAACGTGTAAGACAACTCTCCCGTTGCCGTCAGTCGTATACTCTTTCCCGCCTATTTTAACTGTTACCCCAGGTGCGGGGCCTATAAATTCATCGTCTTTGCCTAACTTGATAACTTCAACAGTGAAGTCCAGTAAGCCTTTGAAGACGGCGTGGAGACTATAACCTTCGTCTACTGTTAAAGTTACTAGGCTGGATGTAACATGTTCTGTTGAAGGTTCGTCGCGAACCCTCCTCTCCCATCTGTCTAGATAGTACCCTTCGTGAGCGATAGCTTCTAAGGTTGTCTGAGTTCCGTACTTGAACCAGCTTGACCAGCGGTCTTCAACTCTGACGCCGTTAACCTTTACGTATCCCCCCTCGGTATTGTATGAAACTTTCAGGAGTCTTTTATCCCATACTTGGGCCGTCAAGTGGATGTCCTCCCGCAGGTTTATCGTTAAAGGATTGTCTTGTAGTCCATTTCCCCAAGCGTGGAAAACGTACCTCTGCCAACCGTCGTTGGACTCTGTTTCAAGTATCTCTATAACATAGTCGTTACCTTTAGCGAGCGTTACTCTAACTAACCCTTCGTTATCCGTGGTATGAGTTTGCTCGGCGATTCTCACTCGTACACCTTGCGCTGGACCTACTACTCTACCCTGGTAATCCAGTTTCTCTATCCTTAACGAGAGAGTTGCTTGAAGCGGGCTAGGCTCCCCCCCACTCTCACCTTCTCCTCTCCCTACTGCACTTATCGTGCTGAGATCCAGAAGGGTCGAGGCTTCAACTCCTGTAGCTGTTACGAGCTTCAGGATGTATTGGTCACGGTTATTTACGGGTAGGGGGACTTCTAAAACTGCGGATTGGCCAGGCTCAAGTTCTATCCCTATGTTGTTGTCTGCTAAAACAACTGTATTATCCCTCTTAAGGATGTATATGGAGACGATAAACGTTTTAGTTGAACCGATGTTCTGCACATAAACTTTTAGTTTTCCATCGGTGTATCCTTTGCCCTCGATTTTCACCATTTCTTTGATTTGAGGTTGATCAGCGCTTGTTTTCAGGGTGACCATGTAACTGGAAATCCAGAAATAAGAAACAATGACGCTGACTACAGTTATGACTACCAGGATAAGTGTTGCAACGACTGGTGAAACACCCTTCTTCATATTTTCAAGAATCCGCCGCAATAAAGTGTTTTTAAATATGTCATATATACTTTTTATAGAATTGTATGAAAAATATCTCTGTTTCCGTGGCTAGAAACTGATAAATTAGACATATCAAAATGTCTATATTATCTTCGAGATTTTAGACTCAAATTTTAGTTTTTAAAGTATCTCTATACCTTTTAATTTTTGTTAGCTAATGTTAAATCTTTTGCCGTCAATCATATACATGAATTTTAATGTTACTTTTCTTAGATTACCTAACAGAATAGAAAGTTGAGACTTATTAAAAATAAAATAGGAAGATTAGAAAGGTAACAAATATGTTTTAATTGTAGTGGTGTTTAAATTACTTTTATTTTAAGCATGAATACATTATGAGTTTAAGCTTCTTCTAAAACGCTTTTACGAGACTTCAAGTAGGCAATAGTTGTTAAGTTTATTGATCTTTTAGCCTATTAAAGTGTGAATGTTTTTCTAGAAGCCTCCACTTACTTAAAAGTTATTTTACATTAAGGATATTCATCTTGTTTTTCTTTACAGCATTCTCTTTCGAGTACAGGTGTCGAGAGAAATTCGAAAGGCTATAACTGGTGTAAAACCCAACCTAGAGCTGAGAAGGGGTTAGTAGTGTTTTAGGAGTTACGTACGGGTAAGGATTTTCCTCGGGGTTAGATCGCTTTTCCACGTGAGAACCCAGATTCCCTCTTCCCTCGCTTTTTCTACGGCTTCAGGTGTCGCCGCGTCGGTGTAGATGACTTTTATTAGGTTGGGTTTCAACAGCTCGGGTTTCGTCTCAGTTATGTGTTCTATGAGGCGTTGGAGTTTCTGCACGCGTTTAGGACCTAACCTTACGGTTGCTTCACCTATTACGCAGAGGTCGC
>JANXEW010000025.1 GCA_025057995.1 Thermofilaceae archaeon | reverse complement strand
GCTTTCTTCGCTCACAAGGGGATAGAGGGCTCTAGATCACTTTTTAATGAAGCATTAGAGAAACTTGAAGAGCTCAAGAGGTTACGCGAAAGGCTGAGGGATGAGCTTCAGAAAGCCTTAGGAGAAGACCATCCCAGCCAAGGCTGAGCCGATGTAACATTACAATATCTAAAGTTTATACTTACCTAAGGCCTTTTTCGCTAAAAACTTTTTCAGGTTACCTTAACAACGTTTATAGCCCTGAGACCCCGTTCTACGAGTAGCGCAATCGAGGAGCCGACGAGCATCTGCATTATGTTAAAGGGTACTTCAACGAATGCGGCTACACCCAGTACAACTTGTTGGTAGAGGAAGTAGCCGACCACCATCACCACCCCTCCAGCGGTGAACGAGACGCAGAGGTGAGGTTTACTCAGCCCTTTTAAACCCATGTAAGCTAGGTAAGCCGCAAGAGCGAGTGCTGCAAGTATCCAGAAAGCGGCGTTAAGCTGTGTAGGGATTGTACCTCCAATTGTATAAAGCTCCACGGCGCCTGTGTAGAACACTGCGCCTAAGATGGCTAAAGGGAGTGGGACTGCGACTAGTACCAGAGTACCAGTAGCTCTTCCAAGACGTAGTTTCGAGAGCCTTCTTACGAGAAGTGAAGCTAGGAATCCTTCAGCCGATTTTATAATAAGTGTGGCTGGAGCATAGATGTGATACCCGAGCACTATATCGGCTAAAGCTGAGCCCATGCCAGCTGCCATAGCTGCCCATACAGGCGGAAGTAGCAGAGATGAAATATACACTCCGGTTTCACCTAGGTTGAAGTACCCTTTCGTCTCAGGTATGTAGACTGTAAAGAACGCTGTAGCTAAGAAAGTTAACGTCCCCATCTGTGCGGTAAGGGCGATTAACTGACTCCTTCGCCTTATAGTATACTGCACATTTTTAGTCTAGTATACTATCATTAAAACTTTTCCTACCTTTTTTATACATCTTTTAAATGTTTACTTTTCCACTAGACAAAGTTAAGTAAAGTTGCAAGCTGTAATCAAAGAGTCTGGCTACACAACTTTAGCTTTTGACCGAAATTGTTCATCATAGACTTTCTTCAAATCACGTATGGTCGCAGCCTCTTGAGGCGTCTTATCGGGTCTCAGTCTAACGATCCTCGCGAAGCGGAGCGCGTAGCCTGACCTGTACTTAGGGCTCTTCTGTACTTCACTGAAGGCGACTTCAACTACTATAGCTGGTTTCACCCAGACCCTCCACTTCTCATCCCTAACTTTCAACTCGAGCAGCTTCCTAGTCATCTCCTCGAACTCGGCGTCAGTTAAGCCTTTGAAGGTCTTTCCGACTACCATGAACTCACCAGTCTCGGGGTCGAGTACGGCTAGATAGTAGTCGCTTAACCACCCTCTCCTACGGCCGTGACCCCATTCCGCGCCCACGATAACGAGGTCAAGTGTTTCAGCGGGCTTCACTTTGAACCAGTACTTCCCCCTAGAGCCTGGAGTGTAAGGCGAGTCAAGCCTCTTCACCATCACGCCCTCGTTACCCCTCTCCAAGCTCTTAGCGTAGAAAGCCTCAGCCTCCGAAATGTCGCTAGCCACTATTTTCTCTATGAACACAGAAGGGTCAACGACTCGTTCAAGCACCTCCCACCTCTCCCTGTACGTTTTATCCACGAGCGTTTCCCCGTTCACGTATAGGATGTCGAAAACCTTTATTTCGAAAGGCATTTCTTGAGACATCTCCCTTACATCTTCTTTCCTCCTGATCCTCTTCACGAGATCTTGGAACCTCAACGGTTTACCATGACGGAAACATACGGTTTCACAATCGATTACGGCTTCCCCTGCTTTGATGCTTTCAGCTGCTAGCTCCACTACATCCGGTAGACTGGAAGTAACTTCGCTTAATCGTCTAGTGAACAAACGTATCTCCCTCCCCTTTTTGTGGATTTGCAGCCTTACTCCATCATACTTGAACTCTACTGCAGCCCTGCCGTTGCACTCCTTCAAGGCTTCACGAACGTCGCGAGCCATCTCTGCGAGCATGGGTCTAACTGGTCGGAAAAGTTGAAGGGAGATGCTCTCAGTTTTCGCTCCTTCCAGAAGCGTCTTAGCGAGCTCTCCCAAATCTCCTGTGAACATGTAGGCCCGCCTTACGCTCTCCAAGCTGGAACCGACGGCTCTTGCTAGAGCTTCAAGTATGACCCCCTCGCTCGCGCCAATCCTAGGCTCACCTAGCAGAAAACGGGCTAGGAACTCGACTTCATTCTCGCTCATGTCGACGATCAAGGATTGGAGGATTCGAAGCCTCCTTCTCCTCGAGTCATCCCCCGAAACTGAAGCTATCTTGAGGAGAGACTCGTATACTTCTCCGACGGACAGCTTCTGTCTCTCCAACGGTATTACGCCCGCTACGCTGCGTACAGCTTCCACGAGAGTGCTGTAACCTACGCCAATCTCCGCGTTCATGTGCGTTGGCAAGAGTTCACCTGTAATTAAGCGGACAACCACAGCCGCTTCCTCAGGGCTTAGACTACTTAGAACTTTTGCAAGGTAAGTGACTTTTTCATTCCTTGAAGTTGTCGACTCTAGTAAGTTTGCTAGCTTCACGAGATCTTCGAAGAGCATGTGAGTTGCACTCATGCGAGGGAAATTCAAGCTAACGTTTGTTTCACCGAAAGCTTTACCGTGACAAACTGCCTAACGAGACCCGGCTACAACCACCTCCGTTTCACACGTGCTACGACCAGGAACTTCTGCCACAGCGGACTCGTCACGACTACGACGACGAGCAAAATCGAAACCACGCTAACGTAGTCACCCCATGTCCCAGCGTTGTAGCGGACTTCAACCACCGTAGACTCTGAGAGGGGTGTAACGATCAACCTCATGAACGGTATCCTCGAGTCCACGTCGTATCCCCAAGCCATAGATACTTCTTCTGCTACTTGTGGACGGAACGTCAGAAAGTCTAGCGCCAGCGGCTCCGGCTGTGCATAGACGACGTGACCTGGAAAGGCAACAAACCTTATCCTTACTTCATACGTTTGGAAAGGTTTTGCTAGGAGAGTGAACCTGATGAGGTTAGGTCTAATTACGACATCCCTTACTTCCGCGCCCTCGTCCGTGGTGATTATGGGGTTAAACCTCTTTGTTCTAAACAGCGTGTAAGGTGGTATAGAGATGAGTTCCTCGAAAAACTCGCTCTCCCTAAGCGAGAGCTTGAGGCGAGGGTCGAAAACGGCAACATATGAAATCCCTAGCTCCTCGAGTTGGCTATAGAACTTGTCGACGTTTGACGCCCAGTAGCCGTTATCGACTGTGAACGTTCTCGAGTACTCGGTTGTAGATATCGGTTGCGTTATGTA
>JANXEW010000024.1 GCA_025057995.1 Thermofilaceae archaeon | reverse complement strand
AACGCCACTGCAGCAGGAGTGACACGGCTATAGTGGCTATACAGGCTATATCCATGTAGCCTGCTACACAGAGTGAGAGGAACACTGCCGTGCTCGCGAACACTACTAGTAGGGTCCTAACGTCTACACCCCAGCGTCGAGCCAAGGGTCCTAGCGTAGCGTTCAACGCGTACAACTCCCACCCTGTCGCAGGCTTAACCAACTCAACCGGCGTCCCTGTGAAGGTCCTGTAGGATGTGCGACCCGTCTCATCTACCACTTCAACCTCGAAGACCGGGTCCCCGGTATACCACGTGAAACGGCACCTGCCGGTTGAACACGTGTAAGTTGCCGTAGCGTTTACGCCCGTCAACGTGTGCTTCCTCAGCTTCACTGTACAGTAGCTTCTACACGTTACGTCTACGATCAACGCTTTCAGCGTAGAGTTGTACACGGCTGTCGCGTACGGTGGCGGCGGCAACTGTTCTACGACTGGTGGGACCACTAGCGTGAACATGGACCTGTCAACTACGAAAGCGCCGAACGCGCGCTCCCACGTTGGCTTCGATACGGACAGGATGTACGTATCATACTGTTTCAGTAGTGCGGTCGCAGTCCTAGTTGCAGGGCTCAACCTTTCACGCCACGCAAGCTTACCGTCTAAAGTATAGAGTCTAACCTCGGTAAAGTTCTGGCCGAAGTCCTCTACTATGAACGAGACCCATGAGACGCTGTTTCGCGGCGGCGGTACTATGACGTTAAGCGTCTCAGACGGGTGGACCGGGTTCACTTTCAACCACCCGTCCCTGTTCGACACGTTAAACCACGTGAACCTGTCAACGTCTACAATGTAATGGTTTGATACCTGCACCCTACTGCTACCCCCGTCAGCATAGTGTACAGTCACGTTCACCGGCTGACCCACCCGTAGGAGTACATAGTCTCCCAACGTCACGGTTACAGTCTTCTGGCCGGGGGCCAGTGTCAAGTTTACAGCGTCAAACCAGGTTTCCAGGACCCCATCTTGCTTTCAATTCTTTCCCAGTTGCATCATTGACGGTGATAGAGAAAGCAGGCGAAACAGTGAAAGCGACTTTCAATTCTTTCCCAGTTGCATCAGAAAGACCTTGAGACGATAAAGTCGATAGTAGTGTCTTACAGCCTTTCAATTCTTTCCCAGTTGCATCAAACCATGTTGCGCCGGCGGACTTGTAGCTGGGGTATCCAGCTTTCAATTCTTTCCCAGTTGCTGTTCTAACGTATACGCGCCTACCCGGTTCAGGCCCGTCGCTGCTTTCAATTCTTTCCCAGTTGCATCCTCAAGCTATACAGCAGGCGGTTGGGGATAGGGTGCTGCCAGCCCAGCTTTCAATTCTTTCCCAGTTGCATCGATCTTCGCTAAAGCTCTCATGAGTAACTCGTCGAAGCTCTTTGGTTTCTCTGAACCAAACAGCAACTGGGAAAGAATTGAAAGGTAAAAGAAAAGTTAGCAGATGAGCTTGACGGATCAAACAGCAACTGGGAAAGAATTGAAAGTATAGCGGTGAACATGGAGCGGGAGGCGGGAGAAGAGGGTGAACAGCAACTGGGAAAGAATTGAAAGGCAGCGACGATAATGATGTTGTCGGAAAGCTTCAGCCATCCAACAGCAACTGGGAAAGAATTGAAAGAGAGTATTGGTGACGCGGTGTTAACGTGTCTAGCTTCAAACGTACAGCAACTGGGAAAGAATTGAAAGCTGGGGCGCTTCGCACCCGGGGTCCCCATCTCCCACATCTCGATGCAACTGGGAAAGAATTGAAAGTTACTTACTCATCTGTACCTTCTAAGACGTCTAACTCAGATGCAACTGGGAAAGAATTGAAAGTCATATACTTGCGCGCAGCCTCCATTACGTCTACACTCTTCACAGCAACTGGGAAAGAATTGAAAGAAGTCATAATCAAGGTTGTGAGCGAATACAACAGCGTGAGACAGCAACTGGGAAAGAATTGAAAGGTCGTCGCGCTGTACATTGTTCAGCTCATCAATGAAAAGGACTCCTTGATGCAACTGGGAAAGAATTGAAAGTCCCATCCTTCGTGCGTTATGTAAAGTGCTACTAATGCCAGGATGCAACTGGGAAAGAATTGAAAGTTCTCAATCTCTTTCAACGGGTGCACGTATGTTTCAACAAGTGTGATGCAACTGGGAAAGAATTGAAAGTTTCAACAACCGGAGCGACTTTGTACGTTACGCTATCTTGAGTTTACTGATGCAACTGGGAAAGAATTGAAAGATTTTTTACAGGAGCGGGTAAACGATGTATCGAAACTAGATGCAACTGGGAAAGAATTGAAAGCAATTAGACTAACGATGAAGTGGATAGGCAGAGGCGACGTCGGATGCAACTGGGAAAGAATTGAAAGACGTAGTTTATCGAGTTCGTCGTGGCTTTGTGCAAAGTGTTCTGATGCAACTGGGAAAGAATTGAAAGACTTAAGCGCATACACAGTCACTGTAACTGGTGTTGTTGAAGATGCAACTGGGAAAGAATTGAAAGGAAAAGTATTTGAGAAATATGTAGACTACTTCTATAAGGATGCAACTGGGAAAGAATTGAAAGCTTCCAACTTTCCTGCTCTTCTTGCTTCTATTATCTTGTTGCAGATGCAACTGGGAAAGAATTGAAAGCACGCATCACGGCGGGGTACATGGAATTGAAATCAACGATGCAACTGGGAAAGAATTGAAAGGATACTCCAGCGGGAGCGTTTCTATTTCGACAGTATCAGTTTGATGCAACTGGGAAAGAATTGAAAGTTCGTATATGTGTGGCACAGCCAACTCCCCCGGCTGCGATGCAACTGGGAAAGAATTGAAAGGCATAGCGCCGGTGCTGTCGACAGCAAAATACGATGTTTTGATGCAACTGGGAAAGAATTGAAAGTATATGATCCAATCATACTACGCCGTTCCAGCGACGTCAGGATGCAACTGGGAAAGAATTGAAAGATCATACCAGTCCGATGATACCCTCTCCAAAGCTTTGGATCGGATGCAACTGGGAAAGAATTGAAAGCTTTAATACTGTACGTGATGCAAATAAAGAATCATTAGGGGGATGCAACTGGGAAAGAATTGAAAGCAAGTCGATGTTGACGTCGCGTAACGCTATGACGTCGTACGATGCAACTGGGAAAGAATTGAAAGCTTGAGCGGTAGCCTGTAGCACCGCGAAGCCTACGGCGCTTTCAATTCTTTCCCAGTTGCTGTTTGAGCTCAAGAGAACGTAATCAATATGTATAAAGAGAAGGCTTTCAATTCTTTCCCAGTTGCTGTACTCGTTACAGTCAATGCAGCCAGCTCGGTGCTAGTGAAGCCTTTCAATTCTTTCCCAGTTGCTGTACTTTTTTAGGGAAAGGTGCCGTCCCCCCAAAAATTACTTACTCTTTCAATTCTTTCCCAGTTGCTGTTTCGATGAGTTATTCATGCGTGCGGTTGCTAAGCTTCCTACCCCACCCCCACGGCCTTTCAATTCTTTCCCAGTTGCTGTGAGAAGATTCTCAGAGAACCTCAAAAGTACTTTGTTTTCCTACCTTTCAATTCTTTCCCAGTTGCTGTCCCTCATGTTTTCCCCGAGGACTTAAGCTACCCCTCTCCGACTTTCAATTCTTTCCCAGTTGCATCCTCGCAGCGGATGGAGAAAAGCTACGTGCAGTAGTTCATGTGCAAGTATCTTTGTCTTTCAATTCTTTCCCAGTTGCATCATTGAAAAGAGACTTATTGTTCGATGCTGCCACCGACGGCCTTTCAATTCTTTCCCAGTTGCATCGAATAAAGGAAAGGGTTTTCAGAGCGTTCATGACTGCTAAAACTTTCAATTCTTTCCCAGTTGCATCCCAACGGGTGGATCCGGGTGATGGTTAGAGTCTTCTACTTTCAATTCTTTCCCAGTTGCATCTTTCACTTTAACGGCTCTCGCTTCAGCTGAGGCTTGAGCTAGAACTTTCAATTCTTTCCCAGTTGCATCGCTTGAACTTATAAATGTAGTTTAGCG
>JANXEW010000023.1 GCA_025057995.1 Thermofilaceae archaeon | reverse complement strand
GCTCCCCGGATGCAACTGGGAAAGAATTGAAAGGAAGATATTTGAAAGTGTCATCTTATTAGTTTTGATTTTGTACGATGCAACTGGGAAAGAATTGAAAGATAAAATTTTAAACGCTTTTGGCGGCAGTGCTTCAGTGTACCCCTCCCTCGGAGAGATGCAACTGGGAAAGAATTGAAAGGTATAAACGTTGCAGCGGATACCAGGTCGTCGAGCGTACGTATTGTGATGCAACTGGGAAAGAATTGAAAGGTAAGGGTAGAGGAGAAGCATTCGCAGAGATGGTAACATGTGATGCAACTGGGAAAGAATTGAAAGAAAGATAGAGTGTTCGAACTTCCAGAGCGTTTCCTCAAACTTGATGCAACTGGGAAAGAATTGAAAGCTCACCTCCGCTGCGAGCCGGTCGCTATAGCGAAGAACGGATGCAACTGGGAAAGAATTGAAAGGTTGCTCGAGCATCCCCCGGTCACACGCCAGATCCAGGGTGATGCAACTGGGAAAGAATTGAAAGCGAGGAGAGAGGCTAGGTGGGAGAATATCTGACCCTCCAGGATGCAACTGGGAAAGAATTGAAAGGGTAGTACAGTACAACGGTTCACTATTCATGTTGGACAGGATGCAACTGGGAAAGAATTGAAAGCCCGTCAACGCTTGTATAACCATCGCGGCGAACGCTACTATGATGCAACTGGGAAAGAATTGAAAGGCCTTCAACGCTACAGAAGTCTACGCAAATTATCCCCGATGCAACTGGGAAAGAATTGAAAGGCTTCAGTTTGCGAAAGCCCCTTCTCGTTCGCCAGGCGATGCAACTGGGAAAGAATTGAAAGGTCTCCCTGTAGTCGGGTCCTGTCTCGCAGTAGGTTTCTATGATGCAACTGGGAAAGAATTGAAAGTGAAAGTTGAAAAAGTCTCTTCAAACTTCTCTTTCTCCTTCTCTGATGCAACTGGGAAAGAATTGAAAGTCTCTCCGTTATCCTGAAGCCTACAAGGACTCCCCCGATGCAACTGGGAAAGAATTGAAAGGTTCTATAGCGAGAACAATCATTATGTCGTGAAACAGCGATGCAACTGGGAAAGAATTGAAAGTCTGTGACTCCCGGTACGGGGGATGAGATCGAGTATAAGATGCAACTGGGAAAGAATTGAAAGCTATGAAAACATAGTCCGAAGAGAAAGAAGACTGCTTAAGATGCAACTGGGAAAGAATTGAAAGTGGTGTGGGATAGATAACACTGTCACAGTATGCGAGGATGCAACTGGGAAAGAATTGAAAGCCGAGAAGTCGGGGTGGTAAAACTTAGTGAAAAAGAGGATGCAACTGGGAAAGAATTGAAAGCTTGGAAACGTCATTATTACTGTGAAAGACGCACGAGTAGGGATGCAACTGGGAAAGAATTGAAAGTGGAGTCTTATCCTCGCATTCAGTGTTGAACAACTCTGCTAGGATGCAACTGGGAAAGAATTGAAAGTAGATAATTTTTCCCAGTGGGGGAGTTATAATAATCTTATGATGCAACTGGGAAAGAATTGAAAGGCATCCGCGCTCTCTTTAACGCTTCGCGGGTCCTTTCGCGGATAAACTCTCTGATGCAACTGGGAAAGAATTGAAAGTCACTCCCGGGTGTTTCTCGCGGAATTGTAGCTGTAAACCTGATGCAACTGGGAAAGAATTGAAAGTCTTCAACATGATTAGAAGCTTGACTTCAGCAGTACTGTTGATGCAACTGGGAAAGAATTGAAAGGACATCCTTTCACGCGTCTCCCGCTTCACTAGCACCGAGCGATGCAACTGGGAAAGAATTGAAAGAGCAGCAGCCCCCGCTTTCTCGCCTGGTTTACGGCGATACAACTGGGAAAGAATTGAAAGGAATAAAATATCCCCAGGCCCCCTTTCCCTAAAAAAGTTTAGATGCAACTGGGAAAGAATTGAAAGCCACTCCCACCCAGCTCAAACCATACAACAAGAAAAGACCATGATGCAACTGGGAAAGAATTGAAAGCCCCTTTCCCGGAACCCGGGGGATCGGCCCAAAGTAGTGGAGATGCAACTGGGAAAGAATTGAAAGAAGCAGCAAGAAGCATCAATGTTTCGACCTTTACTTCTCCTCCTCTGGATGCAACTGGGAAAGAATTGAAAGGTACTGTTTGAATGTGACAAACGTGTGTTGTACAGCGTGTGTCCACGATGCAACTGGGAAAGAATTGAAAGCCGTGGGGCCAATGAGCCCCACGGCGAGCTCCCTGTATAGGATGCAACTGGGAAAGAATTGAAAGTTGATTGGCGCATTAACGCAGCTGCTACCTGTGATGCTACTGATGCAACTGGGAAAGAATTGAAAGTCTCAACGCCGCAATGTACCATCTCATCTACGAGCGCGCGATGCAACTGGGAAAGAATTGAAAGACCACCTTTTCTACTGGAATACAAACTACCGTCATTGATGCAACTGGGAAAGAATTGAAAGCTTGAAAAGCGATGATATTACGTCTATCAAAACGACGAGATGCAACTGGGAAAGAATTGAAAGTCTTGCTAAGGATGCGTTCGAGTATGTCGGCATACGATACTGTCTGATGCAACTGGGAAAGAATTGAAAGTCAGTTCTTCTATAAGGAAAGCGAGGGAGACAAATGCTTGTGATGCAACTGGGAAAGAATTGAAAGGGTCAACTTGTCACGGTAAGTTAAATCTAGATGAGAACGATGCGATGCAACTGGGAAAGAATTGAAAGTGGTCGAAACGGCCGGTGGGACCCCAGCCGTCTCTAACTTCGATGCAACTGGGAAAGAATTGAAAGGCACAAGATGCGGGTACACGTGGTACACGTTCAGTAAAAGGATAACATACGTGTGCCCCAGGTGCAACTACCACGGCAAAAACTTTGACGTTCAAGAGTTTGAGGCTAGACCGAAGAAGAAGAAGACCGCGTGAAAAAACAAGAGTTTATAAACGTTTTATATTACCTGTTTCTTCAAGGTTACTCCATACGAGGATTCTGACTTGCACAAGGTGTTGTTTACTCCCTAGGAAAACACCGTTTTCCAGCATACCGGGTTACCTTTAATGTTGTTTGCCCCCTAGGAAAACACCGTTTTCCGGCAAAGGTCCCGAGACTTTTTCGAAACCGGGCGGTTACGACGCAAGTTACCGAAAACCGGGAATAGAAAACATTTATAAAAGCCGTTTTCCCGTAAAAGAAGCGAAGCCGGTCGTAGCCAATTTTGGCTACGAAGAAAAGAGATGGAGAGAAACTTTACGCGTTAAAAGAACAGGACAAGACAATTCTTTCCCAGATGTGAAATACAAGTAAATACCAGGAGATTATAATAGAAAAACGAGAAAAAAATGAGATCCCCTAACGAACCAAACCCTAGTAGAGATGATAATACCGAGTATATAAATCTTTCGGCTGAGGTCCTTGAAGAGTGGCAGATACGAGATTTTATCGCCACTGCGTTAACGTCTAACTGTAACAGTCTGAACCCGGCTTACAGGAGCGCAGCCTTAAGCTATATATTTGACAGAATGTTGAAGGTTGAAGAGATAGCGAAAAAATGGGCTAAGATGCAGGAGAAAGCTTTGAGGCAGGGGGAGAGCCCGCCTACGCGGAGAGAGTTTATACTACAAAACTATACAGAGTTTCTAAGGACCCTACTGCTCGTAGCGGCAGAGGAAGAAGTGATGCCGGCGGTGATGAAACGGCACACCGGGTACGACTACTATCTCGTCAAGGACCATAAATTGATAGACTGTGCCGAACAGAGGCTGCTCGAGGCTAGCACCTTCCTACTGGACTTGAGCCAACCTTCTGGCACACTAGAGAAGGCGCGTACGGTGATAGCCCAGAACGGGGTGACGCTAGACCCTTCGCAACTGAACCCGCCCGGCTACATACTGACTGAGAACGGGTTGGAGATAGACGTGTTGACGCAACAGCCTGTATCCAACCCTCGCCACGTTTTCTCGCACTGGGTGCGGGTCGAGGTTAAGCCTGCAGACTTGGATGGGTTGAAGAGTATGTTTGAACGCTATGATTGGGCGGAGTGTGAAGAGCTCGTGTTGAGAGAGAAAGCGCCTACCTTCCTGAAACTATTATCGAACATGTTCCCTACAGAAAAGGAGAGGGCGCAGGTTAGGGAAGCGTTTGGCGCACTCTTCCTACCTAAACCCGTTAGAGCAGCCTTCATTATAGTGGGCGAGCCGGGGATAGGGAAGTCGGTGATGGCTGACGCGTTGAAGAATGTGCTCGGCGAATACGCTGCAGCGCTTGATTTCGAAGCGTTGTTCTCGAGCGAGGGGAAAAAGATTGTAGGCGAGCTCGCAGGAAGGTACGCGAACATAGTGTCAGAGTCGGCGCGAAACATGCTGTCACGCAGGGAACTGTTCAAACGCTTGACTGGAGACATAGAGATAGACGTTGAAGTAAAGTACAGGAGACCCTTCCGCACACGAAACTATTGTAAACACTACATCTTCAGCAACGAGCTCCCCCTATTCGAGAAGATAGATCCACCTACGCTAGAGAGAATGTACATCATAGAGTGTACAGGAACGAGACCTGAGAACCCAAACCCAAACCTCAGGGAAGAGTTAGCTAAAGAAAAGAAGGGGATATTCCTATGGCTTCTAGTAAACCTACACTACTTCCTGAAAAAAGGATGCAAGTTCGAACACAAGCCCTCAACAGAAGACGTAGAACAACTGGTATCACGCGCCGCATCACCAGTCCTAGAGTTCATTGAAATGTACTGTGAAACAGGACCTGGTTACAGGGAGACCGGAGAAGACCTCTACACAGCATACCTACAATACGCTAAACTCAAAGGGGACCTACGGCCAGTCGGAAGAAACATGTTCTACAATGCGTTAAGAGCGGCTGGATACTCAAGTTACAAGTCCACAGGCGCAACATGGTTCAGAGGAATAAGACTACAAAAGACAGAAGACACACGCTCACACCTAACAGACTACTAATACAATATTTTTTTCTTTCACGAAAGTCCGGATAGTCGATAAGTCTATTATTAAAGAAAGTTTGCATCATTAAAACACAAGGAGACCACCCCCAGGTCCCCATTTCCCCTCTCCAACT
>JANXEW010000022.1 GCA_025057995.1 Thermofilaceae archaeon | reverse complement strand
GACAGCTTATACATAAGGGGTTCAAGTTTTAACCTGGCTTCTAGGGAGATGTGTAACGAGTAACGGTGAAGGTTGTGAGCTTGAAAGTGTTCTATTTTTAATATCTTTTGAAAAAATTTCTCCAAATTATTTTAATAGTTTGAGGCTAGCTCCTGGAGTATGTGTTTAGCTGCTTCGGCTACAGCTTCTCTGCTTCTCATCCTGGGTCTCCAGCCGAGGGTCTTGAGTTTCTCTATTTTCAAGGCTATGCGCTTGACGTCTCCTAGCCAACCTACCCCGTGTAGCACCGGCTTGTAGGTGAACTTCACGTCTTTTAGTCCCATTACGTTGACGATTGTTTCTGCAACTTCTCTTACTGTAACCCAGTCTTCGCTGCCCACGTTGTAGACCTCGAATCTGCTTGAGGTGTTTTTCCACGCGGTGATCGTAGCTTCTACAGCGTCGGAGACGTGGATGTAGCTGCGGGTCTGCGTCCCGTCCCCTAGTATCTCTAGTTCACGGGGGTTTTTCTTCAGTTTCACTATGAAGTCGTAGACGGCTCCGTGACGTAACCTGGGTCCCACTACGTTCGCGTACCTGAGCGCTACGACGTTGATCCCGTAGAGCTTCGAGTACGAGTGCATCAAGTTTTCGCAAGCTGCTTTGCTGGCGCCGTAGACTGAGACGGGCTTTACCGGCACACTTTCGTCGACGGGTATCTCCTCCGGCTCCCCGTAGACGCTACTCGAGGAGGCGAAGACAAGGCTTCTAACCTCATGTCTTCTCACAGCCTCAAGTAGGTTGAAAGTGGCGACGACGTTCTCGCTAAAGTGTACGTCAGGGTTCACGGTGCTCACTCGAACCTCCGGGTTGGCGGCGAAGTGGAAGACTGCTTCCGCACCCTTGACGGCGTCGTCTATCCTAGCGCGATCCTTCAAGTCCAAGTTTAGAAACTCGACAGAAGACTTAGACAAGAGGTGCTTGATGTTATCTAAGCTTCCGCTACTCAAGTTGTCGACTACTCGAACCCTCCAACCTTCAGCTGCGAGACGGTCCACCAAGTGGCTTCCTATGAAACCTGCGCCGCCCGTAACCACGATACACTTGTCGACCATACGCGCGCCGGTGAGCCACAGAGAACCCAGATAAAACCCTTTCACTCATTCTGTACCCCATGCCTTAGAGCCGAGGCATTAAGACTTTAACAGCACCCCGCTCTCTAACTGACTCCAGAGCCTTCTCTTCAAGTTACCCGTCAGCATAAACCAATCAGTTATTATCAAAACGTTCGTTATCTAATACTCAAACTATTAAAGGAGAGTTTGTTGGGGTAGAACGAAGCTCTAGTCGTGGGCTACGCGACGAAGTCGTAAAGGGTATCAGCAGGCTTCCGACTCCCGAACTCGACGAAACCCACTCTACTCTGTTGAAATCCTTGTTATTCGCATGTACTCCTGTTACTTTGTATCTCTTCATAGTTTGCAATGTAAGGGCGTAAACGTAATCAAGGTTATGCTTCTCTAAATCCTGCAGCACGTCCAGCGTATCTCTCCAAGACACCTCGACCTTCTTCATCAACGTGTAGGAGTTTAACGCTGATAGGATCTTCTCCGCTTTCTTTCGCTTGCTCCTTCTTGACAGCATCACCAAGGGAACTCTTCCAGCGGGATCGTCAAGCACCTCTGTAGGATTCGAAACAGTTTAAGAGGGAATTAAAGTTATGTAACCTCCGCGCACCTCTAAGGTTAGAACACCCCCTCCATTACTCCTAGCGTCTCCCTATTTCGACTGGAATGGTCACTTTCCCCTTTTGAAGGACTTTGACTTGAACACCCCTATAAATTACCTAAAGAACATTCTAGGAAATATCTAGATATAACTGAAGGAAGCTTAACAAACCAGATAATAATAAGGTTTAATAAGAAAGTTTGCTTTATACACCTAACTTTCACCGACTCTTAAACGCACGTTAAGTAACTCTTCGAGAATATAGTGCACACATGTGAGCAAGAAATGGACTCAGTACAAGGGGGGTCTCGAGGGGTTGCCATTAAAGCAGGCTCTTTCGGTAACGTCGAGGTCGAGTGCGTTCCTCAGGTGGTACGTTGGACACTTAGCTGGCTGGTATCTTTAGTTCATCGTTGGGGTGAGCTGCAATGTTACGGACCTTAGATAAATCAGGTGTAAAAGTTTCAGGGCTGTCATTAGGACGCGAAGGTTTTCAGCTGCAAGCTCCTGGTGGGTTGGACAATTCTACTTTCTTTCAGCCGATTCTTTAAAGGAGGCTTTGTTAGTCTTTGCAGCTGTTCTTCTTGAGTGCTTCAGCGGCTTCCTCGAGTTCTTTGATCGTGTTTACCGGCAGCCATGTTCCCAATGGGACGGGGAAGGCGTGCAACTTCCCCTGTTCAGCTAGCGTTGGGAGCAGCGTGTTCTCGAACTCGATCGCTTTTTCTACGTTCATGTCTACGATCTCTATAAGTTTCTCGATAGCTGGAGGTTCGAGGATGTAGAGACCTACGCTAGCGTAGATCTTAAGTATAGGCTTCTCCTCGAACTTCACAGCTAAGCCTTTCGGATCGAGTTCCACTACTCCGTAGGGGAGTTGTAAGCCTGTAACCACAGCTACGCTAGCCCACGTGTCCAGCCTTCTAGCGGCTTCGAGATGGCTCAAGAGAAAGCGGAGCGGTAGAGTCCCGTCGAGGAATATGTCATCGGGGAAGGCTATGAACAAACGCTTTGAAGCTTTAATTGCGCCCTGTAGGATAGCGTTCTTCAAGGCTTTACCTTTTCCCACCTTTGGGAGCGGCGGGTCGATGCAAACGTTCACTTTCAGCCCGTACCTTGAGCCGTCGCCGACGTGTTTTACGACTTCATCCTGTCTAGTTAATACAGTGAAGTCCTTGAAACCGTTTTCAAGGAAGTAGCGGATACATCTGTCTATGAGGGGTTCACCGTTCAACGGGATTAAGGGTTTGGGTGAGCCGATGAAGCCCATCCTCTTCCCCTCTCCCCCCGCCATTATGACGACTTGTGTAGCTTCAGCTTCCTTCTGTAACATGTTTAACGCGCTCATCTTCCCGCCTCGTAGAGCTTTTCCAAGATCCTGAACTCAAGCCTCTTCAAGTAGAGGGCTGTGATAGCTAGTAGCAGTGATATGAATCCAACGCCCAAGCCGACTATCGCTATAATCCCCCACACGTAGTGTCTCACTCCCATTAAGAGCCAACGGTAGCCTACCCATAGGGCTAGGGCTAGGGAGGGGATTAGGACCGTAGAGGAGGCGGCGAAGAGGATGAACACGGGGTTGTAGCGGAGAGCAAGTCTGAGGGCGTCGAACATTATCGTGAAGCCGTGTCTCCTGCCTAGCTTTGGCGTACCGATCCTAGGTCTGTACTCTATGGGAACTTCACCGATTCTTCTTGAGGTAGAGGCTATATGGGCTGCGATCTCTACTTCGACGCTGAAGCCTTTGGATTCGAAGCTTACCCTTCTTATGGCTTCAGTCTTAAGGATGTACATTCCGCTGCAAACGTCGGTGAGGTGTGTTCCGAAGAGCAGGTTGAAAGTCGTGGTTATTACCCAGTTTCCAAGCCTGTTTATGAGCGGGATGTTTTCGCGCCCCCATTTTCTAACCCCGATGACTTCGTCGAGTCTTTCCCGCTCAACTTTATCGAGGAGCTCAGCTATATGTTTCGCAGGGTATGTGAAGTCGCCGTCCATGACCAACATGTAGGGGGTCTCAACGTACTTGATAGCTGTACGTATCGCTTGAGCTTTTCCTCTCCCCTCTTGGAGGATAACTTGCGCACCCAATGAAGAAGCTATATCTCGTGTGTGATCCTTGCTACCTCCATCTACAACGAGGATGTTTTCCCAGCCTAAGTTTTGGAGCTCTTCGATAACCGGCTTAATCGCATCTTCTTCATCCAACGTCGGGATAACTATTGTAACATCTCGTGCACGAAGGTTTGAACACTTTATATGAGACATTATGAAGCTACGCTAACGGTCACATCTATTTTTAAGCATTTCTCGATAGATGAAGTTACCTTTTAAGTGTTAACGCGTAGGCTCGAACTTCTCTCCCGGCTGCTTGAGTCGTATAAGCTAGGTTGCAGTAGTTCCTGAGAGCTTTCAGCAACCGTTCATGGGTGGTTTTGAGTATTTTCTCTTCACCTACCGTGTTGGCGTCAACCCACGGTTTGGGATGGACTACGAATAATGCGGGGACACCTTTCTTGGTAAGCTCGTGGGCTAGGTCTACTACGCTCTGTGTATTGGAGGTAAGGGGGCCGACGTATATCGCGTAGCCTTTTTCAGCTGCTATTGCGGCAGCTTCAACGTTGTTCAACCGCCTTTCTGTGAACGCTTTTGCTACGTCGATGAGTCCAAACTTCCTCAGTGTAGCTAACTTTACAGCTGTCGGTTGTGGCGTAATATGCTCGAGAACTTCGTAACCTATCTTCAACTGCTCGAGCGCTAGGGCGAGAGCAAACCTCGGGATCTCGCTGGGTGACGCGTCCTTTAGCAACGTTGTAGAGAAGTGCGAGATTTTCATAAAGGAAACGTTCAAGTTTTCACGGTAAGCCGCTAAAGACGCTGCCAAGAGTGCTGAAGCTGTGAAGTCGGCGACATGGGGTCCAGGTACATCCGGGTTGAGGAAGATCGCGACGCCTCCCCCGCCTCCCACAAACTCTTTCACGTGTACTTTACGCGTTCTCGCTGTCGCACGCCAATCTATAAGCTTAGCCTTGTCACCTGGTTTATACTCGCGCGAACCTTTATACTCGAAGCCGAAGCGCTCTACCCTTCCTTCACCCAACGCGCCCCTCCTACCCTTCACGCTTTCACTCTCCTTTTCTACGCCAGCTTGAGCTAGACTAGCTATCGCGGCTATAAGGGGGAGGGCTCTAGGGTAGACGTGAAGCTCTATCCTTAGTTCTTTAACGGCTTCAACTAGGCTTAAGTTCGTCCTCGAGGTACACTCTAATTGGACCGTGTGTATTCCAAAGAGTTTTGGATTGACGGTGACTTCGTCTGCTCTACTGGAGAGAATAAGTTCAACCCATTTGCTTTTAGAGGTTAGCTTCACGTGGCTTGGAAGTCTAGGAAGCTTGAACGTCTTCCTTGAGCCTAAGGGTATTTTCACCGGTGTTTGAGGGAGAGCGGAAGCTAGCTGGTTGAAGGAGTTTTCAGCGAGTCTTGAAGCTTTGAGAGCGTCGACCGCTAGTAGAGCCACAAGTATCGCCGGTATGGTAGCTATTAACGGGTCAGAGAAGAGAGATGCGAGGAGAGCTTCTGAAGCTGCTGCTAGGAGCGTTCCAAACCCCCTAGGCGTCAACTTCAAGATTTCGGCACCTCAACTTCCTTTAAAGCCTTGAATACGATTTGATCCGCCGTCACCTCATCTAAAAGGTATTCCGGTTTTAACGTGAACCTGTGTCGGAGAGAGTGCAAACAGACTTTCTTTACGTCGTCTGGGAGAACGTAGGATCTTCCGTTCATATAGGCTACAGCTCTCGCGGCTTTAAGCATCCAGATGGCAGCCCTCGTGCTAGGTTTAACGTCTACTTCCTCAGCCTGCCTTACGTGTTGG
>JANXEW010000021.1 GCA_025057995.1 Thermofilaceae archaeon | reverse complement strand
CCGCGATACGTGAACCCGGGTAGTAGACCTTGAGCGGTTTCCCACGTTCAGCGACGTACACGTTTACGCTTCCCAGGGTCTACGTGCCGCTGGATAAAGGTGGAAGAAACCTACTCGAGAAGGTAAAGAACGCTGGTTCGGCTGGTGTCAAAGTAAAAATAAAGAGCGAAATGAGGTGGGAGAACGTTGAAGTACCCAATGTTGTCGGCTACATTAAAGGCACTGATCCTGTGAAATCTTCCAAGGCTGTAGTTATAGCAGCCTACTACGACGCTTTCAGTATAGTACCCTCCCTCGCCTATGGAGCTACAGACGCGCTAGGCGTCGCTACTCTGCTTCATCTCGCCCGGTTCCTAGCTAAGAACCCTCCTAAGTATTCAGTCGTGTTAGTGGCTTTAGCGGGACATTACCAGGGCTTATGGGGTGCTAGAGAGTTTGTAGAGAGGCATTTTGATGAATTGGAGGCTGAGCTGATAGCCTTTGCTGCTATGGACCTAGCGAGCGACAGTGATCAGATAGGCATTTACGCTGTAGGCTCAACATACTCTTACCGTTACTTGGACATCCTAGTTCGCCGCTATACTTGGTTAGTAAGTAGAGCCTTCGGACCGTGGTTAGCTGAGATGCGCATGGTTCTCGGTAGTAAGTATGGTAACGATTTCGTCGACGGCATTCTGGGAAGTCACCCGCCCTACATAAGGTCTTTCGTCCCCTATGAACCCTACCTGTACGGATACTTCCCTCCATCAGGGGTCTTTGGAGCATATGTTGGATTCTTAAGGAACAGGCTAACGCTCTTCGACTCTGATCCGTTTACTCTAGCGATGTACGGTGGAGGCTTTACTTTCCGTACGACGAACGCGTATAGAAGGTACCAATGGACTCCAGCTGACACGTTTGAAAAAATAATTTTCGAGAACGTTTGGCCTCAAGTCCACTTCATCTCCTGCACTCTCTGGGCTATGTTGACAGAAGATATCAACCTTCCAACCTCTAAAGCGAGGTTGAGGGACGACTGGGGTTACGTGACGTTGGAGGTGAAGGTGACCACCTACAACATGTTCACTTCCTACTGGGATGTCGTAAACTTTACCGAGAAACCTGAACTCAAGGACAAGCTCCTAGTTTACGTCACTAGCGTGGGACTTGGAGCTGTTCAAAAAGTTGACGAAAAAGGCACGGCTATCGTATACGGTTTGAAACCTTACGCGGGTGGCAGCGTAGACGTTTTCGCTGTCGATGAGAAGGGTAGAATTACTTGGACGACTGACGTGGGTGTGTGGCAAGCTCCCGGTTGGAAGGGGCTTCCACTATCATCCCATCCGCACACGAAACTGATAGCGATTTTCGAATGCGCTTCAATATTCATCCCCTTCGCTTTTCAGCCTACTGATTTCAGAACTACTTGGCTTACAGCTGTCAACGACGCACGTGCTCATAGCCCCATGATCAGGCAAAACGCCTTACAAATGGATATGTTTGGAATGGCTTTTGTTCAGCCAAACGTTCCAGCCGAGTTGATGTTCGGAGTAGGGACAGGGCTACCCAGCATCGTCTTAAACAACGCGAGTATAGCTGCCCCGAGCGGCGTTGGTTACACACTGAAGAAGGGGGAGCAGCTTGTTCTCACACCCTTCCATATCTTCGAGAATCTCTACGTGATAGTAAACTCAAGGTATGAAAATTTACGGAGTAGGAACGTCATCCTTCCGGTCTTAGAGTATTACTCTAGCTTGACTAGGGAACTTCGCCAGAAGATCCTTAAAGCTCAAAGTGAGAAAATGTATTCTACGGCTTTCGGCACGTGCTCCTTCGCTTGGGCGGCTCTACTAAACTGGTACGGGGCGCTTATGAACTCTGTAAACCAGGTTCTAACTTCGATAGCCGTTTTCTTTGCTGTCTCTCTTGTATTCGCCCTCCTCTTCGAGAGGTTGTCCATCAGGTCTGAGGGTTTGGGGAGGTTGCTCAGCGTCATCGCCCTAATAGCTTCAGCCAACCTAGTGCTCTACGTCTTACACCCGGCTTACCACGTAGCTACAAATTGGGTTATAGTCCTACTAACTGTATCAGCTCTCGCTCTTAACATAGCAATACTGTCTATAGCGTTTATGAACGCCTACTCTACAGCTAAAATCGCTAGGGAAGCGGCTTTAGGAAAGCACTACCTTGAGATCAGTCGAACAGGGCTCTTCGTAGAGAGCATGACGCTCGCAGTCGAGAACATGAGAAAGCGACGCATAAGGACTATACTCATGCTTAGCGCTGTCACAGCTATAGCCTTTGCAACGATCTCCCTAGCGTCTGTAACAACGTCGCCAGTACTTTTAGCGCAGCCTGTCAACGTGACTTACAAACCCAGTTTCGAAGGGTTCCTCGTAAGGTCTTACCCGTGGGGCCCGATTAACCCGTTATCGTACACTATGCTCAAGGACTACCTCGCGGAGGAGTGTTACGTAGTCCCAAGGTCTTTCCTCTACCCGCCCTCTTTACTTGTAGCAGCGCCTGGAACTCAGACTGGAGTCCCGTATGTAGCTTTCAGCTCTCAACTCAAGACTCAGATATACGGTATGCTAGTCGTGACTCCAGAGGAAAGACTGTTATCCGGGATAGACGCTCTTCTCATTGAAGGAGAATGGTTTAAGGAGGATGACGTTTACTCAGTTATACTTACACAGGCTGTAGCTGACAGTCTCAGCCAAGAGCTTGGTGTAAAGATAAGCGCAGGTTCAACGATAAAGTTGTGGAACATTGAGTTGAAAGTAGTTGGAGTGATAAAAGATGATGTGATGAGGTTCGCGAACCCTGATGCCGAAGCTATTACCCCGTTAGATCCTCAATCCCCCGTTACGACGCCTCAGCATCTCTATGCTAAGAACGTTATGTTAATCCCGTTCAAGTTGTACGAGAAGCTAGCTTTTCCACCCGTTTTAGCTAACGTAGCTATTAGGCCAAAGAACGAGAAGTCTGTAGAGTATCTCAAAAACACTTTACCCTACGTTATCAACTATCCCATATTCTCGTCGGCTGGAGGAAAGGTCAACGCGTGGCTAGCGAGGCAGTGGTTCAGCGCTATAGGTTTCGAGTTCATCCTGGTTCCAGCGCTACTAGCAGCAGCTGCTGTGTTGGATATGATGCTTGCAAACGTTTACGAGAGGAGGAGGGAGATACACGTCTTCGTCTCAGTGGGCATGGCTCCTTCTCACGTTACAGCAGCGTTCCTCATGGAGGCGCTCACATACGTTGTCCCAGCCGTTTTCTTCGGTTACGTAATCGGTATCGTAGCCACGAACGCGATGCTTATCGCTGGAGTGTTCCCTGAAGGTCTCTACCCCAACTTCACCTCCCTCGCTATACTAGCCATAATAGCCCTCAACATCGTCCTAGTAGTGGCGGCAGCATACTACCCGTCTTCCCTAGCTGGAAAACTAGCTGTCCCATCTAGGGTGAGGAGGTGGCTTGAAGCTGAAAAAGGTCCTGCAGGAGACGAGTGGAAACTATCGTATCCTCTAGTCCTATCCTCGAGAAATGAGGTTCTAGGCTTCTTCAACTTCCTTAAAACGTACATTGAGGCTCTCGAAGTCAGAGAGTCAACCTTCTTCTCAGAGAAGACAGAGGTGGTCGAGCAAGAGGTTGGAGGCGACCACATCCTACAGTTGATAGCTCATTGCAGGTTTGCGCCATACGACCTGGGAATCAAGAGCGATGTAGTCTTAACTGCCGTAAGGAGGAAAGATTCCCCCGTCTACAGTTTCGAGCTACTGGTGAAGCGTTTAGAAGGCTATAGGCAGGCATGGAGAACTTCTAGCGTAACGGTTGTAGGAGAGTTGAGGAGGCAAGTTATAGCGTGGAGAGGGCTCAGCCCAGAGGAAAGAATGAAATACGTAGAAGCAGCAGGGTGAGCTCGATGGCTGCCGAAGAAAAAGCTTTAACGACGAAAGTTGTACTGATGTTCTTGTTCACAGCCTTCATACTTCAACCTTTAGTCATCTACTACTTTCTACTAACGAACAGCTTCTACACATTCTCCTATTGGATTCCTGTGTTAATTTTCGCTGAGGTAGCAAGCTTGATGCGAGCAGACTTTACAAACAAGGAACTGTTTATGTTGCTCGTCTTCCAACCTGTAGCTTTCTCCTATTCTCTTTTCTTCATCAACTTCATCCGGAACATGTACTTCGCATACAGCGAACCTTCCAAGTATTTCGGCATAGCCTACCATGTACCCGGCTGGTGGGTTCCACCTGAAGAAATAGTTTCGGGACTTTACAGTAGGGGATGGATCTTCGTTGACGCCGCTTGGGCGGTACCCACAGTACTAGCTTTATCGTTTCTAGCTTTGACAGTACTAATAGATCTCTCCCTAGGTTACTTGAGCTACATGATTTTTGTAGTAGAGGAGAAGCTAGAGTTTCCATTTGCTCGAGCCTCGATCGCGATGGTAAATACGTTGGCTAGTAGAGAACACAACGCTTTAAGAACGCTTTTCGCATCATGTGCTGCAGGGATTCTACTAAACCTCGCTCTAAAATTCCTCCCGTATACCCTGTCAGCTTTCCTCTTGGGCGGAACCTTTGTAGTAATTACACCCTTTTACGGCTACGACTTCACACCCTATCTAGACTATATCCTTCCCGGAGCCGCTTTCATGCTCGTGACCGACCCGCTAGCTTATCTAAGCGGTCTCCTCATACCGCCTATAGTCGCTGTGACACAGTTTGCAGCATCCTTTGCACTCTACTTTATTGGATCACACGTCATAACACGTCTGGATTTATGGCCAGCCGAGAGCAAGTGGGCTACAGGCTGGGGCTACTGGACATTACAGTACAGGGTTAACCTCTACTTCTACGTCTCCCTCCTGATAGGTATGAGCCTTGCAGCAATGCTAGTCCCCCTCGCCATAAACCCAAGGCCTTTGGCGAGAGCGTTCAAGTCTCTCGGTAAAATGGGCGAGAGAGGAAGGTTTTCAGCTGAAATGCTTCTAGGCGCGTTCCTAGCCTCATCGCTAGCGATGACTATACTGGCTTGGTACTTGACCAACTTCCAGTTTCCCATTTACGTGTTACTACTACTGATAGTTGGAGGATCTTTCTTCGCCACGTACATAGCAACAGCGTCGGCTGGCGTAACAGTTTTTGGTACCAGCGTACCTTACTTGAGGGAACTAGCAATCTATATGTCAGGCTACACGAAACGTGATGTTTGGTTCGTGCCTTTGCCCGCTACGTTATCGAGCGCGCCGTTGGGCACTGCAGGCGTGAGCCTTGCCTCTCCTTTGGGTGGCTCCTCGGTAGCGCAAGCTCTTTTACAATCAGACGTAGTAGGAGTTCGACATAGAGAGTTCATATCTGCTTACCTTTTACTTGTTTTGATAAACATAGTTAGCAGCTTTGTAATTACTAACATCTTCTGGAACATAGCACCAATACCCTCAAGCGCGTACCCCTACACGATTACAGGCTGGCCGGTTGACGCGTTAAACTGGGCTAGAATGCAGATGTGGGTATGGACCGGATACCTCTTCAGACCCCTCTGGATGGGGTTGGGTTTCGCAGTCGGCGCAGCCCTCTTCGCCGTAACCAACTTCGTACTCAAAGCCCCGTACCTACTTATTGTAACCATTACGGGAGCAGGTATGGGTATCCCGTGGGCACTCTCGCAGATGCTTGGATCAATCATAGGTAGGAGGGTCCTCAGCAGGACGCTTGGAGATAGATGGGGTTCCTACATGTACTTGATAGTGACAGGCCTGTTCCTCGGCGACGCTATAATGGAGATGTTAAGAGTTCTCATGATTATAATGGCTAGGGCTCAGTGGCTACTACCCTTTTAAGAAAAAATTTACATTAAATTTCTTATGGGAAGCAACTTTTTGACGAAAACCCTTTAATTCAGTTTCAGTTATTTTAACTAATCAAGCCTTTATACACCTTACTCCAA
>JANXEW010000020.1 GCA_025057995.1 Thermofilaceae archaeon | reverse complement strand
AGCGGGAAATGGCATATTACAACAGAAAAGTACCTTGCGATCTTCGAGAGGTCAACAATCACTACAGCGCCCCGTAACCCCTAGGGGTGCGGCAGTTGATGTTTGCAGTTTAGCGGCGCCTAAACTGCTTGCGAATACGAATTTATTTTCTAAAGGTTTTGCTTCAAAGAACCTTCGAAAACGTTCCCCGATACTCTGTTTTTCGCTCTAGCTGAGAGCGATACACGTTTATATGTCTGTTTCAACTTTATAGAGTGCAAGAACAGAAACTTAACGTGAAAGAGAGCTCCTCTGTGAAAAAGAAAGCTTCTCTTTATGAGTGGGCTTATAGGGCTGGCCGTGATATTTATGAAAAGCTTAAAGACATGTATGGAGAAGAAAGGGCTGAAAAAAAGATGGAACATTTTCTACTCAACTTGAGGTCAGAGCTTATACCTGAGAGATTCAGAAGAAACATACTAGATTTTCTAATCGAAGTTGGCGCTGAAACGTATATCTGTAGAGAGTTGAAGACTGAAAATAGGTGGAGTATCGATGAGTTCTACCGTTATAGCACCGCTATACTGGCTGGGTTCTTAGACGCTCTCAATACTAAGGGAGAGGAAGATGAGAACTCCTCCGCGAGAGAAAAGGGAGAGACCGAGTTGAAAGAGGGAGGGGGTGCAGTGGATGCCTAGGAGAGCTCTCATTTCACTCATTTTGAGAGTAACTGGAAACGTCAATGCCGATATGAGCGTGGGCACAAGGATTCCTCTGAAGAAGATCATCACTTGGAACCATGAAGTAAGACCCTATATCTCAGCAAGGTGTATTAAGAGGTGCATAAGAGAAAGGCTTTACGAGAAAAACTTCTCAATCGACCCTCTTACCTTAATCGAATATACGAAGAGCACGAAGCAACTTGTAGACTTCGGTAACCCTGTGGACTACGTCGACGACGATCTATTCGGCTTTCTGTATCCTCAGATACAACAGCCTAGAATTAGGGTAGGACCAGTGAAGGTATCTCACCTCATATCGTTGAGACACGCTGAGGTCAAAGTAGAGTTCGCCGCGAGGTTTCCGAGACAATTCATACCTCGAGACCAGAAGGACCAGAGGGAAAACCCGGTGCCTTTTGAAGTTGAATTAGCTGATTGGCTGGGCAAGCTTAACGTGATAGTCTCTGACAGAGTAGGCCGCTTTACAAAGGACGAACTCGATGATGAAGCGAAAAAGAAACTAGGCGGGAAGTTGGAGCTTAAAAGCGAGGAAAGAGAAAAGAGGTTGAGAGGCTTGCTCGAAATCCTACTTTGGGAAGGGTGGATATTTCCTCGAGGCTCTCAAAGCCCAAGCGTGCCAGATTTCAATTATGCGGTTATAGCGTTAACGGATCGTTTCATTCCCATCTTCGGTTTCATTGATGTAGATGATGAGGGGAAGTTAAATGAGGAACTTCTGGAAAAAATGAGAAAACTATATGATGGTCTTCTAGGTCAACTTTGGGTTATACGTTACAAAGATGGAAAATATACTCATTATTATAGAAAAGATAAAGAAAGTGAGTTAAACTCTGAAGAAAAAGTATTGGATTCTTCTACTATTGACGGGATTATAAAAGAAATCTGTGAATATATGGTGAAAGACTCGAGATGAAAGCGTTAACGTTTGTCGTACGTTTCACAACTGCACAATTTAAGGATCACATGCAGAAACTGGTTAGAAGGACATACCTTATTCCCCCGCCATCAGCGGTAGCTGGTTTCTATGGAGCTATCTTAGGTCTCTCCAGAAGTGATTTAAAGAATCTTAGCAAGAAAATCTGGGCAGGCGCTGAGTTGAGACGATTCGATGGAAGAGGGGTCTCCCTTGCGAGATTATTCAAATTCTCTCAACCAGCAGATAGGTTGAAAACTCATCTTGAGGCTTATTTTAACGGCAGTAGAGATAAAGAGATTTTAAAAGAAATCCAAGGGCTTCAGACAATAAAGGAGAGTGAGGAGTTGTTCATGCCTGAGTATAAGTTTGCGATAGCATCAACCAATGAAAAACTCATCGATGAGGGATTAGAAAGGATTAGGAACTATGACTTTGAGTACGAGGTATACGGTGGTAACGACTACCATTTTGTTGAATACATTAGCGACCCTAGACTTGCGCAAGTATCGAAAAGTCTAGAGGGGTGCGGGTACTGTCCTCGCGAAGATTTTGAACATGTCTTAGCGGATCAATATAGCATAGTTCGGGACATAGATTTTGTAAAAGAATTGACCCATCCAATTGTTATACCAGTTATGTTTCTAGCCGACGTAAGGAAAGAGTTTATCCAGGTTTATGGAGCAAAAATACGAGTGAAAAGGGAGCTTGATGCGGTCGACGATGGAGAGAGCAAGATTTTCGTTTATAACCTTGAACCGTTTTTCGTTACGCATGTAGGGTGAAAAACGAGTGAACGACCTTAAACAAGCTCTAAGGAAGGTTTGGTGGAAACAATTTACTGGTAAGGAAATCGAAGAAGAGCTTGAAGAGATAATGAAAAATAAGAAAGAGGAAAAGAAAGATAAGAAGCAACTAGAGCCTGAGGAGATGAAGAAAAAGAAGAAAAAGAAAGATGATCCGCTCTCTGATTTCCTTGAGAATATATTTTGGGAAAAAATTCAAGAGAGCCATCCACTTGTCAATAAAGCCATAGATTGGGGCAACATAAAGAAGGACAATGTCTTAAAGAAATTTGAAGCTTATAACAAGCTTTCAGAGAAGTTTTATTTAATAATTAAATCGGAAACCTTAAGTTCGAAAGATATTAATGAGTTAGGTATATTGTTGGAGAAATTAGAGGATCAGGTCATCGAATACGTTTCGGAAAGGTATACGTACGAAGCTAAGAAGGGGTTGAGGCATATACATGCTCCGGGTTCAGTCTCTAGAGATGAGGCCCTTAACCTGTACTTTGGAGAGAGTTATACGCATGAGCTTTTAAGCAATCTATCTTCGAGACTTTGTAACTCTATAGCTCTCGGTGATGACATGGGGATCTACACTGACGACGAAGAACTAACGCTTAATCTACAGCAACTTATCCAAGGGTTTGGTTCTTCGTTCAAGATTGATACAGAAGATTTACAAAAAAACTTTGAAATTGAGAGTTATGAGTTAAGCTATCCTTATATTGTCTTTACAAAGTTTATCTTAAAATTAGCTTCTATGTTATATGAGGAAGAGACAGATAAGAAAGAGCTCCTACATTCCATACTTGATAGATTGAAACAAGCTTCCATAACTATATTTTTCATGCCGAATTGGGAGAAGGAGAAATGGTCCATTTTGGCTTTACCGCGTCTAGAATTTTTCTTCGATCGATGGATATATGATGAAGAAGGAAGAAAAAAACTTAATAGCTTTATGGAAAGTATTAATTATCTAATTAGAAATGTTCTAGAAACTGCCAAAAAGCTTAAGGATAAAAAGAAAGCTATGGATATGATTGATCTTTTAATGATTCAATGTGATCTTCTCCTCCGTAATCTACTAGTCCATGGAGAAGTTGAATTCCAAGCTTTGAGAAGGATAATGGAGTTGACGCTAGACATGAGCTCCAGGTACGGGGTGAGAGCTTTCATGAAACCTTTGACCATGACGGTATGATTGAGGAAGCCATTAGCGTACTTAAAAGAAAGGATTTCAACCATTCGAAGAATACTCATCCAGATAAAACATTTATTTCTCATATTGAGGAATGCCGTAAGATAGTTGAGAATATCATTAAACGTTACAACTTTCCCAACGAAATGCTTGATCTAGCGCTCTTGTTGTGTGCGGTTCATGACATCGGCAAGTTGCTGCCTAGCTGGAGCTTGAATATAGAGGATAGACCTTTACATTCGATTGAAGGAGCTGAATGGTTTTTACAGAATTACGCAGACTTTAACCTACAAAAAAAGCATGTAGATGTTCTAGCGTACTTCATTGCGTCACATCACTCATCTTTAAAGATACCATTCCATTTGAAACATGTTATAGAATTTGCTGAGAGAAAAACGAATAGACAATTCAAACGGTACGTGGAAAGCAGGAAGCTATGCAACGGCATCAACAGCTTGCTTAAAGAAATAAGCGTAGAGGAAAGACAAGATCTAGTCGACTTGTTTGGTATCGTGAAGATGGCTGATATTTTTTCAGCAAAGAAACTTCCGGTAGAATATATCCTCGAACAATACGAGTGGCCTAAAGGCCTAGACGATGCGGTCGGACGCGAGACCCGGAGGAGGGCTGAGGAAAAGAGAGGGGTATTCGATGAACACAAGTTTGAAAAGCAACAGAAGCTCGCTTACTTGCAGGAACGGCACTTAGTGCTTGCTGCGCCAACGGGATGGGGGAAGACGGCCTTCTCCATGCTCCGAATGTTGGCTGTTAAACCAGTTAAAGTATTCTACGTGCTACCAACGATCACAGCGATCAAGGATTCCTACGATACTTTCGTTAAGGCTTTTGGCGAGAGACTTGTAGGCGAATACTTCTACTTCGCTGACGTAGACTTGTTGAAACGGTTTCAGGACAGGGAGGAGGAGTCATGGCTATTAGACTTCTACCGCTATTTTGTTCCAAAAATAACCTTTACGACGATCGACCAACTACTCCTTACAATTCTGCAAGCGGGCAGATACTACACTAGGCGGTTCAACTTCAGGGATGCCTTACTAGTGTTTGATGAGTACCATCTTCTAACACCAGAAATGGTGGGCTGCCTTAAGGTTTTCTTGAAAAGGTTTTCTGAGAAATACAAATTCAATTGTCTCTTCATGTCTGCTACACCCAGCCCCTTATACAATAGACATCTAGAGGAAACGTTGAACGTAAGGTCAGTAGTGTTGACTGAAGAGTACGAACGTTTAAAACGCCATAAGGTAGAGTTAGTCGATGATCTCCAGCTTAGCGATTTTATCGAGGCTAAACCTGAATTGTTGAAAGATCGACGAGCGTTATTGTTAGTTAACACTGTAGCAGAGTCCCAGCGTTTGTATCGAAAGTTGACTGAGATTCTGGGAAGAGAGAAGAAGGTAGTCTTGCTGCACGGTGACTTCGCGTACAAGGACAGAGCCGAAGCAGAAGAGAAAATCAGCAGCGCAGACGTCCTCGTATCGACTCAAGTAGCAGAGGTATCGCTGGACGTGTCGTTTGACATTCTGGCGACTGAAATGGCTCCGCTACCTTCTCTAATCCAACGCTTCGGCAGGGTGAACAGGTATGGTACAGTTGCGAATGAAACAAACGTCTTCGTGTGTAAGCCGAGAAGCTTTCACCCTTACAGCGAGGTCGCGATGGAATCCGCCAAAAAAGAGTTTCCCGTAATGATTGAACAACTTAATAAAGAAGGTGAGAAAGCTTACGTAAATGAAATGTTCTGGGAGCATGAGAGCATATATGAGAAAGACATAGTTAAAGTCGAGGGTGAAATTTCGGAAAAACTGGAGAACATCCTCCTGTACTTTTTCAGCTTAACCCAAGAAGAAGAGGGGGACGCTAGACTGATACTAAACTATTTGGGAAGAGAGGAGACATACCCCGCGATACCGAGCATCTACCTTCAAGAAGCAACTAGTTTGTATCAGAAGCTTCGTAGTGCGAGCACTTACCATGAGCGTACTAGGATCTATGCTGAAATTAAGAAATTCATGGTCCCAGCTTCACGTAGAGATTTAAAAAACGATTGTTGGAGTGAAGAGTTGAAACTACCAGTTATAGAAGAATACAGTAGTCAGATCGGTATCATAAGGTATCGTGATGAGTAGACGATTATCTTATGTTTTTATTCTAGTCTGTATATTTATTGAAAAATTTATTCTTTTTACTAGTTAAAAAGGTGAACAAGTACTCTTCTTCAACGTTTCACTTCCCTGCGACCAGCCCCTGCGTTCCCCCTCTCCGTTCAACTTTTCCCTTTCTAGAAAAGATAAGAAACTAGCTGGTAGAAACTAGTTACGCTCTTTGTGTATAAAGGTTTTATGAAAAGATTCGAAAAATTTTCAGCTTATAGAAAAAGGTTCTAACTATGCCGGGGTTTTCTACATTTAACTGATTAAAGCCAACCTCGGGAAATCATGGCGTTGTATATTCTCTGAAGCGAAGCTACTACCGCGGCATCTCTCAACGTTACTCTCTTATGTTCAAGTTGCAACTTTCTCCACTGGCTTAAGACTCTCTTGAAGTTTGTCTCCATAAGTTCAGCTAGCTTAGCTCTAGTCTCTTCTTCGCTCCAGCTTAACCGTTGAATGTTTTGAACCCATTCGAAGTAGCTTGCCGCCACGCCTCCCGCGTTGGCTAACATGTCAGGGATTACGGCAACCCCCTTCTCCACGAGGATCTGTTCTGCTTCAGGCGTGGTAGGACCGTTGGCTCCTTCGACAACTATCCTGGCTTTCACGAGGTGAGCGTTTTCCGACGTCAACTGGTTCTCTAACGCGTCCGGCGCTACGACGTCGGCTTCGACGTATAAAGCTTCTCTCACGTCTCTCGACTGTCCTTTGCCCGGGTATTCGACGACCGTCCCAGTCTCCTTCTTTACCTCTATCGCTTTCTCGACGTTTATGCCGTCTAGGTCGTAGACCGTACCCTTTGAGTCTGAGAGAGCCACTACCTTGAACCCCATCTTCCAAGCCCAGTAGGCTGCCACAAGCCTACGTTACCGAAACCTTGGATCGACAGGGTTAGACCTTTCGAGCTTCCGAAGAGCTCTTCAGCCGCCCCCTTCGCGTCTACTGCGCATCCAAAGCCTGTAGCGTATTCTTTCACCGGGTTTCCTCCAAGCTCCAGGGGCTTCGCTGTAAAGGTCGCAGCCAATCTATCTCAGCTCAATTCTTTAACGCTTTAGCTACTGAAAGCTTAAAGCTGAAATCTACTCGAGCGACTTGAGAGGATACTTCGATTTAATAAGAAGGTAGGGTAACGGTACGATGGAGGATTCTAGTAGAAATGAGCTCGAGTTTGGGGCAGCTTAAACCAGCTTCATCGGCTTACAGTTAAAATATTTTCAGAAATATGAAAAATCTTCTTCCAGATTCTAAGCTTGTTGACCCGGCTTAACGTAAAGAAAAAATACTTGATTATTTACTCGAACTCTATAGTAGCTGGAGGTTTATCAGTCACGTCGTAGAGGACTCGGGAGACGCCGGGGACTTCTTCGATTACCCGTTTCGCTATCCTCTTCAACGTAGGGTAGGGGATTTCGCAAGCTTCTGCCGTCATAGCGTCAGCGCTCTTCACAACTCTTACGGCTAGAATGTAGCCGTAAACTCTCTTCCCTTCCTTCAACCCCGTCGCTCTACCTGGAAGTAGCACGGCGAACGCTTGGAACGCGTTCAAGCCGCTCGTCTCTTCTTCTATTATCCGCGTAGCCTGTCTTACAACCTCTACTTTCTCTGGCGTAGTCTCGCC
>JANXEW010000001.1:467425-519467 GCA_025057995.1 Thermofilaceae archaeon | reverse complement strand
TACATAACGCAACCGATATCTACAACCGAGTACTCGAGAACGTTCACAGTCGATAACGGCTACTGGGCGTCAAACGTTGACAAGTTCTATAGCCAACTCGAGGAGCTAGGGATTTCATATGTAGCCGTTTTCGACCCCCGCCTCAAGCTCTCGCTCAAGGAGAGTGAGTTTTTCGAGGAACTCATCTCTGTACCACCTTATACGCTGTTTAGAACAAAGAGGTTCAACCCTATAATCACTGCAAACCAAGGCGCAGAGGTAAGGGATATCGTAATTAGACCTAACCTCATTAGGTTCACTCTCGTAGCCAAACCTTTCCAAACGCATGAAGTAAGGATAAGGTTTGTAGCCTTTCCGGGTCACGTAGTCTACGCACAGCCTGAGCCGCTGGCGCTAGACTTTCTGACGTTCCGTCCACAAGTAGCAGAGGAGGTCTCAATGGCTTGGGGATACGACGTGGACTCGAGGATACCTTTCATGAGGTTGATCGTTACACCCCTTTCAGAGTCTACGGTAGTCGAAGTACGCTACAAAGCTGGAACATGGGGTGACTACATTAGCGTGGTTTCGATTTCGTTCGTCATCGCAGCTGTGGTGAGTCCGCCGTTGCAGAAGATCCTGATCATAGCACGTGTGAAGCGAGGATGGTTGTAGCCTGGGTCTCGGTTAAACCTTTGCAACAGTTAAAGCATTCAATGAAACAAACGTTAGCTTGAATTTCCTTTAGTAGGTGTGTCTTACATGCTCTTCGAAGAGCTCGTTAGGCTTGCGACCTTACTGGAGTCGACAGCTTCAAGGAATGAAAAAGTCACTTACCTCTCAACGGTTCTAAGTAGCCTAAGCCCTGAAGAGGCGGCTAAGGTCGTCCGCTTGATTACAGGTGAACTCTTGCCAACGCATATAAACTCGGAGATTGGCGTAGGATACAGCACATTCGAGGAAGCTGTAAGCAGCGTAGCGGGAGTGGTACCGTTGGAGAGACGGAAGCTGTCCGTCGGGGAGGTATACGAGTCTCTCCTCAAGATTGCTTCAGTCACGGGGGATGACTCGAGGAGAAGGAAGCTTAGGATCCTCCAATCCTTGATTGTTGACATGAGCGAGAATGAAGTCGAGTTCCTAGCCCGTTTTCTGCTAGGTGAGCCTAGGATTGGCGCGAGCGAGGGGATCATACTTGAAGCTCTAGCAAGAGCCGTCGGTTCCAGCTTGGAGAGCGTCAGGCGGGCCTACATGTTTACAGGAGATTTGGGGGAGCTCGCTAGGACGCTTCTGGAAGGAGTGAAACCCGAGAGCATCTCCCTTCAACTTTTCCGACCCGTTAAACCTATGCTCGCAGAGATGGCACGCGACGTCCGCGAGGCCTTGAGGGAGTGCAACGGTAGAGCTGCAATAGAGTTTAAGTACGATGGAGTAAGGCTGCAAATCCACAAAAAGGGGAGGGAGGTACGTTTATTCACTAGACGATTAAGCGAAGTTACTTCCAGTCTACCGGATGTAGTGGAGCTCGCAGCTGAGAGTATCAAAGCGGGGGAAGCCGTAATCGATTGTGAAGCCGTATGTTTCCGTCAAGGTAAACCGCTGAGGTTCCAGGATCTCGTGAAGAGGATCAGGAGGAAAGAGGATGTAAGGGAAATGTCTGAAGAAATGCCTTTCGAAATAAGGGTCTTCGACATCCTATACGTTAATGGGGAAACGCTCGTGGATAACACGTACAGGGAGAGGTGGGAAGTGCTTGAACGAGTCGTTGACCCTTCTGTGTTCATAGAAAGAATAGTGGCTAGCGACGTTTCAGAGGCTGAGGCTTTCTACGCTAAGAGCTTGGAGAAGGGTAACGAGGGGGTGATGGTGAAGAGGCTTGACTCGCCTTACACCCCAGGCTCTAGGGGGAAGTACTGGTTCAAAGTGAAGCCTGCTGAAACCCTCGACCTCGTTATCGTGGGCGCGGAATGGGGTCACGGCCGGAGGAGAGGGTGGTTGAGCGACTACTATCTAGCCGTACTCGACCCCCCAACAGGTGAGTTCACGGTAGTCGGAAAGACTTTCAAAGGCTTAACTGACGCTGAGTTCGAGGAGATGACTAGGAAGCTGCTTGAGCTAAAAGTTAGAGATGAGAAGTGGAGAGTCTGGGTGAAACCGGCTATAGTAGTTGAAGTCGCCTTCAGTGAAGTACAGAAAAGCCCTAAGTATAGATCAGGCTACGCGCTCCGCTTCGCGAGGATCGTTAGGCTGAGACTCGATAAGAAGCCTCAAGAGGCTGCTACCATAGACGATTTGAAGAGGGTTTATGAGGAACAATTTCGGTCGAAATCTAAAGTCGTATAGCTAAGTTCTCTGGTTATATTTTGCGACTCTACGCGGATTTGTTCCATTGTGGGGAGGAAAAATTTAAATAATGTATAAAAAAGGTGGGAAAAGTTTTAAAGATGGTGTGCTAGACTAAAAATATGCAGAAGTTTGTAGGGGGGAGAAGCCAATTAATCGCCCTTACCGCACAGATGGGGGCGTTAACTTTCTTGGCTACAGCTTTCTTCACGGTTTACATACCTGAGACGAAAGGGTACTTCAACTTGGGTGAAACCGGAGTGTATATTTCATCTCTACTACTTCCTCCAGTATGGGCGGCTTTAGCGGCTGGCGTAGGTTCAGCGTTAGCCGATGTAGTACTCGGGTATCACATCTATGCCCCAGCCACACTTCTCATAAAATCGGCTGAAGGATTCGTAGCTTCACTTCTCGTGAGAAGACTCTCTAGAATGAGACTAGGGAGGACTGGCGGTACCCTGGTGCTAGCCGCAGTCCCTATACCCTTAGCCGTCTTGGGTGTAGCGTTCTACACAGGTGTTGTGGAGCTCTACACGATCGGGGGAACGATCCTCACTCAGCTTAACGCCGCCTTCTGGATACTCGCAGCTCTCGCTCTCGCCGTTTACCTTAGCTATATGGGTTTGAAGGGGTTGAGTAGACCTCACCTCTGCGTCTCCTTCACCGCCGGAGGGTTGGTGATGGTGGTCGGCTACTTCCTCTACCAACAACTAATACTAGGTGTAGCCGCGTTCGTTGAAGTACCCTTTAACATAATGCAGGTGCTCGTCGGATCCTCGATCGCGTTACTCGTAGAACGGAGTCTCAGGGCTATAAACGTGGTTAAGGTAACCTGAAAGGGTTTTTAACAAAAAATCAATTCAGTAAATATTAAACCTTATTTTGATGTTCCATCAGCTCAGCCTTGGCTGGAATGGTCTTCTCCTAGAGCTTTCTGAAGCTCATCCCTCAGCCTTTCGCGTAACCTCTTGAGCTCTTCGAGTTTCTCTAGTGCTTCATTAAAAAGTGATCTAGAGCTCTCTATCCCCTTGTGAGCGAAGAAAGCTACGGCTTCGCTTCTACTTTTAAAGACTCCAGCTTCAACTAACGCATCAATGACTTCAACATCCTTCTGTGGAAGCCTTACGGATGAGACGACGTACGATGGTCCAGAGATGCCCTTCTCCAAAGCGTCCTTCAACTTCCCTAAGGCTAACTCCAAGCCTCTAGCAGTCTGTTGAACGCTTTGCTCGATAACCCTGCCTATTTCATCGAAACTGAACTCGTACTGCCTATATCGTTCTAAACCTCTAGCTATATCCCTCATGTCGTCTAGGAAATCCTCGAGGGCATCTTCCCACTTGTCGAAAAAGTCGTCGATTGTATCTTCGAGTTCTTCAGCTGCTTGAGGGTTCGTTAACCTAACCTCTCTTAGCATGGCTCTCAGCTCGAACCTTGAACTCACGAGTCGTGACCGAAAGTTCCTAAGCTTCTCTCTAAGCTCGCTTAATGCGCGTGCCGTATCGGGTCCTGGAACTCCTCGATCGATGCTAGCTTCAATTTTCTTAAGCTCTTCGTTCACGTTTTTAAAAATACTAGTGAACTCTTGATCCAACTCCTTCAACTTGGATTTTATGTCCTCAATCATCAAAAGTTGTAACTTACACCCATATTTATGTCTTACTTCCCTCACTAAATTTATCGAGCCGGTAGATAGTAGAAGCTGATGAAAGCCGTCTTGCTTGAGAAACCTTCACCAGTCGAGGAGAAGCCTCTCAAGGTTGTCGAGACAAGTGAGCCTACACCTAAGGAGGGGGAGGTTCTCATCGAGGTTAAGTGCTGTGGAGTGTGTAGAACAGACTTACATATAGTTGAAGGGGAGCTGCCTCTACAAAAACTGCCCTTGATTCTAGGTCATCAAATCGTAGGCGTAGTGCGTGAGTTGGGCGAAGGGGTGGACTACGCGCTTAAGGGTTTAAGGGTCGGCGTCCCTTGGCTTTACTGGAGCTGCGGTAAGTGCAAGTTCTGCCTAGAAGGGTTTGAAAACCTTTGTCAAAATGCGCTCTTCACAGGCTACAGCGTCGACGGTGGCTACGCCGAGATGATGGTAGCTAAAGCTGAGTATGTCCACGCGATACCCTCGAGCTACAGTGACCTGGAAGCTGCTCCGCTCTTTTGCGGAGGCGCGATAGGGTACAGGGCGCTCCGCTTGACGGGTCTTCTAGAGAAGAAAGGCCGGCTCGGGATCTTCGGTTTCGGCTCTTCCGCGCACATGATCCTCCCAGTCGCTATGAGAAAAGGTCTTGAGGTTTACGTCTTTACTGAGTCAGAGAGTAAGGTTAAGCAGGCTCTGGAAGCGGGGGCAGTTTGGGCTGGTCCCACTCGGTCTGATCCTCCAGCAAAGTTGGACGCCGCGATCGTCTTCGCGCCAGCCGGCTGGGTGGCCATAGAAGCTTTGAAGAAACTTGAGAGGGGGGGTCGTCTAGTCCTCGCGGGAGTCTATATGACACCTATTGAGAAGTTGAGCTATGAGCTACTCTGGCATGAGAGAGAAGTAAAGAGCACCGCCAACGTCACAAGGCGAGATGTAGGCGAATTCCTAAGCGAAGCTGAACGAGCGGGGGTGAAGCCGATTGTAAAAACTTTCAAGCTTGATGAAGTAAACGAAGCTTTACTCGAGTTGAAGCTGAGACCGCCAGCAGGCTCGATCGTCTTAACTGTAAGCTGAGCTAGTCAAGCCAACGGGTTTGAGTGACCCCCTTTGCTTTGCGAGACTAGTTCTTAGCTGAGAGTCTATCTAGAGATGCTCGCGGAGTCGCGCAATTGCACAGGCTCACTCGAAGATTCCAAGCCGCTTCTTGAAGTATTCTTCTACCTTCTTCTTCACGTCATCGGAGATTTCTCGCT
Source organism: Thermofilaceae archaeon (assembly GCA_025057995.1). Lineage (GTDB taxonomy): Archaea > Thermoproteota > Thermoprotei > Thermofilales > Thermofilaceae > JANXEW01. The sequence continues at coordinate 514,262 of JANXEW010000001.1, read as the reverse complement.
CGAAAGGTACTTCTTCTGCGTCGGCGATCTCGTCGATCAGTTTTAGCGTAAGTAATCCAGGAAGCTCAAAAGACATCGGGTGTAGTAACTCCGGTGAATCCTGTTCCGTATGCATGACTACGTTGGCGCCGCTCGACCGAAAGATGTTGACGGATGGGACGCCCAGCCTAGCGAAGCTAGCGCTGTCGCTCGACATGACGTCCTCGCTAACCTCTGTCTTAACCCCTAGCTTTTTGGAGATGAACTCAACCGAGTGGCGCAAGCTCTTAGAGCCCGTCACGACGACCCTTGTTGACCCAACCGCACCCCCGTGCACGTCAAGGTTCAAGACTAGTACAGCGTTCTTTAACTCGTCCTTGTGTGCTTCAACGTAAGCGAGTGAACCTCGAAGCCCCAGCTCCTCTCCGCTGAACAGGACGAAACGGATGCTTCGCTTCAAGTTACTTGAGGCTAGAGCCTTAGCAATTGCTACCGTTAAGGCTGAGCCACCGGCGTTGTCTACTGCACCTTTTACTCCGTAAACGCTGTCGAGGTGGGCCGTGACGTATATGATTTCGTCCGGGTACTTAACACCCTTCTTTTCAGCTACGATATTGAAAGCCTCTACCTCTCTATAATCCTGCAAGAGCGTTAACCTCACTCGTTTAGCGTCTAGCAGCTTCACTGCGTCGTTATACCTCACGTACACCGCCGGCAGGTTCCCGAACCTCTCCCGCCACTCGACTGGAACCTCTACCCTACTTAACTCTCTGTGCGGTGAGCTCTCGGCAATCAAGAGGCCTAGAGCCTTTTTCACCAGTCTCCTCCAAGCATCTTTATCAGGTCGTGTAGAAGCTAGCCCGATCCAGTTCCTCGAACTAGGCTCTAATATCGGGTCTCCCCCTTCAATGTAGAAAAGATCACCTTCTACCCCATCCTCACCTGTCTCTCCACTAAATCCGACGCCGGTACACTCTACGCTGCCTATTCTCGGTTCTAAGACTTCTAACGATACGTGTTTGACTTGGTAAACCTTCACTTTGAAAGGTTCAAGTTTGACATCGTAGCCGAGGTTCTTTAACTCCCTTACGATAAACTCGCGCGCTTTAGCTTCACCTTCGCTGCCCGTAAAACGGGGCTCAGAGGCCAGCTGAACAGCTACATCATAGGCGTGCTGAGCCTCTTGGAACAATTTTTGCATGTGTAAGCCTCTAACGTGGGAGAAAGCTTGTACATAAGCTTTGTTGGTACACATTTTCCCGCAAGATGTTCTCAGCCTAAGCCTCAAACTATCCTCGAAGGTTCATAGTAGATAATTTTAAATAAAAGTAGATAAAATACCGTTCTATGGGTAGGGTTAGGGTTACGAGAAGTTACCAGATTACTATACCGAAGGAGATTCGTGAGGCTTCAGGCATTAAGATAGGTGATTACGTGGAAGTTTACCTCGACGCGAACGGTAGGATCGTGGTGGAAAAGGTGAGGAGGGAGAGGATGAGGCTAGCTTCTGGGAGGAGACTGACGTTGGAGGAAATCGATGAGTTGGTTGCGAAAGGATTGGGTGAGACGCTTGCTGGAGGCGGTGATTGATACTAACGTTTTAGTCTACGACACTTTTATCGACTCGCTTTACCACGAGGAGGCTGCTTCTCTCCTCGATAACCTAGATTCTTGGATCATCCCACTTATCGTCCTCTACGAATACGCGTGGTTTCTGAAAGGCTTCACATTAGAAGCTGGGAAGGTTCGAGAAAAGGTTTTGGATTATGCGAGTGACGTTAAGACTGTTGTAGCTTGTGAAAACGTCGAGGATATTCTGTGGGCTCTTAACGTCGTTGTGGGGGAGGGGTTGTCGGTAGCTCGATTTAACGACATGGTTGTGCTCGCTGTGGCTGCGCGAAGAGGAGTACCTTTAGCGACTTTCGACACGAGGCTTAGGAGGAGGGCTGAGGAGAGAGGAATTGAGGTGCTCCCCGAGTTGAAAAGAGTTAGCGGAGATTAAACGGTCTCCCTAATGGGAGGTTTACATACTCTTGTTCGAGCATCTCTTAGATTTTTACTGTAATGCTACAAAGAGTAAACATGTATTTTAAGCGGTTGGTTACGGAGGAAAGTTTATTACTAAAAAATTAAGAGTTTTTCTCATGCGAATTAAGGAAATTATTGGGAAGGAAGTCCTCACTGAGGATGGCGTAAGCGTTGGCTCAGTTGAAGACCTTGAGGTTGAGAACTGGACGGTATCAAAGTTAGTGCTCCGACTGAATCGCGACGCGGCTAAAAACTTAGGCTCTCGCTTCTCTCTAAGACCGAAAGGATCGGTTAGTCCCTCGTTTGTAAAAGGTGTCGGAGATTACATAACGCTCAACGTCTCCTTCAACCAGATCAAAGAGTCCATTAAGCTCGAGTGACGCTCTACTTTGATCTTTGAACCATGCTTGCTAAACGTATAGTGGGGTTTACAGTATTCTCCTAATTTGCTCTTTAAGGATCAATAGACCTTGAAATCTTCTACTCTTTTTTACAAGCGCTTCACAATATCTTTTGAGGTATACGCTTCAATGCTTTAACGTTTACCTTCAAGTTAGAATAAGATACAAGTATGTTTAGGCTTTTCTATAAATTTTCTGGAATCACGAGAAGTTTTCTATGCTTCTACCAGACTCAAGAAAGGATGCGTTCGCTTTCAGGCTTTAACGTTAAACTTTAAGCGTGGGCCGTGTATCTGATGAATACTTTGGGAATTGTGCTTTAGGATGGTCAGTAAAGACCAATTGCATCACAGTTCAGCGTGACGTGCTTCATCCTCTACTATGATTTTTCGTTAAACATTTTAAGCTTATCCTACATTTAAAGCTGTGTTTGAGTCAAACTTCGAACGGCTACTTTCAGCATTAAGGTTGGAGGAACCTTCCGACAGAGTTCCGTTCTACGACCTTTACGCAGATACGGAGATCGTCGAGACGCTGACGGGTGAAAAACTCTACCCTCAGCCTTACAGCGTTCAAAGTGTAGTCGAATCGCTACGAGACCCTGTGCAAGCTTCTAAACTATCCAAGTTAGTGCAACACAACACGAATGTTCTAGTGCGATTTTATGGTGGTTTAGGCTACGACTACGTTACGTTCTCGATACCGACACCTTTCCCGCGAGCCAACGTCCTATTGGCTGACGATACGGCGCCTCTACGCAGGACGAAGAGAGTTTGGAACGATGAGTCAAGAGGTACGATAGAGAGCCGCGAAGATTACGTGGAGTACCAGTGGCCGGATGACGGCGAAGTAGTTGAAGTCTTTCTCTTCTATTATAGGATAGTTGAAAGACTTTTGCCTGAGAACATGAAGTTTATTCCACTAACCCCTGGAGGAGTCTTTGAGAACGTGACGTGGCTGATGGGGTTAGTACCCTTCTCCAAAGCTCTCTACAGGGATAGGGCGCTTGTGAAGGATATGTTCACGAGAGTTGGAAGGGTCCTCGAGGAGCTTTGCAAGGTTTCAGCAGAGTGTGAGGAGGTTGGGGCTGTGACGATGGGGGATGACATGGGCTACAGGAACGGTCCCATAATCTCACCCTTCAACCTCAAGGAGTTAGTTCTTCCTTGGCAAAAGAGGTGTGCTGAGGCTGTACACAAGTTCGGTAAACCGTTCATACTTCACTCCTGCGGTAATTTGAAGGTTCTCATGGAGGATTTGATAAGCTACGTGGGAATTGATGCAAAACACTCTTTTGAGGATGCATCCTACCCGATTACTGAGTACAAGGAGCTGTACGGGGATAGGATCGCACTACTTGGAGGCGTAGACATGGATAAACTCGCGCGTATGCCGGCGGAACACTTTGTCGAATACGTGAAAGAGGTAATTAAGAAGTGCGCGCCAGGGGGAGGGTACGCGCTCGGCTGTGGAAACAGCGTAGCTAACTACGTGAAACTTGAAAACTACTTAGCCATGCTGGATGTCGGCAAAAGGTACGGGAAGTACCCGATCAAGTGATAGGCTAAAGGCTACACTCAACTAGTTCGCTTCAGTTATCGCCTTCCAACCTGTTCACGTACAAGCTAGATAATCTTTTTCTAGAGAAAGCATTGGCTAACCTAAAGAGTTCATCTGGACCCACTACCTCGTCGGCCAGTCCATCCGGTTCATCAGTAAGGCTGACAAGACCGGTTTTCGGTATCCCCAGACCCTTGATCCTGTCCGTAGCCCTTTTAGCCTCCGCAGAAGAGATCGATCCAAGCTTCACCTCGTAACCGATGACAGGCGTGTCGCCTCGCATTAAGACTACGTCAATGTCACCCTCCCTTGCTACAGTGTAAGCTCTTGAAAGCCCCTTAACTTCCGCTAAGAGTTCACCGACAAAGAATTGAGCCTCTAATCCCAGTAGGGAGGGTAACGTGTTAGCTGGCGGGGTTTCATCCGGGTACCTTTCCTCGACGTACATCAGAATCGATAAGAGGCTGGACCGGTGCCTGTAGTATACGCGAGCATGCCTCGTCTTCCACAGTTTCACTCTCTCAACCAGCCCCATCTTCGACAACTGATCGAGGACTCCTGTGACAGCTGAAGCCTCTGGTCTTTCAAGAAGCCCGGCTTCGTACAGCTTTTGGGCTATTGCACCTGAAGTCCAGTAACCTTGGGCTAAAACCCTTAGCGTAGCATCGTAGAGCCGCGTCAACTCCCTCTCCTCCTCCCTGAAGACTTCTCCTACAAGCCCAGCTGCGGAAGGTATCAGGGTTGGCAATCTAGCGACTAACTCGTCGAAGGGGTTCTTTCCCGGTTTTATCAGACCTAGTAACCAAGGGTCGCGAGCCAGTATACTCCAAAGGAGAGAGGGGCGGGCAGGTAGATGCTTTGAAAGGGAAGCTATCGTGTCTGAAGGGGATGCGATGTCGACCTTAAACGGAGCTAGGATTCCCAACAGCGAACTTCTCCTATCGTAGACGCGTGTCGCAACGCCTAGGCTTGAGCCGCAGAGAATCAGCCTCCCACCCCCCTCATCCTTCACAGTAGAGATCAAGTCCCAAGTCCACTCTGGAGACCTCTGGAACTCGTCGAGGACCGCTGTCCCCCCTCTCCTCACCGTGTCAAGTACAGCTTCCAAACCCTCCTTGTATGAAACTACACTGCGTTCCCCACTTCTAGTTTCAAGGATCCCGAAGCCGCTTCTCCCAACAGTATAATACACTTCCCATCGGACGTTTCGCTTCAGGAGGAAAGTCTTGCCAGTCTTCCTGCGCCCGTATACGAGCGTCCACGAGTTCTCACGTGCCAGCCAAGCGCCTTCCCACCTTTCTATCTCCACCATGATATCATAGCTATGATATTACTAGTATTATAAACTATCTTCTACGAATATGTTGACACACATTTGGGCAAACAGGTCAAAAAAAGATATGATGTTTAACTCAGGTAGAGTAAAGCGGTTGACACCTTACCTTCGGAGAATAAACTCCACGTAAAAGGGGGCTGCTACAGCTATCGATACTAGCTCGGGTATCGCGGCGCCAGGCGGTATGCGGTATACTAGGTGCAGGAACCACGATACAACTCCGACGAGTGTCGCCAGCAGAGCCAGTGCGCCCTTCAAACCCCTGTTCTCGAAAGCGTACTCTACAAGCAATACAGCTATCAAAAGGAAGAACGCTACGGAAACGTAGAAGTGTAGCCAACCGTACACTTCATCGAATACGGCGATCAACACGAGAATATAACCAGCTATAGCGAGGGTTACTCCGATCAACTTGCATTTCTTAACCGCACAGGTAATAGCTGTCGCTGAGACCAAGAAGCCGCCAGCGCTAAGCCCAAAGTTGAATATCGGTGCAACGCTACTTCTCGTCGCGTGACCTAAATCGCTTAAAGCGTTGTAAAATAAGTTAAACCAACTTGCCATTAACGCAGCTAAAGCGATGCTGAGCAAGGGGACGAGCAACGAGGCTGACGTCAACATAAGGCAAACCTTTCGCTCCACGCCTCCAACCAGAATTTAAACCTAAATATCTGTTTCGGTAAGTGTATGTTAAAGTTAAGCTTAAATTAAACGGCTACTAGAAAGGTTTTCAAAAGCCACTTATTGAACTCCTCCCGAGAAAACTACTTTCCCTTTAAATCCCTCCTTATCTCCTGCGCAACCCTCTTTCCTGAGAGAAGCATGCCGCTGAAGATGGGGCCCATCCTGTAAGCCTGGTAGAGTGAGGCTACAGCCATCCCAGTAGTGTACAACCCTTCGACGACTTTTCCCGCCTTCTCCACTACAGCAATTTCGCCAGCCTCGGCCCATGCAGAGCTCTCGCCTGCGACTCTCACACCGGCTCGAGGGTTCTTCCTCTCCAGAACCTTCAACACCTCAGCGTCGTGACCTGTAGCGTCAACTACGGCCTTGGATTGTATGAAGATTGGGTCAACGTGAAGAGAGGCTAACTGCACAGCGCTCCACTGCACGACAACCCCTTCGACTCTAAAAGGCTGCTCGCGAACAATAAGGTCCTCAACCGAAACCCCTGTGAGGATCTTTGCACCAGAGTCCAAAGCCTTCGCAGCCAGCTTAGCCATAAGCTCAGCCGCGTCTACGACGTACAAGTCGAACTCGGGTAGGTATTTGCGTCGTATCCCAAACTCATCCAAGATGTGTAGAGCCCCCGAGCCTACAGCAACCTTGTGAAGCATCATTCCTCCCCCGCCAATCCCACCCCCGAAGCTTAACCTCCTCTCTAGAACCAACGTCTTCAACCCGTCTCCAGCTAAGTACTTTCCAGCGGTCAAGCCTGCAGGACCCGCTCCCACGACAATGACATCGACCTCGGAGAACTCTAGCCAATCCTCAGCTGTCGCCTTCCATATCGCTTTCGTGATCCTGGATTCAAGCGTGCTCATCGCAGAACCTTTAAGAGAAACACTTTTTTCTCTTACGTTACTCCAGCTGGCGTGAACCGCGTTAAACCCGTTCCGATAGCTATTACTATCGCTGGAAGCGACTCGGGGGGTGGAGCTGGTATTCAAGCTGATTTGAAAACTTTTGCCGTGTTAGGTGTCCACGGTACCGTGGCGTTAACTAGCGTTACAGCTCAAAACACGTATCAGGTTACGATGGTTCACGACCTCCCACCTGAGATGGTTTACGAACAGATCAGAGTCGTCGCTGAGGACATGGGCATAGACGCAGGGAAGACGGGCATGTTGAGCAACGTGGATATAATTAGAGCCGTGGTAAAAGCTGTTAACGACTTTCCCTTTCCACTCGTCGTCGACCCAGTCATGATAGCGAAGAGCGGCGCTAGACTGCTACGTTCGGAAGCAGAGAACGTGCTTGCAAACGAGCTAATACCTTTGGCAAAGCTGGTGACCCCGAATGCTCCCGAGGCAGAACGTTTAACGGGTATAGCGGTAAAAGACTTAGAATCCGCTAAGCTTGCCGCAAAGAGGATAGTCGAAGACCTTGGTTGCGAAGGCGCTGTAGTCAAGGGCGGACATATCCCCGGGGCTGCGGTGGACGTCCTCTACTGGCGGGGCGAGTACAAGTTCTATGAGGCCGGTAGAGTTGAAGGGGGGTGCACCCACGGGACCGGTTGCTCGTTTTCAGCCGCTATAGCTGCTGAGTTAGCAAAGAATGTTGAAGTCCCCCAAGCCGTGAAAAGGGCGAAGGAGTTCGTTACACTTTCCATAAAGCATGGTCTCAAAGTTGGGAAGGGTCACTGCCCTGTAAACCCGATCGCCTGGTTGGATATCATGGCTCAACGCTACTCCACCATCACTCGCGTCGAAGAGGCCCTTGAGCTCCTACTCAAGCACAGCGAAATAGTTTCTGAAGTCGTTCCCGAGGTGGGGATGAACCTGGTGATGTCGCTCCCCGCCACCTACGCTGAAAGCGAAAAGGATGTAGCAGGCATCGCCGGGAGAATAGTGAAATGTGCTGGACGTTTAAAAGCTGTTGGACCAGTCAAGTTCGGCGCCTCATCCCACATAGCTAGGCTGGTGTTAAACGCGATCAAGTTCGACCCAAGCGTTAGATCCGCTATCAACGTCAAGCCGGATGAACGGTTGATAAAGAGAGCTGAAGAGCTTGGATTCTTCGTCGCTTTCATCGATAGAAGGTTAGAGCCTGAAGAAGTCAAACGAGTTGAAGGAGCTTCCATGGCTTGGATCCTCAATGAAGCCTATAGGAGGACGGGTAGAATACCTGATGTAATATATGACCGCGGAGACGTAGGAAAGGAGGCTATGATGAGGATCTTAGGTACAGACCCCGTCGAAGTCGTAGAGAAACTTCTAACCCTTCTCGGGTCGGGGAAGAGCTCAAAGAAAGATTGAACAAAGACCCCAAGCTTTCTACATTTTATCTCATCCTCTATGTGCTCCAGGTCGAGACCCTGTAACTGTTTTTACTCTACTGACCCCATCCGATTCGATCACGACTTGCAACTCCCTTAACGTTAATCCAAGTTTTCTACGCGTGTCAGGATGATAGAAATTTGAGCTAGACAGAAGTGACTACGGGCCTCTAATACACGCTTGCAGCGAGCATGCCGAGGGGTGAGCGAGAGTTTTCAGGCGGCTAAAAAGTGTTATATATGCTGGTCGACTAGATCTATCGTGGATTTAGATAAACTGTATGAAGCTCTTCTCAGATACTATCGGAGTACAACCATTTGGGGTGACCCGAGGTCAAAGTTAGAGAGCGATTTGATGAAGCTCACCGGTAGAGGACTCAGCAGGGAAGAGGCTGTGAAGGTATTATTTGAAGAGAAGATCGGCGATTACAGCGTACTTGAACGGAGAACGGAAGAGACCTCTACGCCGTCGCTGGAGGGTGCGAAGGTCTTATACCAGGGTGAGAGGATAAGCGTGATATATGTGGACACCGACCCTTTCTACGATAGTTTACCTAAACTAGCTAGGGTATTGGATGAAATCGAGAAGAAGCACGGCAATATTATAGGCATAGTCCCTAACGTGGGATTCGTATCTGCAAGCCTATTCCTCGGCACTAGCTTTCAAGGGGTTAAAGGTGTCGCGGTAGTCGTGAGGCTCCGCAGTAGAGAATCACCCACCGAGCAGAAAGATCAGGAGAGTAGAAGATAACATGAGAGCGGCAAGGAGTAATATAATCAGCTTCATCAACTGAGACTGCTGCTTTCTCCTTTCAGCTCTCCTCCTTTCAATCTCAACTCGCATCCTGTCTCTAGACATCAAGCGAAAGTTGACTTTAGGACCTTTTTATTGCTGTCGTTGCGTCACTTTTTTCTAGTAGAGTATGAATTATGACAACTGTGCTAGATCCGTACGAAATACGAAAGGATTTCCCTCTACTCGCTACCGGCGTAATCTACTTGGACAACGCAGCGTCGTCGCAGAAGCCGAGGCAGGTCATTGAAGCCCTTACCCGATTCTACGAGACGAAGTACGCGAACATACATAGAGGTATCCATAGGTTGAGCAGAGAGGCTAGCGAGGTCTATGAGAAAGCTCACGAAACAGTAGCTCGATTTATAAACGCTAGAGACTGGCGCGAGGTAATATTCTTGAGGAACACCACGGAGGCCATCAACCTCGTAGCTTACTCCTTTGGCCTGGGAACCTTGGCTGAAGGGGACGAGGTCATCGTTACTGTCATGGAGCACCACAGCAACCTTCTACCCTGGGCTGCGATTGCGAAAAAGAGAAAAGCTAGGGTAAAGGTCGTAGGCTTAAGGGGGTATACGTTGGATTACGGTGAACTAGAGCTGGCTGTATCCGAGAAAACCAAAGTCGTTGCAGTTACGCATGCGTCAAATGTATTGGGCACCATAATCGATGCTCGGAGAATAGCTAGGCTTGCGCACAGTGTCGGAGCCGTCTGCTTAGTAGATGGGGCTCAGAGCGTCCCACACATGCCAGTTAACGTAAACGAGTTGGAGTGCGACTTCCTAGCTTTCAGCGGACACAAGATGTTAGGTCCGAGTGGGATCGGAGTCTTATGGGGTAGAAAAGATCTCTTGGAGGAGATGGAACCCTTCCTCTACGGGGGAGACATGGTTAAGGAAGTGAGGATGAAAGATGGAGTCGTCAACGCGTCCTGGAACGAGCTTCCGTGGAAGTTTGAAGCAGGGACGCCCAACGTAGCTGGCGCAGTCGGTCTAGCTGAAGCCGTAGAGTACCTTAGTAGAGTGGGAATGGACAACATCAGAAGCTACGAAGAAAGTTTGACGTCTTACGCTCTAAGACAGTTATCAGAGGTCGACGGCGTCGAGGTTTACGGTCCAAAACCTGAGCAAAGGTGCGGTATCCTACCTTTCAACGTTAAAGGCTTAGACCCTCACACCGTCGCGGCTATCCTAGACCAGAAAGGTATCGCCGTTAGAAGCGGGTTCCACTGTGCTCAACCGCTACACGAACACCTGGGACTCTACGAGGGGACCGTCAGAGCTAGTTTCTACCTTTACAACTTGAAGGAAGAAGTAGATACTTTAGTACAAGCCTTAACAGAGATCGCCAGTATAGCTGAGAAGGCTTCGAGCCCGGTAGAGTAGGGTCGCTCGCTGAAGGTTCTTCACCGTTCACTAGACCGTCGCCCGCTCATCCCCAAACTACTTCAACCATCGTGGGGCTATAAAAGTAACCTTCTCACGCTTAAGCTAGCTACCTAGAGTTGGTTAACAAGTAGTTTGATCTCCTCAAGTAGCTGGAGAAGACGGCCGGGGGCGCTAGTCTTAATAATGATGTATTAGGTAGACACTCATGGTTTCCACGGCTATTTATCTAGCTACATTTCTCTTCCTGGCCTCGGCTTTAACAGCCGCTGTGGCTGTAGAGTTACTCAACATCTTTCAAGCTCTCTCGCTTCTCTCGCTTACGGCGACTTCTCTGTTAGCTGTTCACAAACTGGCAGCGAAGGAGCCGGTTGACGTTTTCTGGAGCCTCGTCGTTTTAACTGTTACACTCGTCGCGACGGTGGGCAGCTTCAACCTGCTTCCAAACCCGTACCTAGCGGTCTCATTACTGCTAGCTGGATTCGGAGCCTCGGCATTGGTATCTTACGCGATAGGCCGCCACAAAGGGTGAAGAAGGGGTGTCTGAAGAAGCTAGAGCACATGTAGCTGTGAGTACAGTAGATGGAAGACTCGTATACCTTTCCGCGTCAGCTAGACCAGCCATGCCCGGGTTGGAACAGGTGTTGACAGATCTGCTATACACGTTAGCTCAACGCAGCTATGTTGAATTGCACGGGGACAGGGTAAGAGTGGAAGTACTACGCATCTTGAGAAAGCAGGGGTTCCAAGTCGACGACGTTAACATCTCCGTCTCCTACAGGTGTCCTCAGTGTAACGCCTCAATCCAACTGAACCCTGAAGTCGTAGTATACGTATGTCCGTACTGCGGCTGGGCTGGCGACGTGTACGGTAAGCCTGTGAAAGTCAGAGTCTGGGGTGCTGGTCACAGGGCAACTGTAGAAAGGTTGATTCATCAAATGGGAGGAACTCCGGTCTCGGTGGAGCTTCGAAACGTCCCATTCTGGGTTTTTGAAGCGGGAGTCGAGGCTTATTACTCGGCGACGGTCGTTTATAGGGAAAGGAGGATGAGGCCGTCAACCATCCATCCCCGTTCTCGAGGCAGTCCTCCAGTACAAGAATATGACGTCGTAACGAGGCAAACGAACGTATCAGGTAGAGTAGCGTTTCGAACTTCGAGGGCTTTCCTAGCGCGATTACAAGCTGAAGTCTTCGGAGGTGAGAGCTTGAGAACCTGGGTTGAGCGTAAGTGGAGTTTCAATCCTCCTAAAGAGCTTGAAGCAGGCGAAGCGAAACCTCTAGCGCCAAGCATCCTAGCTCCAGAGTTGAGTGAGAAAAGCGCCGTTGAAGCGCTCGTAGACGAGCTGGAGGATGAAGCTGCTAGGGAGGTGAAGAGACACGCTAGTAGAAAGAGCCCTGGCGAAGTAGTAGAAGTTCGACTAAGGAGTTTTTCACCGAGGGTAACAGTTGAGCAGAGTACACTAGTTTTCGTACCCTACTGGTTTTTCACTTACAGGAAAGGGGGGAGCCTCTACTCTGGAGCTTGCGCAGGGTCTGAAGCAACCCTCTTAAAAGTTGAACTCCCGATTTCAAACGCCGAGCGAGTACTCAGGCTAGCTGGATCATGGCTTACCGCTATTTTAACCGGTTTAGCCGCCCAGTTATTTTTCGGCGCTGAAGCCGATCTAGCAGGACTGCTCATCGTCGTAGGTCTAGGTCTCGCAGGAGCTTTCGCTTTAGTTTCTTCAGCTTTTAAGCCGGCGAAGGTGGGATGATGGCGACATGTCCATACTGCGGGGGAGAGGTAGAGCGAAAACAGGGTGAAGTTGTTTTAACCTGCCCATACTGTGGCACCGCTTTCACAGTGGATAGAGGCGACGTGGGAGAACACTTGATGGGGCGGGTAAATTACGACCTGCACCAGGTTTTCAACACGTTCAAGATATGGGCTTTACGCATCCCAGAGACTCCGAACGACTTCTACGAAAAAGCTCATCTAAAGAACTTCGAACTCGTCTTCTACCCGTACTGGGTCTACGAGATCACAGGGTACTTTAGTACTCAAACAGGAGCCGAGAAGAGCGCAGTTGAAGTCTCTGTACCTTCCCACACGATGATGAGGGGAACGCCTTTGGAGAGAGCTAAGCTCAGCCTATCGGGGAAGGTGTTCTACAGTAACCGTTACGTCGTACAACGTGGGGGTAGGATTGTGAACCCGAGCCTCTCTCCGGAAGAGGCTGACAGTATCGCCATTTCATTTGCTGAGGAAATTGTCGCTAGGAGGTTGAGTAGTAGGTTGGGGTTAAGTCTTTCAGCCCGCTTGGAGAAAATCGAAACGATGAAGCGGAAACTTATACACGAGCCCGTTTACCACTGTTTATACGAGTACAATGGTCGCAACTACCGTTTCATGTCCGATGCTAGCGACTCGCGTGTCCTCTACGCTGAGATACCTGTAGAGCTTAAATTTAGGGTAGCAGCACTCGTAGGAGGCATCTCCTCTTTTGCCGCTGGAGTAACTACACTTATAGTTGGATTAGCGTTAAAAATGTCTCTCTTCGCTTTCACTTCTCTAGCCGGGCTCGCTTTAATAGGATTCTACTGCTTCTACAAGGCTTTCCTCTCAAAAACCACCGTCAGGCAGTTTTTCGCAAGCTAGATTCCAAGTTTTCACGATTTAAAAAGGGCAAAGGTTTATTACGTGCTTGAATTCAGTAAGTTTATGACTCACGTTTACAGAGGAATTAAGAGAAGGCTCAATCTCACTGAGAAGCTTGAGTTAGCTATCCCAGGATACAAGGGCTACAAGGAGAAGGAGCTTAGAAGGGAAGCTGACAGGTTGATCAGGGAACACATGTTGAGAAACCTTGAGCCAGCTTATCGTGACTTCAAGAGCTTGATGATAAGCGTAGCTCAAGCAAACGATGCCGGTCTAATGCAACTCTACAACCAGGTTCAAGCTACATTCGATCGAGTTATATCTAAGCTGCGCACGGCTAGCTACGGTTACAGCGGGTTCTTTGACGCAGTCAAGATCAGGGAGAACGAACTAGACGCTCTTCTCGAGTACGACTGGTGGCTTTTTAACGCCGTCGATAAACTTTGTAAAGTGGTTAGAGAGGCTTCAGCGTCTGAACCGGGGAAGCTGGCTGCAGTCCTTTCAAACTTAAGGAGTGAACTACTCTCCTTCGAGGAGCTACTTGTTAAACGCGAAGAAGTTATAAAGGGCGTTAGAGGTGAATACTAATGCCTCAGATAATAGAATGGGTTAACCCGGGTCCAGAGGACATAGTTTGGCGCTACCCTAACGAGAATATAACATGGGGAGCCCAGCTCATCGTACACGAGTACGAAGTAGCTGTATTCTTCAGAGATGGGAAAGCTTACGACGTTCTTGGACCCGGTAGACACACTCTAACCACACAAAACCTGCCTTTACTTACGGAAGTCCTTTCCAGGCTTGCTGGTTACCCTACAACTCCCTTTAAGGCGACAGTCATCTTCGTGTCAACGAAACAATTTAGAGGGATGTTCGGAGGCCGAACTCAATCCTCTGACTTAGCCCCTCTCATGTTTCGAGGCTCTTACTGGTTCCGCGCTGCTGACCCTCGCGTTTTCGTCATGGAAGTCGTGGGAGGTCAGGGGAAATACACGACGAGCGAAGTTAGCGAGTTCATTAGAGGCTTCATAAACGAGAGGATGATAAAACACTTAGCCACATACGATCTAGCGACAGCTTTCACTAGAGTCGATGAGGTATCATTCAAAGCTAAGGCTTTCCTCCTTGATGAAATGAGGAGAATAGGGTTGGAACTGATCGATCTCAGGTTTGAGGGCATAGACACGACGCCCGAGTACAGGGATAGACTCTTCTGGATCAAGCAGACGGGAGCGGCAACTTACGTTCTTCAAACAGATACACTAAAGGCAGTGGCTAGAGAGCTTGGTAAATCGCCCGGCGCTGCCGTAGGCGCTGGAGTCGTCATGATTCCACCCCTGCTTCAACCCCCTCCGCAAGTCCAACCAGCCGCGCAACAGCCTCTTCCCCCTGTTCAGCCAGCGGCTTCTACTGCTCCCACCGTTAAGGCATGCCCACAGTGTAGCAAACAAGTTCCTTTGGACGCACTCTTCTGCCCCTATTGTGGATTCAAGTTCCAACCTGCTTTTAAGAAGTGCCCCAGCTGTGGAAGGGATGCCCCAGGGGACGCTGTTTTCTGCCCCTACTGTGGACACAGGTTTGGGTGAAACTTAAGTAAAGGGAGAAAGCTTAAGAGGGGGGGCTCAAAAATTTAAAGGGAGCTGACGCATGTACAGCGAAGTATCCACAGCACTCAGAACCTTGCTTTCTAAAAAAATATCTTGGGAATTTGGTAGAGTGAGTAGAGCTGAGGAATCGTTCATGACGAGCGTCTCAGCGAGAGACTTCTTAAATTACGTGAAAGTTGAGCAAGGCTTCCTCTACGATAACCAAGCTCCCGAAGAGAGAGCTATATACTACATTGAGGATCTGATAGAGAGAAAACCCTTCCTCCTCTCCTCAATCCTCGACGATTGGTTCACGGTTTGGGCTATGAAGTGGAAACAGAGAGTTAAACTAGCTTCCGACAAGGACGTAGACGAGGAACTTGTAAAGAGGATTGAGCAGGAGACGAAACTATTCATCGGCTTACCGGTCTTCGAAGAAGCTAAGAGGTTCGCCCTTGGATCACTTGTGAAAAATGGCGAGGTGTGTTTCACCGACACGTTGTCTGAAGTAGTTGTGAAAAACACTCTGTTCAGCATGGTCGTGAGAGCTGGTAGTTCAGAGGATGTGCGTAAAACATTGGACAGAAACCCTATTTTTCTATTGAATGAAATATCCAAAAGAGTTAAGATGTTGTCTAAGTTTAAGGGTCCCCTCGTAGCCCTCAAGTTTGAACGCGTGATTTTCAGCGAAGAGCCTTGGTTTATGAAGTAAAACTTCAACTGCGTATAATATCGCCCTAAGGTTTATAGGGGGGATCTTCGATTGGGAAAGCGGGATCATGGAAGGTGAAATAAAGGAAGAAGGGTACACGAGGGCTGACATAGTTGGCGTCTACAATATCACCATGAAATCCGGCAATGTCGAGTACCCTTACGGTGCTGTCATGTTATTAAAGGGCGAGGGGTGGGATCAACTTGTTCTACCTATATACATTGGTAGCACTGAAGCTGAATCGATCGCAAGGGCTATGTACGGTTGGTCAACTCCAAGACCGATGACACACGATCTCATCGTCTCAATGCTAGGTGCCTTGGGAGTGAAAGTGGAGAAGATCACAGTTGACGCCTTAATAGAAGATGTCTATACTGCAACAATCGTCTTGACGCAAGAGGTTAATGGGAGGGTAAAGCGACACTACATTGACGCTCGCCCCAGTGACTCGGTCGCGATCGCAGTCAGAACAGGCGCTCCCATACTTTTAAGCGAGAAGCTTAAGACTTACGCTCAAGACGAGAGGAAGTTCATTGAAACCCGCGACTTGATATGAAACTCGACGGGCGCGGCAACAGAGAACTACTCGACCTTTACATATCTCACTTAGTGGCTAGAAACAGGTCTCAGCGAACTATCAAGACATTCAAGAGTCTGCTGGAAAAGTTCATCGATTATTTAGGTAATAAACATGTAAGTGAAGTATCCACATGGGATATCGACTTCTTCCTAGCGAAACTTAGAGAGAACGGTTACAAGGAGCGGAGCGTTTACACGGCAGCTGTTGCAGTCAAAAGGTTCATGGAGTACCTGGGTTTAAGGGGTAATATTCAAGGCTTTGAGCTTCCCAAACGCCCCAGCGACCTCCCCCGTTACCTTAAGCCGGAGGAAGTTCACGAGATCATAAATGCTGCTTCAAACCTTAGAGATAAGTTGATTGTTTCCATCCTGTTCTGCACGGGGGTAAGGGTTAGCGAGTTAGTTGGGATAGAGTTGTCAGATATTAATATAGATGAAAGAAGTATAAGGGTAAAAGGTAAGGGCGGTAAGGAAAGAGTCATTTTCTTTGATACTAGAACCAGAGATCTTCTCACTAGGTACATTAGAGAGGTTGAGAAGGACGGGTATCTTTTCCCGGGTAGGGAAGGTGGTCACATACACTACGTGACTGTTGAGAGAATAATTCAACGGCTGGCTAAAAAAGCCGGCTTGAAGAAGAAGATCACTCCGCATATACTTAGACACAGCTTCGCCACCTACTCCCTTTCATGCGGGATGGACGTGAGAGAAATCCAGGAGCTCCTCGGTCACTCCAGCCTACGCACAACCCAAGTCTACACTCACATCGTCAGGCGTAAGCTACTCGAAGATTACAGGAAAGTGTGGGGCTAATTCTACACGTAGTGTGAGGCTGGCGGGGAGCCGAGCTCTCTTTTCAACCACTCGATGAGGTCATCCGCTGTCGTCAACTCTGCGCCGAAGAAAGCTCTCATGTATTCAATTCCCCTCTCGTGCCACTCTCTAGTAGCTGCGGCGACACAGTCAATGGGCAAAACCACCTTGAAACCTCTGTAGAAGGCGCCAGCCGCTGTCTGCTGAACGCAAAGGTGAGTATGTATCCCGGTGAGTATCAATGCGTCAACCTTAAGCTCTCTGAGAAGCAAGTCGAGGTCCGTCTCGAAAAACGCGTCATACCTACGTTTACTCACGATAAACTCGTCGTCTAGAGGCTTCAGCTCTTCTATAACGCACGCCTCAGGACTACCTTTTAGCGCGTGAGGTCCCCACAGCTCTAACTCCTTGTCGATAACCGGGTAGTGGGTGTCTACTGTGAAGATCACAGGAATCTTACGGCTTCTTGCAAACTGCAGAATTTTCCTGATGTTTGGGATAATGGCTTCAGCCGCCTCGGCTTTCAACCTCCCCCTCACGAACTCTTCTAACATGTCTATGATCAGAAGAGCATATTTCACATGTATCTGAAGCGTTTTCATGTTCATAAGCTTTATCTCTATTCAGAAAACCCGTCAGCCTAGCAAGTTGATTTACGTAGAGTTCAGTCAAACGTGAAGCCATAGAAGCGATCTCCACGGTAGATTGAACCATCTTTCGGTAGTGAGCCAATTCCTCACCCAGCAAGTCGATGAGGAAGGCAGCAGCTGCAAGTTCATAAGCTTGCCTTCGAGATTCAGCGGCTCTCACTCGTTTGCTTAAAGCTTCCTCATCGCTGAGCTTTCCTACGATACAGACGACCCCATCGGGATGTCTGAAAACACTGTACCAGTACTCCCTACCTTTACTCTTAACCTTCTTTATCGCCGGTTTACCGTCCCTTCCGCATTTTGGACAGTTCAACCTCAAACCCTCGAAACACGTCTAGCAACCTTCATAAATGCATACGCTCCAACTATGTTTCTTTGACCTCTAAAGCTACCAAGATCTTCGAGGCAGTCCTTGGAATCGAGCTCCTCCAGTTCTCTCCTATCGCCACTAGCGTGAAGACGGCCTTGACGTTGGCTCTCTTTTGGGAAGCGAGCTCGGTCAACGCCTTTAGAGTCCTCCCCGACCTCAGCAAGTCGTCAACTATCAGCACGCTGTCCCCCTCTCTTAAGGCGAAGGACGGCAAGTAAAGGTGAGCGTACCTAGGCGGATCTGGCGCAAAGTATCGAACTTCAAGGTAGCCGCTAGAGCTTACGTCAGGCTCTTGTCTAGCTACGCACAAGTCCGCGTCCAGCACATGTGAAATCTTAACAGCTAGAGGTATTCCGTTGACAGCAGCTGTAAGCACCTTTGTAACGCCTAGGTCGTTTAGCTCCGTGTAAGCGCGAGCAGCAGCTAAGCCTAAGACAGCTGTGTCGTAAGCTATCCTCGTAACGTTAACTACACCCCGCTCGTCCATCACTAAAGCCTGTTTGACAGCTAAACCTAACACGTTTGCTTCAGAAAGAAGCTTCAGTATCTTCATGGAGCGGGCGGGGCTGGGGAGCACTGTGCCAGTGACGTACCTGCTCAAGTCAACCTGAGTGATCCTTAGGCCTTTGCTCTCGAGTAGTTCGAGGACTTCTTTCCCGCTCATGACCCTCCTCAAACTTTTTAAAGCTTCGACCGCTAACAACTGGGCTTTAACAGCCTCAAGTTTCCTCATCGCATGATCTTGTTAACTACTGGTTAAAATACTCAATGTTTCAGCGAAACATCTTTAAACTATTATCAAGTTGACGCACGAAACAGCATGACTGATGAAACCCAGGTAAGGGGTGTGAAGAGGGGTATAACTTGGATGCAGATAGTTACCTTCGCCTTCGCTACAGCCATATCGTATGTACTAGCCGTAGTATCGAGCCTGATTTTCCCGGTTTTAGGAGCTCCTGGAGTCTCAGCTTTGTACATTGCAGCTGCAATCTACGTACCCCTCGGCATTTGGATGGGGTTGTGGGGTTGCTTTGCCGGCTACATCAGCTGCTTCTTCCTTGGCCTCTGGCCGAGCGGCTACTCTGTGATTCAATCCTTCATATGGTCTTGGGCGGACTTCATAGAAGCTCTAGTGCCGGCACTCGTGTTTAGAATGTTGAAAGTGGACCCAGACTTTACAGCTAAGAGACCTTGGGCTGCTAAGCTTCTACCGCTCTTCATATCCTCTGGATCAGTCCTCTTATTGCTCGGAGTTATGATCCAAGTTCTATGGGGCGCTCAATACGGTGAACCTTTCACGTCCGCCTACGTCTACCTAGTTTACATCGGTACCGCTCTCGCCGCTGCAGGTATAGTCATGGGGCTTATCGCAGGGCATGTTAGAACGTGGATCGCGCAAATCGTTGGAGGGATAATAGGGGCATCGTTTGCGAGCGGAATATGGGGGGCTGGTACGTTGACTCTCTGGAATCTGCCTCCACCGCTTCCCGCTGAGCTGTTCTGGCCAGTTTTCATCGGCTGGGTTGTAGGAGACTTGATAGTCTTATCAGTCATTAGCACAGCCCTACTCGTCGCCTTAACCCCTGTCTTCAAGAGGACGGGGCTACTAGTGAGAGGATGGTGGTCGTAGCGAATGTCTACAATACTCGGGGAGTTAGCAGGAGTAAAGGCTAAGTCGGCAAGATACACAAGCCTGCACTTGCTAGCTAAATTGGCTCTCCCTTTTTCTATATCTTTATCCCTTCTTCACGCTACAGAGCCTGTTCAAGCTCTCTCCCTAGCAGCTGTATCGGCGCTTGCTTGCATCCTCGCCGGGGTTTCTCTAAAGGTATTGAAGAAGTATATAGCCGTAATCGTGAGCATGAGCGCGTTCATCGTACTAGCGTTCACCCTTTTCACAAATCTTCCGGGTAGAATGCTTTACGAGATTACACTCTGGAGGATGGAGGCTGAAAAGGGAGTTTTAGAGTGGAAACTCTCTGTCACTGACACGAGCCTCAACTACGCAGCGGCTTTCATTTTGAGGATTTTAGCCATGGTTCTGTCTGCGGCTCTCTTCTTAGCGACGGTTTCCGATAGAGACTTGGTGTGGGGTCTTCTCTCCTTGAGAATGCCTTTCGGCGTATGCGTAGCCGCTTCACTTTTCTTCAGAGGAACTCAGTTGTTCATCTCCGACTTTCACACCGTTAGAGAAGCGATGATGGCTCGGGGCGTCGACTTCGCTCGAACATCTCTCGCGAAAAGGTTTCTGTTATACGTGAACGCTTTGATACCTTTACTCTCCCTGATGATAACGCGCAGCTACGAAGTCTCGCTCGCCCTGGAGTCTAGAGGTATTGCTCCTAAAAGTAGAATGGCTTCAGGCTACCATTCCTTTAAGCTCAACCGACACGATTACACTGTTGTAGCTTTATCAATACTTTTATTGCTTGCTTTCGCGGCTTGGGGGTGGTTAGCTTGAGCAAAGCTGTCGTAGTTAAGGACGTTTGGTGGAAATACGTTGGGAGAGAGGATTACGCCTTAAAAGGTATCGAGTTAGAGATCGAGAAAGGTGAGCTCCTAGCTGTCATGGGTCATAGTGGATCAGGAAAAACATCTCTAGCTTTAACATTGACGGGGATCATACCTCAGCGCATTCCAGGCGAGTTCAAGGGGGCTGTCGAAGTTTTTGGTATGGATACTCTTAGCGTAGACGTAACTGACATCGCAAAACGTGTAGCAGTAGTCTTTGAAGACCCTGAAATTCAATTTGTGATGAGTACAGTAGAAGACGAGATAGTCATATCTCTCGAACCTTTAAAGTTATCTAGGGAGGAGATCCGCGAAAGATTAGAGTGGAGTCTCGAGCTTGTTGGATTGCCGACGAGTTTTCTCAGGAGAGCTCCCCTCCAATTGTCAGGTGGGGAGAAGCAGAGAGTAGCTATCGCCGCCGCTGTAGCTCGAAGACCA
This sequence comes from Thermofilaceae archaeon, assembly GCA_025057995.1. Lineage (GTDB taxonomy): Archaea > Thermoproteota > Thermoprotei > Thermofilales > Thermofilaceae > JANXEW01. Next base: position 493,485 of record JANXEW010000001.1, on the reverse strand, counting down.
GACTTGATCATCTTAGACGAGCCAACGTCGGATCTAGACCCTGTGGGAAAGGAGGAGGTAATGTCGGCTTTAAAACGGTTGAGGGATGAACTTGATACCACGATCCTTCTCATAGAGCATGAGTCTGAGCATGTAGCGGAGTTCGCCGATAGAGTCGCAGTGCTTAAAGAGGGGCGTGTTGTACTTGAAGGTGATCCAGCTTTCGTGTTTACTCAAACCCAAGTCTTGAGAAGTAGCGGCGTCTCCCCTCCCGAGGTATCCGAGCTCTCATCGGCTCTGGGGCTCCCGCCCCTGTATCGGTTCGAAGATGCTGTAGAGGCTTTTATGAGGGTTGTTAAAGAGTTCAAAGCTTTAGATATCGATGAGGAACCCCATGTCGGAGATACACTTATCGAGTGCAAGAACGTGGAGTTCACGTACCCCGGTGGAGTAAAGGCGTTGAGAGAAGCTTCTATCTCGGTACGTGAGGGGGAGCTCATAGCCCTAGTAGGTCCTAACGGTGGAGGAAAAACAACTTTAGCGAAAATCATGTGTGGGCTTCTACGTCCGGATCGTGGAGAGGTCAGGGTTCTCGGCAGGAGGGTTGAGGATTACGACCGGTTAACTCTTTCCTCTCTCGTCGGCTACGTTTACCAGAACCCTGATCACCAGATCTTCAATAAGACTGTCTACGAGGAAATCGCATTCGGTTTAAAGCTTAGAAAACTGCCGGATGACGAAATAGATAGGAAAGTGCTTCACGCGTTAGAGCTCTTTGGACTCAGGGGACTTGAAAGGGAACACCCGTTTTTCCTTAGTAAAGGAGAGAAAAGGAGGCTAGCCCTAGCCTCAGTATATGTCCTAGACCCGAAAGTTCTCATAGTAGACGAGCCTACTACTGGTCAAGACATGGGGTTTAACGAACTGCTCTTCAAGACGTTGAGAGATTTAACTCGAGAAGGGAGAGCTGTCATCGTTATTACGCACTCGATACCTCTCGCATCTAGGTACTCTGATAGATTAGCGGTAGTTAAAGGTGGGAGAGTCATCGCCAACGATTCGCCAAGGAGAGTGTTGGTTTCTCCTGAGGCAGATGAATGGAGGTTAACTAAACCTCAAGTGCTGAGACTTGCCCTAAGACTGGGGCTAAACAGTGGACTCACTCCCCTTAGCGTAAAAGAGTTAGAGAAAATGATAGTCCTTGTAGCAAGTTAATTGAAGCCTGGAGCTCTAACTTTTACAACCTCTTTGTTCACCAGTGTAGGAGGCTCTTCCCCCTTATAGAACGCTATAAGGTTTTCAGCTACCAGCTTCGCCATGGAGGCTCTCGTCTCGAGAGTTGCGCTACCGACGTGAGGTGCTAACACCACGTTGTCCAACTTAGTAAGGGGGTGCTCGGGTGGAAGCGGTTCCTTCTCGAACACGTCCAGCCCAGCTGCAGCTATCCAACCCTCCTTTAACGCTTTTACAAGAGCCTCTTCGTCAACTACAGCACCCCTTGAAGTGTTGATGAGGATTGCCGTAGGCTTCATGATCCTAAGCTCCTTCTCGCCGATCATACGGAAGGTTTCTTTAGTGAGCGGCACGTGTATCGAGACGAAATCGCTCTCTCGGAGCAAGGTTTCCAAGTCTACATACTTAGCGTTAAGTTCTCTTTCAAGACTTTCGGCAAGCTTGCGTCTTTGATAGTAGAGGACCCTCATCTCGAAGCCTTTAGCCCTACGCGCTACAGCTTGACCTATTCTCCCCATCCCTATAATCCCCAAGGTCTTCCCAGTTACGTGATAACCCAGCATCATCAACGGATGCCAACCCGTACCCGTACGCCAGTAGTCTCCGCTTCTCACAAACCGGTCGGCTTCGACAATCCTCCGCGCCGCCGCAAGGAGTAAAGCCCAAGTTAGATCAGCTGTAGCGTCTGTCAAGACGCCGGGAGTGTTCGTCACGTAGACGCCTTTTAGAGTAGCGTAGGAGACGTCTATGTTATCGAACCCGACCGCGTACTGAGCTATGATCCTTAGCCTCTGAGCACTATCGAGAACCTCCTTGTCAATCTTGTCAGTGAGCAAAGTGACCAGGGCATCAACCTCCCTTACTTTCTCTAAAAGAACCTCTCTGGGAGGGGGGCTGTAACGATCCCAAACTTCCACCTCGTAAAAGTCTCTAATCACGCGTAAACCCTCTTCAGGTATCTGCCTGCACACGAAGACTTTTGGTTTCATCACTTTTTAGAAAACTAGCCTTGCTATTTAAATTATCACTCTCTAAAAAAGTAGTCCATGCGGCGGGTACCCGTTCACTTAGCTTTTGCCACTACTACAAGCTCTGAACTGCTCTCAGATAAGTTTTTGAAACCAAAGCTTTCGAACATGGCTACTACTTCGAAACCTGTATCCGATAACAGATGCTTGAGCTCTCTAGGCGTGTACAAGCGCAACCTCAGCTTGTAGTTCATGACGTCAACGTAGCCCCTCTTCAAGTCGAGCACTGACCATGAGATCTCGGCTGTCGACACCTGGTCTAAAACGTCTATGCTCCACTGTTCCTCCTTCACAGCTAACGTCGAACCAGACTTCCTGAAGTGAACTGAAGGTGTCTCATAATACACTCTCTTCTCCAGTACACCCAACATGCTCCACGTGTCGAAAACAAAGCATGCTCCATCTCTCAACGCGCTCCTTAAGTTTTTTAAAAAACGGAGGAGGTCATCATCGGTTGTAAAGTAGCTGATTACACCGTACATGGCGATGGCTGCATCAAACTTCTCAGCAAACTCCATACACCTAGCATCGGCTACGACAAAGGAGACGTTATCAAGCCCCGCAGCCTTAGCTTTAGCTTTGGAAATCATTACTTCTGAGATGTCAACCCCGAGAACCTTGTAGCCGCGTTTGGCGAGTTCTATGCTGTGAATTCCCGTTCCGCAACCTACGTCGAGCACGCTTCTAACGGGGATTTCTGACAGCCTATGGAACACATGTTCAAGAAAGTCTACTTCACTTTTTACGTCTCTATGAGAGTAGAGAAGGTCATAATATACGGCATAGAAGTAATCGCTTTGCACGAAAGGGTGCGTTCAACATTCCTTAAGTGTTTTTCCCATAATTAAGGCCTTTCGATTTAAAGAGTAGAAAAGGTTTCAAGCTCTACGTTGGAAACTTTTAGGGTCGTCCTGAGGCGAATAGACCTGAAGTTCTATTAGGCGATAGAAGCTTGACCCTCATATTTTTGATCGAGCTGGTAGCGAGATTTTCGCTTTGAATGTTGACTTAATCCCTTTGAACTAAAAAATTTATTAGACTCTAGCGTAGATTTCCTTCGTGAGTTCAGAGCAGGAGAGCTTCATCAAAGGGTTGAGGAAGAGCATTTTCGACCTGGTGGCGTGGACTGCCCTCTACTTTGTTGTTTCAGCGGCCATCTTAACCGCGATACCAACCTATTTTGTAGAGCTAGCTAAAGTTATCGAAGACTATTCCACGTACATCGTTATAGGCTTATCCTTGTTTTTCGGCTACATGATATTGAAAAGCTTCTCTGAAATAATTTACTGGTCTATGAGATTACGTTATCCTCACAGTACTTCAGCAGCGGTTCGAAGCATAACCAGGCTTCTAGGTATGGGAGCTTTGGCGGCAGCAATAGCTGGAGGGGCAGCGGGAGGTGCGGCTGGTGTAGCGTTAGGCGGCTTCATAGGAATGGTCATCGGTTTCGCTACGCAACAGGTACTTGGACAGGCGATTGCCGGCTTGTTCGTGTTGATTGCTAGACCGGTGAAGATTGGAGACCGTGTGACCGCAGCTGGAGAGACTGGTACTGTGCAAGATATCTCCACGTTGTTCACGACGATAGAGAAGGATGATGGCACTACGGCTCTTATACCGAACAACATGTTAATAGGTTCAAAGATTTACATCCATAAGAAGACGTCCTAAAGATGTATTCTATATTCATATCCTTTTTCTAATAATCTTAACCATATACCACAGTAATATGGAAGCATTTAAAAGTTGGCACTTGTTTAAGCCTCGTGCGTAGGTTTGAGTACGATCAACGTTTAACGGAATTACTTAGCGTAGTGACTGAACTCCTTCGAAAAGGTTATGTAAAATGGCCGCCGGAGGCTGGCGAAGGACCTATCGAAGAGGCTTTAAGAACATTAGGGTGTAGAATCCCTAGACGCGAAGGTTTGTTCACGTTAGAGGAACTCGGCTTCTACGAGGAGATAAAGCCGTCTCCCATGCGTACTTTTAACGATACGGAGGAACTGCTTTACAAGAATTGGCCAACCCCACTAGTTAAGTTGAAATCGCTCTCCAAGGGTGAAACTAGGGTTTGGGCTAAACTCGAGTTCTACAACCCCTTCAGTATGAGCGTGAAGGATAGGATAGGTTGGGCTATGTTCAACGAGTGCCTGTCGGGGAACCACAACCCCAGTTTAGTTCTCTACGAAGCGACTAGCACGAATACGGGGATGGCGCTCGCCGCGATGGCCGCCATAAGGGGTCTAAAAGTAAAGTTGTTTCTCCCCTCCACAATCCAAAAGGCGTCGGACGTGTTGCTCACAATAATGGGAGCTGAAGTCTATAGGAAGCCGAAGACGTTGACTGTAGAGTTTATAGATGAGGTAGAGGAAGAGGCGAGGCGGACGGGGGGTGTCCACTTAAACCAGTTTGAGAACGATGCTAACTTTAAAGTTCATCTTCGTTACACTGCAAAAGAACTTGATTTACAGGTTAAGAGCGTTCAACTTAAACTTAAAGGGATCGTCGGAGGTCTCGGGACCTCAGGACATATGTCAGCGATCTCCCTCTACTTCAAGAGCAGATACGGGGAACATGTTAAGGTGTACGGGGTTCAACCTGCGCAAGGCACGTTCATACCGGGTATCAGGCGGATCGAAACTGGTGTGAAATGGTTCCACTACGTAAAGTTTGACAAGGTTGTCGACGTGACGCCTGAAGAAGCTGTAGAACATGTTTTAAAAATCGCACGGAGCGAAGGGATTCTGATAGGGTTAAGCAGCGGTGCCGTTACAGCAGCTTTCGAGAGGCTAAAAGAAGAAGGTGAACTAGAGGAAGGCGACTACGTGTTAATGTACCCGGACCATGGCTTCAAGTATATTGAACAGTTCTCAAAGTTCATAGAAGAAAACTTGAATCCTATGACTCCCAACGTATAAATTTGCTCTCATCCTTCCTCTCGCACGACTTTTAAGACGTAAGCCTGTCTTGAAGCGTGCCGGAGTTATAGTTTTAATAAAACCGATTGATTCTAGAGTACGACGATATTTCCGTCAAAAACGCCCTGCGATATACGTCCTTTACAACTGTACATCCGTTTAAAAAGTTGAAACGCTAGAAAAGCTTAGACGAAAGTTTACGACTCCTTTTCTGATTCCTCGTCTGAAACTACCTTTACAGAATAGAAGTTTTTCACCCCGCTCCTCTCGATGAGTTCCTGCAGCGTAAGCTTGTTTTCGTCGTATGTTACTTCCACGAGCGCGCCTAAAACTTTCACTGAGCTTATCCCCTGAACCTTCAGAAACTTCTCCTTGCTGGGAACAGCGCAGCTTTCACAACCTAACCCTGAAACCTTTAAAGTTGCGCGTCTCATACCTCATTTATCGATTTTGAGGATATAAGTTTAGCTCTCGATTAGGGTTGGTAGCTTTTCATAAGCTTCCTGGATGCTTCGAACGAACACCAGCTTACCACTACCCATCTCTGCGAGAACCTTCGCGAAACCTAGGTACTTGCTTGGCACCAGGATAACGTGTAACTCGTTGAAGAGGGGGGCGGCCTCGAGTGGGTTTCTACCAGCTGTCCACTCGGCGTCTGTCACTAGAATCGCTCTAGGCTCGTAGCCAGCTTCAATTAGCTCCCTCCTACCAGCCATAAGCGCTGTGAAGATGTCCGTGTAGCCTTCGGCTTCAAGCGATAGGATACGGTCGACCACTTCTTCTACGTCTAACCTCTCTCGCAAACCTTTGAGACGGTCGACTCTCGTGTTGAACGAGAGGACACAGTAGTCGTCTACGAGAGAGCTAGAGTACGCTAACGCGCTACAGATGAAGGCCCCCAACACTAGCTTGAACCCTGACATCGAGGAACTCCTGTCGATGATTAACGCGTACGCCCTCCCCTTCTTCCTAACCGTAAAGAACGATAAGGCTTCAATAGTCTTGCCTACTTCGCTAACCCTCTCAACTGTGGCATCTACGTCGATATCCAATGGCTCGCCCCGACCCTTGGACAACCACCTTCTACCAGCGTAACCGAGTGCAGCTCTAACCGTTAGGTCGCGCGCGAAAGTTCTCAGCTTATCCCTGTACGGGGAGGGTAGAAGGAGATAGATCCGTGCTATTACATCAAGACCAGTTAAGGCGGATGAAGCCATGCCGTCTAGAAGAGACGGGTTGTTAACAACTAAGAGAGCGGCTCTCCGTGGAGCTACTTCAGCTAAGCTTCGGAGACGTTCCGCATCGCCACCGCTTCCGTCGCTAGTGTTTCTAGGATCGTGTTCCCTGTCCTGTCCCACAGCTTCGGAGAATGGGGGTCTACCCCTCTCGATTAGGCTAAAGAAAATCTCTTCAATCACCTCCTCTGGGCTTCTCGAAGGGTCCTTCATCCAAATCTTGGGGGTTAGAGCCATAAGTGCTGCCATCTTCAGCTCATCGACGTCTATCGTCTCTCTCGCTCGAATGAGTTGCTCAGCTAGAAGGACCATGTCGATAGCCCCTCTAACCGAGGATCCCATCTTGACGGCTGGGTGCAACCTCGTAGCTCTAACGAGATCGACAGCTAGTTCTATCAGCCACCGTCTTCGCGAGCCAGTCCTAAGCTCGACTATCTTAATCTCCTCCGCACGACTCTGGTAACCAACCTTAAGCATCACAAACCTGTCGAGGAGAGCTCTACTCACTCTACCCGTGCCGACGTCGTCGTAAGGGTTCATCGCGCAAACAATCCTAAAGCTCGGCTTCGCCTTGAGTACTCCCAGCCTTGGAACAGCCAACTCACGCTCTTCAGCTGCTCTTATCAACGCGTTTGCCGTCTCCTCCGGCATCCTGTTGAACTCCTCTATGTAGAGTAGACCTCCTGCATCCATGGCTTGTACTAGAGGCCCCGGTTCAAAATACTCCGGTTTGAAACCTTCTCCCATCACCTTAGCCGGGTTGAACGTACCTACGAGCTTTTGAGGGGTTAGGTCGGCTGAACCTTCAACGATGAAGAAGGGTACACTAGACTCTTCTGCTATAGTACGCAAGATCGTTGATTTCGAAGTACCGGGTGCCCCGACAAGCACTATGTTCCTAGCTGATGCAAGCGCGGCGAGGACTGCCCTGACCTCCTTCTCTCTGCCGACCAGCTTGGCCAGTACCCTACGCAACAAGTCTTCCCTCGCGTAAAGGTTACACTCCGAAACCGGTTGCGTAGACATTCGGTAGATCCTAATTCACATGCCGTAAGCGTATTTATAGGCAGCGTCTTCTCAACGCTTGAACCACAATCCTCGTCAAACTAAGCTGGCACAGGCTCGTGTGAAATAAAGCTCTAGCCTTACCCTACCAGCGTATCAAATTGAGCGAGAACCCTTAGTCGAGGGTTTTTATAACGTCAACAGAGCTTCTACCTTGTGGCCAAGCGGTTGCTAGTCTTCGGCGCCCACGCAGATGATGAGACCATCGGTATGGGCGCGACGATCGCACTGTTAAACGAGCTCGGCTACGAGATCCAGGTGGTAACGTTCTGCTGGAGTAAAGAGAAAGACTGGCAAGACACAGGGTATGCAAGACCCGACTGGAGGGAGACTATCGCTGAGATGCGGAGAAGAGAGGCTCTAGAAGCAGACAAGATCCTCGGCGTAAGGGAACGTGTCGGCTTAGGTCTCCCTACCCAAGGGGTTGTCAACGACAAGGCTACATACCAGCATGTCGTAGAGTTGATTCGCAGGTTCAAGCCTTTAGCGATCTTCACCCACTACTACAGGGATAAGCACAGGGATCACCGCGCTGTTTCGCACATTACGACAGAAGCTTGGTGGAAAGCTTCAGAGAAAGTGCTTACGGACAAGGGAGAGCCTTGGAAGGCTACTTCACTCTTCTTCTACGAGATCTTCGACCTCTTCACGAGACCGAGCCACGTAGCCGACGTCTCCAACACCATGTATAGGAAGGTTGAAGCCCTACGATGTTTCAAGTCCCAGATGCCAGTACTCTCCGACGTAATCAGTTACGTTGAGGGGCTCGCTATGGCGCGGGGTTACATCATTGGCGTAAAATACGGTGAAGCCTTCCTTTCCTCAAACTTCATGCCTACGAGGCTAGAGAAAACCCTAGAGTCGCTGGAAGAAACGTAAAATTAGGTAACTTGATGGGCTAGCAGGGAGAGATTTCCTCGACGGGCGTTGAGTTGGACTCTAGCACAGAAGTTAGAGGGCTCAGGGCTCGAGGAAAGGCGGAGGCCACACCGCGAGTACCTCGATGCTTGGAACCATGGGCTTTTTCGCCGAGGTTTCTCCGAGAAGTATTTGAAAGAGACTGGGGCGCGGCGGTTTAAGCTCTCTCACGGGAGCGTCGGGAGGTAAGCCTCCAAGCTGCCTTGCAAGCCGTACGGCATCGTCGAGTGAACCTACGCCGTCGACCAACCCGATTCTCAAAGCTTGCTTAGCTGTGAAAGGACGGCCTGTGAAAACCTCGTCGGGGTTTTTCAAGCTCCTGTGGTTGAGCACTCGCTGCTTGAAGAGCTCGAAATAGTCCAACACCATCTCCTCCAGCATCTCAGCTTCCTGTTGAGTGAGCTTCCTGTAGGGTGAACCGATGTCCTTGAGCTCCCCCGACTTGATGACGTAGACCTTTATGCCGAGCTTCTCGAGGAGCTCACTGTACGTGAGAACAGAAAGGTAGACTCCTACAGAGCCTACCATGCTGCTGTTTGAAGCAATTATAGCTTTAGCGGGGAGGGCGATCATGTAAGCCCCTGAAGTACCGTACTCCCTAATGTATGCTACGACCGGCTTCTTGGAGGCGGCGTCCTTCACCTTCAAGTAAAGGTCCTCTGAAGCCGCAGCCGACCCTCCCGGGCTGTCTATACACAACACGATAGCCTTAGCAGCTGGATCGTCGACGGCTCTCTTAAGTAGCGCAGCTATGCTCTCAGGATCGCTTACCGAACCGAGGAGAGTGAGCTGTGAAGTGCTGTAAGCTATCGTACCCTCGATTTTAATTAAAGCTACATAGTCTCCTGTGGGCAAAACTGTCGGCGGCTGCGCTAAATGGGCGGGAAATTGTTGGACGGCTACGAACGCTATAGCAGCTATAGCGAGAAAGATGGTTAATGAGATTACTACAAGCTTAACCTCGCTGAGCCTCACCGTTAACCACCCTGCGTAGGCTGCACAGGCGACGGTATCGGCTGCCAGATCTGTGACATGAGACGCTTTCTCGCGTAGTGGTAACCGATGCCGAACAGTAGATTGGCTAGAATGGAGAGTATAAGGGAGACGACACTCAACCACGTTACAGAGATTGAGGCTACGTTAATCGCGGTAGAAGCGATGTAGACGACAGCGGCTGCTGCTAGAAGATAGACTTGCGTCAACAAGCCTAGATCGAAGGTTGCTACACCTTCGAAAATCCTCCCAGCAGCTGCTATGACCAAACCCGCTACAAAAGCCTTGAGAAATCCTGAGGTGAATACGTCTGAACCTGTAAACTCGCCGCGGAGGCCTGTCGCGAAAAGCTCTAGAAAAGCCGAGACTACCATGGCTGCCACCGTCAACGCTGCTAGAATCGGTGCTAAAATGACTACTACCCGCGTTACACAGTAGAACTTCCTCCACTTCGCCCTACAAATGTTCCCCCACCCTAGTATGGAGATCACCCAGGCGGCGATCGAAGCAACAATCAAAAATAAACCAAACAAGAGAATCCCCGCTACCGTTGCTAAAACACCGGCCGCTTCACCGATAGATACTTCATCGCTAAGCTGAACGGTTCCCATAAGCCCTGTTGAAAGCTGTAATACGGCCAAGCTCAGCAAGTCGACAAAAAGGCGGATGAAAGCTGCGTTTCTAAGCCTACCTAAGCCTTTAACTGCTTCAACTGCCACAGATTTCCTACTCTAGGTTATAGATAACCCTTTCGCTACTTGATATGAGACCTTTTATATTAATTATTTAAAAATCTTAACATTTTCTTTAACTTATCAACTGAACCTTTTCAAAAATTTATAATAGAAACGTTTTCAAGTTAACAGCTTATATCAAAAATATTTCCTTCCAGCATTCGTATGGTTTGATGCTCTTTGCAAGATCTAAGCGAGGAGGCTTCAAGAGTCCAGGCTTACAGTTTTCCGTAGCTAGTTAGCTAGTAATCCACTAACTTAACTAATCGAGATAGCTACAGATGCTCTAATAGACTTTTAACGTTTAGGTGTAATTTATGCTTTGCCGTGATATATAGTATAGTAAGGAACTCCCATAACATGTCTCAACTTTCACAAGTTTTATACTGGTAAGAGTACAACTATTCAAGAAACTTCTCAATGAGCGTTTACTTTGATCCTAAAAAGCTTAAAAATCCTTGAATCAAAAGAGGCAAGTGACAAACAATGTTCCGTCACCGGAGGAGTTTTTCGGATTTAGAATAGGCGAAGACCGTAAACTAGCTCGCTGGGATAAGATTGTAGAGTACTTCCGAGTCGTGGCTAGTTGTAGCGAAAGAGTGAAGCTTCTCGAAATGGGTCCAACCTCTACTGGGAACCCCTTTATTGTACTCATCGTTAGCTCGCCGGAAAATTTAGTTAAGCTCGACTTCTACAGGGGGATATCCAGAAAGCTCGCCTACCCCTTCGACGTTAGTGAGGAGGAAGCTAAACGGCTTGCTACAGTTGGGAAAGCTGTCGTCGCCGTGGGAGCCGGCATTCATGCTACAGAGGTTGCAGGCACTCAGACGATGGTTGAACTAGTTTACGAGCTTGCAATGAGAAACGACGAGTTCGTTTCAAGTATCTTGGATAGAGTCGTGCTCGTGCTTATACCCTGCATGAACCCCGATGGACAGATAATGGTTGTAGACTGGTACGAAAAGTGTCTTGGGACTGAGAGCGAGGGGACTCCGCCCCCCTGGCTCTACCACAAGTACTGTGGCCACGACAATAACCGTGACGCTTTCATGCTCACTCAAGCTGAAAGCCGTTACATAGCCCAGTTGATCTACAGGGAATACATCCCTCAAGTTTTCATAGACCACCATCAGATGGGTGGTACGACAGCTAGATTTTTCATATCGCCTGAGATGGATCCGATATACCCTGACGTAGATCCTCTAGTGTGGAGGGAGATCCAGTTCCTCGGTACTTACGCAGCCGCTAGGTTAGCTCAGAAGGGGTTTAAGGGCGTTGAGACGTACAGCCCCTTCACGCCGGATTTCGTAGCTGGTTTCCAGACGCTCGTCATCTACATGAACATAGCTGGAATGCTCACTGAATCAGCGAGCGTGAAACTAGCCACTCCAGTTTACGTACACCCCCACCAGCTTAGAGGCTACAACAGGGGGAGGAGGAGCGATGAACCGCAGATGAACTACCCTGACCCTTGGCCTGGTGGCTGGTGGAAGCTTAGAGACATCGTCGAGTACCAGAAGGAATCAACTTATGCTATACTGGAGGTTGTCGCGAAGCTGAAGGAGGAACTCTTGTACAACATGTACGTGAAAGCTAAGAGGAGCATTGAGCGAGGGTCGCGTAATCCGCCTTACGCTTTCATCATCTCGACAAAACAACATGATCCCTTGACAGCTTTTAAGCTCGTTGAAGTTCTCCAGGATCTAGGCATAATCGTTCACGTCGCTGAAGAACCTTTCGAAATCCTGGGAAAAGTCTATCCAGCGGGTACTTTCGTCGTCTTCTCTGCTCAGCCGCGTAGAGCCCTTGTGAAGAAACTGCTTGAACAGTTTTTCTACCCCGACAACGAGTTCACTAGGGACGGCACGGGTAAACCGATTAGACCGTATGACATAGCTACAGAAAGGCTTCCCGATTTCATGGGCGTCTACGTAGAGGCGGTAGATGAACTTTTCACAGGTCGTTTCAAAAGTGTCTCAAGTAGAGTTAGACCTAAACCCGTTGTTAAGGAAGAATGCTGCGGGTGGCTACTTGACCCCAGGCTTAACGACACACACAGGTTGGTGGCGAAGCTACTAGCTGCCGGGTGTAAAGTCTACAGGGTTTCAACTCCAGTGAGTTCGGGTGGCGTCAACGTTCCACAGGGAGCCTTTTACGTTCCTTTATCTGGAGAAGCTTTAAGCTTCCTCAAATTTGCAGCTGAAGAATGGGGGGTAGAGCCTATACCCCTACGCGAAACGCCAAGCCAGATTATGGAGACGGCTTTTAAGAGAGTTGGAATCTACCAGAGGCTGTACGGCGGCAGCATGGACGAGGGTTGGATACGCTGGCTTTTAGACGACTACGGGATACCGTATAAGGTAGTCAACGACGATATGGTGAAAAACGGGAAAATCAAGGAGGAACTGGATATCCTAATACTCCCCGACGACCCGTTACCCGTTCTCAAAGGCGAAAACGTAGAAGAAGAGTTGAGTAAGATGTGGGGTAGACCTGTGAAGCTTCCACCCTGGCCTAAGGAGTATCAGACCGGCTTCGGGAAGGAAGGTGTTGAGAAGATCAAAGAATTCGTGGAGTCGGGCGGCACCCTCGTTTGTATAGGAAGGTCGATTGATTTTCTAAGCAAGGAGATGAAGCTTCCCCTACGCAACCTGAGCGAGGAATTGAGGGATCCTACGAAGTTCTTCTGTCCGGGTTCCACGCTTAGAGCTGTTGTAGACGTGGATCATCCTCTTGCGTGGGGCATGCCACGTGAAACGACCATCCTGTTCGTCGACGGTCCTGTGATCGAGATAGTACCGAGCCATTACAACGAGATGTACAAGGAGGTTGTCAGGTTCGCCGATAGGGACTTGCTCAGCAGCGGCTGGCTTATCGGCGAAGAGCAGTTGAGAAGAAAGCCACTCCTCATCGAGGCGGTAGTTGGCAAAGGGCGCGCGCTCGCATATGTGTTCAAACCCCACTTTAGAGGACAGACGCACGCTACGTTCAAGCTACTGCTAAACGCCGTGTACTCGTATAAGTAGGGTAGCGAGGAGCCCCCGGAAAGCTAAACTCTTTTTCAACAGGTTTAAAAGGAGCTTAAGGCTAGTTATGTGAGGATGAAGGCTGTACTCGCTGACTTGAAGGATGAAGAAGCCTTTAAGTACTGATTTCACCAATCTTCTTATTCAAACTTCCTGAAAAGTCTCCAAGGCTACCCCAAAACTAGTAGCAGTTTTCGCGGAGACATTTCTTCGCAAGTCTAAACATGTATATTGTTGTAGAACTTCACCTAACTCCCTCCAACCCTGGTGATTCAACGTAAACGTTCCACCAAGGTTTACTCCATTGTTTGTTGACCTCTGGTATCGCTTTAAGCAGCTCTGTCGCAGCGGCTGCCACTTCTTCAGTCTCGGACGGGCTTAACCCATTTTTCTTGAGTACGTCAACGTTATCTAAAAGGTTCTGAAGGTTCAGCCTTACGGTCTGCGCAAACGCCTTGTCTTTCTCAAGAGTATTTCTCAAGACTTTAGGGTTGATCGCTTCGACACCTTCACCTATTTCATGGTCTATCAATAGAACTGCCACGTCCTTCATGTCTTTAAGCTCCATCCCTACGACTACCATGCCTTTTAAGTACCTGTAGGGGAGTACTCTAAAGCTTTGACCTGAAGCCTCAAGTTGAGCAAGTTTCTCCACGGGTACGCTGAAGATAAACTGGAGTTTTGAAAGTAGAAGGTTCTCGAGCCCTATGGTGTAGAGCGTCTCCTTAGCCCTCTCAAACTCTTCCTTCAGTCTTATCGTATGCCTGAACAGGAGTTCTTCACAGAAAATGTCAACGACACACGTACCCAACCCTCCGCCCTCAAATCCGTTTAAGCCGTGTACTCTATACCTTTTACCACCTCTCAAGGCGTTAAACCACTTGTCGCCAGAAGTTGCGAAGTACATGTACTGCGTCCCTAGTGCGTCGCTCAAGATGAGCAGCAGCTTTGTAAACAAGGCTCCATCCTTCTTTCTAACGACGAAGTCTACATCGTTTAAACCCCTATTTAAAGCGTGACCGGGCTTGTTGGCGGTCGGCGAATGGACTTTCACTGCAGCGCCGCCGAAGAGAAGAACAGGCATAGGTTTAGACACTTTGCCCTTTAAGCTGGGGAATAGATGATCCATGTAAGGGCATCGAAGAGCCGCCCAAACAGTTACGAGTGCTCTAACGAGCGAAGGGTTGGATAGGTCCAAGTACTCCGGCAGCCCAAGTTCTTCTGCAACATGCTGGACGTCGATTCTAGAGGAGAGAGGTAACTCGACTTCGTATATTGTTCCGTCGTAGTCTTCGTAGAGCTTGTACTTAGTTGTTATCGTCCTCACCCGTAGGTGAACATGTACCCTTTAACCCTACCTCTCTCAAGACTAAGGAGAATGCCCCTGAGCGCGCCGCTACTGTAGTCGCTGCCCGGGTTGAAGCACATCGTTCTACCTATCCTTGCAACCCCTTTAGACTCGTGAATGTGCCCGTGGAGGCTGACGAGCGGCTGGTACTGTTCTATCGCGTTCCTAACTGCTACGCTACCCACGTGTACCATCTCCACTTGACCGCTTTTCCTCACAACCCTTAACCCCTCATCTAAGGAAGGGGCTAGGTCGAGAATTGTCCAGTAGGGAGGGGCATGGACGTTCAATATGGTGGCATCGGGGTCTGCCGCCTGATCCAGGAGCTTGCTTAACTTCTTCTGAAGCTCATCCTCAGGTAACTCTCGCGGAGTCTGCCAGGGTGTAGGATTTGAGAAACCGAGGCTTACTAGCTTTAAACCTCCCTTAACTTCAATTACCCGTTCATGGGGGTTTACGACAACCTCGCTATCTTCCAACACTTCATCTATAACCCAACGGTCGTCATTACCGGGCATCATGTAGACTTTCACCCCTGTACCCTTCAGCCTCTCCTCAGCTAGCTTCACCCACTCTTGAACAGTCTCAACCATCACCTTGTTGAACAACTCGTCAACTAGCTTCGGGCTATCCCTTACCTTCATGTACTCCTCTTCGCTCAAAACGACTGTGTAGAAACCGTTACCCCTTATCGAGCTTAGAAGTTTATCTAGCTCGCGATCGCCTTTCGCTTCCCAGAGCTTGCCGTAGGCTTCTGCTCGGTAGAGCTCGCCTACCTTAACGATCGGAACAAGCACCTTGCCCGTTATATCGCCGCCGAGCACTAGAAGGTCAGCGCCGTAGGCTTTAGCGGCGTTGATGAACTTCCTAAAACAGACTTCGCACCCGTGTACGTCTGAAGCGTAGAAGAGTTTTACAGGCATTCTCACACCTATTCAGGCGGCAACTCTCTAAAAGCTAAATCTATGTCGATGCCCTGCCTTCTTCTATACCACTTGACAGTGTAGAAGTAGAGGACCCCTACACCGTAAGCGACTGTTAAGGTAATGAGTGAAGGTATGTGGAGAGCCCCGAGCCCCGGGATGGTGAAGTAGTAGTAGAGAAGAGCTAGCAGGAGAGAGGCATAAACAACACCGCAGACTGTTACAAAGGGTATGGGCCCCAGCTTCAACCTGGAGACAGGGGAGCTCTCATACATTGACTTCGTCTTGGCCCTGTAGGGGACAAAGATCGCCGATATGGCTGTAAGCATGAAAGTAGTTGAAATCTGCGGTATCATGGCTGTAAAGCTAGCTAGGTACTCTTGAGCCATCGCGTAGAATGCCAGAGCAGCGAAACCAGTTACTGTTATCAAAGCGATGCTCTTCACGGGTGCGTGGAACCTCTCGCTAATATCAGCCATAAAGCCTGGGGCGAGTCTGTCGAAGGCCCAAGCGAGGAAGATTCTGCTCATCGGCATGATGGAGTAGAGAGCGTAATAGAAGGTCCACGCCGCGAAGCCTATGCCTATCAACCACTTCAACCAGTCGGGCGCCATCACGGCTGCGAAAACGTGGTAGGAGGGGGGGAAGGGTAGGTTGTAGATGGGTAGACCATCCCCGTAGACGTAGGCTACCGCAAGGAGGAAGTCGTATCCAACTATTTTCTCGAGTAATGCGCCCGTCACCCACCAGCAGACAGCCGTTAAAAGAAGCCCCCCTGGTATTCCGATTAGCATGCTCCTCTGCACGTCCCTTGTCTCACCAGCTATGTATGCTGCCAGGTACGGGTAGATGAGACCCCAAGCGGCTACAGGCATCAAAGGTAAAGCTTTTACCAAGTCCCAAGCGTAGTTTGTATCGTAACCGTATGATTCGTTTATGTAAGCTAACCCCTCTCTAACGATCGTTTGGTAGTCTGCCGAACCGTAGGCTTCGCTAATAGAATTCCAAGCAGCTATGAAGGATTCCCTTGAAGCACCGAGGAGTAGAGCCCAGACGGCGAGGAACATGAGGACGCCGAGAACGAAACACGCTGTCTGGAAGATTCTGAAAGCTTTGAAGCCAGCGATGGCTACCAAAGCTGATACAAGTATAACTAGAGCTCCTACAAGGAAGATGCCGAAGCTCGAGGATACGAACTCAGCTGCGCTGTGCCAGCCGACGAGCGAGAATGTAATCGACAATGCCGGGTCAGCGACGTACGCTGACAACACAGCTATCCAAACAAAGTTAGCTACCACCCAGCCGAAACTGGATAAGAAGCCGAGCAAAGGGTGAAGGATCCTGCTGACAAAGACGTAGTCTCCCCCGCTCCTGGGAGCTATTGTTACTAGTAGAGCCCATGAGAGAGCGCCGAATATCATCGGTATAGTCACTAGAGCTACACCCAAGTGTAGGTTTCCACCAGGAGCAAAGTACGGGCCCCAGAGGAAGTACCACCAAGCGCTCAACCCCCAGCTGATGTTAAGGGATGCGAAAACGAGTATATCGAGCCATCCAGCTTCTCTAACTAGACCTGTAGCCTCCCTTAGGAATACTCCCTTGACCCTAGTCCCCGACGAACTTTCATCTCCCTCTTCCATCAATCCACCCCCTACTTGAACCCTTATAAGTTGGGTTAACATCAAGAGCGTTTAAATGTAACGGATAGGGTAGTATGGAAAGAAAAATATGTCCCCCTAATCGTTTAAAAATTTTTCAACATACAGAGTCAATTCTCTTTCCACGCTGGGGTCCAGCGGCTCTGGTTCATGCTCCTTCAATATTCGCTCAACCTTTTCCCTCGCCTGCTCTAACATCCCTTTTGCAGAAAGCCAAGCTTCCCATCTCAGTCTTGTGAAGAGCTTCGGGATATAATGTTCCTCTCTAACATGTTTCACTGTATGTATTTTGTTCAAGTAGTGACCTCCAGGTCCCACATCTTCTATCACCTCTAAAGCTAGGGATTCACTACTCACCTCTACGCCCTTGGCAGCTCTAGCCGCGATACCGCACAATTCATCGTCCATGACGACCTGCTCATAGCTTGCAGAAAGCGTCGAGTCAAGCGAGCCTGCGGCATCATAGATGAAATTAACGCCCGAGAGAGAGGCCATAAGCAACGTAACAGCTTTTTCGAAACCAGCTTGAAAGTCAGGTGCTTTAGCTTCTGTAACACCGCCAGTACCCCTACACGGTAGACCGTAGTACCTAGCGATCTGAGCTGTAGCGGCGTTTATGAGACCCGTCTCAACGCTTCCAAGCGCGATGTTCCCCGTCCGCATATCCATTATCGTAGACACAGTACCATAGAGCACTGGTGTACCAGGGTTCACGAGTTCAGCGACCACGATCGCCGATAGAACTTCCGCGTTCTGCTGGACGAGCAGACCAGCTAGAGTTGCTGGAGCTGTGGCTCCGGCTTGGCATTCAGGTGCGATGATTACGGGCTGGGAGTTTTCCGCAAAGACCATAAGCCCTTCTAGAAGCTCTCTCGAATGCTGAAGCGGGCTAATAGGGTTGTAAAAGAATAGAATCATCGGTTTCTTTCTTAGTTCATCAAGTCCACCAGCGGCTATTGAAGCTATTTTAACGCAGTCTAGCGCATCGCTTCTACTTCTCGCGTACACGTCTATCGTCTTTGTAGTGTTTTTTAAAGCTGCGAGAAGAGCGTAAGCGTGAGCCTTGTGCTCAGGCACGTCCGTAGGGTAGACGACTAGTGTCGCGTGGTGGACGTTCTCAAGCGCGTCAGCGAGCCTGTAGAAGTTTTCTACATCCTTGAGGGTGGATGACCTCCTCTCACCGGTGAAAGGGTCGAACACGAAAATAGCTGTCCCCTGTGTTGAAAAGTAAGTGCGACCTTCCTCAAGTATCATCTTCTTTTTCCTTCCGTAGAGGGTGAAGCTTCGCGGGGCTTTCTTCACGCTCTCCATAACTAAGCTCTCGGGAATGTGCGCAATGGAGGTTTCACGATCAACTGTACATCCAAACTCATTAAGCATCTCCAGGGCACGAGGCTCAAGAATCCGGACACCTACATGTTCAAGAACTTCTATCGAAGCTTCGTGGACAGCGCGAACCTCACTGCGGCTCAACACCTGAAGTTGCACGCGAAACTCGGTGTGAAGCCGCCGTTAAATCTGTTACTTTACAACTGTAGCAGTTGAAAGCTAGGGGTTAAGTGCGTGTGCGGGAGACCGGTTTACGCGAGTATAGGACTACTCGAAATACTTTCACTCTACTACGCCGAGTCTGCTACTCTATCTTCCTTAATGTTTAAATTTTCAACCAGCTCTCTCGATGAAACTTGTAGTACCTCATTCTCTTCTACATCTTGCGGTAAGGTGGTGGAGTACTTCTCTATGGGATCCCCTTCGTCAAGTGGCTTTAGGATGATCTTGACTCTTTCAACCGTTACAAGTAGAAAAACTCCTTCTTTTACCCCTAAACCTCTTCTCAAATCAACGGAAAGCGTAACTATACTATCTGAAGATTTAACAACTTTAACCATTGGCAACCTCAAGTATGATGCTCGGTGAGACTGTCTACGTCTAGGCCCTGTAGTTCAGTAACTCGGCTTACAAAGACCATGTATTGCAGCTGAGACGCGATAGAAAGCTCTTGCTACCCGAAGTATTTCCAATCGAGGTAACATATCCGATCCTTTAAACCGGCTGTTCTATCGACATCTTCAAGTATGCGAGCTTCGCAAAGAGGCTAATCCTAGCTTCGAGAATGCAGCTGGTTAATCTAGATCTAAACTACATCGAAAGAGCGGTTCTACTAGTCTTGAAGCACTCAGACATGTGCATAGATAGTGACGAGAACTCAAACCTTTTTGATTCCCTCGTAGCATCTATATAGTTACGAGTGGGTCATACTTGGCATCCAGCGATGAGGTTTTCAGAAACTTATTGGAAGGGTACCCATGCTTGGGGTGTGGTTCATAAAGCTTGTGAAGCTGACAGCCTGTGGCGGGGTGGTTAATTGAAGCTGGCTTTAAAGCTACCGATTGTACTCATATTGTTTACTTTCCTCGCAGCTTGCGAATCGAGGAAAGAAGCTGCTATACGTATCCTACCTAACGGCTCTGTAGTACCACCTGAGGTTCCAATTAAGCGTGTCGGAGACACTTATCTGCTGTTGGAAAACATAGAGGCTTCAGGAGACGGGATCCTCGTTGAGAAAAGTGGGGCAACTCTAGACGGGGGGTTGCACGTGCTCTCAGGTAGTGGCTCTGGTATCGGCGTCATCATAGCTGCGGCGAACGTCACGGTAAGGAACATCATGGTCCAAGAGTTCGAGTACGGGGTGTACGTTAGCGACTCCCCACGCTGCTCGATTATGAACGCGCACGTAACTGGGGGCAGGGTTGGCATCGGCCTATGGCGGTCGACGGGCTGCAGTATAGCCCGGAACATCGTAAATAAAAGTAGGGTTGGACTCTTCCTCGAAGACTCTAGTGGCGCTACTATCGAGGACAATGTTTTCGAGTTTAGCGGATTGTACGTTAGACGCTCTTACGGCAATCGTGTAGACGGTAACGTTGTGAACGGGAGACCTATAGTCTATTTCGAGGGAGCTTCAGGTGTAAAAGTGAAGGGGGTTGTAGGGCAGGTTGTCCTCGTCCGATGCTCTAATGTAAGTGTTAGTGTTTCAGCTGAATACTCAAGCGTAGGCATTCTAGTGAGCGAGTCTAGCATGGTAGAAGTTGTAGAAAGCAACTTAAGAGGCAACTTGGTTGGCATAGACGTTTGGGGTTCAAGGAGCTGCATAGTCAGGAACTGTAGTTTAAGGGACGGCGAAGTTGGCTTGCGTCTCGCTTACTCCAACAATTGTCTTGTTGAGAAGCTCGAAGTAGAACGAAGCAGATTTGGGATTTACCTAGAATCTTCTAACTTAAACTCTCTAAAAGACTCGAATTTAAGCGAATGCTGGGGGAATGGGCTCCTGTTAACCAACTCGTCAGAGAACAGGATCCTGGACGTGATCATCTCCGGTTCAATGTTTGGAGCAAGCATACTTTCGTCTAACTCCAATTTTTTCGCTCAGAATGCTTTTTGGCGGAACAGTTATGGAGTAACCATTAACGCGTCCCAAGGCAACATGTTCACGGGAAACGATTTTGTTGAAAACAAGGTTCATGTCCAACTTGTCAGCCAGTCTCTCAACAGTTGGGATGACGGGGTTAAAGGGAACTTCTACAACGATCTCTGGGAGCTGAGGGTGTCAGGTCGAGGAAGCTTCGACCGAGTTTACAGATTCGATGAAAACAATTTGGATAGATACCCGCTGGACGAGCCCACGCTTATAATGCCTGTGACAACAGTTACTCAACTAGGCTACGCTAGCGGATCAGGGTGGTATCTCAAAGGCAGCTTCGTATTTGTGGAAGTAAAACCCGTAAACCTCTTACTAGTATCCTTCGACCGTTGGGAAGACTCTGCTGGAAGAACTGTATCTAGAGAACCTAGGATACTTTTACAGGTTGCAGGTCCCACTTTTCTCAAAGCTGTCTGGAAAGTTAATTACTACGCTATAGCGGCATTAACAGCTACTATCACCGCTCTCTACTACCTGTACCGGGCGAAAATTAGAGCTTCACCCAAAGCTCGGAAGTGGTGGAGGCGGAGGCGGTGGAGGGGGAACTTGGTATTTGAGGTTTACGAAGATTGATAACGCCTTAAAAGTGAAAGCCATTGAGAAAACTCCTAAGATGAGCGTGCCAACCCAGGGTATAAGGGAGCCTACGAAACCAACGATGAAGTTGAAAACTACCAATGCTATGTAGAATATAATGTAATTGAGAAGACCTAACCTAGTGATTAGTTCCCAAGCTTCACCGAAAGCGAAGATCTTCCCAAAATCGCCTGTCCGCATGAAAAGAGCAAGTGCCGGCATACCGATGAATAAGAATACTAAAAGGAGAAGGAGGCCTATTGCAAGGGAGAGAATGACAGCTGGACCAACTACGTATCGGTATGGATACGTGAAAGCTGCAAGCAACGCTAAACCGGCGCCGAGAAATATGACTAAGAGTGGAACTATCGCGTAAATTAAAACTGCTATGACAAGCTTCAACCCTTCGACAAAAAGCATGCCGAAATCACTTATCCTGGGTGGATCATCGTGATCATGTCTTACTACTTGAGAGAAATAACCTAATACTATGAAGTTGACTATTGGGATTATATTTAGTACGATTAAGATAAGGAGATTCCCTACATCCTTCAGAAGTTTTAACATGAAGTCGAAACTCTTCGAAAATATGTCTGTTATGATTGCGCTAGAACTTGCCACAACTACAATATTTGAAAGACTCTAATAAACTTATCTATTCCTCATAACATTAGTTAAAAAATGTAAAGACTTAAAAACTGATAATTATTTATCTTAGGAGTTCAATTTCCAATTTACGACCTCTATAGGTAACGTTAGCATCGACGTGCTCAGATTCCTCAACACCGACGCCCTTGCCCTCGGAGACGAGCACTACAGACAACCTTAGCTCCGGCAACTCCAACGTACCTTTTTTAACGTCTACGATAAGCTTTCTTTCGGAATCTACCCATTCTAGAGGAATTAACGAGTATTCACCTCGTTCGTAATTATACGTTTCACCATCATCCTCGTATAGAGAAAAGCAGCCGTTCAAGCCCGGATAAACTCTGACTTCAAACTCGTTTACCTTTTCCATGTAGCTCCCAACTTTTGAAGGGGCTAAAGGTAGGATAGCTCCAGCTCTCACGAATAAAGGTATCCTATCTAGGGGGGACTGGACCGTAACATACCTTTCCCCGCTGAAGATCTTTCCCGTCCAGAAATCGTACCAGAGCCCTTTCGGAAGATACACTTCTCTTTCAAAGGTTGAAGGTGTTGTGACAGGCGCTATGAGAAGGAAGGGTCCAAACATGAACTCGTCATCTACTTCTAGAGCCTCTTCGTCGTCAGGAAACTCCATCGCCAAGTGCCGCATCATCGTGTAACCTTCGCTGTACACCCTCCAAGCCAACGAGTAGACGTATGGCATCAGCCTGTACCTAAGCCTAATGTACTTAGTGAGGATCCGCTCGATCTCAGGTCCAAAACGCCACGGTTCCTTAGGGAAGTGGGTGCCGTGCACCCTAAAGATAGGACAGAAGGCCCCCCACTGGAACCAGCGTACGAAGAGTTCCCTGTAGCCTTCAGTCTCGGGGCTCCCGCTGAAGAAACCGCCTATGTCTGTCGTCCAGTAGGGTAAGCCAGACAGGCAGTAATTGAGGCCAGCCCATATTTGAGCTCTAAAAGTTGTCCAGTCTCCGGTTACATCCCCCGACCAGTTGACGACACTGTAGCGTTGAATGCCAGTGAAACCCGACCTAGTCAATATTAACACCCTTTTACCTGTTTCCCTTCTTTGTCCCTCGTAAACGGCTTTAGCCTCAAGCAGTGGAAAGAGGTTGAGTTGTTTGAACATTTTCCCTCCGTTCACTTTGAGCTCCCTTTGCCACGTGGTGTAGATGAGCATAGGTTTAACTTCAGGCTCTGTAGCGTCGAGCCACCACCCGTCGACTCCTACCTTCAAGAAGACGTCCCTTATCTTTTTCCAAAACCACCTCCTTGACTCCTCCTTAAACACGTTCACTAGACCCGTGCCCGGAATCACGTGACCGAGCTCCGCCGCCTCTCTGTAGATCTCAGTCTCCTCGCCGAAGAAGGGCCATATGGATATCGCTAGGCGTACCCCCTGCGCGTGGATCTGCTTCAACATCTCCTCCGGGTTGGGGTAGAACTCTTCGTCGAACTTGAAAGCGTTCCAACCGTATTTTCCCCAGTACCTCCAATCTTGGACTATCACGTCGATCGGTATCCCTTTCTCCTTGAACTCGCGAACAACCGAAACTATTTCTTCCTGGCTTGCGTATCTTTCTTTCGATTGCCAGTAACCGAAAGCGTACTTTGGGAGTAGAGGGGCGGATCCAGTTAGCCACCTATAGCCCGCTATGACTCTATCCAGCGACGGTCCAAATATGAAATAGAAGTCTAACGAGTCGCCCGCTTCGAACCATACTCTAAGGTTGTTACCACGGAACTCGAAAACCCCCATAGAACTTAGGTCCCACAGTATACCGTAGCCCCTGTTTGAAACCATAAAGGGTACAGCAATGTCCGTGTTCCGTTGGGCTAAGTAGACTGTTCTCCCCCGATAGTTAAGCCCGGTGTGTGCGCTGTAGCCTGCATGTTGACCTAGACCGTAGACGGCTTCTCCGTCGGCGAGCATGAACACTTGTTTTACTTCAAAAGTTTTCTCGCCGAACACCTCCTTCTCCTTCAGTTCTCTCCCAAGTTCTACGAGCGAGCCTCCATTCCACCTGAATTCGAGGACGCCTGTTTCCTTGTCAACTACTACTTCCAGTTCACTAGTGTTGACTAATGTACAACCGTTCAACTCCTCAACTGTGTAAGGCACAGCTGCGGGCTCCCTCTCGACAACATGGCTTCTCGTCTGCTTAACACCTTGCGGCAAGTAAGTTACTCTAACGACATTTGACGCGTATACGGTAATTAATGCTGTATAGGGCCCCAGCTTAACCTCAATCGATCTACCTAAGTCCTCCATCAGCCTTTGTATAAAGTCAGGACACCAAAATAACTTGCGCAGGACGGGACTACCTAGAGCGAGGTAATCCGTTCTCCAACTCTAACGAATCGCCTAGACATAAAACCTTTACTTCTACATCAGTTTTCCAAACTTTTGCTACATACTCGACTAGGCTTGGATCCTCTCTCGTCGCCTTCCATAGATCGTAGTGGAGAGGTATGAGGGTTCTAGCTTTAAGGTCTATAGCGGCTTTAACAGCCTCGCAAGCTGTCATGTAATCGCGTCGTCCTCTCGCGCTCCTGCCGACGCTGAGCAGTGCTACATCTACTCTAAAGCGGTCACCGATTTCAGCTAGCCTCGGAGTGTAGGGGGTATCTCCACCGTGAAAAAGGGAGCCGCCGGGCGTGTCGAGGAGATAGGTTACCGCACTTAGAGCGTTCTCATCTCCCGACTCGAATACTCGGAGTGTTGCGTCATTCAACTGGATGACCATGCCGGGTTTCACCTCGATTACACGAACGTCTTCGAGCCCTGAATCCTTTAACCAACCCTTTGCGATGTTTGACGATGAAGGCGGACCTACGAAGACTGCTCGCGTGTTCTCCAGAATCGGCATGATAGTCTCCCTGTGACAATGGTCCCCGTGCTCATGAGTAGAGAGCACTGCCGTAGCCTTTCTAACTTCAACAGGATCGATGGGTATTGCTATCATCCTCAACCAATCTCTCGAGGGCGAAACCCCGAAGTAAGGGTCGATATAGATAATTGACTTTTCAGTCTTAACCGCTACCCCTGCACCACCTAGGAACCAGAGGATAACCCTATTCGAGCCGACTTCATACCCTTCTATCTCATCAAGAAGTACTCGCCCCCACATGAAATCGACGTACTGCATTAGATAGAAAAATACTTAGCGACGCACTCTGTTGAAACTCCCCTCTAGACGAAGAGAGTATTGTACGTTATTCCCGTTTTCCTTTTTCATTAGAGAAACAGTCTTTTATACGTTTTACCGGAAGAGAAGACTTGTGGAAGAGGAAAAAGCCTTAACGAAACCGAATACTTTGCGCGAGCTTATCTCTAGCTTATCGCTTGAGGAGAAGGCAAACGTGCTTGTCGGAATGGGAAGGTCAAAGAGAGTACCGGGATCAGCGGGTGAAACTAGGCACGTTCGTGTCTCATCCATGGTTACAGCTGACGGACCTTCAGGTGTAAGAATCGAACCTCAGGGGGGAGTATGGAGTCACGCGACAGCGTTTCCAGTGCCTGTAATGCTTGCGTCAACTTGGAACCCGGAGATAGTGGAAATGGTTGGTAAAGCGATAGGAGAAGAAGCTAGAGAGTACGGGGTTGACATCTTTCTAGCTCCAGGCGTCAACATACACCGTCACCCATTGTGTGGGAGGAACTTTGAGTACTTTTCTGAGGACCCACTGCTTAGTGGAGAAGTGGCTGCCGCTTACGTTAGAGGTGTTCAGTCGACTGGTGTTGGAGCGACGCTTAAGCATTTTGTAGCTAACGAGCAGGAAACTAACAGGTTCATTATCGATACTATAGTCTCAGAAAGGGCTTTAAGAGAGATCTACCTCAAGCCTTTCGAAATAGCTGTAAAGAAGGCTAAGCCTTGGGCTGTCATGAGTGCTTACAACAAGTTGAACGGCAAGTACTGTTCCCAGAACGAATGGCTACTAACGAAGGTACTGAGAGAAGAATGGAACTTCGAAGGCATAGTCATGACAGACTGGGGGGCTGGCGATAATCCAGTAGAACAGTTGAAAGCTGGGAACGATTTGATAATGCCCGGCAGCGATGAGATAGTTGCTAAACTCATTGAAGCTGTTAAGAGCGGTTCACTAAGTGAGTCCGACCTAGATGAAAGCGTTGAACGGATTCTGAAGGTGGTGGAGAAATCTCTCGCTTTTAAAGGTTACAAGTACTCGAATCAGCCTGACTTAGAGGCTCACATGAAGATAGCTTATGAAGCTGGAGCAGAAGGGGTAATCCTACTGAAGAACCAAGGCGCACTGCCGTTAAGGGAAGAAG
>JANXEW010000001.1:0-467326 GCA_025057995.1 Thermofilaceae archaeon | reverse complement strand
ATAGTAGCAGACACACTAAAAGGAGTAATCAACCCTTCAGGAAAACTCCCAACCACATTCCCCAAAGAATACAAGGATGTTCCATCTTGGAGCTTCCCGGGTGAGCCAAGAGGAAACCCTGTGAGAGTTGTTTATGAGGAAGGCATCTACGTGGGTTACAGGTTTTACGACACGTTTAACGTAGAGCCGGCGTACGAGTTTGGCTACGGGCTCAGCTACACGACGTTCGAATACAGGAACCTTAACTTGAGGAGAGAGGAGGACCTGGTAAGGGTATCCTTCGAGGTCGTGAATAGGGGGGAGCGTCCCGGCAAGGAGGTGGCTCAAGTCTACGTGAGAGCTCCTAAAGGCAAGATCGACAAACCTTTCCAGGAGCTTAAGGGCTTCTATAAGACCCGGTTGCTGAGACCCGGTGAATCGGAGAGAGTCGAAGTGTGTATAAACGTCAGAGATCTAGCGTGTTTTAACGGCGAAAAGTGGTTGGTCGAGAAGGGCGTCTACGAGTTTAGAGTTGGCTCATCTTCGCGGGATATAAGGCTGTCCGGACTTCTAACTTTTGATGAAGAGATAGAGTTTAAACTATGACTTTTGTTTTTCAAATTATACTATTTGAGCCAGTTCTCTAAATTTCTCCTTCAGAGCTGGGTATAGATCCTTGTATAAGCGATAGTATCTAGTATAGACCGCGTTATTTTCTACACTGTATTTTACGTGCTCTCTTTTACGAACCATCGCTTCGACAGCTCTCTCGACTGAACTGTAAGCGCCTACGCCTACACTAGCTAATATGGCGGCGCCGAAGGAGGAGCCTTCATCAACCTCCATCGTGTAGACATCAATCCCATAAACGTCGGATAAGATCTGCCTCCAAAGCTGGCTTCGTGCACCTCCTCCAAGCACTCTCACCTCCTTCGGTTTCACGCCTAAGGCGAGGATAAGCTCTAGCGAGTCTCTAAGCCCATAACACACGCCTTCGAGAATAGCTCTAACCATGTGCTGTCTACCATGCTTGAGGGATAAACCGAAGAACACCCCCCTTGAATATGGGTCAGCGTGAGGGGTTCGTTCACCCGTTAAGTAGGGTAGGAAGATGAGGCCCTCGGAGCCGGGGGGTACGTGTTCAGCCTCTTTACATAAAAGCTCGTAGGGGTCTACTCCTAA
This sequence comes from Thermofilaceae archaeon, assembly GCA_025057995.1. Taxonomy (GTDB): domain Archaea; phylum Thermoproteota; class Thermoprotei; order Thermofilales; family Thermofilaceae; genus JANXEW01. Next base: position 466,165 of record JANXEW010000001.1, on the reverse strand, counting down.
TAGGTCGGCAAGCCCTTTCTCGAGCTGACCGAGTCTATCCCTGAACCAACGTAAGCTACCGCCAGCTGAAAGCATTACGCCCATGAGATGCCAAGAGCCTGGGACAGCGTGGCAGAAGGCGTGTAGCCTACCCTTCGGATCATACCTGTAGACGCTGCTGTGAGTGAAGACGACGCCTGAAGTCCCTATATTGACTGAAACCACTCCCTCCTCCACTACGCCAGCTCCGACACCGGCTGCACCTTGATCGCCTGCCCCAGCAACTACAATCGTGCCCTTGGGTAAGCCGGTTTCAGTACTAGCTTCACTTGTGACTTCACCTCTCACTTCAGGCGACTCGAGTACGTCAGGTAGGGCTTCATGGGGGATTCCAAGTTCCTCAACGATCTCTGATGACCAGCTGCGCTGCTCTACGTTAAAGAGAGAGGTTCCTGAAGCGTCGTTCACGTCCGTCTTTACCTCGCCTGTAAGCTTGAACCCAACGTAATCCTTTGGTAGCATAAACTTCCACATTTTTCCAAAATTGTGCGGCTCATGCTTCTTCACCCAGAGTAGCTTCGGAGCCGTGAAGCCCGTGTGCGCTACGTTACCCGTTAAAGTCAAAATCCGTTCTAACCCGATTTTTTCGTTAATGAACTGAGTCTCCTCGCCAGTCCGTTGATCGTTCCACAGTATAGCTGGTCTAATCACTTTTCGCTCTCTATCTAACATCACGAGACCGTGCATTTGACCTGTAAGCCCGACGCCCTGAATCTCGTCCGGTTTTACCCTCGACTTCTCTAAGACAGCTTTTATAGAGGAAACTGTTGCAGTCCACCATTCGTCTGGGAGTTGCTCAGTCCAACCGACTTTAGGGGTGTAGAGCGGGTACTCTGTGGTATGAGACGAGACCACTCGTCCCTGCTCGTCTACTAGGACAGCTTTAGAGCCTGTTGTACCAACATCGATGCCCAAAAAGTATGGCATCCGCCCACCGGGTATACTAATCCTGAAAGAGATAATTATCGTTAACTCCATACCTGCACGTCGACACATGCGTTCTTGTCCGACGGCTAGTAGACCGTCAGCGAGGGTAGGGTTAGGAGTGTTTATTTAAGCGGTTTAAATGGGATCAACGTGCGCAAGCCTCTGCTCTCGGGCTCTATACTCGACGCGGACTTCGCTTGCGTCGTTAAGCACGTGAGGGAAGCTGTAAAGGGGGGAGTGGACATACTCCACTTCGACGTCGCAGACACAAGTTATACTCCAACGATAAGCTTTGGTCCCCGAGTGGTAGCTTCGATAGCTAGAGAGTCGCAAGTGCCCGGTGAAGTCCACCTAATGGTTGAAAAACCCGAGCATCTTGTAGATCAATTCTCCGGTTCCGGCGTTGAAAGGTTATACTTCCATCTAGAAGCTACTCGAACACCATATAGGCTTATACAGAAGATTGCTGATGAAGGGTTGAAACCAGCTGTAGCTTTAAATCCTTCAGCTAGGGTTGAATTAGTTGAGCCCTTGCTTCCCCACTTAGACGCCGTTCTCATACTTTTAGTCGAACCAGGGCTGGGAGGACAGAGGATGCTTACCGGGGCTCTAAGTAAGGCGACTATACTAAAGGAGTTGAGGGAGAGAGAGAAGTTAGACTTCCTCATAACAGTTGACGGCGGCGTTAAACTAGATAACATCAGTCAAGTCGTTAAAGCTGGTGTTGACGTAATAGTGGTTGGTTCAGCAATATTCGCCAGCGGAGACCCCTTTACCGCGGCTCAAATGTTGAAAAAGAGGATACTAGAGGAGTCCGGCAGGACGCCATTCGATACCTGACACAAGCGTAATAGCCCCCAAGCTTTTCAACGCGTCTACGACCTTCTCCACGTTATCATCGTACGCTATAGAGAAGACAGTTTCACCGATCATAGCCTGAGATACTCCAACTGCCCCAGCTCGCTCAACCGTCGCGAAAGCTTTCTTTAGACGTTCTGTCATAAAGCCAGCTTCCTCCGCAAACCGTCTAGAGTAGAACATGAACCTTTCTAAAGTAGGCTCCTCTAAAAGTCGATCAAGTAGTCTTCTCCCCAGTTCATTAACTCTCTCAATGCCAACTCTACTCAACGCTTCACGCTTGTTTATAGGAGAGAAGAATCCGACTACGACTTTTACGCTCGGATCAGCTAACAGCCTGACCACCATGTCAGTGCCCGGAGCACCTGGTCTAGCTACGGCTACAGCACCTCCGACAACTAGACCTGAAACCGTCCCTAGACCTGTACCCTCCTCGATCTCAGCTACGTGAGCTTCCCTAGCTAGATCCTGGTAGTTCATCTTAGCCCCCAAGGCTTTACCCAAGGCCAAGGCAGTCGCGAGTGCACTCGCCCCGCTTGTACCCAACCCGCCTCCGATAGGTGCGGAGACGTGTTGCTTCACAATTATTTTGTAAGAACCTTCGACACCTCCCTTTTCTCGAATTTTCGCCTGTAACTTTTCAACTAACCCCAACTTAGCCTTCTGCCCGTTCAAATAACACTCCAAATCCTGTTTCTCACTCTCTTCTACCCAGACTTCTACTCGCACCCCTTTCTCCAAAGCTAAACCTGCTCCAAGCGCCCCCTTCTTGTAAGGGTCGCTCGGCTCTGTGTAAGCAGAAAATAAACCCGATAAACCGGAGGGGGAGTAGGCTGCAGCAAACCTCATCCTTTAATCCTCGGTAGAACCCTTTCAGCAGCTCTAGTCAAGGGCGGAACGAGTGCCACCATGAAAGGTATCTCGGTAACGTAAGTCCACAGGAACCAGATGAGTGCAGCGTCTAGGGGAAGGTGGGAAGCTCCAGACGGAAGGACGAAGAACTGGCTGAACGCATAAACTCCGAACCCTATTACAGCTGAGCCTATCAAGAGCCCTGTGCTGCAAGCGAAAGTAATCAACGGGAAGCGTGAACCTCCGTAAACCAAGGTGAAAAACATTGAGACCGTCATCCCGATCAGGTAAGCTAAAGCCACAGACCAGTCTATGTAGCCGAAGTAGTAGGACGCTACAACTAAGGAAAGCACTAAAACCTCCTCGAAGAGTACTGCTGCAAGCCACTTTCTCCCATCTTTTAACCTCTTGTAGAGGTAACCGACTGTGTAGAAGCCGAGGAAGTTGGCGGGCACACCAACCGTCAAGCTTAGGAGAACGTTCCCGTGTATAAGGAGGTCGCTAATGAATATACCGATCGCAGCTCCAAGTCCACCCACAGTCTCTCCGAAAAGGATAGCGAAAGTCGACGGTATGAAAACAGAGGGCCAGAATCTTACAACTCCTATAACTGGAGCGAACAAGCCTAGGTAGCTAGCGTAGCCTAAGGCTGCGTACAATGCCGCGTTAAGCGATACCAGCGAGACCAGCTGGCTCGGTCTCACAGGCTCCGGTCAACCCTAGAATCTTTAAGGATATAGTTTAAGAGATTAAACTGTTTAAACTTTTATTCTATAGTCTTACACCTGTAAAAAGCGGCACTACTGTTATATGTTAGCTAAAATCCTAGTATAGATGACGTCGATGAATACAGGTAATATAGTTTTAAAAATGAAACCTTCGACTAGCGGGTTCTTGAAGAGATACCTCCTCTCCTTCACTCCATTCCTATTGTTACAAGCTGCAGAAGCGGCTCGTACGCGATTACTCACCGTAGTACCGCAAGTACCATTATTTCTCGCGAACACGCTTACTCTACTCTTCCTGGTAGCTGTGCTAATCGTTTCATGGGTCTTAAGAAGCCCTGAGGCGATAGCGTCGACAATCCTTTCACTACTGCTGCCAGTTGCTTTACCAATATTTTTTAAGGGGGTTTCGACTCTGGAGGAGGTAGTAGTAGGCTACTCGTCCTGGCTTCCCACTTCAGCGATCGTAGCCAGCTTGTTAACGATGCTAGCTGTAGAAGTTGGTAGAAGGTCGATCAGTTACGAAGTCACAGAATCAGGCGTCTTGTTAAAGGCTGGCGTTTGGAGGAGGCAGGAGCAGAGTATCCCCTACAACTCCATAGGTCGTATAGTGTTGGAGCAAAGCGTGCTCGGAAGAATCCTAAACTACGGGACGATAATTTTGGTAAGCCCAGCCGAGTGGGGTGCCGAATACTACACGAGATCGCTTGAAGCACGCGCTAGTAGGATGGGTTTAAGCTTGGGTTTAGACTACGCTAGAACACTTAAGGAGGTTAGCAGGGATCCCAGCAAGTGTCTTTACGGTGTAAAGGACCCTAAGAGGGTTAGAGGGGAGATTGAGGCGAGGATACAAGCTGTATACAGGGCTGAGCTCGATCAAGCTCGCTACCTTAAGGATCTAAGGGATAAAATCGTAGGAGGCTAGGAGTTCTTCAACTGTTCAAACACTCTCAACTCGAGGCTCTTCCCCCTAGCGAACTCTTGAACTTCTTTCAGGTAGGGTAAACCCGCTTGAGCGCCCTTTTTCCTAACCTTAAGTGCTGCAACGAGGTTTGCGAACCTTACGGCTTCATCGATCTCCGAGCCTGCTGCTAGAGAAACAGCTAGAGCGCCGTTGAACGCGTCTCCAGCCCCTACGGTATCCACTACGGGGACTTCAAACGCTGGCTCAAGCCGAGAGCCTTTGTCATCGACGATTAAAGCTCCTCTCCTACCTAGCGTTACGATGACGACGCCAACCCCTTTCTCTAGGAGCTCAACCGCTCCTTTGACGGTATCATCGAGAGACTCGACCCTTCTACCAGTTAAAGCTTCAAGTTCTCTAACGTTAGGCGTTAAGACATCCACACACTTGAAAGCTTCCTGAGGTAACCTTTTAGCTGGAGCAGGGTTTAATACTGCAAGCCTCCCCCAATCCCTCGCCAGCTTCATCGCTCTAAGAGCTGTTTCCACAGGGACCTCAAGTTGAGCTACAACTACTTGGGAGGCTTTGATAGCGGGGAGAGCTGCTTCGACATCAGCTGGCGAGATGCGTTCGTCTACGCCAGGCGCTACCGCTATGACGTTCTCACCACGTGAATCTACGATGATTAACGCAACTCCACTGTGAGACTCGGAGTCAACCTTTACGTTTGAAGTATCAACCTTGTTCTCGGCAGCGTTCTGGAGGAGGAGCTTACCGACGTAATCGTCACCTACTCTGCTCACGAGGAAACTTGATGCGCCAAGCCGCGCTGCCGCGACAGCTTGATTCGCACCCTTTCCGCCAGGTTGCATTTCAAAGCTTCTGCCGATAACGGTTTCACCTGTTTTCGGGAGCTGATTCACGTAAACGATAAAGTCCATGTGCATCGTTCCAACGACACATACCGAAGGCAGAGTCACTCGTTGAAGAGATTTCAGGGGTAAATAACTGTGTCTCGAACCGTCATAGAATCCCCTTTAACCTAACCCCTAGGCACAAGGTTACTTACACTGGTGAGGTGTATACTGTCGAGGAGCTCGTAAGCGTGGGTTTAGAATCCACCTTTGTGGTCCCTCCAGGGACACGCTTCCAACTTTAGACATTCGTAAGTCTAGCACCTCTTAAGGTCGCACAAACTTTATCCAGATCTTAACTTGTTCAGGAAAATGAACGACGTGTTCACAAGCGCAAATATTTCACTTCACCTCGTGAAACTTGAAGTGGTGAGGAAAAGTGAGTTGGAGAAAAATGTATTTGCCTACGTTGGCAGTTTTAGCCGTTGTAGCGGGGAGCCTGGCGTTAGCTTGTTTTGACCCCGCGGATGTTTACGCTGTAGAAGTTTTACTAAATAAGCCTGGAGTAACCTACTATTTAAGCAAACTGAAGGGAGTTAGTAAAATCGAGTACATGGGGGGTACGGGTTACGCTTACAGAAGCCGCTTAGACAACAGGCTGGTGGTCGTACTTTCTGAGCAAGAGCTTGCAAACAACGAGACGTACCTTGCCCTTAGGATTCAAGCACCAGTTGTTGAGCGTGAATACGTGTCCTTCACATGCCCTATAACACTGCCCTGCTACCCGAGGCTGAGGGAGAACGTCCAACTAGTTCTTTCACCAGGGTCTGGTGAGATTACAATCCCCCTCGGCACGACCACTTTCGATTCTAGCTGTCAAGTCAGGTTTAAACCGGAGCTTTCAGCTTCAGTTAGAGAGAACGCTAGCTTGATCATCAGCGGTAGCCTTCTTTTAAGAAAAGTAGAGAAGGGTGCAGAGTACAGAGTTTCGATGCCTTGTCTTCTTAGCATTGGGGAAGGCTGTTTCAGGATCATGATGCTGATACCTGGTTACGATGCTCCTATGCGTGTAGAAGCTGGCGTATACGAAACCATTCTCACGATAAGCTGGTCCTCCTCTGCTTACGCTGAAGTTGTGCTCAAACGGTTGAACGTTGAGTGCGGTTGCATACCTTTGATGCCTCTCGACAAAGAGACAGGTTGGAAGAGTGAAGAAGGCGAGCTTGTAAAGAACGTTGGAGGTGCTGTAGTTCGAGTTAGGTCTAGCGACGGTGTTTGCGAAGTCGCGGTTGAAGGTGTTGAAAGCTTGAGCGATGAGGTGACTAATGAATTAGAGAAACTTTTCGAGATTTTAGGTTTGGGAAGGGAAACTTTCAGAAAGTGCTCGATGGTTAAAAGCGTTGCATCCAAGTTGATGCCACTGCAGGGTATCACCGAAGAAGATGTTAAAGAAGCTTTGAAAGCTGAGCTAGTGTGGTTGGTTGAAAACAACGTAATCTCTGGTCTCACCCCAGTGGATATAACTCTCATAGTTTACGCCTCTAAGCTTGGTTACGCTGGGTGGAATCAAAAGCTTGTTTGGTATGAGGGAGATTGGGTCCCTTACAGTTACGTTCCAGGCGCAACTTTGGTGAAATGTATGGGCAGCTTACATCCCGTATTTTCGGCTGAAAGCACTGAGTATGCAGGCTTGAGTCAAGCTACAGTGGCTGCGAGTGGAGAATCTGGAGAACAGAAGGTTATATCATCAGCTACAGGTCAAGAAGCTGTTAACGGCTCAGTAAGGTTACAGCCTTTAGCAGTAGCTGTAGTTGCTGCTGTCGTAGCAGCGTTGATCGCTTACGTAGTAGTTAAGAGAAAGCTTTTCATCTAATACTTGGTGTCAGGTTTGGCTGGGCTAACGACCGCTTCGATAGGTGGACGACTAGCTCGAGTCTACTTTATACTGTTGAAAAGCGGTAAACCTATGGGTGTTAGAGAAGTTCAAAGGCTCGCCGGCTTCAGTAGTCCTAGCTCAGCGAAACACTACTTGGATAAACTAGTTGAGCTTGGCTTAGCGGAGAAGTCGTCTGGAGAGTACGTAGCAAGAGTTAATGCTAACTCGTTAATGTCCGTATACATAAGCTTGCTCGGGAGCGTAGTGCCTAGGCTTGTGCCGTACGCTGTCTTTAGTACAGTCTTGTTGACGGTTTTCTGGCTGCTCGCAAAGCCGTCCTTGGAAAGCGTTCTAGTGGCTGCGGTACCTACAACTCTACTCTGGATCGAGGGATTGAGGCTGTTGATGCTAGCTAAAAGAATTGTTTTAGAAAAACATGAAAAGGAGTAAGTTCAAACATTTACTTTTTGCTTAAAATACTTCTTTTTCTTATAAGCTCTAGCTTTTAAAGAACCGGTTTGGGGGAGTAGTATGTTTAAATGGAGGAAGAAGTTAAGTCGAAATGCAAAGTGGCTTCTCCTGACAGAGCCGGGTTGGTCGATACCGATGCCCTGGATCTTCTACTACCAATCTATATACGTCACAGCTCTGGGAATCAGTGAACTCGAGTACGGAGCTTACATGAGTTTGTCTAGAGGGTTAGCGATGGTAGCACCCTTGATGGCGATGCCGGTAGCGGCTAAGCTCAGCCTAAAGAAAGCCTTTCTGGTTCTCGACACGTTGGCAAACGCGGGTGTCCTGCTCCCCTTCGTGACTGGGAGAAGGGAGCTAGTTGCGGTAGCTTTCACCTTTTCTGGAATAGCTTCATCTTCCGCTATCCTCTGGGAGGTACTACTCGTAGAAGGGACGAGCTCTGAGGCTCTTGTAGCAGCCTACTCTATACCCACAGTCATCTTCCTAGTTGGAAACTTGTTGACACCACTAGCCGGTCTTATTTTAGAACGGCTAGGTTTGGTGAGCGGTTTCCAAATACTAGCTGCTCTTGCGCTTTCAACGTTTACAGCTAAAACCATGGTTTTAGTCTTTAAACTGGAGGAGCCTAAGACTAGACTCGAGAGAGGGGATAGGGGAGGGTTGCGAGAAGCGGTCAAGCTAGTAGCTCTAGAGAGAAGGATGCTGATCCTCCTGTTGTTCACAGTCTTTTCATCGGTAATCTACGCGATCTTCAGCTACCAGTCTCTATACCTTTGTGATGAGAGAGGGGCTGGAATGAACGTAGAAGTCGCAGGTTTAGTGCCAAGCTTCTCCTCCGCTGTTTCTCTCATTATCTTAACGATCGTCACATCTAAGCCTCAGATAAACAGGTTAGGTTACCTGATCACCAGTTCGCTGGCTGGCGTGATATCCTACACTCTCTACACTCTATCTCCCGTAGACCCGAAGCTGGCTTTCGCAGCTGCAGTAGCGTCGGGGTTGAGGGGGGCTGAGTTTGCGGTTTCTCGAGCCTACTTCGTAGACTTACTTGAAGGCTCAGACGCGGTAGCCAAGGGTCACGCTATATCGCTACTCTACACGCTCGGCAACATCGTGACTATACCGGCGCCAACGATCGTAGGTTTCCTGTACAGCATCCAACCGGTTAACATCTGGTACCTCGCGATCTCAGCTGCGTTAGGACAGCTGCTCTCTATTGTTTTGTTGACAAAGCAAAGATAAAGCTGACTAGAGAAAGATCTCGCGATGGAGGTAGAGTCTTTATACGGTAAGTTCTTCATAGTCGCCCATAGAGGCGCAAGCGGTTACGAGCCCGAGAACACTATAAGAGCTGTTCAGAGAGCGTTGGAGATAGGGGTTGACGCGATTGAAGTCGATGTTCGCTTAAGTAGAGACAACGTACCCGTGGTAATACACGATGAAACCGTGGACCGGACAACGAATGGCCGCGGACGTGTGAGAGACATGACCGTCGAACAGTTGAAGATGTTGGACGCAGGAGGTGATAAAGTGCCTCTACTTGAAGAAGTTTTACAGACCGTCAAGGGTAGAGCCGTCTTATTCATCGAACTCAAGGAAGTTGAAGCCTCAACCCCTTCTCTAGCTTTAGTCAAGGAGATAGACATGCTCAATGAAGTCCTCTTCATCTCCTTCCACGCTGAAGCCCTTACAACCGTAAAGTCTTTGGAGCCTAACGCTTGCACCGGGCTTATCTACGCTAGACCCGGTGAAAACATCGTAGCGGCGAAGAAGATTGGGTGCAAGTTCGTCCTACCTGCTTTCTGGCTCGCAACAGGAAAAGCCGTCGCCTTCGCGCATAGGCTCCACCTACTCGTCGTCACTTGGACTGTGGACCAACCGGATGTAGCAGCTCAACTGAAGAAGCTCGGAGTCGACGGTGTAACGAGCAACTACCCGGACCTAATGATGCACTTACGCGCCTAGCCGCACGCTAGCTTGTCACAAGACTGTCTTCAGCTTATCCCTAATGTAGTTAAAGCAAGGAGTCCCAGAATGCTCTAAGGCGTCTCCCCCCACCAAGTGTACCACTTTCAACCCCATGGCTGCTAACGCGTCCGCGATATACTGCCTGTGACAGTGTTCCGGTTTCCTCTCTTTACAAATGATAACTGGTGAAAGACCCCTTTCAGCCATCCCCCTTATCCTAGTTAAAGCGGCTAGAGCTCTGGGCTCTGAAACGAGGTAGGCTAGGTATACTTGGAATGTGTAGGAGTTTGTACACTCCACCAACTCGTTGGGCTTGTAGACTCTCCCCAACCCTAGCGCTCCCAGCTCCCCAAGCCAAACGTAGGAGATACCTAAGCTGGCGAGCTTCTCCTTTAACTTCTCGCCGTCGTAGGCTTCGACACTCGACCTAGGGAATCTTCTCACGTCTACGACCACGGAACTGTCGATGCTTTTAACGAGCATTAGAAAGTCGTCAAGCCTCATCCCGCCGTACCCTAGAGTATAGACTTTCGCGTCCACAAACTTCTCAAAAAACGTGTTATAGGAGGGTATAATAACGCTTCTAATAATAGAGAATAAGCTTCAGTCCCTTGAATCCGAAAGGTTTCAGAACGTACTCGTCGGTCCAGTGGGGCTCGTCTCTGAAAGCCTCGGGACCTATCCACATCGGATCACCCCCCTTATAATGCAACGGACCGAAGAGGTTTCTCAACGTTCCCACTAAAACTACCTTAACCTCGTTCCTACCTGTCTTCACGAAATTTGTGACGTCGATCTCGTAAGGCGGTAGGAAGACTAGCCCCACTTTAACTCCGTTGATGTGAACCTCAGCTAAAGACGCGTTCAAGTCCTCAAACTTGAGTACCGCCCTCCTCGGCGATTCCGGTACTTCAAAACTCTTAGATAACTCGACAGAACCAGCGTAGAAGGGTAAGCCTTCGCTGCACAAATCCTGGACGTTAACCAAGTGTTTTTCCTCTACCATTTTCAAAGACCCCGATTCTTCAACTACTACCCCGAAATCCCCTACGAGGAAGATAGGCTCAAACTCGGGCTCCAATCCTACGGTACCGTGCAACTCAACGGTATTTAAGCCAGCTACCAAGAAGTCCGATATTCTAACTGAACGAAAACTGGGATCCCAGACGCTCGCCCCCCATCCGTCGACTCTTTTACCGTTAACCTCAACTTCATATAACCAAGGCGATTCTACGACAAGGGAAATATCGCTAACCTTGGGATCGATGCGACACTCAAATTCGAACCTTAAGGTAAACCTTGTGCCAACCCCTCTGCTGACGACCTCCCTCTGAGCCTTATGAATTGGAATAAGGTCGCTCCACGACCCCCCTTCCACACTAAACCTACAGTAGTCTAAGACTAAGACGTTGGGGTCTAGCCTACTCAGCTTCCAGCATCCTTCACCCAGTAAAAGCTCCTTCGTGGAATCAAAATGGTCCCCAGTTTCTCTCGCCTTAGCTCTTCCGGGTCCGTATACGATGAGGATGGAGCCGATGGGATGGAGCTCTACTTCAACCCAGGTCCTACCACCTTCATGCTCCCCGTAAACCTCTCTAGCTTCACCCGTTAGAGCATCCCATACCTCGGGCTTCCAATGCCCTTCTAAACCCACTTTGAGCGAAAGCTTTGAGCTTCTATCAGTGTTCACAAGGTAGAGCACCATCCTATCGTCGATCTTCCTTAAATGGTATAAGACAGAACCTCGTTCATCCCCTTCGATTACGACCTGCTTCGGGACGTGGCTGAGAGCTTTCTCCAAAGCCGACTTCTCTATCTGAGTTATCACGTGCGCCTGTTCCGCTAGCTTAGCTGGCTGGTTCGACGGTACCCCGTCAACCCTTTCCGGTACCCTTTCGACAAAGACGATCGTACCCCCCTCTTCAGCGAAGTCTTGCAGTAGCTTTAGGGTTGTTGAAGCAAGCGTTACACATGGTGGCACGATTACTGCGTCGTAAAGTATTCTACCGACTTTAAGCTTAGATCCAACTACAGAGGCGTGCTTAGACAAAAGTGTCTCATCGCCAAGATCAAAGTCGATGTGCAAGACTACCAGCTCCTTAAGGAGGTTTAGAAGCTTAGCGTTTAGTTCCTCAACTCTCTTTTCTGCTAGAGGCGTATAAAGTGCCCAAGCGCTACCCATAGGATGCAAGACAAGCACGTTTACTAGTCTGAAACCCTGGGATAAGACGTAACTGAGCCTTGCAAAGTAATCTTCTACAACTCTATTGTACCTCCACCACGGCTGACTCCAGTGAAAGTTGAGACCGTAATCCCTCTTCCTTCTACCTCTAAGAGAGTATGGGACAAGATGATGGTTGAGAAAGTTTACACCGAGAACGTAGAGGTAGTCTCCTATCCACTTTCGATCCGCAAAAGTTGGGTAGTTGCCGAGGCAGCCGTAAGCTTCGCACAGAACCTTCTCCCTCCCAAGCTGGTTAGCTACGCTGGCTACCTGTTTAATGGTTAGGAAAGTGTGCCAGATTTGGAAGCCTAGGTGGTCGATACCGGGTACGTGCTGGTACTCGTAGTGAGGCATTACTGCGCCAGCGCAACGGAGTTGGCTGAGAAGAGTGTCTTCAGCCAAGTAGTGTCCTGTGAACTTTAAACCGTGCTTCTCACACCACTCGTAAACTTGTTTTGAGAAGGCTTCGACAAACATCAGGGTAACAGTCTTCCAGAAATCGTACCTGGTTTTCATAAAGTCTCCCACGTCGAAGAGTAGCTCAGGCAGCTTTTCTAGGATACTGTAACCGTTCAACTCGGTAAACCTTTTGGGAAGATTATCAGTCCACGGGATACAGAGGGAAGGGAAACGTGGTCCCCTGGGAGGAAGCTGAACGCGTTGACTCGGTCTACTCGACTCTATATTCGGTTCATCCGTGAAAACTCCCGGGATAACGCGCACGAAACTCTCCCTAAACTTGAGGTAAGGTTCATATGCTTCTGTTATGAATTCCCTCACGACTTCAACGTCTAACAGATCCACGTAACTGAACCCTTCATACCAGGTTTCACCCGGCTGCGCCGTGTACTCAACAAAGGAGAGGTAGAGGGGGGCTCTACCTACCTCACCCTCTTCCGCTCTCTCGTAACCGACGGGTACACCTTTCTCATCTAGAAATATGCGGAATGCTGCGACGACACCCTTAAACGCCCGCTCCGAGCAAGCGGCTACGAGAGCTTTCGCTCTGTAACGAGGGTTTTTAGCTGCTACAATCCCTCCGGCGAAACCTGAAGGCCAACGTAGTTCATCATAAATCCATACAGAAGCCCTAAGCTTCTCGGCCTCTTTCACAGCTGCTTGAAAAGCTGTAAACCACTCCTCGCTGAGGAATGGTGTAACTAAACCCTCTCTAGCGTGGAAAAAGACTCCACCGTAACCTGCTTCAACTAGTAGCCTGACCTGTCTCCTTACTTCCTCAGGATCCAACTTATCGTTTATTGACCAAAACGGAGCACCTCTATACTCGTTAGGTGGGTTGATGAATAGTCTTCGATCCAGCACACGACAGGTCTCTCTCGTACACTAAAATGTCTTACGGAAAGAATGTAGATACAAGCTGCGGACGTTGGCGAAAGTTAAACTTAAAAACTTTATAGTTCAGTTTATGGAGAAAAAGGTTGAAAAGTTTTAAATGATCCCTACAAAGGATTCGGATAGAAGCTTCCTTCTCTCGGGGAGGCTGAAACTTTCAGGCACTTTTACAGTAGCTTGAAGACCAGCGTCGCCCGCGTGCTTAGCTACAATGAAACAATACTCTCCCTTCTCGATGCTTAACTTCATCTCAGTATCATAGTAGGCTAACAGGTCAACTGGAAGCTTAAAAGTAACTCTAACTTTCTCGCCTGGTTTCAAGGTCACCCGCTTAAATCCTTTCAGCTCTCTAACCGGTCTAGTGACGGAGGAGTTGGAGCGGGAGACGTACAACTGCACCACTTCATCCCCCTCCCTTCTACCCACGTTTTCTACCGTTACGGAAACGTTCAAGGTTACACCAGGTCTCACTTCGCTGGGCTCAACCCCGATATCTCTGAAACTGAACTCAGTGTAGGATAGTCCGAAACCGAATGGGTAGAGAGGTAGAGCGTCAGCTTCAACGTAACGGTTGTACGACGAGGGTTTCCTCCTGTAGTAGACAGGCACTTGCCCCGTGCACTTGGGGACAGATATCGGCAGCCTACCTCCAGGGTTTATGAAACCGAAAAGGGCTTCAGCAATCGCTGTTCCACCTTCCTCGCCAGGGTACCAGGCTTGGAGAAGCGCATCAACTTTATCAAGAACGTCTTGCGGTAAGGCTAAAGGTCTTCCACTTGTTAACACTACAACAACTGGCTTCCCGGTCTCCAACAGCTCTTTTAGAAACTCTTCTTGAACCCCCGGTAAACTTAACTCACACCTGTCAAGCCCTTCGCCTGAACACTGTTCCCTCCCAGGCAGCCAGAAACCGCCAGAACGTTCGCCTAGAACAGCTACAACTATTTCTGATTTCTCCGCCGCCTCTACCGCTTCTTTGAAACCGCTCTTGTCACTCGAGAGCAAACCACAACCTCTAGCGTAATAAACTTTGACGTCTGGAGGCGCAACTCTTCTCACCCCCTCCAACACTGTAACGACTTCTATCGCCGGTTTGTCTAGACCAACGTGAGGAGCGTAATGGTAGTCGCCCAGCATACACAAGGGGTCATCGGCGCAAGGTCCTACAACGGCTAAAGCTTTTTGAGAAAGAGGTAAGATGCCTTTATTCTTTAAAAGGATTAGGGATTTCCTAGCTGCTTCAAGAGCTAAGAGTCGGGCATCAGGTCCATCGAGTACATCCGGTACACTTCCTTCGTCAACGTAAGGGTTGTCTAGCAACCCTAGCATCAGCTTCAATCGAAGTACCCTAGCCGTCGCTTCCTCCACTTTCTTTTCAGAAACAACGCCGCCTTTAACTGCGTCTATAAGACGTTTGAAACAGTCTACTCCAGGTAGCTCGATGTCCACTCCCGCCTCTAAAGCTTTAAGAGCAGCCTCAAGTTCGTCCGCTGCTACAGCGTGGAAAGTTTGAAGCTGTCTAACAGCCATGTAGTCTGATACGACTATACCCTTGAACCCCCACTCTTCTCTCAAAACCCTTGTTAAAAGCCACTTGTTAGCATGGCATGGGATGCCGTCGATCTCGTGGTAGGCTGGCATCACCGACATCAACCCCCCTTCTTTAACAGCTGCTTCAAACGTGTAAAGGGAGGTCTCCCGGAACTCCCTTTCGCCCATGCGGACCGGGGCGACGTTTCTACCCCCCTCTGGGAAGCCGTGACCAGCGAAGTGTTTACCTGTCGCGACGACACCGTTACGTAAATCACCTTGAAGCCCTCTTACATACGCGACACCCATAGCTGCCGAGAGGTAGGGATCCTCTCCGTAAGTTTCCTCACACCTCCCCCAACGGGGATCCCAGCAAAGATCTAGAACAGGCGCTAGACAATGCCGGGCTCCGACTATCATAACCTGCCTCCTTATCTCACAAGCCACCCTGTACACGAGGTCTGGATCCCAAGAGCTGGCTAAGGCTATAGCTTGAGGGAAACAAGTTGCTGTCGCAGCAAGTAGCCCAGCGAGTGATTCCTCATGTACGATAGCCGGTATTCCCATTCTAGTCTCCTCTACGAGAAACCTCTGTACAGCGTTCACTAAGCTGGCGGCCTCTCTCGGCTTTAAGGCGAGACGACTACCTGAAACCCTGGTGATCTGCCCTATACCGTGCTTAAGCAGATCCTCTGCTTTAGCTTTAGAAAACTTATTGCCATCCACTAGGGATTCGATGGGAATCGAGAGAAGTTGGGAAACCTTCTCTTCGAGCGTCATCTTAGAGAGAAGTTGTTCAACTCTCGCTTCAACACCTTTACTGTCTCGCACGAACCACGATGACTTCGACAAATAAAAAAGCTTAACCGAAGGATACTCTAAGTTGAAAGATCGTTAACTTGTATACGACCCTAGGAGCTGGATCTCCTTCTCAATAAGATGAAGGCAACTGCGACGGTTGCTAAAACTGCGACAGCTAGGAAAACGTACGGCGCATAGACGGTCGTAGGGCTAACCCTCGCCTTTAAAGCTTCTTCAACGCCGATCTGGGCGATGATTTCAGCCTTAAGCTCGCTGAGAGTTGAACCGCTCGCCAACTTCTTTAAAACTTCTACAACTTGGTCTACAGCCGGCGTGGGGTCCCCTTTATAGGGGATCATGTAGATGAGCAACCTGAGCGTTTGGTTAGCCGGTAGTTGAAACTGTTGAGAAAGCCAGTTTCTGAGAGCATAAGTGCCTCCAGCCCATTCCCTCTCGTCGTCGACGCTTACCGGGATCCCTTGAGGCCACAAATCAGATAGAACTGAATAAACGATACCGGCATCTTCCGTAGCCGGTATAACCCATCCAGCCGCTCCTGTCACAGATACAAGTTGAGCTTGACCCTGCAAGTACTCCTCCCTCAACCGTAACGATGTCAGCTTGCCGTCAGCTCCTATAATGTAAATTGTTCTGCCTTTAAATTGGTCGACAGATATCTGGAGAGTCCAAGACATGCCAGCGAAACTTGAGTCAGAGACCGTGGTCACGTTAATCTCTAGGAGACTCGCGCTAGTCCCAAACCAGTACTTCATCTTAGGTCTAAAATTTGCGAAATTGCACTGCGCATGGCATTCAACTTCAAACTCTGCCTCAGACCCGGTAGGTCCGCTAACAAGCCTCCAGCTGTCCTGCCAGCTACAAGGGTCCTGCCACTGCCAGGCTGGACCCCAGGACATTAAGCTACCGGTCCCCAAGCTGTATCCTTCCCCGCTTATCCTTACCGCCCCCCTATTGCTCACCATAAAGATTAGATGTTCAACCTGGTAGTTTGGTTGAGCAAAAGTAGTTTGGAAAGCCAGTAGGATAGATATCAACAGGAAAGACCTTGCTTTTTTCACGGTAAAACCGATCGTTCCAATACATTTAAAATCTAGCTCTAGCCAGCTTTCGCTGACCTCGCTTTCCTCCATTCGACGTAGTGTAAAATGTCATCCCTTAGCGAAGTCAAGAAGGCTTTAGCACATGCCTTATGGTCGACTGTCCACTCGCCTGTAGGAGAAGTTGCTACAACTCTCACAGTTTCTCCTGGACCCTTCGGTATGTATATTCTAGCTAAGTACATAGCTGCTCTCTCTGATCGAAAGCTGACTGTTGTCTCGATTAACTCAACTGCACCGTCTCTCCTTTTCACGTCGACTCTCATGTAGATCGGACCCCAACTCACGGGCGGTGGTTTATTAAGGAAACTAGTAACATACTCTACGAAATCTTCCAAGTCTCCAGTAATCCTGAGCGGTATGCTCGCTTCAGCCATATCCTCATAGATGCGCACTTCTGCAGCTTTTCTGAGCATTATCCTGCTGGGGACGACCTTTAGCGCTGCACCTCTCGCCGGTATCACGCTGCCTATAACTGAAGGGATGATAGCTACTAAGACGCTTGCAAGGGCCGGACTGAAAGTCGAAGGTTTAACTGCTACAACTCTCGCCGGGGCAAGGTTTTGAAGGAACTCTCCAAGCACATACCCGGCTACGCCACCTAGGATACCGTAGCTCAATCCTTCGATGAGCACGATGGAGGAGACGTAAGCCGGGCTAGCGCCGAGCGCGCTCGCGGTGGAGTACTCTTTTCCACGCTCATGCATAGAGCCCAGAAGGGAGATCGCTACCGTCATACCCGATAATAAAAGGACTATTGAAAACTCTGGGATACCCGAAGCTTGAACAAACTCTCCTACGATGAGGAGGCAGGATGAGCTTCTCCCATCTGCGCTACAAACCTTGTAGGACTCATAAACGTACGTTGTAACCTGGGCTCCGCCTTGAGTGGTCATGTTACCGCTCCACGTGTAACTCATTCTTACGAGACTATCCCGTAGATCCTTTTGAGGTTCACCTTCTAGGAAAACCTTGTAGACTTGAGACCCTGGTGGGGCGAAATCCAGTGGGGCTAGCACGACGCCCCCCATCCGCCCACCGGGTATTTGCGGCAGCTCGTTCACCGGTACTCCATCTATCAAAGCTGGCGGTGACTCGTCTTCGAAAACCTCTGCTACAACCGCGCTTCTACCACCTATGTTTACCGTCGATCCCACCCTTAAGCCGAGTTGCTGGGCTAGGCTTCTGGAAACGGCTATGCCGTCTAAAGGCTTCGCGTCAGTGGCTGCAACCAGCGCGATCGCTCTTGAACCGTTGTAACTGATAAACGTTACCCCGGCTTTAAGGAGGTAGACACCTTTAACCCAGCTACTCTCGGCTAGCCATTCGACTTCGCCCGGTGTTAACGGTACGTAGCTCTCTGTTACGATGTACTCGTTGGCTTGATCTAGACCCCTGAAAATGTACATAGTGGTTGTGATGTGGCGGCTTACGCTAACGCCCTTAAAGCTCGAGACGTAAGTCTCATCCCTAGTCACTGTCGAGGAACCTAACGCGAGAAAAGCGCCTGCTACCGAGGTGACGACAGCTATAGTACATATGGTGAGCAGAGACCTCAGCTTCCTCCTCCTCATGCTCTTCACAGAGTACCAGAAGAAGTCGCTGATCGCTGTACCCTTAGCCCCGAGGACAAAGGTTGCTACAACAGCCAACCCGAGCGTAGCTGTCAAAAGCGAGAGTATCATCGAGGACGGTGTAGCACGCTGCAGAGCTGTGGGGTCGAGAAAGGTTAAAGCGAGCTTAGCGTAAGGTATCAGTGTGATCTCTACAAGCGCTAAACCTGTGAAGACAGCTACTGAAACTACAACTTTCCTCTTTTCCGACAAGTTTCCAACAATAAGCGAGAGAAAAAGCGTGAAGACAAGTAAAAACAGAAAAGAGGGTACGCTGTCAGCCTTAGCTTGACTCAAAGCATCCAGCGAGGAAGAGGCTTTAGCTAAACCCTTCTCGAAGAGAGCGACTCCTACCTGGGCCTCACCTCTTTGAAAAGCCTCCTCGCTCTGGCGAATCAACATTATAGAGAAATTTACATCCTCCAAATAGGTTTTTGCATCAAAACCTACCCTCCTAAAGAGATCCATCTCAGAGGCAATATACGTTTCTAAACTCTCTCTAACACCTCTAGCCGCAAGGTACGCTAAACTCAACTTTGTATCATCGCAGGTGACACGACACGAGATAGAGAGACCACGCCCCCAGGGGGATTGATAAGTAAAACCTAAAGGAGCTAATCTAGCAAGGAATTTACCTACACTCGTATTCTCGTCGACCTCGAGGGCGAGTGGGAACGAGACTCCTTGAGGCAATACTAGCGTTAACGTTCCGTTTAACTGCTGACGCCTCCACCACCTTCGAGGCGTATCTAAGGAGATACCTTGAATACTCTCGTTTACGTCAACCTCTACTACACATACTTTAACAGCTAGAAGGTTCAGAACTAACTCCCCTCCCTCGAGACGAGGGTACACGTTTAACCTAGCTTCTACACCTTCAGGCGTGTAAGTTAAGGTAATGATGTTCTCAGGCTGCCAGAACAACATCCACCACTCTGGAACCCAGCTTGCTTCTGAAGTACCTGTAGCTCGTACAACCGCTATATCACGAGTGAAACGGATTGCTGTAACTCGAGGAACATCACCACTTAAGGCTATGAGGCAGCTGCCATTACGCAGCGTACAATACTCTGTCCAAGTCCTCTCTCCCAGCGAAAAAGTTACGTAGACGATCCCGTCAACGGCTTCCTCATCCCCGGAGACTGTGATCCTAAGGTACCTTTGCGGTTGAGCGGAAGAGAATAGAAAAGCTGAGGATAGAAGCATGATGACTAATACAGCTAGCTGACTCTTCACGCTTTTTCTCTCCCCAATATGTCTTAAAAACTTTCTTTATATTGTTTGTTAGCAAGACAAAAAGGATTACTTCATTCTCCCGCGGACTTCAGGTTAAACGCCCCCTTCTTTTGAAAGCTTCTCGACGAGCTCTTTAGCGTAAGCGTAAGTGACCTTACCCTCGCTAGCCATTATCTCGGCAACCTTATCAACTAGATCGCCTGTAGCTCCAGCCATAACCGCCAAGTTCCTAGCGTGTAAACGCATGTGACCCCTCTGTATACCCTCTGTAGCTAACGCCCTTAGAGCCGCGAAATTCTGTGCCAGCCCGACGGCCCCCATAACTTCAGCAAGTTCTCTAGCGCTTTTAACGCCGAGGATCTTTAAAGCTACTCTAGCAACCGGATGTGTTCTAGTCGCCCCGCCTACAGTCCCTACAGCCATAGGCATCTCAAGCGTACCGACAAGGTTCCCGTCAGAGTCCTTCTCCCATACGCTGAGGGGTCTATACCTACCGTCTCGCGCGGCGTACGCATGTGCTCCAGCTTCAATCGCCCTATGATCCTGGGCTGTAGCTAACGCTACCGCGATTACACCGTTCATGATGCCTTTATTATGGGTTGATGTCCTGTAGGGGTCTGCCGCAGCGAAAGCCCATGCGTCAACTATGGCGTCCACTACTTCCTCCCCGCCGAGATCATCCTTGTAGACTTTCACCCACGAGCGTACGAGCCTTCGATCGGCTAAATTCGATATAATCCTTAAGTGAGTTTTCCCCCCGGTAATCCTCTCGATGAGGTGGGACACCTTCTCAGCCATCGTGTTGACGGCGTTCGCGCCCATCGCATCCCTCACGTCCACTAGGAGGTGGACGATAAGCATAGCTCCCCTCGGTCCTTCGACAACTCTCGCCTCCACGTCTCTAGCCCCTCCACCGAGCTGAACGAGAACTGGGTCGACCTCGTTTGCTTTCTCTATGATCTCGCTCTTGTGTTCGAGCACTAGCATTCTAGCGTAGTGTGGAGCTCTAAGCCCTAGAACTTGGATCTGACCTATCATTATGGGATCTGAAGCCATCGACTTTATGCCACCATCCCTCCTCATCATCCTAGCGGCATTGCTCGCGGCTGCGACGACGCTCGGCTCCTCGAGAACCATGGGTACAAGGTAGTCCCTACTGTTTATGAGAAAATTTACAGCGACCGCTAAAGGGTAGCTCATTGCACCGACGACGTTCTCTATCATTCGGTCAGCGACCTTGGGGTCAAGGTTGCCGAAGTTTTTAAGGAGAGAAACCTCTTCATCGCTTAATCCGGCAAACTCGGCTGTGATTCTGAGTCTCTCCTCAATAGACTTCTTGTAGAACTCGGGAATACGGGAAGTCTTCTGTTCGCTCATAAGCCGCGTTACCCCTTAAAGTATATGAGGATAGCGTCACCCGTAAAGGTCCTTCAACCTAGCTAAAAGATATTTAGAAACTCTATAATTATTATTTAAACCTGTAAGCGTCAATTTAAACGGTATCTCGACTGGACTAGGCTCGTATTCCAAATGCCCCGCTAGCATGCCTTGTTCAAAAGTCTCAAGCACTAGATTCACGTAGCTCCCTTCAACTAGAATGTAGGATAAGTTCAAGGAGCTAACAGTGTTCAATGATCCCTTGAAGTCAACTATACGGTATTTTGAAGCTAGTGGACCTACAACCGCCTTTAAACCAGCGTCTCTCGCAGCTTCAAGTTCGACAAGACAACCGTTTAAGTTCCACTTGGTCACCTTAGCTGTAAGCTTCACATAACCCTTTAAATCCAACCGAACTCCAAAGGAGTGTAGAATCCTGTCCTCGAAGATGCGGGGGTAGAATAGTACCTTCCAAGAAGCTTCATTTTCCTCAATTCTATTAGGCCAGTGCGGCAAGCAACCCGTTACGGCAACCCCCTTCTTAAACTTCAAGGTTAGTTCACAGCCTTCCAAAGGCTCCGTCGACGTAACGTAGACTACCGCCCCCTTGTACTCGAGCGTTTGTACATCGGCCTCAACGTGGACTTTTACGTGGACATCCATTAAACTGCATAGAGCTTTAACTTGAATGCTCTTAAGTATGTTGTAGGATGAAACTGTTTTTATCCCAACAGTCGACTAAGCCTTGTGACCGAATGTGGTGCTGTAGCTGTAAGGGAGAGTTTCCTTAAAGCGTTTGTAGACTCGCTGAATAAGTTGAAAGTGCTTACAGTAGGGCTAACCAAGATCGCCTCAGAAGAGGCGGCTCAACGTGTTCTCAAAGATTTGACGATCCCTGTTCAGAAGAATCTATCGGAGAGTTTAACGCACATCATGACTGCTTTCGGTGCTGAAGTTAGAGACATAACCCTTACTGAGGAGGCGATTGAGGTTAAGGTGAGACAACCTTGTCCCTTCTCGTTAACCGACTGTGTCCAGTTCTGCCCCCTCCCCCACATCTCCACTGTACACCTTTCAATGATTGATGGCAGATGGTATCCGAGAAAACAAGGTAGGTTCTTCGTGGAAAAGACAGATGATAGTTGCAGGTTCACCCTAGTACGAGCACACGTAGACCTAGAAAATAGTTAGCTTTTTACCATCTGCTTCCTATACTTTTCTAATGAAAGTTTTCATAATGACTGACTTAGAGGGGGCTACCGGAGTAGCTGGCTACTGGGAGGATTTTAACCCTGGGGGACGTTTACACGAGGAAGCTAGAAGGATGCTTACTAGTGACGTGAACGCTGCTATCGAAGGGGCGCTCAACGCTGGCGTCGATGAGGTAGTTGTGTTAGACGGCCACGGCGCCGCTTTCAGCATACTCCTTGAGCAGCTTCATCCTTCTGCGAAGTTGATTAGAGGTAGAAGGATTCTAGAAATGGAGGGGTTGGACGAAAGCTTCGACGCTGTGCTAGCTGTAGGAGCGCACGCTAAGGCTGGAGCCCCACTAGCCCTGCTCTGCCACACTCTTTCGCATACTTCGATACACGAGATCCGAGTAAACGGACGCGTGGTGGGTGAAGTTGGGCTTTGGGCTCTAATCGCCGGTAGCTTAGGCGTCCCGTTAGCCATGGTCGCCGGTGATGCAGC
This sequence comes from Thermofilaceae archaeon, assembly GCA_025057995.1. Taxonomy (GTDB): domain Archaea; phylum Thermoproteota; class Thermoprotei; order Thermofilales; family Thermofilaceae; genus JANXEW01. Next base: position 443,744 of record JANXEW010000001.1, on the reverse strand, counting down.
TGCGGTTGCAGAAGCCGAAGAGTTGATTAGAAATGTAGAGGGGGTAGCTGTGAAGCATGCTACTAGCATGTACGCGGCAAAGTGCCTCCACCCATCCCTTACCTACAAGTTGATCTCCATAGCAGCTCAAAGAGCTGTTAAAAAGTCGATAGAAGGGGCGTTTAAACCGTTAAGCGTAGAGAAAACCGTTGAAATGGAAGTTGTTTACACTACTCCAGCCGCCGCCGAATCTGTAGCAAGGAGGAAAGGTGTGCGTCGCGTAGATGGGAGAACAGTCTCCTATATCGGTGAGACAGTTACTGAATGTATGAACATGCTTCTCTAGTTTGATGAAAGTAAATACAATGACAGGGTCGATGAGGGACGAGGTTAAAGGGGTAGAGCCGACGCCAGCGGTTTGGAAGGCTAGAGGCTACTGCCTTAAGTGCGGGCTTTGCTGTAGAGACACTGAGATGGTGCTTACGCCGTCGGACTTGAGGAGGATTGAGGCGTTAGGCTATGTGAAGAGAGAGTTCACCGTTTTCCGCCGAGGCTTCTACAGGCTTCGAAATGTAGACGGGAAATGTTTCTTCTACAGGGACGGGAAGTGTATTATTTACGAATACCGCCCGTTGGGCTGTTCAATGTACCCTATCGTCATCGAAGTAGAGAACTGTGAAGTAACTGTTGATGAATTGTGTCCACTCGCAAGAGAGACGAAGAGAGAGGAGCTAGCTAAAGCTAGAGAATTCATTAAACGTGTTCTAGAGGAGCTCCGTTTAACTTATTGATAAGTTGCTCAGCCTATTACTCCGGTGAAGGAGTTCCTGGAGCCCTATTTTATCGCTGCCTTCTCTCTTTTCTTGATTGAGAAGAGCTTCAACCGATGGAGAACTAAGAGTAATAGGATAAGCGCCGTGGCCGTAACAGCTGTAGCGGCGAGCTTCAAGACCCATTCCTCTAAGCTGAAGGTGAAAACAGGCATTTGACTTGCTTCAAACAACATGACCGTGACTTGACTTTTCACACAACCCCTGCCGCTTAGAGGTTCAGAAGTATTTCTATCTTCACTTCATCTCCGTCCTTGAGACCCAGGGTTTCCCTTAGACAGGTTTTAGCTACAACTTCCAGCACATCAGGCCCATAAACAGTCTTCTCCGGAATTACGATCCCTCCCTCAACCGTATCGTTGATCACAGCCTTGAATAGGCGCGCACTACAGTACCTATCATCTCCCCTCTCCATGGAGGGTATACGGAAGCCGTCGTAACAATCGAGCATTTTCCTTTTTACTGTAGACTCGGGGTTGAGGCGTACATTTAAGGTCCCCGGGTAAGGCTCGAAGCCTAAGAAAGTTTTAAACCACTCCTTATACTCGTTGAGTGATACATAGAATCCACCCTCACCGAGTCCGCGAAAGATCTTCCCCGTTAAAGTCAACCTGCTAACCCCCCTGATGGAATGCTCAAGCTCAGTCAGGAGGGCACTAAGATCTGAAAGCGATTTCTCGGTGAGAAAATAGCCTCTATTCCTACCTTTTGATACTACTTCAACGTAGCCAGCCTTAACGGCATCCCTTAGCCACCGGTTGAGAGTCCAAGCTGAAAGTTCCAAGTTTGAAGCAAGCACCATTTTATCGATACTCACAGGGGTTCGCGCACAACCTTGTTTCGCGAGCTCGAGAAGCAGTACAAGGAGCTCATAACGCCTCATAACAAGTCCTCCAGAGTGAGCGAGTGGTAATTTAGTCTTTCGCTAGAAGGTTGCAACAAGGTTAATAGATCGTAGATTAGCCTTCACGCGCGTGGAAGCTCTTAAGATACGTGTAGAACCGGTGAACGTGGAGACGGGACTAGTTCATCGCCTCGTAGACGAGCTTAGAACAATTTTTACAGTTGAAGTAATAACAGGGAAAGGGTTAAGCCCTGGAAGAGTGTTAAGTTTCTACGATGATGAAAGGGAACAAGTTCGGGCAGATCTGCTTATGGAGGATCTCTCACGAATCCTTCCACCAGTGACTCTTCTACTCATCGACTCGGACGCTTACGTTGAAGGTTTAAACTTCGTGTTCGGGATAGCGAAGCCAGGGTGGGGCGGCGCCGTCTTCCTCACCCGTTTAAAACCCGAGTTCTACGGGTTCTCTTCAGACGATGAGGTACTGTCTGCTAGGCTTCTTAAGGAGTCTATACACGAGTTGGGACACGCTTTAGGTCTCGAACACTGTAAGACGCCGCGTTGTGTAATGAGGTTCAGCAACTCGATAATGGAGGTGGACTCTAAGACCCACCGCTTCTGCTTCCGTTGTGCTCATTCACTTCAACTCAGATACCCGGGCGTACTCCGAACGTAGGGTGGATTGCTTGGAGAAAATCTTAACGGCACTACTCGAGCTCTACGTGCCTATAATCATTGGAGCCCTTTATGCGATAAAGGCTAGACCCAAGGACGATATAGCGCAAGGACTTTCGAGAATCCTTCTCTACACGTTCCTCCCTCTGCTTCTCTTCACGTCCACTTACGGGAGCGGAAAGCCTGTCGCCAGTCTCTTTCAGATGGGGTTGTCTGTAGCCATCTCCGCTTCTGTATCCCTCGCCGCCTCCTACGTGCTTACTAAAGACAGGGAACTAATGCTTCTATCGACGTATGTTAACGCAGGGTACCTTCCAATACCTTTAGCCTACGTGCTCTGGGGGTCTGAGTCCCTCCCCCTCGTAGGCTTCTACGTGTTGTTCAACGCCTCACTCGGCTACCTGCTAGCCCCCCTCCTGTTAAAAGGGGACCTTAATGAGGGGTTACGGGAACTCTCCAGGTTCCCGCCCTTATACGCTATTATAGGGGGGTTACTCCTATCAACTTTTGGTGTAAAGCTACCGCGTCAGCTTTTGGAAACAGTGTCAAAGGTTGGGAGTTCCGCGCCTTACCTCGCTCTCTTCACTCTTGGAAGTCAATCCATGAAAGTCAAACCCAAGAACCTGGCGCAAGCGGCGAAAGTAGCTGTTGTAAGGTTCCTTATAGCTCCTGCTGTCATGTGGCTGGCTTCTCCCCTCTACTTAGAGCCTGGTAGCCTACCGCATAGAGTAGCTATGCTTGAAGCGGCTATGCCGCCGGCTGTGACCAGCGCTATACTCTGTACTGTCTACAATCCTAGCTCTGAGAAAGCGAGCAGCGTAGTCGTGATACTAACGACTGTAGCGACCCTCACTCTCCCCTTTCTCTTAGCTCTCCTCTCTTAAAAGGGGGTGAAGAATAAAATCTCCTCCTGCGACCCGTTCCACCTCGATAAAGTAATTCCTTCGTCGCTTACTTTTAGGAAACTGCAACTGGATCCCTCTAACCCTTCAACCCAACCCCCAGTGTTAGCGATAATCTTACCGTTCTCGTCCTTGATTAAACCCGGTACGTGTGTGTGACCGAATATGACGAAATCCATACGCCCTAGCCCGTTAGATTCCACTAAGCTCAACAAGTTTTCTAGAGCCTTCCTAACTTGTCCTGAAGCGATGGTTTTCCCTCGAAGCCTCCCCTTGGACAGCTTGTACGACAACGGTTGAACGACACCGTACCACACGTTGTCCTGAACAGCCCTCCACAGTAGCACAATAATAGGTGCGAGAAGCAATAAGGCTGATATCAGAGTGAAAGCCCTATAAGTGAGCGGTGCACCTTCGGTCAAGTATAGGAGCAAAGGCAGGATGGTAATGTAGCCGAGGGCTAAAATCCACTCAAGAGCCCAGGGTAGAACCGAAAGAGTTTCCGAGAGAAGGTAAATGTAGGTCTCCACCCTCCAAATCCATCTAAGCCTGATGAACTTCCAGTCAAGTTGATGACCGTGAAAAAGCAACCCTCTCTTCCCCCCGCATTCTAGTACCACGTAGTCTGGTGCGATGATGAGCTTCTCTCCTTCTAGGACCCCGCCTTTATTAAGGTGGGCTGCGATCCTGTCGTGGTTGCCTACGACATACACTATGTTGGAGTCAAGTTTTACAAGCTGCCTCAAGGGAGATAAAGCGGAGAAGAGGATCTCGCTAGCTCTCGCCGTCCAAAACTCGAAGATGTCCCCTAAGAGGACAAGCAAAGCTGGTCGCTTAGTATCCGTAAAACTTTTTAGAAACTTCTCAAACTCTTTGAACTTACTCATGAACTTCTCCTTATACTTTAACCCGAAGTGAGTATCTGAAACTATTATAGCCTCCTCCCCCTTCTCTAGACTAATGACCGGCACCTCAACTCCATGGAACTGTGTTTTTCTAACTTGCAAATGCTTCACCCGGCGACCTACCGGGCTTCAGTTAAGCGGCTTAAAACGATAACCTCAAACTAAACCGCTACGTTTATCCAAGGCATCGTTCCCACTTGCACGATGGGGCTGACCGTTGGACCGAAAGCTTACTTGATTAGCGTGGGAAACGAGTTGTTGATAGGCAAAGTCGTCAACACTAACCTCGCTTGGCTGGGGAGGAAGCTGACTGACCTGGGATACAGAGTTGAAGGAGGTTTGATAGTGCCCGATGAACCGGATTTGATAGCGTGGGCTTTCTCCACCGCCGTAGACAGGGGGGCTAGAGTTGTCGTCTCTACAGGCGGGTTGGGACCCACTTTTGACGATATGACTGTAGAGGGGTTGGCGAAAGCTATGGGTGTTGAACTAGAGCTGAACGATGATGCACTCAAGGTGATCAAGGAAAAGTATAGGGGCGACCTCACGGAGAGCAGGGTAAAGATGGCTAAGCTCCCCAAAGGGGCTAAGCCGATATACAACCCCGTAGGCACTGCCCCCGGCGTAGAAGTGGAGTGGAAGGGCGCACACTTATTTTTACTCCCGGGCGTTCCAGCTGAGATGGAGGCCATTTTCGAAAGCTACGTGGAACCTAAATTAAGGAAGCTTGAACCCTTAAAATGCCGTTCAGAAGCCCTGCTTAAGGTTTCAGGCGTCCCTGAATCCCTCGCCGCCCCCGTGATTAAAGAAGCTTTAAAGTTGAGTGAAAAAGTTTACGTAAAAAGCCACCCGAAAGGCTCTGAACTCGGCGTCCCAGTCCTTGAACTCCACGTCACAGCGTTCGATGACGAACGTGAGAGGGCGGCAACGCTCGTCACTACAGTAGTTCAGTTCCTTGAAAGAAAGTTGAACAACTTGGGGGCACGGGTACAGAGGATAGGGTGAAACAGGTTGAGAGTCTGGCTTGATGCTTTAACTTCTAAGCAGGGGAGGCTCGCCGCCTGCCTCGCCCTCCACCTGAAGGATTTAGGCTACGAGACTTTTATCACCTGTAGAGAGTACGAGTGTACACGTTACACTATAGAACTTTACGGGTTGAAGCCGACGGTGGTTGGAGAGCACGGGGGCGGTACAAAGCTTGGGAAGCTGCTCGCAGACGCAAATAGAGTTTACGCTCTAGCACGCTTGGTCGGCGAAGCTTCGCCTAAAGCTCTCGTAGCCTACCCAAACCCGTCGGCTGCGCGCGTTGCCTTCGGTCTAGGGATACCTTACATAGCTTTAAATGATACGCCTCACGCTGAAGCTGCAAACAGGCTCTCCCTCCCGCTTTGCTCAGTACTGGTAGCTCCAGAAGCCTTAAGAGGAGAGTTTGAAAACTTCCTCTCGAAAAACGCTCGCGTGTTCTACTACGATGGTGTTGACGAGATCCTGTGGGTTAAAATGTTTAAGCCTACAGGTAGCACGCTAAAGGAACTTAAACTAGAGAGGAGACGGTACGTAGTTGTAAGGCCTGAGGAGTTCAAAGCCGCTTACTATTCTTGGGGCGGGTGGGGTTGGTTGGAGCTATGTGATGTGCTCAAGAAGCACGGCTTAACGACGGTTGTTCTACCTAGGTACGAAGAACAGCGTAAAGAAGCTTTGAAACGCGGCTTCCTAGCGCCTACGACTTGTGTCGATGGCTTAGACCTAGTTCATCATTCGTTAGCTGTAGTTACGGGCGGAGGCACTATGGCGAGAGAAGCGGCACTTCTAGGCATCCCCTCGTACTATACTTTCCCGTTGAACTTGAAAGTAAGCGCGTACGTTCAAAGTTTAGGCTTTCCTCTCAAACGGTGGGATGGGAGTCCCAGCGAACTTGCTGAAGAAGTTTTAAGCTTAGATGAGAGCCAAGTAGAAGAAAACGTGAAGAAAGCGAGGGAAATGGTTGTCAGGTTAAAGACTCCGGACGAGTGCGTCTTACAAGCGCTGGAGTGGATCGGAGAAACTTAAGAGAACAGTTCAGCAGGCAGTTTTACGTCAACCTCCTTCCTTTTACTAGCTGACTCGTAGATGGAGTCGATGATGAACATTTCCATCACGATCTCTCGCGGGTCTATAGGCGAAGGACCGCCCTTCTTGACTGCTTCAACGAAGTTCCGGATCCTCTCCCTGTAGATGTCAACTTGGGGCAGCTTGAAGGAAGTGTTAGCCATATAACCCCACTCGTCCCTATACAACTCCAACGGTGAAAGCCTTAGCCCGCCCTTGGTACCTAGAATAAAGGGTGAGCCTAAAGTCTCAAGGTGCATAGCCCAACTCTCCTTCAGGAGGACGGTCAACCCGTTCTCAAACCTTATGAAAGCGGAGACAAAATCCTCGACTTCGAAGCTTTCGGGGTTCCAAGCCCAGCCGCCTTCGACCAGTGCATCCTTCTGCCCGCCTACGGCTGACTCGATAGAAGCTGAGACAGCCAGAGGTTTGGGATGACCCAACACGAACATTATGTTGTCTATCGCGTAACAGCCTAGGTCGAGAAGCACTCCACCTCCCGCGAGATCCTTTTTCGTGAAAGTCGCCGACCCCGGTATACCCCTTCTCCTACCTCCGAGTGTGGTTTCCGCGTAGTAAACTCTCCCAAGGGCTCCCGAGGCCACGATTCTCTTAGCCACTCTTAACTCAGGTGACCATCGGGTTTGAAAACCTACCATTAAGATCTTCCCTGAAGACCTCGCCGCCTTATACATCTCCAAAGCTTCAGAACCGCATGAAGCCATAGGCTTCTCAACTAGGACGTGGATACCTCGTTTGAGAGCTTCGACGGCTGGTTTAGCGTGAACCTTGTGTGGCGTACAGATGCTGACGGCGTCTAACTCTACGCTACGTAACATCTCTGAAAATTCGCTGAAAACTCCATCAGGTGGGATGCCCCACCTGAGAGCAAACTCCCTAGCCCTATCTTGAGCTACATCCGCGACAGCAGATAGCTCGACATCCGGTAGTTCCCTGTAGTAGTGAGCGTGGTTGTTTGCTATACCACCAGCACCAATAATCCCGACTTTCAGTTTCTTCACGCTGTAGTTCCGAATCAATACTAGAAAAAAATTTGCATTAAAATTTATTAAAAACCGCAAAACTTTAGGCTAAGACCGCTAGTATTATCTCAAGAGTTTTAAGTGCCGGATCATCACTTGAAGTATCTCTTTTACTTCTTATGTTAAAGAACCCTTCTAGAATGAGTATTTACTACAACTATGGCATTAAATTTATCTAGCTAGGAAGATCATTTACTCATCTAATTTTTTTATTTCAAGTATACATCGGTAGAGTAGTTTTCTTGTGATTGTTGTCTTGACTTCTTGAAAAATACCGTTAGAACTAGAATAATGAGTATGACTGCGATGAAGGTTACAATTAGTATAACAGTAACTGAGGGCATCGTCGACTGTTGTTTATCAGACGTGTCTGGCGGTTTAACGGTGTCAGACGGTTCAACCACGTCTCCATGGTAAGTTGTGAATGTTCTATTGTCAAGCAACTCACTACCTGAGTATAGCTCGATGATGAAAACTTCGCCAGCTATATTAGGGAAGGTAACTTCTCTCGAAGCTCTCGCTGAGAGGTAGATTTTTCGAGCTTGCTCAGAGGAATTTGATACAACTCTTACGTAAGCGTAACCGCTCGTTAACCCCGTGTTCTTCACCGTGACTGTGAAACGGTTGTAGCCGTACTCAATGTTTGATATGACAGCTGAGATCTCCGGTGGTTCACCGACGTACTCGAAGCTAGGGGCTTCTAGAATGAAAACGTAAAAGTCTGGGGCTTCTTGCTCGTTGTAATTCTCCCATAGCATACATCCGTCTTCGGCGGATTTTGGTCCACGAGCGAAGGGGGGCTCCCATCTAAACTCCCTCAGTCGAACGTTCTTAAAGCAGAAGTGGATTACGTCAATCCAGCTGCGTACGTCCATGCTGGTGAAGCTGTCTCTCACTTTCACCTCGTAGAGCGTAGCGTTCAGCTTCCTAACGTAGTTGCTAGTGTTAAGGTAAACTAACGTAGACAACACGTAGGCTCCTTTAAAACTAGACATCACCCCTGTGTTAGCTACGTCGCACATTACGGTTTCGTGGAGCCGCTTCTCGTAGGAGAGAAGACTATAGGAAAGGAGTTTCAGGTTGTCTGAGAACATTAATAGAGTGTAATTGGCGATCCCCCTTACAGAGGCGTTGAGATCCCTTTCTACTCGAGCATCACCAAAGAGGCTATTCCCGTCTAGGGAGAATGGATGCAACATGGCTTCTACGAGGGCACTGCCGTCGCTCGAGAAAGTAACCTTATAGTTTAAGGCGATCCAGTAGCTCGGCTGAGCGTACGTTAGAACGGCGTAGGTAGAAATCAAAACAGCGAGTAGATGGAAGCGGTTCAAGTTCTCTCACCTTCGTACGTGTACTCTACGTACTGGAGGGTAAGGTAGCTCGGTATGCAGGCGCTACTTAAAGCTGAACCGTAATATTTAGTCTCCTCGACACCAAAGAGTATGTGGTTCTCGTTGTAGACCCCTACGTTCGGCTTCAAGCCGTCGAGCATGTCTACGTCCACCCAACCGACCTCGGTGAAGTAGACTTGAGGCCACATGTGTCCACCCCAGTGCTCAAGCAGTTGCAAACCTTCTTCGTGGAGAGTTGTAAGGTTAAGCCACATTCTACCTTTTAAACCTGAGAGAAGGAGTCCGTAAGCAGTTCTAGCAGGCAAACCTAAGATTCTCGCCATAGTTACGTACACATCGGCTACTTCAACACAATCTCCGACTATGACGTAGTCGAAGCGTCTCGCAACTAGGGCATGGTCGCTACCAAGCCTTGAAAGCTCAATCCTGTAGCCTACTCTAGCTACAACCCACTCAGCTAATTTCCTAGCCGTCTCTAACGGCGTATCAGCTAGAGCGGTACGGTAAGACAAGTCAATCAACGTCGAGTTGTATATGTTCCAGTAGCCGCTGGATGAAGTGTACTTTCTAACTATTTCTAAAGATGGCCAGAGCGCTCCCGCGTCGCCCAAACGGTAAGCTGAAACCTTCACGGTGTAAGAGACGTTGATCCATACATTGGATTTAGGCTCAACTTCGACGACGACAATAGCATAAAAGTTACCGTCCTCGTCGCGTAAATACCGAAGAGGGTTAGGCTCCATATAGTTCACAAAGCTTTTCTGAAACGAAGAGTTTTGAGGAAGAGGAACATACACGTAATCTCTTACGGTAAAGTTGTTATTGTTAACTAGGAGGAAGCGCCCGTGAAGAGAATAAGTGACAGTATTAGTAACCACTACAGGCGTTTGAGCGAACGAATCGTAACGCGAAGGGATTACCGTAGCTAACAGGAGAAACAGTCCCAAGATCCTTATACGCAAACTCTACACCGTTGAGTAAAGTTTAAGCATCTTTTTATTGTTGACGAACGCCTCGACCAGAGGAAAACTTTTCCCTTCTCACGCTTCACGTACGCGCGTATGGAGCCTTGGGTCATAGTGGCATCCAGGCTCCGGTTAGCTAGGCTGTGGGCAGCCGAGGAAATAGTACTTGCAGCTGATGAGTTGAAAGGGGTTCTACTACCTTACCCGAGTGAACTTGAACGACACGTTAAAGGTTTCGTAAAGGGCTTAACAACATGGGACGACCTGGTATCCGCGGTCAGAGACTCGGGCTTACCCTACGTGGACGCGTGGGCTTGGACAGAAGAACCTCTTCTGCGTAGGCTAAGATCCTTGCACGCGAGCGGCTTCAAGCTTTCAATAGAGTGTTATGGGCCACCTATAGCCGTCGAGGCTGAAGCGTCTTGGGAACTCGCTAGACAGATACTTAGGGTTCGCGTAACAGGGAAAGTCGATCTCGAAGCTTGGAGAAAACTTGTGGGGAAAAGGGAGCCGCCAGCTAAGGCGGGCTACGCGACGATATCACTTCAACCAATCGAGATAGCTAGGGTAACGGCTTGGGAGTACCCTCCACCGCCCACCGATTCTCTAAGCTCAAGGAACTTAAGCGAGGAGCAAGTGATGCGTATGGTTAACTACATCTTTAACTTTGTTGTAACATCTAGAAACCCTGACGAAGCTTACATAAGATGGTTAGAAGAATTAAAGTATGAATCTAGCAAAATAAATAAGTTAAAATCCATAGCTTTGATGTTAAATATAATAGAAGATAGACAACAACAGGAAACATCATGAAAAACACCCCCACGTCATCCACCTACAAGTGTTAAATTCACGTATTATTGTATGTTATAATACAATCGTTTACGCTGCTGAGGGGGTAGGAGAGTAAGTATGCATATTAAAAGTACTGTTAGTGGTAAGTTATAAGTAGGTTACTTATCTAAAGTTTAAGACAGTCCACACCTGATCACGTAGTAGAATTCACCTTATAGAACTAGACTCTTGACATGTACGATCAACATGATTGATCGAGGTTAAACTCTTTTAAGCTTACGTTATTGTAGTAAAGTAAATCGTTGTGATTTAGTTAGAGAAAGTTTTCGTTAAACTTTTATTATTTCGTCAGCAACTTCATGAATAAACATATAGAGTTGAGCACTTTCTCGAAAAATTATTTCGTTATATTCATATGAGTTTAAAGATAGAGTGGTTCTGGACATCAATGTTATTTATGAATAGACTTGTAGGGAGGTGCGATCACTTTGGACGAGCTTTGTCTTCTATTTGCTGCAAGCGGCCTAGAGCTCGTTCCTAGAGAACTCTGGGAACATCCGGCTGTTAAAGCTTGGGCTAAACGCAGGGGTAAAAGGCCTGGACAGACTCTGCTCGATGTATCCATCCATCGCCCAGCTATGCTCAACCTTGGCGACGCTGAAAGGAGGGGGCGTCCAGACATCGTACATTTCTGCTCTTTACTAGCTTTAGGTTCCCTACTCAATAGGAACAGGTTGCTTTCTCTTCACATCCACACGTATGATGGCAAGATAATTAGAGTCTCAAGGCACGTAAAGTTGCCACGAAATTACAACCGTTTCATAGGTCTCATGGAGCAACTTTTAGTAGAGGAGGAGGTGCCGCCCGGCTCCAGCGAACCTTTACTGCAAGTTCTATCCTGCGACCTGAGTGAACTCATGGAACAACTTAAACCTAGTAAAGTTTATCTTTTGACTGAGAAAGGTTATAAAATAAAACCGGTAGATTTAGCAAGGAAGATTATTGAGGAGAAAACTCCAATGGTAATCATCGGCTGTTTTCAAGCTGGAGACTTCAGCAGCGAGTTTTATGAAATAGCCGATGAGACTGTGTCAATTTCACAGGTTACACTAGAAGCTTGGAATGTTACCGCTAGAGTTTTATCAGCTGTGGAAGATGCTCTAGATCTGCACTAGAATAGTCGAGTCTTGCCTAGAGACGTAGGCTAGAGTCACTCATACTTGCATAGCTCTTAATGTGAACCTACTCCGGGTAGAGGAGTAAACACTTCAAAGTTCTTTCCGCGAGCTCTCGTATGCTCAATTCGCCCAACCCGCTGAGGGCTGTCGCAAGCCTGTCGTTCAACGGTTTAACCCAATCATGAGGAAGGTTGCTAGCTCCAAGCATTAAGCCCATGATGCTTCCCGTTGTCGCACCGTTGCAGTCGGTGTCTAACCCAGCTGTAACAGCGTAGCCTATAGCTTTAGCGAAGTTCCCTTCACTCCAGATCAAGGCAGCTGCGACGATAGCTGCGTTGTTAATCGTGTGTACGGAATGGTATGCTCCGTACCTAGCCAAGATGTCTTTTATAGCCTCCCCCCAGTCAATCCCTTCCCTGTAAAGCGACACGACGTAGCTTATAGCCTCAGCTAGCCTACAGTTCTTCGGTATAACCTTCAAAGCTTCGTTAATCAGGGAAACGGGTTCATCAAGCTTGTAAGCGAGCGCTAAAGCAGCTGCAAAGAACATTTCACCGTAGATGCCGTTCTTTACATGTGAGAGACGGGCGTCTTTATACGCTAGCATCGAAGCTCTCTCAGGGTTCCCGGGTGAAACGTAGCCCCACAGGTCTGATCTAATCTGAGCCCCGATCCACTCCCTGTAAGGGTTGAGGTAGACGGCTGTTTCCGGAGGTTTTAAGCCTAAGACAAGATTCCGGTAAGCAGCTCTCTCAGCCGTGTACGTCAAGTTGTACGGGAGCATGGTAAGCCAAGCTGATGCCACGTCACTTGTAGTGAAGCCGGGCCCCTTTAACTCGTAGAGAGCCAAGTTCAACAGCGTGTAGTCTAGGTCGTCATCTCTCTCAGCTCTCCTAATACCCTCTCTCGTAAGCGGATACACCCATTTCCTATGCTCCGGCGCTAGGTCTGAGAACGCGGCAAAGGGGATATAGGGTCCTTTTAGAGGGTTTTCACCTATTCTCTCTAAAGCTTTAGTGATCCTCTCCCTACTCCAACCTTCTACAGGTTTCCCCAGCATGCAGCCAGAGCATCTCCCCAGCCAAGCCCCCAGGAGTTTGTCAAGTAGGCTTCTCTCGTCCAAGTCTACGTGGAATGACGTTGGCGTCGCGGGTCTTTCCGCTATTATCTCTCTCCCATCGTTCGGCTCCCTGTATGGGTAATCTTCCCTTAGCTCAGCCCCCTGTAAGCGTTCGTAGATTTCGTTCAACTCTTCAACGTTTCGAGCTGCTCTAATCTGCTCCTTCAACAACTTTACATCAACGTTGAATCCTTCTTCAAACCTTTCTAAAACTTCCAACTCAAGGAGTTCTCTAATTTCATCAACGCTTGCAAGCATAGTTTAGATGCTGGCGTACCGTATTTGTGTCTAACTTTCGATGAATCAACTCAACGTGTTAAATTTATTAAGCTTCCGTTATTTCAAAAATTTTTGAAGTATTTGATGCATGACCCTAGCGTTCTCGAGCATCCAATGGTCATTGTTGAAAAACACGTACACCTTATTAGGCGATAAACTGTCTATAAGTTCAGCCAACTCAGTCAGCTCCTCTACACTGTAATCATAAGAGTACCATGTGCCACGTCCATGAACCCTCAAGTAGACGACTCCGTTACTAGAGCCAATCCACGTACCCATTGGAGAGTCTACAGAGACAAACGTAACGCCTAAGTCTCTACACAGGTCCAATCCTCTTTCCAAAAACCATGACTCGTGTCGAAATTCCACAGCCATGCATCGGCCTAGGCCTGTCGACTCAACGAATATCTTCAGCCTCTCCTCATTTCTGCTTGAAAAGTTGAAGCTCGGCGGAAGTTGGAAGAGATAAAAGTCGGTAAAAGGACCAAGGGGAGACAACCTTTCCATAAACCTATTCCAGACGTCAACGGATGATGCCCCAACTCTCCTAACGTGGGTTATCGACCTGTGAACTTTCACAGCCCACCTCAACTTCGAACCCTTAGTAGCCCAAGACTTTACCTGCGCAGGGAAAGGAAAACGGTAGAAAGAAGCGTTCAACTCGACAGCATTTAACCCAGAGTGGTCGACATACCATTTTAAATCTCTGCCCTCATTCCAGTTATAAACCCAGCCGGAGGTTCCGACGTAAACTTCAACCACATAAAAGGGTAGAGACTTAGACGAATTTTATTTAGCTTAAACCCACCTTTCGAGGCTACGTGGTGAAAGCTTCTAAGCAACTCTTGTTAACTTCAGAAGGATAACTGTACACTCGATGCATAAGTTTAAGATAGCAAGAAACCAACTTTAAGGAACCCGGGTATATGATGCGAAACCGTAACTAAGTGTACGCGGCCATGACTTCAGTCTGCCGTCTGAGCTTCCTCCTCCTCAAAACATCGAATACGATGGCAGTGAACTCATCCCTAGATACGAGCCCCTTCTCAATCGCTTCGTCGCAACTGACGCCTGTCCTCAATTCAATCTCCCTATCTATTTCCACCCGATCCTCATGGGTAGTTAAATGGTATAAGCCCAGCTGTTGAAGCAAGAACCTGACGAGCCTACTCACTTCATATTCAAGTTATATAATAGGCTTTTATTCTTTTTCCAGGCGTAGACATTAAACAAAAATAGGTTAGAGATCCCCGAGCCTCTCCTCACTCGACGAGAGAGTCTTAGGTATTCTAGCCTCTCGCCTAACCTCCCACACTACCACGAGAAGGAATACGAGACTGAAGATGAAGGCGAAAACAGCGGCAATAAACTCTGGCGAATCGCGGTTAAGGAAAGGTAGTAGAATACCCGACATGAGGACGAAGTAGAACGCCAGGTTAAACGCGTGCCTACCCAGTTGCGGGTCCACTATCCAACGCCCTCGTAAAGGTAGCATGCTACCCAACGATGATCATCAAGGTAATATCTTGGAGGGGGTTGCTTGTCGCATTTACCTTCGATGAAGAAGGGGCAGCGCGGGTGGAACTTGCAGCCTGGCGGAATGTTTAGGAGACTTGGCACGTCTAGGCTTCTAAGTTGCATCACCTTTTTCTTTCGTGTCCTCTCAGGATCAGGTTCAGGGATAGCAGAGAGGAGGACCTTAGTGTATGGATGTTGCGGGTCCAGTATGACCGAGTTTGTTGGACCGTACTCGACGATGCTTCCCAAGTACATGACGGCAGTGTATCCATCGCTAGCGAAGTATCTTCCCGTCGCCAAGTCATGTGTGATGAAGAGGTATGAGATACCCATCTTGTGCTGGAGATCCTTCATCAGCCTTAGGACTTGAAGGCGGAGTGAAACGTCTATCATCGATACGGGTTCGTCGGCGACGATCACTTTAGGGTTAATGCTTATCGCTCTAGCTACCACTACTCTCTGCCTTTGTCCGCCGCTAAGCTGGTGAGGATACTTGAATATAAACTCCTCAGGCGGTACAAGTCCGACGGTCTCTAAGAGCTTTGAGATGTGCTCTACAGCCTCGTTCTTTGATGAGACAATCTTATATTGGAAAAGGGGTGCTGAGAGAGTCTTGTAAATAGTTAACATGGAGTTCAACGAGGCGAAGGGATCCTGATGTATGATTTGTACAGATCTCCGGAACTCTCTGAATTCGCTCCTATCAAGCTTCCATACGTCCCTGCCGCGAAATAGAACCGAGCCCTCTGTAGGCTTTATGAGACCTGCCGCGGCCTTGCCTGTCGTCGTCTTCCCGCAGCCAGATTCGCCGACTAAAGCCAGCGTCTGAGCTTCACCGAGCTCCAAGTTGACTCTATCAACTGCTTTAACAACTTTCTTCGTCGATAAGATTCCTCGACCGACTTGGTACGCTACTGAAACATCCATTAACTCGAGAAGCCCGGTCATCGCGCCTCAACCCTTAAAGATAGATCTCTGTGCCTATGGCAAGCCACTAAGTGGCTTGGAGTTAACCACTCCTCGGAAGGTTCTACATCCGAGCAGGCTCTAGTAGCGTAAGGGCAGCGCGGGTGGAACTTACAGCCCGGCGGAAGATTCGCCATGTCCGGCGGAGACCCTGGGATCGGATAAAGCTCCTCGTCTATCGACGTAAGCTTGGGGACTGTTTTCATAAGGGCGAAAGTATAGGGATGTCTAGGCCTGTAAAATATGTCGTATACGTCGCCTAACTCTACAAGCTTTCCAGCGTACATGACCGCCACTCTATCTGCAAGCTCAGCTGCGAGAGACAAGTCGTGCGTGATGAAAATCATCGTCAAGCCGAGTTCCTTTTTAATGTTTTTCAGAACCTCCATAATGCTCTTTTGAGTCAACAAGTCGAGTGCCGTAGTTGGTTCGTCCAAGATGAGGACCTTTGGGTCTAGTAAAAGAGCTAGAGCTATCATGACCCTTTGCCGCATTCCACCGCTCAACTGGTGAGGATAAGCCTTGAGCACCCGGTCAGGGTCCAACCTCACTAAATAGAGAAGCCTTCTAACCTTTTCATAGACTTCTTCGCGCGAGATGTGTTTATCGTGGGACTCTATCGTATCGTACATCTGATCCCATATTCTGAGGACGGGGTTTAGAGAGTTAAGCGCTGACTGGAACACCATTGCGACGTTCTTCCACCTGAAAGCCCTCTGGTCCTCTAAAGGCAAGTCTAGGATGTTTACGTTTCTCCCATCGATGTGGTAGGTTATCGACCCTCCTGCTATACGACCTGGTCTAGGGACGATGTTAAGCATAGCGAGTCCGAGGGTAGACTTACCCGACCCGCTTTCGCCTACGATAAATAGCGTCTCGCCCCGGTAAACTTTCAGGCTAACACCTCTAACTGCTTTGATCACTCCCCTAGGTGAGACGTACTCTACAGTTAAGTTATCTATAGATATCACCGGTTCATTTACGGTTAACGTTCCTTTAGTTTCCAGTTCGATCATATTTTCACCTCACTTCCCTCAGCCTTGGATTAAGAATTTCCTCGAGTGAAGAAGCGAACGATATAGTGCACAGCTGAAAGAATATTATCGCGAAAATCGGTGAGATTATGTACCATACGCTGTCCTTATGGTAGATAGCTCCCCAAGTCCAAGCAAGGTTGATCATGACACCCCAGTTATGAGAAGTAAATGGGACAAAGCCTAGAAACACTAAACCGACCTGAGAGTAGATAGCTCCCGTCATCGAAAGTATCCAACTTACTACGATGTAAGGTAACAGGTTAGGGATCATTTCGACGAATATTATGTGCTTCAACCCCAACCCTAGAGCTCGTGCCGCCTCTATAAAGTCCCTCTCCTTCAAGGACAAGATCTGAGCCCTGATAGCTCTCGCCAGAGCAGGCCAGGACAGGACACCTAAAACGAGCGCTAGGGTGAAATTGTCGAGTCTCACTAGAGCTGCTAGTACTACGAGGAGAGGGAACTGAGGTATCGTTAACAGTATTTCGTCGACAGCCATTATGATAGAGTCTACAAACCCCCCCTTGAAACCAGAGATAGATCCTAGTAGGGTTGCTATCAGTATCGTAAAGGAGCTTGCAAGAAAAGCTACATAAAGTACGTCCCAAGCTCCATTGACTATCTGGGAGAAAATGTCCTTCCCCTCAAAGTCTGTTCCTAAGGGGTGCTCTAGGGAGGGGGGAAGGTATCGTTTCCCCGGTTTAGGGGTGATGTCTAGAGGGACTAGGTATGGCCCAAACAAGGCCATTATGATGTAAATTAGTAGGCCGAAGAGAGCTACGAGACCCGACTTTTTCCTTGAGATCAACTTAAGGGGGTCTACTAAATAGATGCGAGTTGCTTCCCTTAAGTTTTTAAGGCTCATCCCCCTCACCCGCCTACGCGGACTCTTGGGTCGATGAGGCTGTAAATTAGATCGGCTAAAAAGTTGGATACGACAACAGAAATTGTGATGATCAGGAAAACTGCTTGCATCACGGTGTAATCGCGAGCGTTGATGCTCGACCAGAGCAGCCTCCCAACCCCCCTGTAGACGAACACGTTCTCTATAAGAGTAGACCCGCCGAATATGAAGCCTAAGCTGATCGCAAGGGATGTGAAAAGAGGTAGCATAGCGTTTCTCCCGACGTACTGAGTCCTTATACGCCCCTCAGGTAATCCTTTGGCCCTCGCCACAGTTACGTAATCTTCGCCGAGCACTGCTACTGTGTTAGCCTTCATGGATAGCATCCAACCACCCCAGGTGCTCAGCACGTAGGTGGTAAAGGGAGCTGCCAAGTGAAGGAAAACATCTACGATGAATGGGAGATTGAAGCCGGGAGTGAGCCCAGCGCTGTAAGCCCCTCTCATATAGTTGATTAATCCGAAGCGAACTCCGATAAAAACTACGATGAGGATTCCTAAAAGGTAGCCGGGGATAGCGCTCGTCACGGCGGCAACGGTACTGACCACCCTGTCGAATATACCGCCCCTCCTGTAAGCGGCTATCATCCCGAGGGTAATGCCGAGGAGGAAACTTGAGAAGAGCGAGATTGAAACGCTAAAGAGAGTCCAAGGCAGGAAAGCCGTGACGACGTTCATTACTGGGGTGCCCGGAGATATGGAGATCGACGTTCCTAGGTTTCCTCTAATTATGTTCGTCACGTACTCGAAGTATTGCTCGTGTAGAGGTTTATCCAGATCTATTGTAAAAAGCGCTAGAGCCATAGCTTTTGCATCCTCGTAAGACATTCCGTACGCGGACATCATCTGGTTTATGAAGATCTCTATCGGGTTACTCGGCATCAACCTGATTATGAAAAACGTTATAGTAGAAGCTGCTACTATGATGCCGAATGCTCTTAAAGCTCTCTTAAACAAGTAGTTCCCGAGCACAGCTCTAAGCAAGTTCTTCAAGCTCATTCTTTCACCTTCCGAGAGATACCAGATGACTCACTATATAAAACTAGCTAAAGAAAAAATATAAAATATTAGATCGAAAATTTAGCTTTTCTTTCCACGCTTGACGAAGAGTAAAGCAGCGATGATTATGGCGACGACGACTACAGCTACGATAATCATCGTCAAGTCAAGCCCTGGTTGGGCTGGCTGTTCAGCAGGTGGCGTCTCAGCGGCAGGCATATTTTGCGGCGTAGGCCTGATACCGTAACCGGTTAGCAACATGAAAACTGTGAAAGCATCGCCGTACGGCGGGTTCTTGAATATAGGATCGCCATCGGGAGGCCAACCGGTAACTCTTATACCATCAAGCGCCGGGTTGTTTCCATACCTCTGCCAAAGGATTACGCATGGTAAGAGTTCGTTAAAGACCAATGCTAGTGTATTGGTACCCCGCTTGACGCGCTCCATATCAAAACCTTCAGCTACGCCAGCCACAAGCTCTCGAATGTTGACTGTTCCACAACACTTTGTGCTCTGAATCAACGGGAAGCTGATACCGGGTCTTCCCTGCCCGACGCCTGCTTCTTTCTCATTCCAGTACATGAAAGCTTGATAGAAGTGGAAGTAGGGGTGCGGGTTGGCGCCGCCGCCCCAGCTCTGGATAGCCAGCTGGAACCTACCCTCCCAGACCTCGATCGGATGCTGTGTGAACGTTATAGCCCTGGGAGTAACTTTGATGCCGAATTTCGTCAACTGGGCTGCAGCGTTAGCCGCAGCTGCGGACCAGTCTGCAAACTCAGCTGGGAATATAAGCTCAAACTCTACGACTGTACCGTTGGGGTAGCGCCAGAAACCGTCAGCTCCCTTCGTGAAACCATTCTCACGCAACATCTGTGAAGCCTTGTCTGGGTTGTACTCGAATACCTCGAGTTTCTGTTTGGTTTCGCTGGTCAACCAAATGTCCGCGAGTTCTATCGGGAGCCCAGTCGCATGCCTCACGGGTCTTCCTGACTCCGATAGTGATACCCAACCGTTTTCAGTAGTATTGATCGCGTAGGCTATCGCTTTCCTAAACCATACCTCGCTCAACGGCCATATCTTCATATTGAACTGTATCGCAGGACCCGAGTATATTGGAGGTCTAATGATCCTGATTCCTAACTCCTTGAACTGTTGCTCCGTAGCAGGTGGGAAGCCGTGCGTAGCGTAGTCAACTTCCTTAGCTAACACGTGAGGAGTAACTTGCGGTGTCTCGCCATTGACAAGCTTTAACCACTTAAACTTCACCCTATCCTTGTTCCAGTAATTCTCGTAGAACTTGAACCAGACTTCCGCCTCCGTTATTTCCCCAGTCCACATGAAGGGTCCAGTACCTATGTACTGCTCGGGCCTGAAGTTTCTGAAGTCTGCAGCCAATTGTTTAACCGGATCAGAAGTAGGTGACAGCCCTTGGTTCATGAAGTCCATCGCCTTGTCTACGAACTCCTTGTACGTGGAGTACGGCCTAACGGGTTCGCGTAGAATGTACCTTACAAGTATCGGTGACGGTCTCTTTATGCGGAATCTAACCGTGTAGTCTTCGACTATCTCAACCCTGTCTACAAACCCTAGAGAGTACAACGGGTGATTTAGTATGTAATGGATCAACCAAGTTCCAGCAACATCCCTAGCAGTGAAAGGTGTACCGTCATGGAAAGTTACACCACGTCTAAGGTTCACAACAAAATAATCTCCGGTGATCTCCCAAGAGGTAGCTAGGCAGGGTACGTAAGTATCGTTGTGCCACAAGTATAAGGCTAAGGGCTCCTGAATAACTTGATGATAGATGCCGAAGGTTAACGCACCCGTGACAAACGTGTTGAAATGACCCTCAGGAGGCAGGAGGTAAGGCCATGCGCCTACGAACAGGGGTTTCCTCTCTTCTTGCTGAGAGTAAGCTAGAGGGAGAAGCAAGGACCATATTACGAGGATGGCAGAAGCGATTATAACCCATTTATATTTTTTTCCAAATCTTGCTCCCATCAAGAAAACTGATTTAAATCGTTATATATAAGCTTTATCATAAACATTTTTTGAATACTATAAAAGTGTCAATGAAGAGAGTAGGTAGAGGTTTTAAGTATCTATATGGAACCTGAATTTAAGCTAGCCTCGACTCTCCCGGGTCAGGGTGGTTTACATGAAGTACTTTTCAATTGTTGACTCCTCTTTTTCTTTTTCGCTAATCTCTTCAGAGATCTCTCCGATGAGGTATGGGGTTAAGTTTACAGCTCGAGGCTGTCTACTCCATTCTCCACGCCAGTCGATGTCTTTGCCTCCGAGCGTGATGCCGCTCTTTGCTTGGAAATCGTGAACCTTCGCTATTGCTGGAATTGGAGCAGCGGATCCAGATATAAGAGCCTCTCCGGTTGTTAAGCCTGAGAGCCCTTCGACCATCTCGCTTACTACGTCCTCCATACTGCTTAAAATGTACTCTTGGTCCCGCGGGTTGGCTGTCCTCAACGCTATGAGCGTACCACACTGTGCGAGCAGGGTCTGTGAAAGCTCTCTGGGTCTCTGGCTGACGACGCCTATACCGATGCCGAACTTTCTTCCTTCTTTAGCGATTCTTTCTAGGATGTCCCGTGCCGGACCCCATCGACCTTGGGGAGCGTAGTTGTGAGCTTCTTCGACTATAAGGAGGGTTGGTTGAGGGTTTCCAGCTAAGACACTAGCTGTTATCAACCTCCAGAGGGATTTGAGTATCGTTGCAGCCGTGGACGCTTGTGCATCGCTGGGT
The DNA here is from genome assembly GCA_025057995.1 of Thermofilaceae archaeon. GTDB lineage: Archaea > Thermoproteota > Thermoprotei > Thermofilales > Thermofilaceae > JANXEW01. The sequence continues at coordinate 422,608 of JANXEW010000001.1, read as the reverse complement.
AAACCTCCTAGAGCAACTATCGTTAAACCAGGTTGAAGTAGCTGCTCGTACACTTTCACGTAAGTTTCAACGCTCCTCTGGGGTTCCCTGAGATCTAACGACTCGTAAAGTTTGGAGCTAGCCACCGGTTTAGTCACGTACTTTACATCAGCGTTCTCGAGTAGAGAATCTATCTTAAGGATCAAGTCATCGAGAGATCTATCCGTGTACCTTCCAGGCCTCGCCTGGCTCTCAACCGCCTCCTTCAGTTCTTCCGCTTCAAAGTAAACTACATCGTCTGCGCCAGCCGCAGAGTACCTTCTCCTCCTTACTTCCTGTAGAGCGTTGCGAAGGTACAAGAGTTGTTTTGTAGCTCTCGAGGGATCGAGCTTTAGGAGCCCAGCGATCTCTTCTAAGCCCAACGTCCAAAGGGGGACTTCCAAAGGGGTCGGAGCTATGCCGTACCTCGTCTCAACTAAGCGTGCCGTTCTACCGGCTGGCGATGAAACTCTAGCCGTTTTAAAGCGGGCTGCGAGAGGTACGTACTCGTTGTGCGTATCTATGACTATAATCCGAGGGTACGAGTAATTTTCAAGGAGGGAGGAGAGGATCACAGCTACCGTGTTGGACTTCCCAGCCCCCGTCATGGCGAGTACAGCGAAGTGTCGGGAGCAAAGCATGTTTAGTGAGAGGGTGAAAGGTACGCTTCCATCGAAGCTGAGGCGACCTATCTCTAAATCCCCTGAGCCAGCTATTCTCGAAAGGTCATCCCTTTCTACGAGGAAGACTTTCTGGCCTGGGCGAGGCAGCTCAGGTACACCTCTCCGTATCCCGTCACCGGTGTCAACCCCCAAGAGCATCGCGATAAGCTCGTTTCTAGCTGGTCTCAGATCCGTGTACCCTTCAAGCTCTTCGACGATCCTCCCCTTTCTATACAACTCGTCTAGGAGGTTGAAGCTGACGATCATAGCGTAAGCCCAAGAGCCTCCGCACTCGACTTTCACGTAGGCTCCAGGCTTTAAGAGCGTGTGGACTTTATCCTCGAAAGCTGCGAAACGCAGTAGACTTCGACCGTAAACCGTAACTACCCTACCAACTTCGAGCATATCCTTCACCTTAATCCTGCTGAAACCCTCCCAGAGGGCGCTAGCATGTACTTCACGATAGGGTTATTTTCCCTACGGTAGAGCTCGTCCGCTAAAAGCTTAGCCAACTCCGGGTTAAGGACCGCAATGTGGTGCACGTAGCTGAGAGGCCTCGGGTAACCTCTCTTGTCGGCTAGAGTTAGAAGCGTAGCTACAGCCGTGCGCGCTGCACCGCCCTCGGCGAATCTAGGGTAAGTCATCTGAGAGACGGGGCCTACCTTAGCTAGCTTAAAATAGCTTACGCGGTTCTCCCCCCAATTCTCGTACAACTTGCCCAGTATAGGTTCCCAGACGGCGCACGGCTTTGGCCTATGGAGCTTCTTACCCTCCAGCTCCGTGTACGCGTAGTCCAGCTCCTTCCACGAGTAGTCCAACAGAGTTAAATCGTTCAGCCAACCTTCAACCCCCTCTCTTTCGACAACATACCTGCTCTCAGCGTCTTTAGCTACCCAATAGGGGTAGACTGAGCTGTTTCTACATGCAGCGAGAAAGTTGTCCAGCAACGCCAGGAAAGCCGTCGACTCGCAGAAAACGAAACTAAAGTCTAGTGCTTCTTTCTTGCTAACCTGGTTGTCTGAAGAGCTTACGAGCTCAGTATATAGTTCGCACGCGCAAGCGTTCACTTCCTTGAGCAAAGACGAGAAGGCACTCAACGGTTCGCCTGCCGGAGCGCTCTCTGAAGCTTTCTCAACAGCCTTACCCCACTTATCAAGTATCCCGTCAACCTTGTGTTCAAAAGTGGACGTAAAATTCTCGTATGCGTCCCTAGGGTGTCCAAAAGGAACCATCAACTCGGAAACATAGCTTCCGTCAAGGAAGACCGCTTGAACACCCCTGTTAACAAGGTCTAGAGCTCCAAGTAGTTCAAGTATCGACATGAGTAAGCTCGCCCTAGCTTCGCCGAAGCTTTTAGGGATGAGAACTGTAACTTGAGGCTTCGAGCTACCTTTCAGTAAACCCTCCATCCTGCCCCCTTCCACTAGGATTGTAGCAGCTGAGAGGGCTAAAACGTACACGCCACGTCTCTCATCCATCACGTAGCTGCCGTCGACGAAACCTACGCTAGAGTATTGTTCCCCTTCGATCGGGTTAGCAAGCGACTTGACTCTCTCCTCAACCTTTTTGATCACGCTCTCGACAGTGCTTAATGTAACGTTGCTGAAAGCCATATAGTAGAAAGTTCAAACTCAAAAACTTAGATATATCGGTGATTGTAACCCGAAACTACTCAGCCTCAAGTATTCTGGCCTTTGAAGCTGGTTAACGTAGGTAGCCGCCGCAAGGTCTAAAGACCCGGTGGGGGAAAACCCCTTAAAAGCCCGTAATTATTTTGTTAGACGTTCTTACTTACATCAAGCTTCGCCTCAACTGTAGGATCATGAGAGGCCCAGTGCGGACGGCTGTTAGGAGCGTTTATCGTAACTTGGCAACATCCTCGCTGCATAAGATTAATGGTTCTCTACCCAGTAGCTCCTTCAAATGCCGTGAGCTAGACTCGGATTTACGTCTAAGTTTTTCGTCATCGGTAACTAGTGTAAAACCCCGTTCAATCGACGTGACTATGTAAGCTGAATCGTACACCGTCACTTCTAGGGCGCATGCGACTTTTAATACAAGGTCCCAATCGAATGGTTCAACTACATCAAGGAGTTTGTATACGACGTTAAGCAACCTTAAAAGCTCCTCAGCCTCTTCTACGCTGAGCCTTCTTCTAAGGCACGCCTCCTTCCACACAGCGTTACCCACTTCATACTTTGTCAACGAGAGTATGTAGTGTCCTTTAAGCACGCTTCTCGCGTCAGCCTTAAGCTCTCTCAACAAGTTCAACAGAGCGGATGCGTCGTATAGAAACTTCATCTTTCCTCTCGGCTTGACCTGATGATCTCTACAAACTCGCCCCTAGGTACTTTCTCTAGTATTCTCCCAGCTTTCTCAAGAGCAACTTCAACCTCCTTCTCTTCAACGCGAGCGACTTCTTCTTCTAAAGCTCTTCTGATGACGACGCTAACCGGAATCTTGTATCTTTTGACCTTCTCGTACAGCTCCCTCTCGATCTTAGCGGAAACGACGACTTTCCCCACGGGTCTACCCAATCGTAAACATTTTTAAGTATTACCTGACGGTAATACCACTCTTAAAGCGGGATTGAAAACATGTAAAGATCACGAAAGTAACCTCTCCGGGAGAAGCATCTAACTCAAGACGCCTTCTACGATGTTTTTAACTTAGAAACAACCAAATACGAATCACGTTCTCTATATAATTACGTTAACGTTATGAACTGACTAGCGTAACTCTACTTCAACCTCTTAGCCATCACTACGTAAGCGACTCCCCACCACTTCACTAAAGTGATCGGCTTATAGCCTCTCTTCAAGTAAAAGTGTAGAGCTGGATTGCGGAGGTAAACATCTAGAACGATCCAATTATAGCCAGTCTTAGCGCAACAATCCTCTACTAACTTCAAAAGTTTAGAACCGTAACCTCTCCCTTTGTAAGCTGAGGCTATAAAGAGAAGGTGGCAACGAGGTTTCAAATCCCGTATAGCCTTGAAGTAATTCAAGAACTCCCTCGCTTGTGAAGGGAAGGATACTAACACCCTCGGGGAAAAGCCCGCTAGTAGCTTGGCTAACTCGAGAACGTGAACTGAGGGACGAATCTCTGAAACGTAGATGGCGGCTGCCGCGATTTCAGAACCGTAGCGAAGGCAGGCGAGCGTGAAGAAGTTCCTGCGTGCGAGTTTAACGATCAACTGGAAGAATTCACAAATATATTCCCTGTTTTTGAATAGTTTCGCTAGAAGAGGTTCATTGAAGAAACGGGCGTAGAGAAGGTTTCCAGCTCCTATACAAGTCATGGCTGAACGTAGGCCCTAGCTACGTACTCGAGAAGAGCCCTATGGCTGTTAAAGTAGGGAGCTATGGTCGCGGTACTCCTAGCGCAAATTAACGCGTAAGCTTTAGGATTACTATAATAGAGTTCAATAGCCTCCTTCAGCTTCGCGTACATGTCTCCAGCTTCCTCTTTATCATCTAATGGCTCGTTGGGCAGCATGACGTTCCTGCCGAACAGCCATCCGTTGTGGCCATCCACTATAGCCTCAAGTACTCCCCCGTCCCTTGAAGCGAGAGTCGGCGTGAGGTTGAGGGCTGCCCGCATCCAACTCGTCCCGCAAGCCTCGAACGGCGGTCTAGGCGTGTGAAGCCACAGATCACTGCCCGCTGCTACAAGTTTCTCAAGGTTAACACCACGTTTTCCGATGAACGCTATTTTCACATGCTTGAGCGTTGAAGCCAAATCTAGAATCTTGGAGAGCTCCCCTCTACCGCTTCCATCCGCGGGATGTACAGTACCGCTGAAAACCAGCTGTAAACCATGTTTTTTAGCCAACTCCTCTAGTAGCTCCAAGTCTTGGAGAATTAACGTTAAACGTTTGTAGCCTGTAATCCTCCTCCTGGCGGCTACCGTAAACGCCCTGGCTTGGAAGGTTCCATTAGAGTATGCCCAGCTGTTGACGTACTCAACTAACGCTGTCTTACAAGCACGTTTCACAGCTAAAACCTTTTCTAAAGGTTGGGCTACTACGTAAGTTAACTTTCCAGGCTCCTCCCTCCAACCGGGCAGCCTCTCGTCGTAGAAGTCTGCCACTCTACTGTACACCCATCTGACGTGGTGTACGCCGTTCGTTATGTACTCGGGATCGGATCCGGGGAAGATGAGTCTGTGTACCAGGCTGAACTTGTGGGAGACGCAGTTGTAGTAGCCTGAGACTGCTTCAAGCAATCTAGTCATCTTAAGCTTACCTGGGCTAACCTCCTTAACTACTTGTGGAACTTCGTAGTGTTTCTCAACAAGGTTGTATTCGAACTCCTCGTGGCCGTGGGGGAGAGGAGTATGAGTAGTAAAGACCACCTTCCGTTTTACGTCCATCAAGTTACCGCTCCTCTTAATTAACTCCACCGCAAGAAAACCTGCGTGGCTTTCATTGAGGTGAAACTTTGAGACGGGCAACCTAAGCTTCTCAACCAACTGTAGTGCTCCCAACCCTAGGATGAGCTCTTTCAATAGCCTCTCCCCCCAACTGCTTTCAATGTACACCCGTGACGTTAATGACCGGAGTTGAGGAGGGTTCTCCGGCACGTTCGCGTCTAGAAGATAGACTGGTACTTCCCTTCGTATCCCTTTAACGTTGTAACGCCAAACAGAAAGGTGTATGGGGGTTGTCTTAAGCTCAAGCCTAAGCTTCAAGTCGAGTTTTTCACAATGTTCAAGAGGGTTGTAAGGTTCCTCGTGGTCGATGACTTTACCCTGGCTTACATCGTGCCAAACGTAGCCCTTGTCGTGAAGCAGCGTAACTCCAACCATGGGGTAGTTCAAGTCTGCAGCTGAGAACAAGAGGTCCCCAGCTAGAAGCCCCAAACCGCCAGCGTAGGTAGGCAAGTTGTCGAGATGGATCTCCATAGCCACTAGGACTACGAAACCCTCAGGATCCATGCAGGGACGCCTCATCTCTTTTTATAAAATATACGGCCGTCTACCACCTGTCCGGCTGCCACACGTAAGGTTCTCCGCTTGGGAAAAGCGTTGATAAGATTTTCAAGCTACCCTGCGCCTTGGACCTGCTCTGCATCCTGACGAAGTCACTGTAGCCTAATACCAGTTGGGCGGCTTCGCCCGGGTCTAGCTCTACGATATTCGTTGAAGAACCTCCCTCTTCGATGTCCACGTCTCCTCTACGGCACCTTAACGTAACCTCTTCTCCCCCCGTCCTTATCGTCACACACCCTTCCAAGTCTCTCGACCTCAACTCAAGCTCTGGCCTTATGGCTTCAAGTAGTTCTCTCAGCCTGGTTACACGAGCCATACCGCCCCCGCTCCACGGGTAGAAGCTTTCGACGGTACAGCCGTAAACTTTGGCTAATCGCGTGAAAGGATGGTCGGGAGGCGCGTGAACCTTTATGTGGCTCTTACGCTCCTCGAGGGCTAGTTTGTAAAGGACCTTGAGAAGAGATCTGTAGAGCTCTACGCTATGGCCCTTCGCTCCAACCTCTGCGACAAGCAGCTCTTCCGGGCTCGGCCACCTTTCGAACGCAGCATATGCGACAACCCTCCCGGAGCTCTTCAACACTAACGGTTTAGCCGGATGCTCCCACGAGACCCCTTTTCTAAAGCCCGGCCAAGTAGAGGGGTCTCTAACTCTCGCTCCGATCCAGAGAGCGTTGGTTGTCTCATAGATTCCAGCGATCTCCTCCTTGAAATACCCGCTGTCGTCGGATATCTCCCAATCTAGGTCTTCTGACTCAACTCTAGAAGAGTCCCTCAAGCTCATCGTCACAGTATGCTCACCCATGAAGGTCGCGTAACCGAACTTATGGTAGTACTCATGGATCCCGAAGAGAGCAGTCAGGGGGTAGCCTTGACCCTTCATCCACTCTACAGCGTACCGGAGAGTGGCAGCGGAAAACCCTCTACCCCTATACTCTCGAGGCGTGTACACTCCGGCGACGCCTCCTACTTTTACCTTCGCGGAACTGTAATGGAGGAGTACGTCGATCACGTAAAGCCAGCTTACGTTGACGCCTCCTTCGATGGCCGCCACTTTGAAAGTATCGGGCTCAAGCCGTTCGACCGAGAACTGTAAACCCATGCGAGACACCCTACAACAGTTTAAAGAGAGATATTGCTGCAATGACGAGGAATGCTATAGCGGCTAACAGCTCGTTCTTCGTCAAAAACCAGACTATAAGAGCTACTATAGCGGCTGGCAGCAGGACGATGAACAACTTAACTAGGAAGACTATGACAATGATCCCGAGAACAATCAACAACAGAGCCAACAGCAGTTGAAAGATCCCGGCTAGACTTATCACGCTACAAGCAGATGCTATACCTATATCTGCTTTTCCCCTTAAACGACTTCGCAAGGAAAAACAGGAGGGCAGCCTATTTCCCCCTGTCCCCCGCGGGGGTTCCCCTCGCCGACCGCAAAGACGTTAACGTTCAGCGGTCGGCATAGTTCGAGGAGCGCAATGGAATCACTTACATCGGGATTAGCGTGTGTTGCGTACGACGGGGGTTGTTTGGGGTAGACTGCCCTCATGTTTAAATTGAAACATCCTATTTAAATTTTTCGGTCAGGCTACAGATGGTTTCTACTGAGAATATTTTAAGGTGAATCAGGTTTTACGCTTGTGCAAGAATTCGGAAAGAAGTTTATGGAAGCTGTTGTAATTTCAGCGATCGTGCTAGCCTTTTTATTCATCCCTGGATATTTGCGTGTGAGGTGGTATGGTCCCATGACACAGGTTATATTACAGCAAAACGGCTTCTTCAATGTAGAAGGTAAACCGTTATTCTTGTTTAGCGGCGAAATGCACTATTTCAGGATCCCGAAGCATCTATGGTTTGACAGGCTCCTGAAAGCGAAGCGCGCGGGTTTAAATGCTGTAGCAAGCTACGTAGCTTGGAACTGGCATGAACCGAGCGAGGGTGCAAAGCTCTTCGGCGACGAGTTGACTGAGAGTTTCTACGAGTCTTCGGCTTTCAGTAGAGACTTGGAGGGCTACATCAGGGAGGCGGAGACCTTGGGTCTCTACGTAATAGCTAGACCTGGCCCTTACATCTGCTCGGAGTGGGATAGTGGGGGGCACCCCAACTGGCTTTACGCGAAGGCTACCGTCCTAAGGTCGCTAGATCCAGCTTACATAGCCTATACTGAAAAGTGGTACGGTACAGTACTTCCGATCATAACAAGACACTCGATAACGAGAGGAGGCTCCGTAGTTATGGTGCAGGTGGAGAACGAGTATTTCTGGGGTGATGCAAACTACCTGTTGAAGCTTTACGAGCTAGCTAGGAAGCATGTCGACGATCTACCCATAGTCACTAACGAGGATTGGCACTTGGAAGGGACGACTATCATAAACACCATCGACGACTACCCTTCACCTTGGGACATATCAGGTTTCGACGCGAAAGTCCGGAGCTACGTGAGAACGCAACCTGGTATGCCGAAGATGCACATGGAGCTTGAAGGGGGATGGTTCTCGACTTTCGGTGCGCCTCTTCCTACCAGTAGAGGCAGTTTCCCCGCTTCCTGGACTGAGACCTTGATTAAAACTACCATCGGTCTAGGAGTTAACGCTGTTAACATTTACATGTTCCACGGCGGTACAAACCCCGGCTACTACACTGGAAAATACATCACTACCACGTATGACTATGAAGCTGCGATAAGCGAATGGGGATACTTGCGTGAAAGATACTACGCAATTAAGCGGGTAGCACTTTTCACACGCACCTTCAACGATCTCCTAGTTTCGACGAAACCTTCTGAAGGATTTGTTCAAGTCTCAGCGCCCAACGTTGAAGTTTTCTCGAGAGTTGGAGAAGAAGGTAGCGTCTTAACAGTGTTAAGAAACCTCGGCGATCAGCTTCTTACGGTTAAGCTGAAGTACGGGGATGAAGTGGTACCTTACGCTGGCTCAATACCTCTTCCAACTAGAAACGCTAAACTCGTTATCTTAAACTATAGGATACCGGGCACTCCATTTAAGCTACTTTACACCGCGTCTGAGCCCCTTTTGAAATTAGTGAAAGGGAATGATGTACTCCTAGTACTGTACGGTAATCCAGGTGAGGAAGGAGGATTTGCTGTTGAAGCTGACGACGTCGTGGATATAGAGTTTAGCAGCGGGGTGAACGTTATACGTAAAGGTGATACCAAGGTAGTCGTTACGTTCACTCACGGGGACTTTGACTCGATCACTGTTCTGAAAAGAGGTAGTTACACAATGACTGTAGTAGCGACTTCCAAGTTTAGAGCTGGGAGGACTTGGCTTATCGACGACTTTAGAGAACCGCTTGTAATAATTTCTAACATCTACTTTATCGGCAAGGCTTCCCTAACCGAAAGCGGACTAGAGCTCGAGATGGAGATGGATGAAAAGAGTGCGGGTCCCGCACTCATCTACACCCTACAACCTTTAACCAGCGCTCTCTTGAACGGTTTTGAAACCTCTCTAACTCCGATCGTAAACAAACTCTACCGTTTAGAGGTTCTGACACCAGCTGCCGCTGGACCTTCTATAAATGCGGTAGGTTTGTTTTTAAAGCGTGAGGACGGGTATCTCGTTGGAAGAGACGTTGAACCTAGTACTCCGCTTGAGAGAATAGGAATCCTCGATAACGGTTACGCGACCTACTTGATAAGGTTCAATTCGACGGCAGAGGACATTGTAGGGGATAAAACTCTCTACATCAGTTACTTTAACGATTTCGCGAGCGCCGTCTTAAATGGAGTCCCGCTAGCGTCCGTTTACCACAGCTTAGAGGTGGACGCTTCAAAGGCATTGAAGCAAGGGGTTAACGAGCTTGTAGTTTTATTGGAGTCGACGGGTCATCCGAACGACGGTCAACTCTTCGTGCCTAACGGCATAATAGGTGGCGTTTACCTTGGAAAGATTCGTGAAGAGGAGCTTAAAGGCTGGTTGCGCGTACGCTTCACAATCCCCTACGGGAGGGATTTTAGCTTCACACAGTTCTTAAACGACCCGAAGCCTCTTCTCGAGCTTCTTAAAGACCCTCAGCTGGAAAAGAAAGGTGAAATAGTTGAAACTATTGATGGAGGTGGGCTTTACGTTAAAAAACTTAACTTGGAAAAGAAGGAGGGACGATATATTCTCACCTTCACCACGCGAGCGTTGCTTTTCGTCAATAAGAGGTTCCTTGGCGTCTACCTAGGTCCAGTCGATATTACGGATCACTTAACTGAAGGTGAGAACGAGTTAGCGTTAGCTGGTGAATGGCTGCCGCGTGGAAACGTTAAAGTTAAAGTGTATAGGCTAGAGGTAAAAGGAGACTGGAAAGTTGCAGCCGGAACCTTAGGCTTAGCCGGCGGCTGGTACAAGGAGAAAACCGAACTTAAAGATTGGATTCCCACAAGCCTTCCACTCGACTTAATGAATATGGAAGCCAGTTTAGTTTGGCTTAAAGGTACGTTCACAGTGAAACCCGGGACTAGAGTAGCCGCCCCTCTAAAATTGAAGGTTGAAGCGAAAGGAGTAAGAATGCTCCTCTACTTCAACGGACAGTTTATCGGCAGGTTCGTTAGCGAGGGGCCACAGACAGACTTCTATATTCCTGAACCTCTCATTAGAGAAGGGGAGAACAGCGTAACCGTAATGGTACACGTAGTCAGCGACAAAGCGAGCATCACATCCTTAACCATCGAGACCTTCCACGTCCACCCCTTAGCTTCTCTAAAACTGTCTACTGGTAGGTAATTTGTAGTACGTAAAGCGTAGAGAATATTACATCTTTTATTATTGATGTGATAAGATGAGTTGATTGTGCTTCCTTGTGAATAGCCTGTCCTTAAAGTTGAAACCTCGTAGACCTTCAACGTGTCCTCTTTCATGAGTTCACGGAAGAATTGATAATGGATCCATGTGTAGGAGTTTAAACCGTTTGAAGTTTTTCAGCTTGCTATAGAAGTTTTGGACACATGACTAGCTCTAGAAAGCTAGAGGCTAGAGACAAGGCTAGTAGAGAAGAAATGAAAAAGTAGGGCGTTTTCAAGCATTGCTTCTCCTAAAGTCTACCCACCACTACGCTTTGATGAGCGATACGAGGAAAGTGAAGACCTGGGGTCAACCGTGCAGTATCTCTGGTATACACTATAGTCCAACGGTTCGCTGGAAGAAAGGGGGAGCCGGGCTAGGACACACTTGTGACTTCGACGATCGATTGACTCGCCTGCCGGCTAACCTAACACCCTCTTAGTAAATAGATTTAGGAACTTTTCTACATTGACATCTTTACAGATGACCGCGTTTGGGTCACCTTTTTCAATTACCGTATAACCTCTTGTGTAGCGACCAGTTAACTCTACCTTCACGTGCGCTGGTTGAACCTCCACCAAGTTTCGCTCGAAGGCTACTGCAACCGCAAGAGGGTCGTGGAGTATAGGGAGGTGCCTGCTCGCCTCCATCCAAGCTTGCGTATAAGACCAGAGGACTCTCGTATGCTCCCTATCTGCGGCCCTTAAGGCTTCGATCATTTCCTGCTTCATTAAACACTTCAACGTTACATCGAGCCCGACTAAGACCTTTTCGCAGTTGGAGTCAACAAGTATGCTTGCAGCCTCAGGATCGCACTTAACGTTGTACTCTGCGGTATTCATGAAGTACGCTCCTCCCATAGAGACCAGCTTCAGCCCCTCAGCTAAGTCGGGCCTCTTAAGGAGAAAAAGTGCAGCGTTAGTCATAGGACCAAGCGTAATGAGAACATCCACCTCCCCCGCTTTAACCAATTTCTCAAGCACGTCTAAAGCATTATCCTCGATCGACTTAACACGCCTACCTTCATCCTTTAAAGCCCTGTAGTAGGTTGGTTGAGAACTGGGGCCAACACCCAATATCGGTTTCGAAGCTCCAAGCGCAACGGGTATGTCATCCCTGCCCAGAGAGTTTAGCAACCGAGTTGCAAGCTCAGCCCTAGCTTTCACGTCGCCGTATACTGTCGTGACTGCGACAACCTCTAACTCAGGTGAAAGACAAGCTAGAGCTAACGCGAACGCATCATCTATATCGTCTCCTATGTCAGTGTCGACGACAACCTTCAACGTCATTAAAAGCTTACAACATGAATGGTAGAAAACCTTTACTCAACCCTCAGCCTTGGCGTCAATCGAGAAATCCACCTTAAAGCTCTAAACACCGAGAAGATTTTCGACCGTTTATCTTAAACTATTGAACCAATGAGAAGGCCATGACACATCCTTAAACCGCTTTACCGGCCCTTCCTCTTTAAGAGGAAGCTCACGACTATGAGGAGCACGATCATCACTACGGTACCCCAAGCTATCAGGATAAGCTGCTCAGGCGTCAACCCTTTGGGCTTCGGTTGAGCTGCTTCAAGCTGCGCCGGGTAGAGGTAGTAAAGAGTCAAAGCTGCTGCAACCATCGCCTGTTGTTCAGTAGGGCTGGAAGCCCAGCCACCCCACATCAAGGCTCCCTTACCTATTTCAAAAGCTGCGCACGAGTAAGCTGTAACGTCTCCACTTGCATAGACGTAAAAGTACCATGATGCTGGTATATTTGTTGTAAGGGGTCTGGGGGCGTTAGGCGTATCCGGTAGGTTATAGCCGAGCACGTCGAAAACATGCCTGCCCACCTGTGTTACCTGCAGCGTACCGCCAGCCTGCTCTGGCCACGCAGTGGCAATTATTCCTAGCCAACCTCCTAACACTTCAAGACCTGCCGCATCTACCGTCAACTGATCCCAATCCCATCTACCCTCCGCAGTTTTCGTGTAATTGTACGTCACGTAGAAGAAACCGTAACCGACGGGGTTCACCCAAACCCACCCCCGATACATTATGTTCATCGCCAAGTCCCTGTAGAAGAGTTGCCAATCTACACCATACTTCGGGGGAACTGGGACGAGCTCCCCGTGCGCGTTGATGACGACTACGCCCTGAGGCGCTTCGCTAACGAGCTTCTCCCAATCCTCTATCGACTCTACAGTCTTAACACTCAGCTCTAGCCCAAGCTCCTCAGAAGCCGATTGAAGAAGCTCTTGAATCCTTAAAGCTAGGAAATTAGGTGTTGTCCAAGAGCCAGCCGACTCGCGAACATTTAGTATATATACAGTCGGTTGAGCTGTAACAAAAACACTCGATGCTAACACAAGCAAAACGGCGAACAGCCGGACAGTCATGTACTAGTTGTTTAGTTAAAGATATTTAAATTCACCCGAAGCTTTAGCTAGCTGAAAGCGGAAGGAGGGCTGCCGAGTATAGGGCGGACCCCCCTTACGCTTCAGTTAGGGTGAGTCTCATGACCCCGGAGGTACTCGGCAGCCCCGCTGTAACTTAAAAGGGGTGGTAGATATTTTTAGCGGTATTCTAAAACATTGAACGACTTTAAGCGAACATCTATAGTTTTCAGAAAAATATTGAGGTCTCAAGTTCATATATGAAAGAAAGATACTTTAATAACTCCCTCACTTCGTATAGCGGCAAGGATGTCTACAAAAGCGACGTCTCTTTGCTTACTTTGCAGGGGTGCTAAAGGACTTTGTGGGAAGCACGCATGCCCCGTATTCGACTTGTGGCGAGTCATAGAGAGTCCCCCTATTCCATGCGCCAGCGTCTTAGAGGGTTCATCCCCCCCTTCAGTATTCGTCGGGAGAGTAGGCTACCCTAGGGTACGAATAGCTCCTGCTGCACCTCCAGAGACAGGTGATACAAGCGTCTACGACACACCGGAACGTTGGCTGGAGCTTACTCTCAGGGATGTGTTGAAGATGAGGCTCAGTCTAGTAAGAGGTGTGACAGCTGTGGACGTGAGGAAGACCCAAGGCCTCCAAGAGCTGCAACTTTTAGCATTATCCCAGCGTCCAGTTGACCTCGAGCTGCGATTCGAGAAGCCTCCGAAAGCAAGCGTTAAGCTTGACGCTTTCGCCCCTCCCATGGGACCGGCTGCACCCGTTGAAAAACTTAAGCTACTAGGTGAGTCGAAGCCTTTACCCCCGCTAGAGAAGGCTTTCTATGACATAGACTTTAAAGCGGGTGAAGCCATCCTATACCTCTATAAAAGCGGTGTACCAGTCTCCGTGATTCAGAGAGCGCTCTCAGTCGGCGCGCTGGGGACGGGAAAGTTGCGCAGGCTTGTCCCAACACGGTGGTCGATAACAGCTGTAGACGACACGGTCTCCAAGCATTTAGTAGCCTGCGTCAAGAAACTGAAGACTCTCAACCATTACCTTTACTTCGAGAGAAGACACTACCACAATACGTTCGTCGCTATAATCGCGCCTGGATCATGGAGCTATGAGTGGATTGAAGCATGGTTCCCTCACACCACTTGGAACCCGGGCGCTAGAGTGGAGGTGGAGGGGGATTGGGAAGGTTACCACGGGAGGAGCACGTATGCGTCTCTCGGAGGTTGTTACTACGCTGCTCGACTCGCCGCGGCGGAGTACCTGATGAAGGAGAAGTTTCAAGGCGTCGTAATACTCATACGTGAAATCTATGAAGGTTTCTTTCTTCCGATAGGAGTCTGGTTTGTCCGTGAAAACGTGAGAGCCCTCTTCAAGTCTAGGCCGGAAAGATTTGAAACGCTTAGAGAAGTAGTAGAACATTTGGGAAAAGCTACGCGCCTTCCCCTCAGCGTCTGGTTTAATAAGTCGACTTTATTGAAAATGTTGATCAGGCAGGAACGCCTGGAGGCTTGGTTGTGAACATCGAGTACAAACGAATCAAAGCTGTTAGCATTCTAGCAAAGTCAAATCTTTACGACCTTGATTACGCTTACAACCCTTACGCCGGATGTTCGCACGGCTGCCTCTACTGCTACGCTCGATGCTATACGCGGTTCAGGGACGCTGTCGAACGGTGGGGGTCCATCGTATACGTGAAGGAGAACGCGCTTGAATTGCTTGCAAGGGAGGCGGAGAGGGTTAAGAGAGGTGTCGTAGGCGTATCCACGATCACCGACCCCTACCAACCTATCGAAGAGGTCGAGAAACTGGCGAGGAGGGGTCTTGAACTACTGCTTCGTTCCGGTTTTAGGGTGAGTATACAGACAAAATCTCCCCTAGTGTTAAGGGACCTTGACCTGTTTACAAAGTGGAGACATTCTGTCGACGTTGGTTTAACGATTACAACTGTGGAAACGGGTTTAGCGAAACTTATCGAACCTAATGCACCTGAACCAGCGGCTAGAGCGAAAGCTCTTGAGAAACTGAGCGACAATGGCGTTGAAACATGGCTTTTCCTCGGCCCCTTAATGAGAGGAGTAAACGATGATGAAGACAACATTAAGACGATCATCGAAGTAGCTCAAGCTACCGGTTCCAAACTATACTTCGACTACTTCAGGATGAAACACTGTCTTGAGAACCCGATGAAACAGGTGACAAAAATATATCCCCACGCGACGGATGCGAGTAGTCGATGGAGAGCTAACGTGAGGAGGTTAATAGAGAAACTCTGCGAGAATCTTGGGGTGGAGTTCCAACAATCTTTCCCTCATAAGAGAGAAAGTCACTTGGACCTCAAACAGTTTCTAAACTAACAGTTCAGTTAAGCATCTCTCATGTACTCAACCTAAACTTGTATCAGTGATCAATTAGGTTACTTATAGCGAAGAGTTTACCCTATGTTGACAACAGTGACTACCTCTACCGGAGGTTTTCTCGCTTGACTTGTAAGCGTTTTACCTTAGATGGGTTTTACGAAGCCCCACTTCTCTAAAGCTCTAGCCAATTCCTTATAGTTCTTCGCGTACTCGTCTAAAGGTATATTCTGTAAGGCTGCGTCAATAGCCTGTCTCACGGCAGCAGCTCCAGCCTTAGGTCCATCAGGGTGCCCTACTACGCCTCCTCCTACTTGAAGAACTAGGTCTACGCCCATTACCTTAATCACCTCAGGAAGCGTCCCAGGGTGTAAACCTCCAGAGGAGACGGGGAAAGCTGGTTTAAGACCGTAGAAGTCCTGCTCGAAGTGGAATATGTCGTCAGGATCCGGCTTATATACGCGGTCCCTGAGCACTTTAGAGCATCTTATCACGTCGATCGTCTTAGCCTCTAACTTGCCGACCTCTGGCGTACCAACGTGCAGCTGGTCGACTCCAATCACCCTGTAAAGCTTAGCTAGAGCGAACATCGAGATGCCGTGGTATGGGTTCCTCGTGAAAGAAGCGTGCATAGCCCTGTGAGCGTGGATAGCTAGACCATACTCTTCAGCTAAGTCCCTCACGTAAGTGAGAGACGACCAACCGGTGATTACGACGTCCACCATCACGTAAGGATTACCGTAGTCGGCGATAAGCTTCAACCTGCGTTCCATCTCCCTTACGTCAGCCGTAATGTTAGCTAGCCAAACCTTCCTGTCGCCAGTCTCATTTTCTGCCCTGTCAATAGCCCTCATTATAGACTTCGCCCTTTCGTCAAAGCGACAGTAGCTGGGTCCCGCCAAGTTCTCATCGTCTTTGACGAAGTCCAAACCACCTGTCAAAATGTCATAAGACAACTTTTCAACCTCTTCAGGTGAGTAACCTACTTTCGGTTTCGGCACTGTGCCGACTATAGGTCTTCCTTCCACCTTCAACTTTCTCCTTAAATCTTCAATCCCCTTCACCGGACCCTTGAAGTGAGCGAGGAACGCTTTCGGCAAGTATAGGTCTTCAAGCCTAAGGCCCTTAACCCTCCTCATGCCGAAGATGTTTCCTGCGACAGAGGCCAAGAAAGCAGGCATGTTACCCTCTTCGAAGAGTTCGACAGGGTACGCTATCTTGACGAGGAAGGAACCGTCCTTGAGATCCTTAATTTCATACGCTTTACCCATCAGCCTGTTGAGACGAGCTTTGTCGTACCAAGTGTAAAGCGTAGTCCATGTCCCGGTACTGCTTTCCGCCGCTACGCCGCCTGCAGCATCCTCTATCGTGAAACCTTCGCTCGGAGTTATTCTGAAAGAGAGTATAACGTCGCTATCGGGGTTTGGCACGTAGCCGAGTTTAACGAACTCTGGATAAGGTTCAAACTCAGCCGGCATGACTCTTGTAGTAACATCATACCTTAAAATGGTTTTCTCTTAAAGATTTTTATATAGACGGAGGTTCTCTACCCGTTTTACGCCATAACCTAGCCCTGACCTTTTCCAAGTTTTCGAGCCTTTCACCAGAGAGCACGAGAGGTTCATATTCTCTCAGGATACGCTTTACCTCCTCCTTAGCCCATTCCAGCAGGTTCCTCCTAGCCGTCGGCTCAGCGTCCCAAACCTTGGGTACGTGAACCTCCTTCCTCAAGTTTAGGAGCGTGTGCCGGTGAGCCATGAAGTTGCCCTTACCTTTCTCTACAACCTCCCTTATCACGTCGAAGTCGCTTGGGTTCAACGAGAACCCTCTAGCCAGCCTCAAAGCTAGACCGCACACCTCGTTGTCTATCACCAACTTCTCCATCGACTGAGTGCTCTCAAACTCGAGCATCCCAGGTCCAGACACTACATCGAAAGCTGCTAGAGCCGCGAGAGCAGCCGTAAAGCCTTCCTCAGCCCCCGCTTGAGGGTCTAGAGTTTTAGCGTCTGAGATGGCCATGTAAGTATGACACGGCAAGTTGATGAGCCTAGCCATGTCCCTGTAAGCTAAGCTCACCAACACCGCTTCAGGAGCTGCGATGAGAGCTGTCCCGTAGCGCGGGTGAGTTAGAGTAGGGGATCCACCATAGATAACTTTAGCCCCGGGCGAAGCAAGCTGTGCCACTACTACACCGCTGAGAACTTCAGCGTGATGTTGGAGGAGAGCGCCGTAGACAGTTACAGTAGCATTACCTCCTAGACCCGGCATCGATATTATCTCCGCCGGGACGCCTAGGCGAGCTAAGTCCACGAGGTTCCTGGAGGTTATAGAGCTCCACGAGAGCGGGGGGGAGGGGCACACGTCGAAGATAGCGAAAGGTTTCTCCCTGTAGTCGTTGCGCACAGCCTCGAGCATATCTACCATCACTGGGACGTTTTCCACAGTGAAGCCTCCTGTGACTACAGGCTTTCTAGAGTACTTCAACACAACGTAGAGCCTCTCAGCGTCGCTAACCTCTACTGGGACGTCGCTGGGCACCAACGCCGTACTCAAGGCCTTCAAGTGGTCTAGAGCGTCGGCGAGAACTACGAACTTCCTCAGATCTTCCAGAGTGGGGGGTCTAGGCTCCTTCGCACCGTAATCCAGTATCCTCACAGCGGCGGATCCAGGGTTGAAGACGAGCGCTCCGTCGCCGAGAGTAGCGACCCGTTCGCCTTCTCTGTCGTAGAGGTCGAACCTTTTAGGAGCCTTTGAGAGAGCCTCTCCCACAAGCTCTTCACGTATTAAAACCCTGCCGTCCTTGACCTCGCAGCCAGCCTCTTTAACCAATTTTTCAACCAGTTTATCCTCGAAAAGGATTCCGACTTTCTCAAGCAGCTCGAGTGCCTTCGAATGGACTTCTTCTGCCTCGTTCCTCAGTAAAACCCCGAGAGCGGGTCTAGGCATACGCAGCCCTCACATACGCTGTGAGAAAAACCTTCCGTGTATTGTAAAAGCTGTCTCCGTTGTGAAAGCTGAACCTCTAGTAGAGATTCAGACTCTTGAAACGTACTTAGCCTTCTCGCTACCAGGTATCGACGCCCACAACAACAGCTGTTTCCTGAGATCGTCAAAGTAGAGGGGGGTTGAGCTCATCCAAACAGCTCTCGAGCCTCCAAGATAGCGTGTCAACACTGAAACCGTAAACTTCCTGCCCGGCTGCTCGATGACTTTTATCGAAACCTCCTGTTCAGTCCCACTCTCTATAGGCGCCAGCAAGATCCTGAGCTTCAACTCTAGAGATTCAAGGTCGGCATCGCTGACGCTCGAAACTCTGAAACTAGATTTATAGTAGCCTGCTCCAAGGTAGTACTCCCTAAGGTAGTTCAACAGGCTGACGGCCTCCCCCCGTGAAGTAAGCCTCAACGGGAAGACCACTTCCCACGTATCCCCTTTCGGCTTGGTAGGAGGCCTCCAAACTCTCTCTAGTGAAGGCGTGATAAGCTTGGAGGCTTGCAGCGCCGGGTAAGCTACTGCAGCTAAGCATACGACTAATATGGCGGTCATTGAGAGAAGTACTGAAAACGAGGCGTAGTTGAACACGTAAGACTCGGGGAGAAGCCCTACGGTTTTAAAGACGGTAGCTGCCGCCCAACCAGCCATGTAACCTACGTAAGAACCGATAAAACCATAGACGAGAAACTCCACGATGAACATCAAAGCTGCCCCGCGAGGCGAGAGGCCAAGGGAAGAGAAGACGTAGAGTTCCCTAGTTCTCTCGTGAACTGCTGCGAGGAGAGTTGTTACAACGTTGACGACCCCGAGGGCGAGGAGAGGCAAGATTGACTCCCAACCGAAGAGTGCGAAGCTTAACAACCTACTAAACGTGTAGGACGTTCCGTCCACATAAGTTGTAACGCGAGCGTCTAGAATGTGGGCGGCTTCGCGGGCGATCTCTTCAACCGAAACTTTGGAAACGTTTGGCTGCACGACAGCTATACTGTTTACAAACGCTCCAAGCTTCGCTGCAAAACCCTTGGAAACTATCAACACGTTGCTCCATGGGAGAGGCGTTGGAGACATCTGCCTGGCCCCCGACGTGAAACCGTACAACTCGGGAGAGTAGGTGGGGTCGAGAGGTGCTAGTGGGATACCGTCAGGGTCGTTGGGGAGGTTTTGTAAAGCTTCGTCGCTGAGTATCCCTGTTACAGTTAAGCGGAAACCTGCAAACTCGACCTCATCCCCGGGTTCCACGCCCAAAGCCCGAGCCTGGCTTGAAGTGAGAAAGCACGCGTAACCGTTTACAACTTCAAACAACCCGCTCTGAAGCGCTTGCGAAAAAACGGCTTCAGCCTCCCACCGCTCTAGTCCTAGGACGCCTTGCACTACTATTGAACCGTCCTCAGACGTCACTAGACCGTAGGGTCCAATTCTGTTCACTGAAACAGGATAGTACCACAACCTAACTGAAACTCGCGCGTTCGGAGCTAAGCCCTTAAGGACTTCGACGGTAGCGTAGTTTAAAACGTCTTGCAGTACGCCATGACCCTTCCTGATTAGGATACCTTCAAAAAACGAGTCAAACCGCTTTGCCGACACTGAAGTAGTAGTCGTAGGCGATGTTGAAGTTAAAGCTACTATAGCTGTCGCTAGCGCTGAGATAGTGGCGAGGGTGAGGAAAGTCCTCAAAGGTCTCCTCCGCATGTTCTCTAAGCTCGTCGTCACAGCCATTAGAGTAGCTGCCGCTTCCTCTCGCTTGAACTCGTGGACGCCTACTCTCGCTTCAGAGTAGCTTTTGAGAGCGGTTGAAGTCTCGCTCGTGAAAACGTAGAGGAGTAGGATCGTCACGAGAAGCATAGCCACAGCCATGATAGCCATAGCCGAGTTAGTTAACAAAGTTAAAGCCGGGTGGATCAAAGCGAACACGCCTACAGTTAGGACGCCTAATGCGGCCGTCGAAGCGATCCTAGCAACCCCCTCCCTGTGTACTATAAGCCTCTCAAGGAAGAAAGCCGTGGGTAGGACGAGGAGGAGCATAAGCGCAACCGTCCTACCAGCTTCATCGTACAAAGGCATAACTTCGTCAGCGTAGAAGCGAGATGCGTAAGATAGGGCTGTGAGAGAAAACCTGTAGGCTTCAGAGTACCTTCTCTCGTTATACGCTCCGATCGCCTTCCCCAAATAGCTTTCTGCTCTCTCTTCATACAGCTCGGCACTGATCTTTCTAACCATCCTGCTCTTCAACTGCTCGTACCTATTCTTAGCCGTAAGAAGCAGGTCGAGAGCATACCTTAACGCCGGCTTAGCGATGAAGGTGAAACCTTGTTCCACTTTAACCCCTGAGCCCTCCGGTTCACTTAAGCTACTGTTGGCTAGCAGGATCAAAGGTTTTGCTTCAACGTGAGGGTTCTCCGGTTTAACGGTTACAACCACTCTAGCTCCAACCGGCGCTGCAACGAGGGCGACCTCGTCCTGGGGTTGTGCGTAAACCCCCCAGAACATCGGTTCAGCTCTCGTCTCCAGCTCGTACACTTTCACTTCCCTACCGAGGTTGTACCAGGCTCTCAAACTACCCATTCTAGGGTCGTTAACTGCTCCCGTCCTAAAGGTTCTGGGTGAGAATACGTCGGAGAGAACGATTACCCCTCCTTTGAACACGGGGATGAAGAGGGGCATAGGATCCTGTAGAGCGCCTACGACGAGAGAAGTAGGCTGAACGCCGTAGACGCCGTAGTCGACAACGTATACGCCGTCCAACTCCATCTTGACTACGTCAACGCTCCAGTAGCAGACGCCCTGTGGTGCTAGACCTGCAAGTACCGCTACCCCGTCTAAACCCGTTCGACCTAAAACCATTGAGAACGGGTAGTCGTGAGAGCTCCACGCTCTCACTACAGCGCCTTTCAAGGGCACGTACCAGCCTGTGCTCAAGTTGAAGGATGCGACGCTTACACGGAAATCGACTAGACCCCAGAGCGCTGTACCGCCTGCTCCACCCCTTAAACCGGTAAACCTTGAAGGCACGACATCTGAAGGGGACAGTCGGATTGTCTCAGCCATAGCCGCGTAGAAGATTATCGAGGAGGCTTGGTAGAACTGGGGGAGAACGTTCTCCCACTTTAAGCTTCCGACCCCCGGCACACCCTCCCAGTTTCTGAAACTGAATTGAGTCCTTATAGTAAAGCCCGGCATTCCAGCTACGACGAAAGGCTCCGTATCGAGCAGGTAGGGTACGCTCATCGTCCCGCTCCAGCTCCAGTCGGGTCCTTCAACGAGATCCACCTCTCTCACAAGCCCAAGCGCGTCTATCGCGTTCTTCAAGTTGGGTGGCAAGAGGTTACGACGCTCAAGGTACCTTCGTAGGAAGCCGGATAACCGGCTACTTACAGCTTCCTGGATCCAACTGTACTTCGCTGTGAAGAGCGGTCTACCAGCTCTGTAGAAGTGCCCCATGTAGAGGAGTGACACGCCGGGGTGATCGTCTGACAAGTCTACCCCTATCACATACCATACAGTCTTTCTCCCCGTCGACAGTTCAGGGTCCCGCGCGAAGCTATCAGCTAAAACGCGAGCGCCTGCTAAACCCTGCCAACGCCCGGAGAGCAGGACCACCCAAAGAGATCGCTCTAGAGTCGCCTGTCTAGCCAACCGTACGAGCTCGAGGAGGAATCCTATATCCAACGCGTCTTGAAGGTTAAACGAGAGGGCGGGGGCTACAGACCAACTGTCTACACTGGCTACAACCGCAACAGCTTCGTTCTCCCGGCGGCCACTTAACTTCACTATGATGTTGTAAGCTTCAACTTCCCTCAGCTCGAGTTTAGAGCCTATAACAGCCTCCCGTTTCTCCTTAGCTAACTCCACTAGCTTATCTGCATCCCCGCCAGCTACGTAAAGCCTAATGAAAGGGTAGAAGGCGTACCACTCAAACTTCGAGTAGGCCTCGTAACGGTCGCCTCCGCCTCTATCTACGAAAACTACAGCTTGAGCGCCAAGCTTCATAGCGTTCCTCCAGTTCCAACCGCTTTCGAAGTCCATGACCACTATAGACCCTTCCACCTCTACCCCATCGAAATCCTCGAGTTCTCCACGCCCTACATACACAAGCTTGCCCTTCAAGCCTTCTACAGACCAAGACCCGACGTGTCCGTTAGGCCATAGTGCATAGGCTTTGATCTCCATCCCTGAGACTTTTATGACGCTTCCTTCATCCCATGGAACTAGAACTGTGAACTTTTGAAGTTCAGGTTTTAAACCATTTGTCTCTAGAAAATTTCTAATGTAGTCGACAGTGTTAAAGTAGCCATCGTAACCTGTGAGCCTCGAGCCTAGACCCGCGATCGTTCGAGCGTGTTCAAGTACAGCTGTCGTATTTAAGCGGTCGAGAATACTCTCTAAATCGTCAAGGTTTCCTCCAGGCTGGGCTGCGGCAAAGCTCGCGACAGCGACCAGGACGATGATTGAAGTAGGGAACCTACGCGTCAAGGTTCTCACCACGGCCAGAGCCAAGCTGATTTAGCCATCATGAGGCTCACTACTGCGATCGTAGCCGCTAGCCCCTCCCCCAACAAAACGCCCGCGACTATAACGTACTTCCCTTGATCCCATCTCTCCCCAAGGCGACGCTTGAATACTAGCGAGCTTAACGTTGAGCCTACGAAAACCGGTATCATGGTCATTGGAGGGGTAAAGAGACCTAACATTAAACCGGAGGCTGAGACCCCTACCTTCAGCAGGCTAGCCACTACTTCAACTACAGTTGATGCAGTTACTGCAGCAGCTGCGGAGCTGGCGAGCACTTCAGGCGAAATTCTAAGCCCTCTAGTCACTAGGAGAGCGTCGATCATGGCGGAAGCCGGCATCGAGATGACAGTACTAGGGTAGGCGCTGCTCGGAATAGGAGCGATCCTCCACATCATGTCGAGCGAGAAAAAGTTCACGAGCACCCCAAGCGTGAAGGCTACGATCCACGCTTTAACGACATCGTATGGTTTCGTACCGGTTAGTAGCGCGGCTTTCATGGCTTGAGCACCTACCCCCGTCAAAGAACCAGCGATTACCGGGGGGTAGACGAAGGCTGAGTAAGCTTCCACCGGCGGAATGTTTGAAGCTGGAGTTAAGTAGACTACGGTGTGCCATAGGAGAGGTGGTGCCGAGAATGATGCACCGCTCTCACCCACTATAGACGCTGACGCTAGACCCATGAGAGTGCCTACGAGTAACGACATAGCGAATGGCACGATAATCGGGAAGTTAGGTATAAGGCTGTGGAAGAGGAGTACCGAGGAGAGAGTTGATACGAGATAGCAGGCTAGCATAAACTTCAGCGACGGGAAAGCTGATCCACTATAGGTACCTCTCAAGGATAGCTGAAGAGCCCTCCCAGTCGCTGACAGGGCTTTACGGTATTTTACCAACACGAACGCGGCGAAACCTAGAGCAGCGCCTATCTGTACAGGTAGCCAAACTCTAACTTGCGAACGTTGCCAGACCCTCACTAAATCCATTCCCCCGTAGTACTCAGTTGCCCACTCGGGGAAGAGAGAACTTAGAGCTGGGTTAACTAGTATCACGTAGTTCCCGAAGACCCAGATGAGGAGAGAGGTTGCGAGGGCTAGGGAGGAGATACCCAATGGAACAACCATGCCTCCAACCCAAGCCGTTAGAGTCGTAGCTAAGCCTAATAGTGCGCCGGGTAGCGACGCTGAAACCAGCTTGGTAAAGTCGATAAAAGGTAAAGGTATCAAGGGGAAGCCGAGTAGTGGACCTATGTAGAGAAGTAGACCATAGACGAGCCCGAAGTAGAAGCCCGGTAAAAGGTACTTGACCACCTCTCTGAACCTTTCGCCACTTGACAGGACTTCAACGACTGTCACGTCGACATGAGCGAAGGGAAAGGGGAGCTTCTGCGCTTCTACGAACACGTGAGAAGCTACGATTATTAACGATAGTTCAGCTAGAAGGGTTAGCAACATAGCCGCAGTCAACGTAGCCAGCGGTTTCAAGAGGTCTGGGTGCATAAAAGTTCGTGTCAAGTAGGCGCTCGATTCTAGGGGTGGTGCAAGCCAGTCTGGAACGGCTTCGTAAAGAGGTGTATCCATGATCGTGTAGGATTTAGCGATAGGGCTGTTCACAAAATACATCCTGTATATTATCAGGAAGTAAGATGTTGAAGCGAGGCCGGCGACTGAGGCAACGCCCACATAGGTGACGAAAACCTCTTGGGGTTTAAGCTCGAGACCAAGCATCCTCATCACGTAGGTGAATATGACCAACATAGCATATGTACCCACTACTCCTAGAGTAACGCCGGCTACCAAGTACAGGTAGGTGCTGGCTGGAACGAAGACGAGAGCAGAGACGACTATGACCAGTATCGCGCGCCACGTAAAACCTTTCTCCAGCTTACGAGCATCCATCGAAGGAGACGTAGGGGGATGTTATATTACCCTTATTTTGAAAACGCCGACTAAGGTGCTACATTCTAGGAATTGAAATGTAGTGTTGTTTTACGTTTAATACGCTGTACTTTAACTCGACGTGCGCTACCTTGATAAACGGTGGTGAGAAACGGTCGGGATGCCTTTAAAGTGCTTAGCGGTAGATCTTGACGGGACGCTCACGGATAGTGAAGGCGTTATCCACTACGAGGTGGTGAAGAAGCTGGAGGAAATCAAGAATTTTGGGGTTAAAGTCATCCTTGTATCTGGCGCATCTTACCCAGCCGTCGTAACACTAGCCTACTACCTCCCCGTCACAAGGTTAGCAGTCGCGGAGAACGGGGGCGTCGTAGGCTTTAGGAACAATTACCGGCTACTCGCTCCTGCAGAAGATAGGGACGCGATCCTCAAGGTAGTAAAGGAAAAGTTGGACGGTATACTGCTCTACAGCTGGCAGAACCAGTTTAGGTTCGTAGACTTAGCCTTCCACCCTGCCCCCGGTTTAACGCCTGAACAAGCAACGAGTAGAGCTTCTGAAGTCCTTAGTCCTATAGGTTATGAAGTAGTAGACAGCGGTTGGGCGATACACGTGCACAGGGTAGGGGTAAACAAGGCGAGGGGGCTTCTAGAGGCTTGCAAGATCCTAGACCTCGATCCCTCAAGCGTTGCAGCCGTAGGTGATAGCGAAGTGGACATACCGATGTTCGAGGTAGCTGGTGTGAGCGTAGCACTCGGAAACGCTCCGACTCGAGTCAAAGAGAAAGCGTGCTACGTCGTAAACAACAGCTACTTTAAGGGTTTCCTAGAGGCGGTCGATCTTCTAGAAAGGAAACAGCTTCTCTAGGGGAAAGTTGATAAACGTGATGTAGACACCAAAGCTGTCGTGGATCCGGAATTCGCTGTAAAGGTAATCACCGTGAGCGCCTCAGGTGCTCTTGCGCCCGGACCTCTTACAGCTGCGACGACAATATCTGGTGTCAAAGGAGGCTGGAAGGCTGGTTTAAGCGTAGCGGTCGGACATACGATAGTCGAGCTACCCCTCGTCGTAGCAATAGCTTACGGGTTGAGCGAAGTACTGTCTAACCAGGCTTTCAGGTTTGTGCTAGGTTTATCTGGTGGAGCTTTCATGTTGTTCTTCGGCTTACTCACGTTAAAAGGCTCGCTGAAGGCTGACGTCGAAATTAGAAGTGGGGAGACCATCAGAGGTCCCGTATTAACGGGTGCCGCTCTCTCCCTCTTCAACCCTCTGTTCATAATGTGGTGGCTGGGGGTTGGGTCGCCTCTCATAGCTGAAGCTCTACTGGAGGGTTTCACCGGTATCCTGGTTTTCTATGCGACTCACGTTTGGCTCGACTACATTTGGCTCATCTTCATAGCTGCTGCAGGGTCATTTAGCAGGCTAGACGTGAGGATCTACAGGCTAATCTTAGCTACACTAGCCCTCATTTTAATCTACTTCGGCTTCTCCATGCTCACTGCTACAGTTCTCCGTTAACCGTTCGCTACGTTCGGTAAACCTTTGAAGGTGTAGACGTGAGGCATTTAAGCTAGGGTATACGCGGGATTAACATGAGCCAACCCCAACGGGTTATCGACAGGATAATAGACAGGGCTAGACGCTATCGGTCAAACATCGTTCTACCGGAGGCTACGGACGAGAGAATAGCTGCAGCTGCGCGGCGAGCGTTTGAACTGGGTATAGCGAAACCCATCCTCGTCGGCGACAAGAGGAAGGTAGAAGAAACCTTTCAGAAACTCAACCTCGATCTTACAGGGCTTGAAGTCTTAGAGCCGGGACCGAGTGAAGTAGAGGAGTACGCTAGAAGGTACATAACTCTAAGGGGTTACGGAGAAGACAGGCTGGGGATGGCGAGGCAGTTGATGAGAAGAGAACTGTTCTACGCCGCGATGATGGTCCACGAGGGCTCTGCCGACGGGATGGTTGCAGGAGCTATAAACACGACTGCTAACGTCATACGCGCATGCGCTCTCACCATAGGCTTCCAGCCTAACATTTCAACCCCATCCAGTTTCTTCCTCATGGAAGTTCCAGGCTACAAGGGGGGTGAGGAAGGATGCCTTGTATTCGCCGACTGCGCTGTCAACGTTGATCCCACTCCAGAACAGTTAGCAGACATAGCTGTCGCGACAGCTAGGAGCACGAGGTGGCTACTAGGTTGGGAGCCGAGAGTCGCTCTCCTATCCTTCTCCACAAAGGGTAGCGCTTCACACCCTATCGTGGATAAGGTTTTGAAAGCTCTCGAAATAGCACGTTCAAAGGACCCGTCTCTTCTAATTGACGGTGAACTCCAAGCTGACGCCGCTCTCGACCCCGGCGTTGCGAAAAGGAAGGTGAAGGGGGAAAGCCCTGTCGCTGGTAGGGCTAACGTGCTCATATTCCCTGACTTAAACTCCGGCAACATCGCGTACAAGCTGGTGCAGAGGATAGCGGGAGCTAACGCCTACGGTCCAATCCTACAGGGTTTCGCAAAACCTGCTAGCGACCTTTCTCGCGGAGCTACCGTAGAGGATATCGTAGGAGTCATAGCGATAGTCTCTACGATCGCAGGAGCGGTGAAAAGAGGTTGAAGATCCTAGTCTTGAACAGCGGCAGTTCGACGGTGAAGTTTCGAGTCTACAACGTCGAAGAAGGGGATGCTCTAA
This sequence comes from Thermofilaceae archaeon, assembly GCA_025057995.1. Classification (GTDB taxonomy): domain Archaea; phylum Thermoproteota; class Thermoprotei; order Thermofilales; family Thermofilaceae; genus JANXEW01. The sequence goes on along the minus strand of JANXEW010000001.1, from coordinate 395,320 downwards.
GGGAGATTGCGAGCGGAGTCGTTGAGAGAATAGGAGAAGGTGTCTCTACCGTAGAGTATAAGAGCGTTAGGGGGGAGTTGAAGTACACAGTTAAGGTCAAGGATCATGGTGAAGCTCTCCAACACATACTCAAGGTGCTCTGCGACGCGGAGAAAGGGGTGATTTCGAACCCCGATGAGATAACTGGTGTAGGGCATAGGGTTGTTCACGGAGGGGAAATGCGGGAGTCTTCGATAATCGACGAACGCGTAGAGAAGGTTATAGAAGAGTACGCTAGGATGGCCCCCCTCCACAACCCTGCAAACCTTTTAGGCATAAGGGCTGCGAAAAGCGTCTTCCCTCACGCTATCCACGTAGCCGTGTTCGACACGGCTTTCCACTCGACGATCCCAGAGGAGGCTTACCTCTACGCTATACCTTACAAGTTCTACGTGAAGTATAGGATCAGGCGGTACGGGTTCCACGGAATAAGCCACTCCTACGTTGCAAGGAAAGCTGCCGAGATACTAGGTGAACCGCTTGAGAAGCTTAAGTTGATCACCTGCCACTTGGGGAGCGGTGCTAGCGTAGCAGCCATCATGTACGGTAGAAGCGTCGAGACTAGCATGGGTTTAACCCCCCTAGAAGGGTTGATAATGGGTACAAGGTGTGGAGACATCGACCCTTCGATCTTCTATTTTCTAATGAAGTGGGAGAAGTTGAGTGAAGACGAGGTGTACGACCTCTTGAACAAGAAGAGCGGCTTACTCGGTCTCTCAGAGGTTTCCAACGACGTGAGGACCCTCCTTCAAGCAAGCTCGGAAGGCGACAAGAGAGCTGAGAGGGCTTTGAACGCCTTCGCCCATAGGGTGAAGAAGTACATCGGGGCTTATATGGCTGTAATGAACGGCGCCGACGCGATAGTCTTGACCGCTGGCATAGGTGAGAGGAGCCCGACGATGAGGGAGAAGATACTTAGAGGGTTGGAGAACCTGGGGATAATCTTAGACGCTAAGAAGAACGAGAGACCCGAAGATTACGGTGGAGTCATCAGCAGCGACGACTCAAAAGTAAAGATACTTGTGATACCGACGAATGAGGAGTTGGCTATCTCTGAGGAGACTCTAAGGCTTATTCGTGGGAGAGCCTCTAAAGATAATTCTTATTAGTAAATATTTTGGTTCAGGTTGGTGCCAGCATGAGGGTCTGTGTGTTTGAGGATGAGAAAGCCACCAACTTCTACCCACTTACCTTGACGCGTGCGGTCTACGAGTTGAGGGTTGGGATCTCAACTATTCTCGAAAAGCTTCTAGACGCCTTCGGGCAGGGCGTAGAGGTGAGCCTTAGCGCTCGAGACTACTTGACTGACGTGTTGAGAGAAAGGTACCCATGTTACCAAGTCAACACCCTCCCATTTGATGACACGCTCTTCCTCAACGGGCGTTTGATCCACATGGGCGAGGACGTGGACGTGAGAGACGAGTACGTAGGCGTATGTGACGGTGAGGTAGCGTTCATAAAAGCTAAGAGAAAGACTCTCGAGAAGCTGGGGAAGCTACCTATCCCTGAGTATCTCAAGAAGCTTTCGGAAGAGCTGGGGAGGGAGAACGTTAAAGCTAAGATCGTAAACTGGCCTTGGGACCTCATATTTGAAAACCCTGAAGCAATTAAACGGGACTTCGCAAGACTCGGCAAGAAGGGGATTTACGGGAAAGTTAAAAGTCGAGTCGAAGTCCTCGGCGAGAAAGAGGACGTTTACATCGCTTCAACCGCTGTAGTCTACCCTAATGTAGTGATCGACGCCGAGAACGGGCCTGTAGCGGTGTTGGATGGTGCACGCGTCTACCCCTTCGTCTACGTCGAGGGGCCGACGAGCGTTGGCGAGGGAACTTACGTGATGCACATGGCTAGGCTACGCGGGGGGATAACCCTTGGACCAGTCTGCAGGGTTGGCGGAGAAGTGGAGGAGTCGATCGTCCATGGCTACAGTAACAAGTACCACGACGGCTTCCTAGGCCACGCTTACGTGGGCGAATGGGTGAACTTAGGCGCTCTTACTACAAACAGCGACTTGAAGAACGATTACAGTGAAGTCGAGGTTTACATCAACGGGAGACCGGTGAAGACGGGTTCCATCAAGGTCGGCAGCTTCATCGGCGACCACGCGAAGACGAGCATCGGAACGTTACTCAACACTGGAGCTGTTATCGGAGTGATGTGCAACGTCTTAGCGCCGGACATCTCGCCCAAGTACATACCCTCATTCACTTGGTACGTGAACGGTAGGTTGAGCAAGGGTCCAGGCTTAAGGAGGATGTTGAGAACAGCTGCTGAAGCTATGAAGAGGAGAAATAAGGAGCTTACAGAGGCTCAAACCAAGCTCTTCAACCATCTTTACGAGTTGACGAGAGACGAGCGCGAACACTACATCCAGTTGTATCAGCAGAAGCTGGAGAGGGAATAAGAGTTAAATAAGGTGAGGTTGGCTATCGGGTCGGGAGCATGACCTCTGAAGCAGAAGTCGAGAGGAAAGTGAAGGAGATTATCGCGAGGGTTTACAGGGTTAAACCCGAGGAGCTTAAACCCGAGACCCGTTTCATCGACGACTTGGGCGCCGATTCGATAACTACGATCGAGCTCGTCGCTGAGATAGAAGACGTTTTCGGCATAGAAGTCCCCGACGAGGATGTGGAAAAGAACCAGACAGTTGGACAGGCGGTAGACTACGTGGTCGAAAAACTAAAGGCCGCTGGAAAGGTGAAGTAGGGAGGCTAGGCTTCTAGGAGGACTAATGCGACAACGTAATCGCTAGTGTGGGATAAACTGGCGTGGACTTTTGAAACGCCCTTCTTTTTTAAGGCATCAGCAGCCTTACCATGGGCTCTCAATTCTGGCGGCGTGCCGAGAACCTCCACATCCTTGAACGGTATCGACCAGGTTTCTTCAACACCTAACGCCTTCACGAAAGCCTCCTTAACGCAGAAGCGAGCGGCCACGTGAGGGTAGGGGTCGAGTTTAGCGAGACAATACATCTCTTCACGCTCGGTTAGAACCCTCTTGACCACCCTTACAAAGACTTCCCTCCTCATCCTCCTGAACTTATCTACGGACTCTATATCTACGCCTACTCCGACTATCATGCGCTAAGCCTCTCAACCTTCAGCAAGCAAGCTTTTAATCGATTCAGTCGAAAGGTACTCGTGGCCGAGAAGAGTAAAGGAGAATACATGGGTAGAGAGCTCGCTGAAGGTCCCGACGCGGTAACCCGCACCATTCGTGAAGCCGTTGACCAGGTGAAAGCTGCAGCATCCCTCCTCAAGGAACTTGAGGCTAACGGGGTTAAGCGCGGCTACGTGATAGGGAGCGGCACAAGTTTCCACGCTAGCCTCTTCCTCCAACATCTCTTCAGCAAATACACCGACTTCCACTTGGCTGCAGTTCCCGCTTCAGAGTTTACAGAATGGCGCCCGGCTAAAGGCAAGTACTTCATCATCGGCTACTCACAGTCAGGCGAAAGCAGCGACATCGTAGAAGCCTTCAACGTAGCTAGGACCATGGGGGTTAAGACTATCGCAATAACGAACACGTTTGGGAGCACGCTGTCAAGGATCTCTGATGCTGCAATCGTCACTAGAGCTGGAGAGGAGAAGGCTGTAGCGGCGACGAAGACTTTTGACGTTCAGCTAGCGGCAGCGCTTGCGCTAGTTTATACTCTAACCGGAAAAGTCTTTAGTGAAATAGAGAGAGCGTCTGAAGCCGCCCGCGAAGTTTTAGCTAAAAAGAACTTGTTAAGGGAAGTAGCTGAACGCTACGTGAAAGCGGAGCACGCTTTCAGCCTTGGGAGGGGTGCCGGATACCCAATAGCTCTTGAAGCCGCACTAAAGCTGAAGGAGGCTGCGATGGTTCACGCAGAAGGCTTCGCAGTTAGAGAGTTTCTGCATGGACCGCTACAGCTCGTGGATGAGGGGACGCCTGTGTTCCTATTCGCTCCAAGCCGTGCCAGCTTCGAGGCTTCTATAAAAGCACTTGAGAGGATAGCAGGCTATAAAGCTCCCATTATCTTGGTTGGGCCAAAAGCCTCCGAGTTTAAGGATTATGCATCATACTCTTTGGAGGTCACCGGTGCTGGCGAAGACGCAAACGTCATACCCCTAGTCAAGGTAGCACAAGTTTTCGCGTTCTATATAAGCGTACTTAAAGGCTTGGACCCTGATAAACCGACGAAGCTTTCGAAAGTAGTTAAGTACTAGTACGATTAGGAGCTAACAGCGTTTAACCTTTTTCTCCTCAGAATGTCGATTATACAACTAAACGTAAGAGGAAAAGAGACGGCCGAACTTTCAAGCTTTATAAAGTGAAAGACGGGTAAAGAACGGCTCTAAAGAAATTTTCGACTGTCATTAAGAAGCTTCAACAAGATGTTAAAGTGTAAAAATTATTTCGGCTATACGAACGAGGGAGAATGCCTTAAGAGAAGATTAGTAGAGCTTAGGAATACGGAAGCTATGGTCATCGTTTAAAGTCTTAGTAGCTTCTCCAAAGAGCTGCAACTGTATCGGTGCAAGACACAAATCTTAGAGAAGCTTCAATCGAGAAATATTGAACCCGTCAAAAGGTAAAAAATATTTTTTAGATGTCAATCACACCTGATGCAGTGATCGTGGAGGCAAACAGGAGGCGCTACGAGCTCGAATGGCAAGACATGGCTATAATACTCGCTCTATCATGGGTTAAGCTCGGTGCGCTCCCTCTTACCCGCTTCCAGACGATCGAGCCTGATTACGGCAAGTTGAAAGCCCGGATAGAGAAGCTTAAAAAGATGAAACTGGTTAATGAGGTAGCCGCAAGTCGAATCAGTTTCATTTACCTTACCGATGAAGGGTTGATTATTTCAGAAGTCTTAGAGAACAGAGCTAAAGAACTTAACCTCCTTTAGGAAGGAAGTACTCGATACACATCTCGATTAAACTATAAACTTTAAATACTATAACTGCAGAATATCGTCTGAGAAGCTTGAAGACAGCAAACGAAATGTTAGATGATAGAAAAGAGTTATGCAAAGCTGTAGAGACCGCTCGCAAAGTAATCCGTGCGAGTAGTCAACTTGAATCAGCTACGCTCATACTGTTAACTTACGCGAGGCTACTCGCTATAAGGAGGGCGCGAGACGATGAAAAATTACCGTCAAGAAGCTCTCAGCCAATAAGCTCACTCAAGTAAACTAAAACAGTTTTAAATAACCTAATACCAAATAGTTACTAGCTATGCAAACGTTTCTTGACGATGAAGAATTGAGTAAAGCTGTAAAGGAGGCAAAGCGAATAACACTTATCGCTAACATCCTAGGCAAACGCAAGTACACCTATTCTCTTACTGAGTCAGATCCCTCCGTCTGGAACATCCTAGAGCTACTCCTAATACTAAGGAGAAACAATGGAAAAGCATCTTTGACTGAACTCACTCGGAAAACTGGAGGTGAAATACATCAGCTTCTCTTAACCTTAAAAAATATGGAGGACGCGGAACTAGTCAAACTATTTGAAAGCACGTCACGCACAGTTATCATGTTAACTGAAAAGGGCTCAAATCTGACACGCAACCTAATCGAGTGTCTTTCAACTTGACTAGTGTATTATAAAGGAGAACATTAAGCTCGGCGATCAAAAGTATCCTTAAACTTCAGTGCTACTGTACAACTTTAGTCTTTTTAAGGTGCTTTTACAACAGGAGTATATCTTTCCAGAAACATAGGCTCATAGATGTACGCATTTCTCCACATACTCGTAGAAGACTCAGAGTTAAAACCAGGTCCCGAAAGCTTATAATCAAAAATAGCAGACCAGAAACTAACAAATTGACCTTGGCTTACTGTTCTTGTGGTAGAATAATCCCAAAAAACATACTCAATCGACCCCTGCCTTACGCCACCAGGTGCGTGCTTAGTGACACAGAAACGAGCGGAGCTGCTACCGACGTTATGTAAAATGTCTACACCCATTTGATTTAAAATAACAGCTCTACCTATATTCCTAGCCGAGCTCCAATGCGTGATCATTGATCCAGGATCCCGGAAACATTCAACTGATGGAGATTCTCTGAATTCAAACGGTGAATTATATGTCCAATTTGCTCGCGTGGTTCCTTCTATTGCTTGTTTCCCAGCTGTTAAGTAAAGGAAGTAATCCGCAATACCTTTACCCATTTCAGTCGACATCCAATAACCTTCGCCAGACCTTTGGTTTTTCCAGTAGATGTAAGTTATTACAGGTATATAACGTGTCCCGTTGATAACTTGGACTATTGCTAACGTATCGTAGTAGTCTGAGCGTACGTCACCTCCCAGATATACATTTCCCACCCTATCTGTCATAAGTGTAGCAAATATCCTAATGGGTGCCTGGATCCACGAGTACCTCATGTAGTTATAGTAAACGGTCCAAGATCCGTAGGGTCTGTAACGTCCAAGAGATGAACCATAGTCGTCGAACATGTGAAGGTTGTAGGGTCCCAGGGCCTCGTCTGTATTCGGATCCCTCAACACGAGAGCAGCAACTCCCTTGTAATCAACATAACCTCTTGATGTAGGATGTTCTAAATCTACAAGTTCAACGTCATATAAGGGATGCCAGACATCCTTTTGGTTCGCGCTTTTAAGATACTTAATCTGTGAGGGGTAGACCGCTGGCTCAGCGTCGAGGTCGTCGTGCCACCATAGGAGAATATACTGTTTCTTAACGCTTGTTGTCGGAAATCTAACTTGAAAAACAAGTCGTGGAATATAGCTTCTCCCAGTCAAAGGATGTCTAATCTCCTTTAGAAAGTCCATTTGAGGGTCTGCTAAACCTACTGGCCAATTTATCTGCCGCCCCCACCACGTGATTATAGTCCAATTCTCGTACTGTATCGGCCTCTCTTGAAGTGTTCCCAAAGTCCCGTCCCTCGAGACGTTGACTCTAATCTGTTTAATAGGCATCATGGGGAAAGGAGGTAGCTTAAACCCTGACGCTATGGGGAGCCTTTGCGCGAGCCAGAAAAGGGAAAGGTTTGCACTCATCTCCAGCGTGTAAACTTCATTAGATATATCACTAGGTCTTGCAACGGTTTGCCGTGCTCCGCTAGCGTCGTAGTAGACTAAAACGTCGGGAGTCGTCCTTTCGATGGTGAAAAGGATGTAATTGTAGGATGATCCCTCAACTATGATACCGCGCTCGTCTGAGATCACCACCATAACTGGAACAAAATCCTTCCCCGTTATATAGTCCCGTAGTGGATCCACTTTAGGTTCAAATGTGATTGAATAATTGCCGTAACCGAGGTAAGTGACATCGACGATTCTTGCTGGACGCCATCCTCCAGTGTACCTGTTCTGAGAATCAACCTCAGGTACGTAAACTCTCACCCATCCTTTTGCGAGGAGCGCGCCGTAGGGTGTACCAATCACGTTGGGAGGATTCGTAGTGTAGTCTATCTCCCCATCTACCTTTACGTTTACGAAGATCGTCGTGTTTCTAATAGTGTTGACGAAATACTCTCTGTAAACCGTGAGCGTGACACCCACAAAAACGTCGCTCTCCCAATTGTAGAAGCCAGCGCTCGTCAAGTTGAGTTTAAGTTTCGCGTAAGCATAGCTCCCGCTCCTTGGAAGATACCAGTAACCTTTCATCAAATCTCTTACACTACGTGCCCTTCCCAAGTCTTTGGATAAGTCGAGTCGAAGGATGTCATAGGACACCTGGACACCGTACTCGCCGTAGGCTTTCATGACCGACTGTTTCCAGTACTCCAAGTAGATGAGCGCTGCAATTCTAGCGGCGGTGAAATTATGCCTATTGTAGAGAGAAACCCCGAATTGGCTGTAGCGATCAAGCATTGAGGCGAACTCACTGTAGTTAAAATAGGCTCGCGTTGCAACAGCTAGGGTGGTAGCCAGCGCGCGCTTGAAATCTGCCGTGATCGCTGCGATAGTCTCCCTTACTACAATTCCACGCGTACGTAAGAAAACCGAGTGTGCTTCGTAAACAGTGACGAGAACGGTCATTACCATTAACCCTATTAGAAGCACTGTCGTAACCAGGATCTGCCCCTTCAACCGTTTACCTCTTCTAAGGGCCATACACTCACCCTGCGAAACCTATCGTCAAAAGGACCTGTAAAACTGATCCACGTAAGTTTTCGTAACTCCAAGCTAAGGAAACTTCATCCCAATTCACCCAGAAATCTCCACGAATACCGCTAGAGTCGCTCATCCTCGCATCTACAACAGCGAAAGCTATCCTAAGAACCCTCCCGGATGTAGAAGGGAGAGCTCCAGCCCACGTGTAGGTTTTGCCCGAGGTCATAGTCCCGAGACTATATACTTTATAGCTAGGGTTAGAGGGGTTGCAGGAACCGTCGTTTCCAACGCTGCAGATTTCGCTGCCTAGGCTCAGGAAGACTGAGACAATCTTGCCTGGATTTTCGGTTGCAGCTACATCGAAACGATAAAATATGTGTTCTTCATCTATACTACCATCCCAGTTGGTATCGACGCCAACTGAAACGTAGGCTAGATTATTTAATTGGTCGATGGAATCCCTCGTGTAACTACCGTTGACGTTAAACGTAAAGCCAGCTGCTGGTACAAACCCGAAAGTATAATATAAGTCGTACACACCAACAGCAATACCGTAAAGACTATCTCCACGTGCGTCAACTTGAGTGCGAAGGCTTGGCGGTATGTGTGGAGAGCTCGTGGAATCGAGGGTGACGCCTGTATTCGGATGCCCATATACAATCGACGAAATAAACCTGGGTAAACTCGTGTACTCGAAGCTGTCTTTATAATACGTGTTTTTAGAGCCGGTAATCGTATAAGTAAAGGTGACTGGCTCAGCCTCGGTAAGCGTTACGCTAGTCGTATCATAGTTCGCGGCAGAACCTAAGTAAACTAGTTGCGTCGCGCCTCCCGATATATTGATGAGGAAGACGTCCATCTTGTAAAGTATGCCTGGAGGCATGCTTAAAGCTAGAAAAAGCTCGAGTTCACGGAGATTATTGTCAGCAGATCTCCATCTCCCTTTTGAGTCAAGAACTGCCCATATCCTTTCAGCCAGTGTTACCTCAAACGTATTAGCTTGAGCCATAGTGTTTAGAACGTTATAAGCTAAACGCCTCAAGTCGCCTGTCTCCCTTATATACGGGCTACGGAAAGGCCGAGTGAAACCCATCACCATCAGTATCAAAGCTACCGTCATGAATACAGCTAACGTAGCTTCTATGATGCGAACTTGCCCCTTCCTCCTTAAGGCCATCCTTCAACCCTCCTCCATATAGTCAACTCTATGACGTACGGGTAGTTGTAAAGCACTGCTAACCTTCTCAACGTCACTGAGTTCGCTGGTCTAGCAGCTTTTGAACCATATGCGATATCTATCGAAGGTATCCTGTTTACAATTATCGCTACAGGATTGCCACGATACTTAGCGAATACGAACACGTGACTGGATAAAGGTTCAACGTACCTGATATGCCCAATCAAGTACCACTGTCTTGCTGAAGGTAGAACCCTCCCCGCAGCGTTGCAAAGTGGTTCATCGTTCCTGAAATTGTTGTTAGCGTCGCGGCACCATGTCACCGTAGTAAAGTTGAGAAGGTCAGCGTACATGGGAACTACTTGTAGGAGGTCATCCTTCACGTGAACAGCACCAGAGTTCTTACCTCCCTCCTTAATTATTTCAATAACTTCTACTTCGCGGTCGACAAATATGTAGTTGCCTATGATGTATCCTTGAACACTGGGGCTCCTAGAGCCCGTTGGTGTGTAACCTGAGATGCTAAGAAAACCTTGCCAGTTAGCGTATACTATGAAGATTGGAAAATACCACTTGTTTGGTTGGCTGCCCGGTTCGTTAAAATAGCTCGTTAAGCTGCTCCTGTAGTCGAGCTTACAAACGCCCACAGCGTTCGTGATACAACTTTTTACAAAAATAGCTTTTTCCTCTACTTGCCCTTGTCTATCATTTCCAGGTGTTACACGAACAAAAATGTACATTCCAGTGACGTTCGCATTAGGAACTCCTATGTCATAGTAGTTCGTGAGATTAATGTTGAATGATGAAGGGTAGACAAGGTTGTTTTTAGCCTGGTACCATTCGATCACGTTGATGCCTATTTGTAGCGCCGGCTTCATCACAAGGCGAAAGCCGTAATCTTTCTTAAGGGCGAGTATTTCAGCTAGCCTTGAAGCGTTTAGGAGGAGAGGGTTTGGAAGTGTGGTGAGGTTTGCCAGCCTCATCACCTTATCCGGGTCGATCACGTACGGGCTTCTCGAACCATAGAGCGATAAGCCGAAATCCTTAAGAGTATCGGGATTAACCGAAATATTTGTTCCCCAGTCTTCTGGGTATCCTGGTGTAAGTACGATTTTGTCTAACACCCTCTCCGCCACCGTGAAAAGCTGTTCTCCTCTTACAGATTCAAGTCTAGGGGTTAGTGAGTCAATAACCTGATTGAAAGCTAGGATTACCGTCAAAACTAATAGTCCGACGGCTAAGTACTCTAGCGTGACGTTCATGGGACCGTTATGTAAGGTAATTAACAGGAATTAAAACCTTCCGCTTGAAACGTAAGTGAAACCTACGCAGATAGACTTCCATTCAACAGGGTTGAAGGACGGTGACAGACAGGCTTCGTCTGAGCTTCTGAAAACCACTATGGCTGGTTTGTACCCGGGGCTAAGGGGGAGAAGAAGCGTGTCGGAAACATCGAAAGATAATTTACCTTGGAATCTCTCTTTCGGAACTCTGCCTCTAACAGCCTTCACCGGGTATCGACCGAAGTTCGGCATTACGACTACGCGAACTTGCCTGTATATTTGTAAACTAGCTGTCACGTTAAGAACGTTATCCCCGCCACCGGAAAGATGAAGTAGGTAAGGTTGACCGCCGAGAGTTTCAGGTAGGAATGGTATCATGTAACTGACACCTGACCCGCCCATCGTATACACGGATACAATTTCAACAAGCTCCCTAGCTGCCGACTCAGCTGCTTCAGCTAGCATCAAGTTGACGCTCTCCATGTAACTCATATACTGGATAAAGGTGAAGGATGCGAGTATAATCACAGCTGCCCCTACAATAGTCATGGTTCCGATTACGTGAGTTACGACAGGATCAGGCACTCTCTCACCCTGTGCTCACGTTTATCCTTGCGATTTTAATTATTACGACGCAACCGTTTGCTGGGGGTCCGTCTATGGTAACTGACTGTTGCTGTAAGATCCTGTTGGCTTGATCCCTTACCATAGCTGTTACTGTTAGTCTACTCCCGGAGAACGTATAATTGTATGTGTCAACTCCAACGTTCCTGAAGACGACCGGTACTGTTCCTGAGCCACCGAGCCGTCCGAACTCCAATCTAACTATCTGGAGCGTGTAGAAGTTGAACTTACACCTCGGTAAGTTGCTCAACTGTCCATCCCAGTCGCAGTCAACGTTTGCAGCCCTTTCCGTGACGTTAAACGCGCCGTTGTAGATCATACGACCCCTCTGTGCTATAAGGTAAGCATACGCTCCACGAGAGAAGTTTTCGTAAACTATGACAAGCGGTACCCCCGGTTCAACTAGCAGCTTACGCTGCTCCACGCTCAAATCCCCAGTTTCTGGGTAAAGGAGACGCGACACAGTAGTCACAAGAGGCCCACCTTTGACAGCAATTCCCTGAAGAGGAATGGGACTTCTCAACTGAGAACATACTCCGCCGACATTACATACCCTGAAGTCGAGGTAGGAACCATAGTTCATGAAGTTGATACCTGTACTCGTTAAGCTGAACCTGATGTAGCGAGAGCCACCGGTGCCAAAAGCTACCTGCTCTAACACCGTAGCCGCATATGTTAGTTGATCCTTCGCAGCCTCGTACTCCATCATCTGTCTATTCGCGTCTATTAGTGAAGTAGAGAAGTATACTGCTACAGTTATCGTCGTAAGTAAGATACCGGTTAGGATGACTGTAGCTATCACCGGCGAAATTCCTAGCTGTTTCACAGTTTTCTTAGGAATTTTCCTGGACATAGTTACTAATATTCTTCACCCTACTCTTCGCCTTCACCTTCCCCTCTCCCTCTTCTACGGAGCAACGTTAAAACCAGGACGATAATCAATACTCCGGCTATGACAATTACTAGAAGAGGCATGGGTAGAGGGAGGCTAGCGAGTGGTGTTTCAGCTCCAGGCACTGTGTACTGAACTGAAATTGCCTTAGATGCAGTGCCCGTGTTGTAAGTAACAACCACCGTGTAGCTCCCGGGGTTCAAGCTTAGGTAGACGCTTCCAGAGCCTTCGACAGCAGAAGCTCCGGAGACACTTGTAGGATTGTAGCTTAACGCTGTTGCCGAAACGCTGGTACTGAAAGCCGTATTACCGTTTTCGTCGACAGCTTTCACGTCTACTCTAGCGCCAGGGTAGACTGGCGCTACCCTGAAGTATAAAACGGAGTCTATTACGTTAGCGCTAACTCTAGGTTCTACTGTCGTGGTTTTCACAAGAGCTTTACCCGTGCTAGTAGCGTACTTGTTTGACTCTACTTTCACCGTTAAGGTTTCCTCCCCTTCGGGTAGAACTACGTATATAGTCTGACTGTAGGCAGCGGTGTGAATAAGCCTCTTACCTAGGTAGATGTTAACAGTTGCTTCTTCATCTTGCTCTAGAGGCGGATTCAGGGAGACACTTATCGGAGTTAAGGCGTTAGCAACAGCTAATGTGGGAGCTGAGACTGCGACTTCCCTCAAGGGTTTAATCGAGAGAGGGAGGAGATAACTGTATCTATAGGTATAACCCCATGGAGTTAAAGCTGTAACCTCCAACTGCATATTGTATTGACTCCTAGCGAAGGAACCCAGCTTGCTAACATTCATGATGAACTCTAGCCTTTTATGTTCACCGGCGGTTATCCTACCAGTTGTAAGAAGGTAGCACTGGACCGGTACCCCTGAAACCTCGCCTCGCGCGTTCTCTATAAAACCGTCTCCAGAAACCCACACGTCGACGAAGAACTTTACTATGTATGGCTCGTACGACACGTTCAAGCTTGGCTGCACGTGAAAGTATGTTCGTGGAGCAATAGCTCTAACCGGGATACTCGCAAACACGGAGTAGTAACCTGACTCTTGCATGAGACTCTCCCCCTTCGGTGTAACCTCATAATAGTAGGAGATGTCGATTCTCAGGCTTGTATCCTTCACGTCACCGGGAGCCATCTGAGCAGCGAAAAAGCGGGGCGTCAGTACGACAGTAACCCTCTCCATACGACCAAGTGTCAGGCTTAAAGGAACATCGGGGACGTACTCGATAACGCTATTATCTATGGTGAATCGAAGACCTTTCAAATAGAAGACCTTTAAATCCCCTTCGACTTCCGTGATTACGAACGTTACTGGTATTGAATAGTCGAAAGAAGCTATCAACTCAGCTGGCACTTCCACTGATACTTTAAGCCAAACGTACCCTATTTTAACCAAGGCCTCCTTTCTCATCGGCTGAGCTTGAGATAGTACTGGAATTAGTATGCTTACTAGTAGTATTGACCACAGAGCCTTATTGCCCACGCGTATAGCATAACTAGCTATCATTTATTTCCTTAACGGTTGGAGAGGGGGTTATAATATTAGCGGCGCTTCCCTCTGAAACCATAAATATTTACAAGGTGACGACCCTGTAGCATATCCATGATCGTAGAAGTAGATGAAAAACTCATCAAGCTAAGCTGGAGAGAGCTTGCTATACTCATAGTACTTCATTTAATAGGATGGAAAACCCTAACATTATCCGATGTCGAACTCATCGTCGCAGGACATTCAAGGGCAGTGAGGCTAGTAGCTCGATTAAAGGAACTAGACCTAGTAGAAGAATACAGCGTTAGAGGGACGAAACTTTACACTTTGTCAGAGCTTGGCGAAAAAGTAGCTGAGGAAGTAAAAAAGAAAATGGTGGAAGCCAACTTATGGAGTAGCTTAGTTGAAGCCTTGGGTGATGCGTATAGACAAGCTTGAAGAACTTAAGGAGCTTTCAAAGGCCGCAGCCAAAGCAGCGGAGGTGTTAACACTGCTACAGCGAAAAGCCAAGCGCCACGTCATTAAGGGTGTAAAGCCTAAACGTCAATCACCGCTCATGACTCTCCAATTAAACGACAAGCGTCTCCAACTAACTGATAAACAGGTAGCTACCCTTTTAATTCTAAAGAATTGCGGAGGCATCGAGGTGCTAAGCGTATTAGCTAGAAACGTTGGACTCGACTCGAGAACCGGTTTGGGCCTGGTCGAGCAGTTAGCGGAGCTCGAGCTGGTAAGGTTAGTGGCAACACCTCAGCGCAAGGTAGTTTTACTTACCCCGCTTGGATGGAAGACAACTGAGCTAATAGAGCAGGAGATCTCTAAACGCTCTAATTAAGGTAACAACGTGAACTTGAAAACCCGACGCTTAACCTTTCACTGCTGTGATGCAAGGGTACTCCCTTCCAACCGTCTTCATTACAACCTGAACCGTGTAAGCTTCTCTAGCGTCGAATCTTACTTCCACATATTCACTCGGCTCGATGGATAGGTTGATCGGCTTCACCTCACCGTTCACAACCGCTCCGACGATAGTAACAGCTCTGTTCCCCTTGTTCTTTAAACTAACTAGAACGACTGTGCCACTGCTTGACCGCTCAGCAGAACACTTGACCTCGAGAAGTTCAAGACCAAAGAAACTCGTTGAAATGTTGACGACCCAGAAGCTCGCTGCGAAAGCCATGGCGATAGCGACACCGATAAGCACAAGCGTCTCGACGTCCACAACCAGGGCTTAAGAAAACTTTTATTAATAGTTAGTTCTTAATTTCAGGAGTGTGCTCAACCTAGGTCAGGGTAGCGACTGCTTGAACAGAATCAAGAGGGCTTTGACATTCTTTGAAAAGGCTAGAGCGAACGGAAGAGGTGTGACGGTCACAGAAGTCGCTAGGGTAATTGCGAGCCCACGCTCCCATAAGAGTAACGCTAGCGCAGGTATTAAAGCACACAGCATGTGGGGGGATCCCTACGAGGTATGCAACAGGAGCGAATACTGGACGCCTCTACCCTTAGCATACGAGCTTGAAGCAGTATGGATTTACGGTGTAGCTGATTTAGTTAGGTTCCTGAACGGAGCTCCAGTCGAAGTCGTAGAGCTTAAACACTACAAAAGCTTAGACAGGTACGCAGTGGCGCAAGCGTCGATCTACGCCTGGCTCATAGCTAAGCTTTTTGAAACACTGCCGAAGACGTTTGTCCTAACCGGTTGGAACGGTAAAAGCTACACAGGCAGAGTTGAAGTTAAATGCTCGGTACAGGAGATCGAAGAAAAGATTAGAGAAGCGCTGGTAAAAATCTCTAGGAGGGCTACCCGGCTAAATTCATTGAAAACTTAACCGGGTGCGCATTTTGAGCTGCTACAGTTAAAGTGAACGTCTCGCTAGGCTTCCTTACTCTGACCCTTAAAACTTTCTTCTCTCCGGGAAGTAAGTCGAAATAGTTGTCTTCAGCGACAACTATCAAATCCTCTACGACGTCGACGAAAACTAGCCTCGCGTAACCTCTGCTTCCGACTTCGACCTCCAAGACGGCTAGATCCTTTTCCCGTCTCACGCTGAGCAAGCGTAGCTCCAAGTCGGTTGAAGCAAAGGACACATCCCTAGGCTTCGTCAATAACAACACGTTCCCGCTCGACCCTCCATCGTACTCCAGCTTGAAACAGAGGATCTCACGCTCCGGGTCTCTAACCAGTTCGGAAGCTTGATAATCAGCGGCCAGAAGAGAGGAATTCGGGGGAACGCTCACGTCAACCTTCTCCTGCTTCACTATAGACCCAGTGCTTACGTCGACTACATAGAGGATAAGCGTTCCTTTAACTTCCTTCAATAAGTCGTTTACGACGTACACTTCAACTTTCTCGCCGTTTCTCACTGGGGATACGATCACGGGGGCGAACGCCTTTTTAACAGCGTAGAAGCCCATCTTGGGTCTACCGTAATAGTCTACGGTCTCCCAACACATGTTCGGCCAGGGAGCGTTAAAGCTCCAGTAGAGTGCGCCCCCGCACGCGAACTTCCTCCTCCTCGCGTGTTCAACAGCGGTCTTCAAAGCTTCAGCTTGTACAAGCTGAGTCAAGAAAACGTAATCGTGTAGAGACCTCGGGTCGCCGTAATCCTTCAAGTAGGGTATCATCTTGTCTGGAACGTGGTAGTGGTAGATCCAAAGCTCGTTGACGGGCCACAGCTTCTCAGGCGGTAGGAAACGCTTCAAACTGTTCACGTGAGGCGCAGCCTGCATGCCGAACTCGCTTAGGAACCGGGACTCGTCCCTCAGGTAGGCCTCTATCGGAACTAAACCGTGCCAGATTAACCAGTTGTGCGCGTCTCCCGTAGAGTAGTCTAGGGGACCTTCGTCTCCCCACGGGCTTGAAGGCCTATACGGTCTAGAGGGGTCTAACCTGGAGACGACCCTGGGAGCGACTTCGAAGTCCTTTCTATGCCTGTAGACGCCGTAGCCGCTGAACAACTCTAGTGCTTGATCTTCGTTATTCCCGCACCAGAGGATTATGGAAGGATGGTTCCTCAACCTCTTCACCGTAGCCTCCAGCTCCTTCTCCACGAGAGAGAGGAAACTCTCGTCTTCAGGGTAGTGTCCGCAAGCGAACTGGAAGTCGTGCCAGAGCAGGATGCCCAGCTCGTCGCAAAGCTCGTAGAAGTCGTCGTACTCCACTAGACCTCCACCCCAGACGCGCAACGCGTTGTGGTTGCCTTCGACGGCGAGCTCTAGAAGCTCCCTGTACCGCTCCCTGGTGACCCTAGAGATCAACAAGTCGGCGGGGATCCAGTTCGCCCCCTTCAAAAACACTGGCACGCCGTTCACCTTGAAGAAGAAGGAGCGCCCGTTGGGCGACACGTTAGAGTGGGTCACCAGTTCCACAGTCCTAACGCCGAACTTGAAGCTACGCTCGTCTACGAGAGACCCGTCTATCAACAGCTTGACTTTAGCGTCGTAGAGATTCTGGGGACCGTACCCCCTCGGCCACCAAAGTTTCACGCCTTTCACCTCTAGGGTAAACTTGAACTCGTTCAAACCCTTCAACATGTTGACTGGCCACGACGCTTTAACAACTGAGTCGCAGCAGCTAGCTT
Organism: Thermofilaceae archaeon; assembly: GCA_025057995.1. Taxonomy (GTDB): domain Archaea; phylum Thermoproteota; class Thermoprotei; order Thermofilales; family Thermofilaceae; genus JANXEW01. The sequence goes on along the minus strand of JANXEW010000001.1, from coordinate 378,169 downwards.
CAAAAACCAGTTCACCCTTATAGTCGTTAAAGGATTCTACTTCAACCCAAACCTCTAATTCCGCTACATCGCCGTCCAACCGTCTAGTCCAGACGAAACAATCCCTTACAACGGCTTTATCGAAGGAGATGAGGTAAACGCTCCTCCATAAGCCTACAGTCAACAGTTTAGCAGCCCAATCCCAACCGTACTGGTATTGAGCCTTCCTCGCGTAAACTCTAGCGTAACTACCGTTCCAGACGACAGTCTTCTCACTGAAACCGCCGGAACGGCGTAAAGTCTCGTACCAAGGCGCGCCAAGCCTAACAGCTAGGACGTTCCAACCGCCGTAAACCAATTTATCGGTAACATCCACTCGGAGGGGGAGAAACATATCCTCGGATTCAGCTATGCAAGTGCCGTTCAACCATATAGAAGCGAAAGTGTCTAAACCCTCGAATACGAGCTCAACCCTCCCACCCTTAAACTCCTCAGGTATAAAGAAGCGTTTACGGTACCACCAATCGACACGTTCAACCCACTCTCTCCTATCACAGTTGTCAGCGTAGAGCGGGTCAGAGATCAAACCACGCTTCAACAGCTCGTCGTGAACTTCACCCGGAACACGAGCCTCCATCCACCAACTGTCGTCATAATCCTTTAAGTATTGTCCTTCACTCCTACCAAACTCAAAACACTGTAATCTCCAAACACCGTCTAGAACCAAAGATCTTCTCATCCTCACGAGATTCGCCTCACAAAAACAAGGTAAAAACATTATTGCGGTTGAAAAACTCTCAGCTTCAAATTATGGAATAATAACAAACTAACTTACGAAAAAGCTTTCACTAGAAAAAATTTCTTAACTAGGATCAAATATAGCTATCTTAATTTTTTTTAAAAAAAATAAAATTTATAACTTTAAGGAAGTACTACAAGCTTCGGATATTCTTTACCTCCAGAACTGTGCAACTTAACCTCTATGCCAACACCCGGATTAAGCTTAGCACCTGCACAATTTCCTCCAAATGATAGTTGGAATGATATAGTTTTGGTCTCACCAGGATTAACCCTACTATCGCCACTTAAGCCGCTCATGGCTTCGCAAGCGCCGCTAACTGGTTGCCAGTTAGTATCATAAGAAGCCGCGAGGCGACCATTTATGTAAATCCCATCGATTGTTACAGGCACTGTACCTGTGTTCTTGACACGAATAGTAAGTCTCCATGCGTTGGTAGTAGGATCTACGTCAATTGAGACAATCTCAAGTCTCTCAGTGCCTGTGAAAAGCCCTATTAGTCCAGTCATCCAGAAGGCTACGGCTATTGCCACGGCTATTGTCACGGCTACGATAATTACTGTAGCTATTACCGGGCTTATACCCTTTCTTCGGGGCACACTTGTATGTTGAGAAACAATATTTATTTTTTTCTATTTTTAAATTTTTTGCTACAGTGTTTCTAGTAGTCTCTTGCCTTCAGGTGTGAGTTTGTAGAGAAGCTTTTGTCCGGTCTCGCTGTAGAATAGGGAGGCTTCAGCATAGCCTCGTCTTACGAGCTCTGATAAAGCTTTGGAGAGCATGCCGTGGGGTATGCTTAAGCGTCTGTACACCATGTCTCGATCTGCTTGTCCCCCAAGCTCAGCTACTACTTTAAGCACGGAGAGCGATTCTCTGCTGAGGGGAGGTGCTTCTCCTCTTCTGGCTTTCACAGCTACCGGTAGGGAACGTAGCCTGGATATGATCTCCGGGTTTTGTCTTGACGATCTAGCGACCGCAGGTATCTCGATGACGACTTCTTCGCGGGGTAGTGGTATGACAGTTGGTGGTGTAGGCTTCAACTTCAATGTCTCCAGCTCCCTCTTCGCCCTCTCGTAAACTTCTTTGGGGTTTATGTAGTACCTGTTCACCCATATGAAGACCTCGTTCGTCTCTTTTACACCCTTCATCTTGAGCCACTCTAGTACCGTCCTCCTCCTATCTATCTCCTCCATTACCTCTTCAACGCTCTTGCCCGTACGGCTCGCTAGAGTCGCCAAGTGGACGCTGCTGCCAACTATAGCGTGCTTGTCGCTGACGGGGTCCCACCTGACGATCTCCCTGTACTTCTCGTGGTCTTCAACCTCCCACAGGTTTCGAAGCCTCCTCCCGACCTTCCCGTCCGGTAGTAGAGTTCTTTCAACGTATGTTGCAACGTTTAAGGCTGGAATATAAGCTGGCGCGACGTTCATCGGGGGGCTAGTGAGCCTCCTAATCGCAGCCCAGAGAGAGTCGGCGTGCATAGTGCTCATACCGCCGTGGCCTGTCGCCATAGCTTGGAATAGGACGAATGCTTCAGCGCCTCTAACCTCTCCCACGATGATGTAATCCGGCCTATACCTGAGGGATAGCCTCACTAAGTCGTAGAGGGTTATCTCGCCCACTTTAGCTGCCCCGAGACCGTAGCTTTCTCTACTCGTCAACTGGACCCAGTTCTCATGGGGTAGGTTGAGCTCTGGAGTCTCCTCGATCGTAACCACCTTGAAGCCCGGCTTAAAGAAGTTGGTTATAGCGTTCAGGAAAGTGGTCTTCCCCGCTGCTGTAGCCCCTATCACCATGACGGTCATCTTGTTCTCTATCACCATCCAAAGGTAGGCGGCTGTCCACGAGTCTATGTTGCCGCTCTCGATCAACTCTGTAATAGAGAAGGGTCTCTCCCTAAACTTCCTTATCGTGAAAGTGCTCCCCTTGGGCGAGACCTCCTCCCCATAAGTAGCGGCTAACCTGTGCCTTCCAGGGAGCATGGCGTCGACTATCGGGAAGGCCGCTGAGATGTGTTTGCCGGACATGTGAGCTAGCTTCACGATAAACTCACGGAGAGAGTCCCTGTCCTTGAAGACCACGTTCGTTGGAATGGACTCGTAATCCCTATGCCAGACGTGTATCGGTTTATCCACTCCGTCGCAGCTTATGTCCTCCAGCTTGTAGTCGCGCATAAGAGTCTCGATGGGACCGTAGCCGACTAGGTCGCGTTCAATGTAGTAGAGGATCTTCCCCCAGCTTCCCTTGGGCACGTGGACAGCCCCCTTGTACTTTTCAGCCAGCCTCCTAGCCTCGTCGAGGATGTGTTGTTTCAAATCTACGTCAAACGATGCAGGAGGCTCCAGTTCAATGCTTAGTATATCTATAAGCTTATCTACAGCTCTACGTTCTTCCCTTGTTAGATTAACCTCTTGGGCGTAATATGCTCTTTGACCACCAAGCTCTGGAATTTCTACGATTTTCACTTTGCTGTAAGGTTCCGTGACCCAATATTCTTCCACTACTTTATAGGTCTCCCGAACAGGGAGGAAGGTAACACCTTCCTCCAATTTCCTTCCTGTAACTTCCTTTAACTCTTTCTTCGCAGGTTGCTTTTTTTCCGTCTTCTTTTTTTGCTTAACAATCGTTTCCTGCGCTGTCACCTAAACCCTTTATTCCCTTAGATTACCCCATTAAATTCGTGTCGCTCTCACGTGAAGGTTAAATATAACTGAGTGGAGTGTTCTTGTGGGCGGTTTAGATGGGTTCGCTTACAGCGCTTTGAGGAGTATTGGTGAGCTCTTAGTTAAAACTTTCCCTTCTCTACGGGATGACATAGTCTCGGCTGACATACACGTGTACCCGCATGCATATGCGGCGAGAGTAGCACTCTTTTGTCTAGTGGCTTTCGGACTTGGTTTCACCCTCGCTACGCCAGCGTCCCTTATCCTCAGCCAGCTTGGCTTCTTTACGTTGCTTCAAGGGGTTGCACTCTCCACATTGATCCCATTTCTTGCTGCTGGTGTTGTTTTCGCTATGGGCTTAGCCTACCCGAAGATAAAGAAGAGCTCGCGAGCTTCTAACTTTGACCTCGAGACGCCGTATCTCTCCGTTTACGTGACTGTTATGGCTACGGGCGGTATCTCTCCGTACACTAGCTTCGAGAGGTTGGCTAGAGCTCCAATAACTTTATTCAGGGAGGTTAGCAAGGAGGCTAGGCGATTTTTCGTAAGAGTCCGGGCTTTAGGCGAGGACCCTTTGACAGCTATAGAGGAGAGCGCTAAACGTGTCCCTCATGAGGGATACAAACAGATGCTGCTGGGTTACGCGGCTACGTTGAGGGCTGGCGGTGACGCTGTCCATTATCTGCAGAGGCAGACTGAGGTCATGCTTAGAGAGAGGGTGAGCCAAGTTAGGATCGCTGGCGAGAGGATCGCTATGTTACTTGAGGCTTACATGGCCATGGTCCTACTCACTTCTATGACCATCTATGTTATGTATGTAGTTAGTATGGCGATGGCCCAGGCTGGGATGGGGGTTGCTGGAGGAGAACTCCAGTTCGCGATGTTCTCTTACATCATAATGCCGATGATGTCCGGTTTATTCATCTACATAGCTGATATCATGCAGCCAAAGTACCCTGTTTATGACGTTAAACCTTACTACGTGTACTTCACCGTCGGGTTACCTTTAACTCTTTTCCTGTTCTCTTCGATGGCCCTACCCTTCATGGTGTCACCCCCCCTCTCTGATGTCCTCCAGTCTGTTTTCTTGCCTCTTGCTTCCTTTGTAAAAGTCTTAACAGTAGCTCTTGGCATGGGTGCGGGTTTTGAAAGCGGTGTAGGGATGATTTTTGCAATGAGTATCGGTCTTATCCCACCCACGATTGCGGAAGCCCTATCTTCAGCAAAGTTTAGCGGTATCCAGTACGGGTTAACAAGGTTCCTTAGAGATCTTGTAGAGGTTAGGAAGACGGGCATGTCACCGGAAAAGTGCATTATTAACCTAAGGAACAGGGACTACGGAAGGTTCACGCCCTACTTAAAAGAAATTGCGAAACAGGTTGGTTGGGGCGTACCTTTGGGGAAAATATTCGATCGCTTTGCGATAGGTATGAAAAACTGGTTCGCACTAATCTCAACATATCTTCTAGTTGAGAGCATCGAAGTTGGGGGAGGGATGCCTGAGACCCTGGAAGCTTTAGCAAGTTTTGCAGAGACGCTGGAGCATATCGAAAGGGAGAAGAAAGCTTCGCTAAGACCCTTGATGCTGATGCCTTACGTTGGCTCCTTGATAATCACAGTGATAGTAATTATCCTAGTTAGTTTCATGGGCTCAATGATGCGCTTCGCTGGAGCCCCCATCTCGGAGTCGCAGTTGATTAACATGTTTATGCCTCCCGTCGTTCTCAATAGCTACCTTATGGGACTAGCTGCTGGTAAGATTAGTGCCGAGAGAACCGCAGCTGGCTTCAAGCATGCCTTACTCCTTACTATCTCCAACATCGTAGCCATGGTACTGGGTCCAGCTATAGTACAAGGACTTATGCCGAGGCTTTAGAAAGAAAATCCCGATTCAATATTTACTGGAAAACAAACCCCGAATAAAACGTTTCTTGTTTTCCAGTATTTACCACACTTAGTGGACGAGACCTTCGTCTACTGAAAGTATTTTTATCGCTGATTTTTCAGCGTAAGGTTTTTCTGAGTATTACGGGCATATTACTTGTATGGAGGGTAGGTACGAGGCGGTAAACCATGTTTTAGAGGAGATGAGAAGGGATAACCCGGGTTTAGACGCTGTTGCAGTCGTCTCAAGCGATGGTATGCCTGTAGTAACATTGATGAGCGCAGCCGATGAGTTGAAGGTTTCAGCTATGGCTGCTACTCTACAAGGCGTCGCCGAGCAAGTGATTAAGGAGTTGAGGGGTGGCGAGTTGAGGCACGTTATCGTTACAAGTGAAGAGGGTACGCTTGTCATTAAGAGCGTGAGCAAAGATTTCGTACTTGTGATGCTTGTAAGGGTTGAAGCTAAGATCGGCTTCTCCCTCTGGCAGGCTGAGCAAGCGTCTTTGAAGATAGCTAAAATTTTAAGCCCTTAGCCTAGAGGTTTTACCGTGGGAGTTGCTAGAGCGTTTAAAGTCGTGATGTGCGGCGACGGCGGCGTCGGCAAGACGAGCCTTGTCAGCCGCCTCGTTGGCGCAGGCTTCAACCCCTTGCAGAAGCTTACGGTGGGGGTTTCTCATCATACAAAAGAGTTAAATCTTGGCGACAGTCCCACACGCCTTGTCGTGTGGGACCTTGGTGGAGAGGAGAGGTTCAGGTTTCTAGCTCCAGTGTTTTTGCGGGGGGCTAAAGGTGCCATCTTCGTTTTCGACGTGACGAGAGAGGAGACTTTCGAGCACCTCGACGAGTGGCTCGAAGTAGTGATCCAGACTATAGGAGATATCCCGCGAGTACTTGTGGGGAATAAGGTCGACTTGGAGGGGTTGAGGGTTATACCGAGCAACTACGCTGAACGTTACGCTAAGTCGAAGGGTTACCTCGCCTACTATGAGGTTTCAGCTAGGTTAAGTTCTAACGTGGAAGAGCCTTTTATTAGACTAGCTAAGGCGATCTTAGGGTGCGACCATGGCGGCTAGGACTGTCAGACTACTTAAGCTGAAGTGTCCACAGTGTGGCAGAGAGAGCGCGCTTCAAGTCAGAGAAGATTCCCTGGCAGCAGCTTCTACGAGCCCGACCGGGCTTGTAGGCATAGCTGACTATCACGGTGACCACGTCCTAGTCGTTTACGTGGACGGGGAGGGGAGAGACAGGGGTGTGAGAGTCTTCAGGGCGCTGCAGAGAGGCGAGGTCATACGCGTAAACCCCGCGTACTTAACCTACATGAACGTCATCGCCGGCTTCCGAGTCTCCTTCGGCGGCTGGAGCTTGGAGTGCTTTCCAGGGAGCCCGCGCACACTTCTACGCGTAACAAGGGGGGAGCCTCTTCTGGAAATGGAGTTGCGGAACCTTGAGAGAGCTGCATCCTCAGTCGAGTGGGGGGACAGCTTTCTAGCTGCTTTAAGCAGGGTCGGGCAGCCAGACCCGGGGGAGCTGCTCCTCTCAATCCTGCTTTTAGACTCGAGCATACAGTTCCCGCCAAGCCCGTTTGCGACACGTATGTTCGAAGTCTCTTTGAAGTCTAGGAGGCTCGTGGTTAAAGTTGACTCCGGTGCTGCAGAACTGCTCCGCGAGTACGCTCCCCGCATACCTTGGCTTTCAACGAGGCTTGTAGACTACGCGGTAAGCGTGAAAGGATGGCGCCTTGTCGACGCCGTTTTAGGTCCAGACCCCTTAACCATCAGGGAGCGGTTGCTGACAATCCTCTCCCTTGAGAGGCGTGGGGTTGTCGGTTTTGAAGAGGTGGGAGCTTGAGCTCTAGGGCTGCAGCAATTGAAGCGGCTAGGAGCTTGGCGCGAGTAGTATCGATCCTCCCTTCAGCTGAAAACGTTTCCCGTGCTCTATCAGGGATCACTTGGTCGCGCCCCTCTTCCGAGGGTAGACCCGACCCATACATGTTGAAAGTGCTCCGATTCCTCTCCGACAGGATTGTGTCGATAAGTGAACGGGAGGACCCGTGGTCTGCCCCAGAGTTCAGGCTGTTTAGCGAAGCTTTCATGCTGTCAGGAGAGTTTCAGGAGGCTGTTAAGAGGGGGGTCGCCCTCGTTAAGCCGCGTCCGGGTAGCGCTGCGCTGGACTTGCACTCTGGACCCGGTGTATGCCTCGAGTTGATAGGCTCCCAGTGGAGTAAGTTGATAGCGGTCGACCCTTCCCCTTACAACCTTGAGCTTGTGGAGGAGAGGCTCAGGGGTATTAGGGTTTCGAACTATGAGCTCCTGTTAGGTGACTGTGAGAAAGTTGCAAGCCTCGTAAGAGACCCCGTGGGTTTAGCCGTCGCAGCTAGTCCGGTAAACTGGTTTTACAACATCAACTTCATCGTTAACAGGCTGTATGCGACTGTCGAGCCTGGGGGGAGCGTGCTCCTCGTAGCCCCTATTGAGAAGGCTGGTGAAGTAAACCCGTTGCTGCCCTTTATACTAGCACTCAACGGTAGAGCGCCACCCAGTAGAGAGAGATTAGAGGATACTCTGTTGAGCGAAGGGTTTGCGAGAGTTAGAGTTAGAGAGGGGGAGCTTCTTTCAACAATCGTAGCTGTTAAACCTTAGCTTCTCTCCCTAGTAGGACTCTTAGAGCGTTGAGACAGGAGTCTCTGCTTGTTGCGACAGTCTCAACGACCGGGGCTTGAATGTGTCCCAGGAGTTCAAGCGCTCTCTCCACCGTTACCTTCGATATGTCGCGCTTGTTAAGCGCTACGACTCGCGTCTGGAACCGGTTAAAGTAAGGTTTGATGAACTTCTCAAAGTATAGACGACCCCTCAGTACAGCTGCTTCGTCGGAGGTGTCTACGAGGAAGATCAAATGCTTGCAGCGGGAGGCGAGACCTCTGATCGTGAAGTCGAAGCGCGACTGCCCCGGCGCGCCGTAGAGGAGGAGCTTCTTACCGTCGAGCTCGACTAAGCCTATGTCAGCGAATACAGTCGTAGTCTGCTTAAGTTTCCTCTCTGCATAGCTCACCCGTTCTCCGCTGAGCTCTCTTTCAGCTGTTAGAAACTTCCCGCTAAGCGTCCTGATAAACGTTGTCTTACCAGAACCGAAGGATCCTGCAACTAGTATAGTCTCTGTCTCCAACGAATCACCTACGAGAAGCTTGAAGAACTATTTATAATTGTTGCGCACAGCCTATGGTCGCTTTTGTGTAAGATACCTTTAAAAAGATTTCTTGCGAATACTGCTTTGGTGTTTGAGTTAACATATGAGCTAACTCAACTGTTAATCATAGTACCAGTAGCGGGTGTCTTAGTTGTCATCTTAAGCGCGGTCCTAGCTCGGAGGCGATCTAAAGCAAAGAATAAAAACGGGTTAAGTGAAGTTAAGTGGTCGGCGCTTGTGGACTGGAGGGGTTTAGTCGTAGAAGCTCAAGGACCTGCTGACAGAGTGATAGCAGCTTACGCTGTTCAAGCAGCAAAGGTGTTGGAGGAAGTTGGCAAGCTAACCTTATACAGAGCCCAGTTAAGTGATATAACGTTAGAAGTTAAACCCACTGAAGAAGAGGGGTTGTACAGGGTGGTTGCTCGATGAGCTCGGAAGTCGTGCTTGGAGAGCTCGTTAAGAAGAGCATGGGGGAACTAGAGAGGGCTATACTGGCGACACAGGATGGGGTCTTCCTCGGGGCTTCAAACCCATCCGACATAGACGACATAGTGGCTGCTCTAGGCGCCGCTGTCGTCGCCGGTGTCGGAGACGCTTTCAGACAATATTTTTCCACTGGGGTGAAGGACGTCCTCGTCGAACTCGACGACCACCGTATACTGCTTATGAGAGACGTTGGAGGAGTGATCCTATGCTTAGTTTCAAAGCCTAAACCCAACCTCGGGTTGATCTACTACCTCTTAGACAAGTACACTGATAAAGTACGAGCTAGCGTTAAAACAGGTTGATTAGATGTAACCTAGCTCTTACTTCTATACACGTTGGGTACTTTAAAGGGTTCTACACGAGTTCTCGGTTCTCATGGTGAAGTACTCTAGCGCATTCCCTTACAAGCCGAGACCTCGACAGCTTGAGGTCGCAGAGGAGATTTCAAGAGCCCTCAAGAGCACAAACGTAGTCTTCGAGGCGCCAACGGGTTTCGGTAAAACCCCCGTAATCTTATACTCTTTACTCCCTTACATAGAACAAGGTAGGAGAGTTGTCTGGGCTGTAAGGACAGGCAGTGAAACCGATAGGCCAGTTGAAGAGTTAGCTGTCTTCAGGCGGAAGCTAGGGTTGAGGCTCGTTGGCCTAAGTTACAGGGGTAAACGGGACATGTGCCTCCTAGCTGAACGCTTTGGCACCAGGCTGGATTACTCGGAGGTTTCCTACATATGCAGTCGAGAGAGAAGCAGGTGTAAGTTTTACAGGAATCTAGATGATAAAGTTGACCTAACTCCTCTCCTCTCTCAGGGTGCGCTCACTTACTCAGAGGTTTTTAAGTGGGCTAAGGATTCCAGCGTTTGCCCATACTTCCTTCAGCGGATGCTCATGACCTACGCGGACCTGGTGGCTCTTAGCTACAACTACGTGGTAAACGAAGAGATGGGGTGGAGCATAAGGTCTTCGGTACCCTTCCGCGAGAGCGCGCTAGTCGTCGATGAAGCACACAATCTCCAGAACTTGAACTTGGGCGGGGACTCGATCACCGAAGGTACTCTGGAGAGGGCGTTAGAAGAAGCTAGGGAGGTTGAAAGTAAAGGGGGAGAGGTTTTAGCTCACCACGCTCTCGATTACGTTAGAGACAACTTCAGCTCCTTGGGAGAAGAGGAATCTGATGTCTTCGAGCCTGAAGAACTTATCCCGGAGGGTAGGGTAGAGCTCGTTGAAGAGGCTCTAAGGGCTGGGGAGCTTGTAAGAGAGCTTCGACTAAAGCAAGGGAGGAGGCCGAGGTCTAGCCTCTACCATTTAGCCAGCTTCCTTGAGTCGGCCCTAGGGTTAAAGGGTGTCAAAGGTGTTACGTTTATAGCGGAGAAGCTTGGCGAGAGAATAACCCTAAGCATCTGGGACATGAGGTCTGCGGAAGTCCTACGTTCAGTCTGGAGGAGGTTTTGGAGGTGTGTGTTCATGTCGGGGACCTTGAGCCCCATAGAGGCTTTCGCTGAAACCGTGGGTCTCGACAGCTACCACGCGGTAACAGCTCCAAGCCCCTACGATGAGACTAACGCTTCAGTCTACCTCGTCAACGATCTGACCACTAGAGGCGAAGAGCTTAGCGTAGACATGGCTGAAAGGTACGTGGACGCTCTAGTAAGACTGTTGACTAGGGTTCGTAGGAACACGGCAGTATTCACAGCAAGCTACAGGGTCCAGAAAGGGCTCGTACAAGCTGGGCTTATGGAAAAAGTTGGAGACTTAGGCTACAAGGTGTTCGTGGAGAGGCAGGATATGACCGGTGTTGAAGCCGCTGAAGCGTTAAAAGGCTTCAAGTCGCTAGCTAAAGAGGGTAAGGGGTTGTTACTGGCTCCGATGGGCGGACGCTTCGCAGAGGGGGCTGACTACCCTGGGGAAGAGCTCATGTGCGTCTTCCTCGCCGGCATCCCCTTCGAGAAACCTACCACCAAGACTAAACTGTACGTAGAGTATTACCAGGGGATGTACGGTGAAGAGAAGGGGAGGTTGTACGCTTACGTGTACCCTGCTTTAAGGAGGGCTGCGCAAGCGCTCGGTAGGGCTCTTAGAAGCCCGCGGGATCAAGCGGTACTCATACTAGGCGATTACCGATACAAGAGCTATATGCGGATTCTCCCGGATTATGTAGGGGAGCTGGTGAAAGAGGTTAATCACACTACGCTGGATAGAGTTAGGCTGCCGTGGCTTGACACAAAGTTCTCATAAAGTCTTACGCCGTCCTTCTCTCTACGCGAGCGACGTATTCGCAATATGGATCTCCTTTCGCTATACACTTTACTTCCCTCGCCAATACTTCAAACTCCTCTGTGACCCCCCAGTGCATAGAAAGCCAGCCTGCCACGAGACCTCTAACGAAGTTCCCCCTTATCTCCCCTACACCCTTGAAAAGCTGGCACTCGAAACTGTCGTAAACTCTGAAAACCGCTTCTCTCTTCACGTCATCGATCTTAACGAACTCAAGCCTGCCGAAGCCAACCGCTTGGAACAAGGTTTCACACAACTTTTGGACGCTGGGTTCACCGGTGATCTTAATGTGATCCTTGTACGCTCGTTTCCCAGCGCCGTAGCCTACGGTATAAAGTAGGATAGCGTAGGGTGTACCGAACCTCGACCAACCGTCTACGATCAACCCCTCGTAAATGTAACTCATGAATATCACAGCTCTGTAACCTCTCATAGTTAAGGGGAAAGAGAACGTGTCCACAGCTGCGCCTTCTACGACCGGTGGAGCGTAAACGGCTTCAGAAACATACGGTAACTGCCTCAACTCTCGAGCAAGCTCCTCAGCCATCTTTTCCTTGTCCTTCAAGTCTGCTATTAGAACAGCGGTCACTTGTTCGCCCATCCTAGCTGCTGAAACCTTGAGCAAGAGGATAGAAACCCCCTTTTCCGCAAAAACGTTAACTAACCTGTCTAAAACACCTACTGCTGTTAAAGCTTCAGGTTGAAACTTCACGTGAAAAACGAAAGGACTAGTCCCAGGCACTATAGCTACTCGACCAACCTCGTAAGGAGAAAAAGGTGTTTTATCTTTCTTCAACATCACAGCTATCTTTATGAAGTTCCTAATATAAAAAAATTACTCATTGAAAATTTTCCAAGCTAGTTTTAAGAAAATACCAATTGATTTATTTCAAACAAAAAAGTTTAAAATGGTTAAAAGCTTAGATAGGAAGCCTCCTTAGGTCGCATGTAGACTAGCATTAGACTTTTATAAACAACATGTTATAGATACCTTCCAATACATTAACCTTTCTAGAGAATCGTTTAATTTCCGATTTCTTAAAGGTATCTCTCGTACTCCCACGGAGTGATTTTATTCCAAGTTTCCCCCCATGAACCGTTTGCTTCAATGTATTCTCTCCATTCCCTCTTTTTAACTTCAAGGTAGGCTGACGCTAGTTCGCCAGGTACATCCAGGTCCCGGAACGCGTTCTCGAACGCGTGTAGCGCTTCCAAGAGGTTGAGAGGAGTTTCCTCAACTCCCGTCATATCGTAGGCTGGGACTGCTACGGGCTCAGGAGGCTCGGCTTTCCTTTCTAAACCTTTTACAGCGGCGGTTAACAGCATAGCTAAAGTCAGGTACGGGTTCATTAAAGGATCCGGCTCGCGGACTTCTACTCGGTTGGATAGACCACAGTAGTTTGGAACTCTGACGAGAGTGCTTCGGTTAGAGTAACCCCAGACCAGTCTCGTAGGCGCTTCATGGTGGGGTATGAGCCGCTTGTAAGAGTTGACGGTGGGTGCAGCAACTGCAGCAGCGGCTTTTGAGCACCCTAGGAGTCCCGCCAGGAGGTGCATGCCCTCCCGTGTAATACTCCCCCCGTTGAAGAGAGATTCACCTTCTCTCGTTAAGTTTAAGTGGATGTGAGCTCCGCTGCCGTTGACGCCCCAGAAGGGCTTAGGCATGAACGTAGCTTTAAGACCGTGTCGCGCAGCCGTTGTCGAAGCTATGTGTTTGAAGAAGAGGAAGCTGTCTGAAGCTCTCACAGGGTCGAGAGGGGGGAGGTTGTACTCGTACTGTCCGGGTGCTCCCTCGTGGTGAACCTTAGAACCGCCTAGACCAGCTTCCCTAGCTACTCTCTCGATGTGTTCAGCGACTTCCATCGGGGGTTGAGAAACGTCAAAGTAGCCTCCTCCATCAGCTGGTACAATCCTCCCGTTCTCGACCTTAACGAGGAAGAACTCGACTTCAATGCCTACTTTAGCCACCATGCCTTTCTTCTCAAGCATGTCAGAGATTTTTATGAGAAACAAGCGGGGATCCCTTAGGGCAGCTTTAGGAGGGTCGACAACTTGGCAGAATACCCAAGCCGATCGTATACCGGGTTCCACGTAGACTGCAGAGGGGTCCGGTAGAGCGGTTACATCGCTTTCATGTACTTCAGAGTACTTGGGTACAGAAGATCCGTCAAACGTGACACCTTCCCTGCACACTTGCCGCGCTTCGTCGATACTCAAGGATAACCCTCTAGCGTTCCCGCAGATGTCGACTACGATGAACTTTACCCTTTCTACCCCTGCCCCCTTCAGGATCCTCCAAGCATCTAGCGGTTCCAACGAGGGCACGTGTAATGCCCATTTACGTCTATTTAACGGTAACGTGTAACGGTGAACATTTCTACCCCTAGTCGATGTACGCTCGTGAAAACCGGTGTGATCCTAGCGTTAGCTTCAGCTCTACTTGGTTTACTTGGTCAACTCGCATGGAGGTCAGCTGTACCGAAGGGAGTTAGCTTAGGAGTTTCAACCTTCGTGAAGCTACTCCTTGATTGGAGGGTTCTACTAGGTTTAGCCTTGTACGCTCTCTCGACGGTAGCTTGGTTAGCCGCTCTCGCTCACGACGAGTTAAGCCGGCTCTACCCTATTATAAGCCTCAACTACGCGCTTGTGCTGCTAGCCGGCTACTTCCTCTTCGGAGAGGTCGTAACCATGTCAAAAGTCATTGGTGTAGTGTTGATCCTGCTTGGAGTAGCGATTATCGCTGCTAGCTGAAAAACTTTATTTGAGTGGAAATCTCGTTCGAAGCCGTGGAAGCGATTTCTCTTAACGTGGAGAAGGAGGGGGATGAAGTTAGAATCTGCGCCTCCCTCAAGCCTGAGCTTCAATGCTCCTGTCTCGAGCACGAGTGGAGGATCAAGGTCGAAGGTCCTGGCAATGTTATCCAGGAGTGGGGGTGGAGGGCTCGAGCGTCGGAGGAAGCGTACAAGGGTTTATCGATCAAGTGGAAGCCTCCTACAGAAGGCGAGTATAGAGTGAAAGCTGAACTCACGTCCCACAGGGCTTCAGTTGAACGAAGCTTCAGAATGGGGAAAGCTCGAATAGCTTTAGTCTATTACTCTAGGACTGGAACCACCAGGAAACTTGTCGAAAAACTGGTGAGCGAGCTTCAGAGCTCTGAAGTGGAAGTGAGTGTACACGAGTTGAAGGTGAGACGCGAGTATAGGAGACCGCTTCACATCAACCCGAGGCTTATTGTTGAAACCTTTAGAGGGGTTGCCGACGTCCAGATCCCAGAAGGGTTCGACCCTTGTGCGTATTCTGCATTGGTTTTCGCTTGCCCTATCTGGGCGGGCAAGCCGGCTGCGCCGATGGCGTCTTTCCTTAAAAGTCTCGCAGGCAAGTGCCCCGGAAAACCGGTTGCTTGTATAACGACGAGCCTCGCCGCGCTTGATTACTCTCCTAGGCTAGCCCGCTTGGCTGAAGCCGCGGGGTTCAAGGTGGTATACAGGCTGAACGCTACGAGAGGCACATTACCGGGGGCGACTTCTGATCTCGTGAAAGCGCTGCTTCAAAAGTAGCCGGGAGCCGTTGGCTGTTTCTCCGGCTGTTGAGGGGGGATTGGAAGTGGGACTGGTGGAGGTAAGCCGACTTCCCTGGTGAGGAGAGCTACTAGGGGTAGCACGTAACTGTAGATGGAAGCGAGGAGCTGGGGAGGCGGCTGCCCCGTAGCTGCACCTTTTTCGAGCTCCTTCTTCTCTTCCTCGTTTAGAGGGGTTACGTAAGCTGTCCCTTTGACTTCGATTGAAGCGACCGGCGGTTGGTACTCGAGCTTGATCAGGAAGCTTGTCGTGTAGACTTGCCCTGACTTCTCCACTTTCCCTAAGACTATGTTCATGTTCACAGCCAGTTGGGGGAGTTGTTCGAAACTATACCTTTCAGCTCTAATCCCCTCGATGCGGAAGGTTATGTTAGGCACATTCTCTAGAGATACTCGGTAGGGGGGTTATAGGCTTTCGCGTTGAACATCAGCCTACTTTAAAGCCTCAAGGCAGCTTTCTTGACGACAGGGTCCGTGAAAGAGTTTTCTTCATCGATTATAGAGTGGCTTTTAAGCTGCTGGAGCACCTCGTAGAGAGCCCTGTCGCTAACCTCTCTCCCTTCAGCCTTCTCCAAGTGTCTTTTCAACGCTCTCCACTCTCTCACCCCTTCAGCCAATAGTTTGAGGATAAGTCTATACCTCCCGCTGACTCTAGTTGATAGAAAAGACTCTAACTCACTTTTAGCAAGCGCAACAGCCTCTTCGACAATGTTCTCTAAGTTTCCTGCGCTTTTCAACCTAAGGTAGCCATAGTACGCTAGCCACCCAATGATTCCGTCCAACTCTTCAACCACTCTCTCGAGCTCCTCCCTTTCAACTCTCACTTGGGCTTCGTTGAAGCCTTTCTCGAGGAAAACTATCGACTCCTCCCGAGTAAGCTTTCGAGTCCTGACTTCGCCGTAGGCTCTACCGTATAGAGGGTTTTCAGGGTTTCTGAGGATCCCGTAGAGGACTCCCATCTCAGACCCTGTGAGCACGAATGAGAGGTTCTTGTCGAAATCGTATGAGTGCGCTATCGCGTTGTGGAGAACCCAGCCTATGCTCCCCCTCGAGTGCTGAAACTCGTCGAAGACGACGACTACCCGCTCGCCTGCTTTACCCCCTATCTCGTCTAGGACGCCGAACAGTTCGCTCAACAATGGTTTCTCCCTTCGAGACCAGCTTATCGAGATCTCGAGACCGTATATGGAGACGCCCCTGATCCTCGACAGAAGACGCATAAGGTTCTCCAAAATCCCCCTTCTCTTCGACGCTCGGTGAGCGAGCTCGCTTACACTTTTAGCTAGAAGTGTGTACAGTTGCCTATATGAGGAGAAGCCTTCTCTCAAGTCCACGTAAAGGTACGGTTTTCCAGACTCGTTGAGCGCAGTGAGAACTAGTGACGTTTTACCCGTTCTCCTCAATCCGGATACTACCACCAAGGGGTCGTCAAAGAGTTTTATTAGTCTGCTTAACTCCTCTTCGTAGTTGAATAGGTCGCTTCTAGACGTTTTGGGTCTCGGGTCGAATAACATCTTCCGCACCGGAAGTAACTTCCGTACCGGAAATTAAGCTTTACCTAGTTAAAAATCATACACGGTTTCTTCAAACATTCTCCTCAGGAGCTTAACGTACTCTATCACCTCCTCTATATCCAGTTCCACTTCAGCGAGAATTGACCTCTTCTCAGCTTCTGAGCTCGCCAAGAGTAGGCGAACCTTTGAAGCCTTGAGAGCTCTAGCTACGCTCCTCACGTTGTACATTAGGTCGAAAAGCTCTTGCCGCCTTCCACGTTTAACTCTAAGCCTCTCATCGACGATGTAGTTGAAAAAGCTTTCAACAGCCGTTAAAGCGTCCTGTAACGCGGCTTCAGTTTCGCTATGTAACTTTCGGAGCGCGCCGTTAAGGACCTCCTCCAAATCCTTTAACTCCATCTCCGCGTACAGCCCAGTTGAAGCTTTAAAAGGAGAGTGTGCGATAGCCCAAGCTTTTACGCCTTCAAGCTAAGGCTCTTTAGAGCTTCGTTACTGTACTTAAGGTTGAAACGTTGATATAGTCAAGATAAGCTTTCTAGCGAAAGTCCACTCGCTTAGGAGGCTTTAAGCGGTAAAGACTTAAGCGGTTGCCTGACTTTGCCTTCATGCATGACAATATTCTCTGGTTCACCTCTACTCCACTTCCTGAGTACTTGAGGGAGGCTTTGGCGAAAGGTGAGCTCTCGAGAGCTGAACTCTTGATAAAAAATGCTCTCGCTTCATCTACAGGCTTACAGAAGTTGAAGCTAGAGTTCGAATTGGACAAGATTTCGAGGTGGAGGCTGGAGTTCCCTTACACGCTGGAGGAGGCGTATGAGGTATTGAAGAAGGATGTTCCTGACCTGAAGCTAGAGGAGATGGGAGAGCTGCTAGCTAAGGGGTGCATTGATTCGACCGTCATCGACGATGAACCTAGGGTTTTGAAAAGGTTTGCAGCTAACGCCTTCTGGCTCTGCCCTGATTTGAAGGCTAGGAGGAGGAGAATTGTAGATGAGAGGGACAGAGTGGCGAGACTCGCTCTAAAGAGCAGGGCTGAGTTGGTCGTTAACAGGGGGAGGAGCGTGGGAGGAGGGCACGTGCTCCCGCTCCAGTACCGCGTGAGAGCTACTCTCCGCTTGAGGAAGGGAGCAGTGCCTTGCGGCGAAGAAGTCAGGGTCTGGATACCTTTACCTAGGGTTTCTGGTCTCCACCCTGAGGTCCGAATCCTAAGGGCTGAACCGAAGCCTAAACGCATAGCGGCTGAAGACCATCAGCAACGAACAGTTTACTTCGAGCTCCCTTCTGAAGATGGGGAGGTATGCTGTACTCTAGAGTACGAGTTTATCTCTAGAGGTTTTCACGTGGACGTAGATCCTAGAAACACTGGAGTTGACGAAGGCAGCGACGTCTATGTTGAGTATACTAGAGAGAGGGTACCCCATATGGTCTTCACACCGTACCTTAAGGAACTGGCATCTAGGATCGTAGGCGATGAGAAAAACCCGTACTTTAAGGTTAAGAGAATATGGGATTGGATAACGAGAAACATTCGATACACTTACGCGCGAGACTACGCCTTGTACGACTGTATCGCCGAGTACGTTGCTAGAGAGAGGAGAGGGGATTGTGGCATGCAAGCGATCCTCTTCATTACGCTCTGCCGGATCGCAGGCGTACCAGCACGTTGGGAGTCGGGCTGGTACATGAACCCCATTAGACACGGGATGCACGACTGGGCTCAATTCTACATTGAGCCGTACGGTTGGCTCTACGCTGATCCCAGTTTCGGCAGCTTTAGGCACGGCGAAGAGTGGAGGAACAGCTTTTACCTCGGCTCCATTGAAGGTTATAGACTTGCTTCAAACATAGAGGTTTCGACACCATTCGACCCTCCGAAGACTCACTTTAGGTCAGACCCCGTTGACAGCCAGAGAGGGGAAGTAGAGTGGAGCGGAGGCAACCTTTACTACGACAAATGGGATTTCGACCTCGAGATCATGAGCGTTGAGAACTTGGAGGCTGATCTAGAGTAGTCTCCGCCCGTAAACTCGACAAAACTCGTCCTATGTCCTAGGATCGGCAAATTAGTTACCGATTCGATCCCTTAAAGGTTAAGCTTCATAACTTGAAAGCGATAAGACTATAAAGCGAAAAATGTAACTAGAGAAAGTTCAAGTAGAAACTTTACTCTTAGAAGTCTTAGAAAGAGGTTTCTATCCTCTAACGTTACCTTAAGAATCGGTAGTACACTAGTCGTATAAAGGATTAGATTAGACCAGCGAAGAAGAGTAGAGCGAAAAGTATCATGGCAACCCCTAAAACCTTGTTCAGTTTCTTCAACTGACGTGCGCGCGCGGCCATGTTCCTAACCTTTCTCGCGGCCAAGAGGAGAACGTAAACCATCGTTGTTAACCCGCCCGCGTAAGCTATACTGAATAGAACCGTAAGGATGGGGTCTTCAACAAAAGCTAGGAGAGCGAATACGCCACCAGCCATAGGGGCTAGGCACGGCCCCCAGATGACAGGCGCGATTACACCGAGTAAGAGAGGGCTGTCCGACGTCCCCTTTCGCGCTAACTTAGTTGCAGCTAGACTAGCTAGTTGCGACAATAGAGAGTTGAGCTTTTCAACTAGCAAAGCTACGCCCGCTAAAAGTAAGAGGATGTAAGCGAGTGGTTCGATGAAGATGCGTAAAGCTAGAAGCAAGCCTCCAGCCAGTAAACTTAAGGTTGCGTACGACAGGAAGAGTCCTAGCGTGAATAACTTGACCCTCCTACCACCTCCTCTAGAAACCACATAGTAGATGACGGGAAGGAGGGGGAGCAAACAAGGGGATAAGGGAGTTGCTAGACCGAGGAGGAAGGAGAATGTTAAAGCTTCTACACCAAGCTGTTTTGCTGGACTGCTCTGAGACGCTGTACCGTTATCGTCACCTCTAGGTTCAGGACATCGGCTTTGGATTTTATCTAAGGCTGTCTTCAATACATCCAGGAAGTTCTCCCTGTTCAAGTATCCAGGAACGCCGCCGACGGGGGTGCCGTTTGAGCAAAGGAATAGATGGGCTGGAGTCCCTGGAACTCGGTAAAGTGAGGAAAGGTCGGGACGCTCCCTTATGTCGACTCTAACTGGAAGAAAATGCTTGTTGACAACCTCGCCAACGCCCGGTTCTTTGAACACGTCTTCCATTAACAGGCAGTAGGGGCAGGTATCAGAGTAGAAGTAAACGTATACAGGCTTACCCTTCTCCCTCGCCTCTCTCAGAGCGTCGCCGTAGCTCAACCAGTTTATCGGTTCCGCACTCGTGTAGGCTGTCAGGAAGACGACCAAGGCTACTAACGTCCACCGTTTAACCACGCTTGAGCTTGATTTATCTACACTTAACTTTTTTTGCGCAGTAGCGTAAAGCTGAATTACCTCTTCAGGATTCCCTGAGCGTGACAGGAGTAAAGATAAGCGTTATCGGCGCTGGGAGTGTAGCTTGGTCTTCTACCTTGATCCGAGACTTGTGCATGACCCCAGGTTTGCGCGGTAGCACTATCAGCTTGATGGACATAAACGAGGAGAGGCTGAAGCTCGTTCACGCTATAGCGACACGCTACGCGAGAGAGGTTAAAGCAGATCTCAAGTTTGAAGCTACGTTGGATAGGAGGGAATCCATCAAAGATGCTGATTTCGTAATCAACACGGCGATGGCGGGCGGTCACACGTACTATGAGAGGATGCGAGAGCTTTCTGAAGCACACGGCTACTATAGGGGGATCAACAGCGTGGAGTGGAACATGGTCTCCGACTACCACACGATTTGGGGGTATTACCAGTTCAAGTTGGCCATGGACATAGCGAGAGATGTTGAAGATCTTAGCCCTGAAGCCTGGCTACTCCAGATCGCCAACCCTGTGTTCGAGCTTACAACGTTGATCAGTAGGAAGACGAAAGCGAAAGTCATCGGTCTCTGCCACGGGCACCTAGGGTACAGGGAAATTGCGGGAGCCCTAGGTCTAGAACCGGATAAAGTGGAATTCGAGGCTATAGGCTTTAACCACGTGATATGGCTCACCAAGTTCATGTACGATGGAGAAGATGCTTACCCGCTCATAGACGAGTGGATTGAGAAGAAAGCTGAAGAGTATTGGAAGGTATGGAGAGAGCATCAGTACAACCCCTTCGACGTTCAAATGTCCCCCGCTGCGGTCGACATGTACAAGGTTTACGGGCTTTTCCCCGTGGGTGACTCGGTCCGAGGAGGCACTTGGAAGTACCATTGGGATCTGAAGACTAAGCAGAAGTGGTTCGGTCCCACTGGTGGAGCTGATAGTGAAGTAGGTTGGAAGATCTACCTCGACTGGCAGGCGAAGGCCATAGAGATGTTCAAGGAAGCTATAGCCGATACGAAGACCCCGTTGACAGAGATTCTCCCACCCAAGAGAAGCCATGAGTCCGTTGCACCACTTATCGACTCGCTAGTCAACGACATTAGAGGCGTCTATCAGTTAAACATACCCAACCAGGGGTCGATTGTCGGAATACCGGACGACGTAGCTGTAGAGGTTCCCGCTTACGCTGACGGTAGAGGTATTCGAAGAATCTACGGCCTCAGGCTGCCGAGCCGTATAATGAAGCACGTGATTTGGCCGAGGATGATGAGGATGGAGTGGGCGCTAGAAGCTTTCCTAGAGGGGGGTAGAGACCTCTTGTTCGAATGGTTGATCGTCGACCCTAGAACTAAATCAAACGAGCAAGTAAACGCAGTGATAGATGCAATCCTCTCCATGCCCGAAAACAAGGAGATGGCTGCTCACTTCAAATAGGAGTCAACGTCCCCTTTTTTATTTCAGGTTTCTGGATCAGCAATCGTTATTTCTCTTTAAGCGTCGGGGAGACGTGGGTAACTCTGTCATAGATCTGCCCGTGCAACCAATCGACTTTCACACGCATTTAGGGGAAGTTCGCTCTTTCCACCCGAAGATTAAGGGATGGATTAAAGCTGAGCTTAACGACCTCCTGCAGTACATGAATGAGACGAGCATTTCAAAGGTTGTCGTACACTCTCTCCCACCCCGTTCCGACCCTTTTTCAAGGGTTGTGTCGAACACCAGGCTCCTGAGGATCACGAGGAAAATTAGAGACAAGGTTGTCCCATTCTGCTGCCCAAGCCCCAAAGGGAAGAATATCCAAGCTACCTTAAGGCGGTTTCTCGAGGAAGGTTGTAAGGGTTTAGGTGAGTTAAAGACAAGAAGCCGGGTTGACGACACTAGGATACTTGCCCTACTGAAGACTGCTGAAGACCTGGGTATACCGGCTTTAATTCACGTGGAAGAAGGCCCCATCTTCAGTTACTGTTACGGGGTTGAATCTTTAGCTGAGGTCCTTGAGAAGTTTCCTAGCTTAAAGTTGATCGTGCATGGACCGGGTTGGTGGAAGCATATTTCGGATGATTCCGGGGTGGAAGCTTACCCTTCGGGTCCTGTGAGAGGGGAAGGGTTGGTTCAACGCCTTTTAAGAAGATTCGACAACTTGTACGTAGACATATCAGCTGCGTCTGGCTTGAACGCGCTATCGAGAGACCTGGAGCATGCTCGAAGATTCCTAGAAGAGTTTCAGGATAAAGTACTATACGGTACAGACTTTCCTTGCCTCTCTTCTTCAGGTCAATTTGGAATCGACCGCTCTCACATTAACCTTCTACTCAACCTTGGTTTAGGGACAAGGGTTTTAAGGAAGATACTGAGGGAGAACGCCGAGAGAGTTTTACGTTGAGCGACGCGGTGAGAAAGTTTTAAGCTTAGGTACGTGCTCTAGACGCGATAAAAATGGGCTACACGCTAGTACTCGTGCTCCTTGCAGTAGCCTTCTTACTCGTTACTGTAGGAACCTTGATCCTCCTTCTAGCAACTCTGAAGGCGGGGCTACGGCGAGAGCATCGATCAGATGTAGGTGCCGTATTAATCTTGGGACCTATACCGCTCGTTTTTGGAACAAACGAGCGTGTCGCCAGAAACCTCATTCTACTCGCGATCGGTTTAACGCTTGTAACTTTCCTCGTCTTCATCGCGCTTAACTGGCGGTTCGGCTGGTGAAAGGTGTAGTTGAGTATGAATGGGGACGCTTGGAAACTAGGGTTCGCCTTAGTCCTGGCAGGTTTTGCCGTGATTTTAGCTACGATCCCACTCTTCCTCTTAACCTCACCCCAGTCAGCCGTGAACGTGGGCGGCTGCATCGTGATACTCTTCGTGCCCGTTTGTTTCGGCTACGGACCTCAAGCCCCCTTGATGGTGTTGGCTTCGATCATAGCGGCCTTGGTTTTGATAGTTGTGAGCTTCCTAGTCTGGAAGTCGTTGACGCGAAGCTTAAACCTCAAGCGCGAGTATTACAGCGTGCAGCCAAACTGAAAATCTTTGAATCCTAGGCTTACTACGCTCTTGGACGGTCGTCTGTTCACGGGCTAGCTCCACTAAGTTCAGCACGTTTACTTAAGTGTGCTATAGTTTGACATTCCGGTGCAAGAAGAGATTGGCTTACAGCCATCAGGTGTAGACCATTAAGAAACTTTATTCTTACTTTCACAACTTGAGGAAACCCCCGATTCGCTCAAATATGAAGTGAAAAGCGGAAACCCCTAAAGGTAACGTCAAGTTGTCTTCTGGCGAAACCAACTCTAGGGTAGCTGAAACTATACAGAGGACTAAGGCTCTATCAGGTTTCTCGCCAGCAGCTAGGAGGCAGACAGCGTAAGCTGCGGCGGCTATTGGAGGGGACAAGACATTGTGTTTAACCAACGTACGTTTTCTGGGTAGGTATAGGGTTAAAACGGATGCAAGAGGATCCACTATGGCTAGAGCCATTATACCCCTTTGCGTCGATACTGGTCCAAAGAAGACGTAGCTAGCTAAGACGGATGCTACAGCGCAGATTGCTGCAACGTACCCGTAACGTTTCTCGTAATCGCGTTCAACGGTCTCCACTAGAGTGAAAAAACCTTGCTCAGCCTTATCTAGCGTGTGCTCTATGCCCATCACGAGCTCGTGGAACGGTCCTACATTCTTCACATGTTGGAGCACAGTTCTTCTAGCGTCTCGAGATATTCTCAGTATCGAATCCTTGAGCTCTGGTCGCCTAACTCTCAACGTGGATATGAAGAGAACAGATACGAGAAGGAGGGAGTAAGTCGCGAGCGTTGCATCACCCCAGAAACCGACGTTGCGAGCTAATTCACCGTAGTAGGACGACGTTGGGATGAATAGGGCTAGCGATAAGCCCACGTGGATGAGCTTCCTCAACAGCTCCCTTCTAGCTGACTCAAGATTACTTACAAGTCTAATCGACACTGGTAGGCGTATCCCTCTCGCAGTTTATAATCTTCGCTTCCGGCGTAGAGTTTATAGCTTGGTACTTTAAGGCTCTGCGTGGCTTTCAGTAGAGTTTACGCGGAAATTGCTAGAAAGCTCCTAGAACGGGGTACTCTAAGGTCTGAGGACATTGACGAGCTTGAGCAAATCTACGGGGATGACGCTCGGGACGCTTTAGATGCACTCGTCGCGGCGGGGGCTGCTCGGCGGGTCGGCAGCAGAGTCGAAGTAGCCGACGTAGACAAGCTGAAGAGAGTAGCTAGGCTACGTTAAGTTTACGCTTTAGAAAGGTTTCTTAACGTACCTTTTTTCAATCTATCACCTGAACATGGCTCTTAAGGTTAGAGTAGACAAAGAGAAGTGTCGAAGCTGCGGCTTCTGTCGGAGTGTAAATGTTTGTTTTTCGCCTAAACTCTGTGTAGGCTGCCTAGCTTGTTACCGAGCGTGTCCTTTCGAGGCGAGAGAGCTTGTGCCTGCAGTAAAATCGGATGTTACCGTCACAGTTTTTCTCGACGATGTTCCACTCAAGGTTCCGTCAAACACCACTATCGCCGACGCTCTACAAACCGTTGGGTTTAGGTTCAACAAGCCTGGGCGAGAACCTTCGCTCGCCTGTCGCACAGGAGGATGTTGGAGCTGTGCACTTCCTGTGGACGGCAGGTTAGAGAGAACGTGCGTAACACCGGTTAGAAATGGTATCAGAATATCTACGAGCCTACTAGACTTGGAGCCTCTCAGAATAGTTCACGGTCCAGAGCCTCACCTGGTAGGCGGTAAAGCGACACCGTGGTGGGAGGTCGACTATGTCCACTACGTTGAAGCAGCGATTTGGACGGCGGGGTGCAACCTGAGCTGCCCCCAATGCCAAAACTTTACGGTAACTTATGACAACTCCAGCCCTCCCTTGAAACCTCGTGAAGCTGCAAGGCTTCTCGCAGCCTGCCACAACCTGTACCGTACTAGGGGGGTTGCCGTAAGCGGAGGCGAGCCGACGTTAAACCGACTCTGGCTGTGCTCGTTTTTCAGGGAGTTGTCGAAGCTTCTACCACCCCGAGTGAGGAAGCACTTAGACAGCAACGGGACCATACTCTCCAGGGACTACGTGGACGAGCTGGTGGAAAACGGGTGCAACAACATCGGAGTAGAACCGAAGTGCGTTAGCGTGACGAGTTACATGAAGATTACGGGCTTGAGGGACGAAGAGTTTGCTTCGAGGTACCTGGAGAACGCGTGGAGGATAGCTCAATACATTTACGAAAACTATAGGGATAGGGTTTACCTCGGGATAGGTTTAGTATACAACCCCCGGCTTGTCAGCTTAGAGGAAATAGCTGACGCTGGCACAAGAGTAGCTTCAATAGGCGATGACGTTCAAGTAACTGTCCTCGACTACTTCCCCGCTTTCCGCCGTAGAGATATCGAGAGACCGAGTTTTGCAGAGATGTTGAAAGTCAAGAAGATTCTAGAGGCGCAAGGTCTTAAGACGGTTATAGTACAGACGAGCAGGGGTAGAATAGGTCCAGGAGAGAAGGCCGACTGATAAACGCACACCATCTTCCCGCTTCTGTTTCATCGAGGTATTTGAGTTTCAAGTTGCTCAAACTAGTTCAACTCTTCCAACACAAGTTTATAAGAAAGCGCCGTAAATAGTTTGAACGCTTAGATGTTAGAAATGAGTTCTACTCTAGTTACTCTGCTGATCAGTACTATTTAACACAGATTGTTACCTTTGAAACAAAGACTTTACCGTACCGCGTAAAATGCCCTTTTTTCTTTCTGAAATAGTTGAGAACAGCGAACGAATCCCTATAAAACGAAGGTCTCAAACCTAGCTCCCTTCATGAACGTCGAAATCCTTCACCAGTAGAGAAAGAGTGAGGGAACGACCTCTTTCCTTGACTTTAGTTTTAAAAGGGTTTAGGCAGTTTGAAAAATGAACACGTTGAGAGGATAAGGGTGTCTCAACTCGTTCCTCGAGGCTCTAGCGTTTACATCAATTCTCCACGGGAGAAACACTTAACTCTCTGTAATGAGGTTCTCCAAGAGGGTTAAGTTTTCGTAGGGAACTTGAAAGTATCGGATGGAGTCGTCAGCGTACTGAACTGAGGAGCTTCACCAGAGTTAGATCAAAGCCACTATCATGAAACTTTGGACGTCTGAAACAGTTATTTCAAAAAGGTTGCAACTAGGATCTTCGAAGTAAAGACACTCATCGTACTAGCGTCAGCCGTTTTACCTTTTTCAAGCGACCATAGCTTCAGTGAAAACCTTTTTCAAGGTACGATAACTCCTTTAATATAATCTAAGGATTTAGATGAAGCGTACTGGAAAGCCCTTTGAATGTCATCCAACGGCCACTTGTGGGTGACAAGTTTCTCCATCTTGAAAACGCCGCGACCAAGCATCGTCATCGCTAAGCGAAGGTTTGCCCTCATGTCTTCAGCTCTGTTAGGGTTAGTCATGAGAACCTCCAACCCTTTCAAATCCCAGACTCTCATGTCTACGGGGACGGGAGCCGGGTGGAAACTGAAGATACACAGCCTACCCTTCTTCTTCACGATAGCCGTCGCAGTCGCCACCCCTTTTGGCGAACCTGTTGCCTCGATAACTATGTCGCAGCCGCCGCCTAAACTGTCTATAACCCTGTTCAAATCCTCTCGCTCAGGGTTCACTTGTACGTCGGCACCGAACTCAGCGGCTAGAGCAAGCCTCTCGTCTCGTACATCGACCGCTACCAAGTGTTCGAGCCCCATCCTGCTCAAAGCTTGTACAAGTAGCAGACCCATGAAGCCTGTTCCGACTACTGCGACTGTGTCGCCGAAGCGGGGTGCAGCGAGCCTGACGCCGTTCACTGCACACGCTAAAGGTTCACCGATCGCGTGTTCAAAGGGTGTGTTGGATGGAATATGTTCTGCAAAGCTTTCCTCTACAACAATGTAATCTGAGAAGCCGGGACCCGCTAGGGCGGCTACTCTATCCCCCGGCTTAAACCTCCGAACATCAGGTCCGACTGCTACAACCTCGCCTGAAGCCTCGTGCCCTAGCGCCGCAGGTAAGCTAAACCATACAGGGTAACCTTGGAAAGCGTATATGTCACCCGTGCAAATACCGCAGGCTCTAACCTTGACTAGGATGTCCTTTGGACCAACAGTGGGAATACCGGAGGTCCTGACTTCAAGTTTACCTTTCTCAACCAGGTAAGCTACGCGATTCATTGCTACTACTATCCTACGCTACTTAATATCCCTGCTCCTTATCCGCGGGAGTTGGGTATCATCTAGAGTACCTGCTTCGCAAGTTGTCGATCATAGAGGATAGATGTTCCATACGTCTTGAAGGGTCGGGACATTCCCTCGTTTCACCAGGGATCTCAAAATTTAGCGGTTTACTGTAGCCGATAGCTTCGAAAGCCTTAAAGACAGACTTCCAATCGATTGAACCTCTACCGGGGAAGACGTGTTGGTCCCAGCTTCCATCGTTATCGCTAAGGTGAGTAGCAGCAACGTTACCGCCCAGCTCCGCAACCATCTTGTCGACAACGCCTCTGTAAGCGTTCAAGTTCGCGTGCCCCGTGTCTACACATGCAGCCACGTCGTCGCATTCTTCAATTATGCGAAGAAGATGCTCTACTCGTGAGCCGTACCCCCAACCCATGTTTTCTACAGCTAGTAGTATACCGCATTCCCTCGCCTCAGTTGAAAGCTCTTTAAAACAGCGGAGATTCAGTTCCTCAAGCTCGCTCCAGCTTAAGCCTTTCACTGTAAACGGGTGGCAGACGAGGACTTTGACGTCAAGTTTTCTACACCACTTTATCCACTGTTTAACTATTTCGACAGCTCTTACGCACTCTAGAGGCGACTGTAAGTTAAACGGTGAGAAAGGTCCATGCGCGTGGACGAAATTGACTGGAGCCAATGCGCTAAGATCGACGGGACCACGGTCGGCTAATGCGAGAGCTCTAACCTTAAAGCTTTCAGTCTCATCTAGGTAGGCCGTTTCGCCGCTCCTAGCGAGACACTCGTTGAAGTGTTCGACAGAAAGCTCCAAGTGCCTGAAGCCATTAAGGTAGAATATCTCCAAAGCTTCCTCAATCGAGTACTCGACGAGCCAGGAGGTCCAGACGCTCCGAGCTGAGCTCGATTTATCGCTCACGCGCTCAGTTAAAACTACAGGATTATTAACGCTTTACAACAGCTTCCGCTTCAACGGCATGCAAATGGAAACACTAGGTTCTAGTAGCCGAGGTCCTCGTTAACTAGTATAACGTGGAAGTCTGAGTTAAACGGTTTCCTCTCGAGGACTAGGAGTACACGACATATCCTCTCGGGCGAGTCACAGTCTACGCAATGCCCCAGTTTAACGCAAGGGGTATTCACGCCTAACCGCTTGCTGTTCATCACAGCGGCCATGTTCCTAGCTCTCCAGACACCCTCCTTCACGTCGCGCACAAGCTTGTTTCTGCCAGCTACGACGATAACACGTCGCGGTCCGAAGACCATAGCTGCAACGCGATTCCCCAAGCCGTCGATACAGACAAGCTTCCCGTCTAGCGTTACTGCGTTCACGCTACATAGGAAAACGTCTGACACGAGCTCCGCCCTCCTAAGCCTATCCAACTCGCTTGGATCTGCTTTAACCCAATGGTGAACGACCTTGCAACCGCTTCGTTCCAACTCTTCAATTAACCCCAGCTCCCTTACCGTAACTGAACCCCCAACGCCCACTGTTGAACGACTCGGCACGAGCGAGAGGACGAGCGACTTAGCCTCATCGGAGTTTTTAGCGACGTACGCTAGGAAACCGTTCTTCTTCAATGCTTCAGCCGCGTTCTCTAAAACAAGCTCTGAATACCAGGACCTAGCTTCCACGAGAAGCTGTAGTTGGTGAACGGTTATTAAACTATTTACACGCGTTTAAAGAAAAAAGTTAGAGAAAGGTTACTCGACAAGCTCCCATAAAGGCTTGTGAAACCTCCCAGCGTCTTCCCCCAGGACTATGGGCTTAACGCCAGCTATCTCACAGAAACGGACAAGCTCTTCAACTCTATCACCTGGGATCCCGTGAATGTGGTTCGCTGGAAAAACGTTGATGAACTCCTGGAAGCTGGCCCTTAGTTTCACGTACATGTGAGGCCATGTCGCATTTGTTTGGTTCCTCAGCTTCTCTTTATCCTCCTCGGGAAGCTCTAAAGATTCGCCTCTCACTATCACCATGAAAACCTCGTCACCGTACAAACCGAGCCTAGCGAAAGTCATCTCGCCTGGCGCAGCGTCAAACTCTACTGAAGCTCCACCCGTGGGGAAGTACATCTCGATAGCGGGGTGGAGAGTCACTTTCTTCAAATTCTCCCTCGGATCCCAGCTTCTACTCGCGTACCAGCTTGCGTGGTTGCCGGAGTTCACGAAGAGCCAGAGATCTCTTTCGGGGACGTACAACCTTACGTCAGCGAAAAGCACAGGTAAGCCGCCGCTCACGTACTTTAGAACTTGCATCGTTAAAGCTCCGAAGGAGTCTGCTTCAGTAGAGCAGACGAAGGGTTCCTTCAACCCGTTCCAGTCGTAGGGATCATTCATCAACATCTCAGCCACGTCCGTTATACAGACGTGTTCTGTGAAATCCCTTTGACCTTTGATACCGCAGAAGTCGAAGCCCCACTCCTCGCAAACCTTCTTCATCGCAACGTAGAGCTTAAGCTGCTTCTTCAGAGTCTCAGGCGTCAACATTTTACCGTCATACCTTACTTCTCTAACCATACCGCTCAACCACTTCAAACCCTTCTGAACTTCAGCTTCGTCGACTTTCTCCATCTCCTTCAACAGCCACAGCTGATCGACATGATAAGTCGTTACGCCGAAAACACGTTGAACAGGCACGAGGTGGAAGTAGCCCGTCTCCATGCCCATCGAATGCCCCCCGAACATGCCGTAAACTTGACCCTTGATAGAAGCATAAGCTTCAGCTGCCATCACCCACTTTGATAAAGCCTCCTGAACCTTCGGATCCTCGAAGTCACCGATTATCCTGTGCGTCCTAAGTCCACTCTGCCTCAAAGCTCCGTCCGTCGCCAATAATCCCACGTTCCCGGGGTACAACCCCTCGTTGTTCGAGATGCATAGTATCGGTTTATCCTTACCCACCTCGTTCACCAAAGGCCATACGAGGTACGGGTAATCCCAAATATAGTAGGCGAGCACCAGTATCTTCACGTTTCTACTCGCCAAGTACTCTCCCACCTCCCTAGAGTCCTTTATACTAGACACGACCTTGGGAGCCGCGACAACCGGCGGCGCTACGTCGCCAACGTATCTACACTTCTCCTGTATGATCTCTACAAGCCTCCTCATTTGCTCGAGGCATTTAGCCTCTAAGCGTTCCATAACCGACTTACGTTCGTCACCCAGCATGGCTACGCCGATGGTTGCCAGTTTCATGCCTACCATGTAAACTACAAACTACTGGTATACAACATTTGCGTATAACTAGGATTAAGCAAATTGACTATGAACGTTTCCAAAAGGCTTCAGTTATATGCAAATAGGTTTCATGCGAACTCTAGTTTAACAGTCATAACCTTGTAAGGCTCGAGAACGACACTAGCTACACTCTGATTTATGGGGATTTCTTCAAGAACCGTTTCATCTAGCCTAGCTTTCCAAGCTTTAACGGGTCTCCGGTGAAACTTTAGAAGAGCTTTAACCTGTATCGAGGAAGGGTTGTAAACGCGTAGGACGACCCCCCGCCCGTCGATACTCTTTTTGAAAGTGGAGAAGAGAAGTGGGTCTCCTTCAACTTCGAGTAGCGAGTACTCAGGCCCCAACTCACCGTAATGGGGTAGATCCTCGTGAGCTATAGATGGGACAGCCCATTCTAAGGCTAACTTGTGTACGCCAGCTTCACTCCAGGTGAAACCGTGAGGTATTATCGTAAACTCGAAAGAACTTGAGCCCAAGCACTGGGCTTCTGGCGTAGGGATCTCCGGTCCAGCGTTACCAGGTCTCGTCAGTAAATCGCCCTTCGACAACCATCCGACAGCTCTCAAGAGCGTATAAACTATCTCGCTACCGGTTTCGCCGGATTTAACCTGGTACTCGTTTAAACCCTTTGCAACTACGCATAAACCTCTTCGACCGTCGCTTACATCAACCCACAGCCTCGTAGGCCAAGTTTCTACGGGGACCTTGTCTCCCGCTCTCGAATAGTAGTGAGTAGCTCTGTTCGGACGCTCTATCACCATATACTGGACCTTCGAGTTGTGTTTCTCAACCCTAACCCCCGTGGGGAACACGATCCTCAACCTATGATCCCTAGCTTTGTTCTCAACTATGACTTCAAGGTCTACTCGTGAGATTCCGCAGTAGAGAGTGGCGAAAACAACTATCGGCACTTCAACTTCTTCAAGGCTCCTAGACTTCCTATCCCTAGAAGCTGAAGAAGGTAGCCTCAACGTGTAACTTAACTTAGCGCGCACGTAAACCGGACCTGACTCGACTACTTCGAAACTTGCGCTACATCCCTTGCTCGTCAACACTCTATCGCTCTCGGGCGGCGAGTAATCGTACTCGTCTCCAACGTCCCCACTATCCTCGAGTATTCCGAGACCCTCGTAAACTTCTCCAGTCCTCTTATCAAGCAGTCTTAACGCACCCCCATTCCTAAGGTCGAACTCAACCCTCAAACTCTCGTTCTCTATGAAACAGTCGCCCCACCTCAACCGCTCCCCTAAGGACTCGACAGCTGACGATTGAAGAGAATAGGTTTTAAAGCCTAGGGGAGGAAGCTCGTCAACCCATACGACTTCAGTGAGCCCACCCTCCATTTCTCTAACCTGTAAGGGTATCACGTTACCCCGCGAGTCCCTTAAGCTAGAGCCTCGGAAGTCGAACCTTAAGGCGACACCTTTCTCAGCTAGTTTAGCTGCTGACTCAGATACGCTCCTAGGCGCTGTGCGTGAAAGCTCGTCGAGCATAAAGGAGGCTACTACATACGGTTTAAGCCTTAACTTAACTACAGCCTTCCTCGACCAAGGTAGAGTGTTGAAAGCTATGACATAGGGGGTTTCGAAGCCTGCGAAAGTTAAGTTAACCCTTGATGAAATCAATGGCATCGCGTGTTGATCGTACCGGTACCCGGCTCTACCGCTTATGAACCATTCGAGAGCCCCGTGACTCCTCCCCGTACATTCTAGAAGCTCCTTGGAAAGGTCTCTCGCTTTCTCAAGCCTAGTCATTACCTCTCGGTGAACTTCGTCGACGCTGCAGCCGCAGATCGAGTCATGCGGGTGACTCAACAACACGTACCTCCACGCAGTCCATATCTCGCGTTCCGGATATATGCCGGTGAGAAGCCAAGCCATAGTCCACAAAGGTTCAACGTAGTACACGAGAAGCTTCTCGCTCTCGAAGTTAGCCTTCTTCAAGTAGGTTCTCGAAGACCATACTCCGTACAAAACCCAATGGTAGTGACTACTCAAAAGCTCTCCTCTAAACTTCGCCAGCTCACCCTTCACTCTCCGAGCTTCCTCCAAAATATCGTACAGAGACCCCATATTAACTTCGACAGGCAAGTATTTCGACTGCATCTCCCTAACGAGCATAGGCAAGTAGCTTTTCGGCAAGTGATGGTCGCAACCAACCATGCCTGGAATCGAACGGATTCTAAGGCTCTTCTCCCAACGTAAACAAGCTTCACGCGCGATATCGGCGAGGGCAACCGGGTCGGGCGGGAGCCATGCCATGTTACAGTACCCGTCCCGCAGGAATAACGCGATAACTTCGCTTCCGTCGGGTCCAACCCAGACGAATGGGGTTCCAGCCTCTTCAAACTCGATCCCCATCCCCCTGTGAAAAACGAAGTTGTCGATGCCGAAGCCTTGCAGGATCTGGGGGAGTTGAGCTATGTGCCCGAAGGTATCGGGAAGGTAACCTATGTAAGTTAAGCCCCCGTACTCAAGTCCCTTTAACCTACCGTAGAGGAGGTTTCGGACTAGAGATTCCTCATCTACGAGGATCTCGTCAGGTTGAACGTACCAGGGGCCTACGAGAAGACGCCCCCTCCTTACTAGGTCCTTCACCAGCTCAGCGTTCTCAGGTCTAAGCTCAAGGTAATCGTCTAGCGGAGCTATCTGCCCGTCGAGCATGAACGAGTGAAAACCTGGATCGTTACGGAGAATTGATAGAACTTCATCAACGCATCGAACAAGCCTATACCTGAACTTTTCGTAAGTATAATACCATTCCCTGTCCCAGTGTGTATGCGCAACAAGAACCAACTTTAACGGTTTCACGCTTTAAAATGATTGAACATAGGATAAAATCTCTTGCGTCGCTAAGCCGATAACAAACACACGCTAGAAACCTTTCCCCTAGGTTAACAAGTTTAAAAATAATGTTTTTAGCTATAGATTCCAGATTTCATGATGTTCGTCCGATAGATACAAATACCATCATCACATATAAAAAGAGGGGGATGAGCAAGAAAATTAAGAAAAACCGCGTTAGTGAAAACCCAGCTAAATGCCCATTTGAGACATGGCACAGCGTTCTCCGTCATTCAGAAGAGACTGTTCGAGGAAGTGTCATCAAACTAAAAAGGAAGGAGAGGAGACAGTTAATCTGTTCTAAGAGCTGGATAACGTTGAAGGAGTTTTCCTCCTCCCTCAAGAGTAAAGGTGCTGAGAAATGCAACGCTCCAAGTGCCCATTCTACCAGTTGACAGCTTACGGGATGAGGTGCGTCCTAGCCAGCCCCGAGGAGTGGAAGAGCTTCATCGCCAACGGTCGAAAACCTCCCTGTATCGGCGGGCAGGAAGTATGCCCCTTCAGATCGAGAGTAGGGTCAAAACATTAGCGGCTAGAAGGACACCGTACGGTTGAAATCTATTGACTTAGAAAAAGAACAATACTAACCATTGGTATGAGCCTCAATAATTCTCGAGAATCTCTAATTAAGAACTATAAAATTTTAGTTGGCGAAAACTTAGGGAGATAGCGAACTTACAACTTGATCGAAGATCTGCTTACAATCGGGGGATTGTTAGAGATACTTACACATTGAGACACAATATAGCATGACTAGTTTACCTCAAACGATGTATTAAAGTTATGGGCCCGCCGGGATTCGAACCCGGGACCCCCCGGTCTCTAACCAAACGGTTCTGATACAGTCCGGCTATGAGCCGGGTGCTCTACCTAGCTGAGCTACGGGCCCCTGCTGAGCTCCTTTATTTGAGTGGGTTTAAATTTTATGCTTACAAAACGAAGGGGCTTTCAATTAAGTCGGTGAAGCTAGGACTAACGTCGAAGGCTTTCCGTTAACTTGAATAGGAGGGTTTTCGTCACGTTGATCGATCTCTTGTGTTTCAAGGCACACGCATGTCCTCGTCAAACAGTATCCGTTTCGAGCAGCGTGCAAAGATCATGAAAAGAAATACACTTGAAAAAGGATTTCTAAATCGGTCTATTTTCGTGAAAAATCTACCGTTAACGATAAGTCAGATTGCTAGGACATTTTACTCCTACTGAATGAGAAGAAGTGGGAATCCGGTAACGTATTGCCTGCTATAATCGTTGGTCACTGGGGGAAGTCTAGTAAACTGTTCTTTAAAAGATTCAAAAACGTTTAACGTTCTACTCAAGTTTCTTCGTTAAACCTGTTTAAGCAATAGCGTTTTAACTTCGAAAGCATCGAAGGGGATCCTAAGGTTCGCGCCTTTCCCCACAGGCTTCTGCTCCTCCTCCAGTAGGTTTGCCTCGTAGGCTTCGAAGGGGGTGGAAAACTTTAGCGTCGTTTCACGCTTCCTACCTTCCACTTCATAGAGTCTGAGAGTTATTCTGTTTCCATCCTCGCTCAGTTTCACAGCTTCGACAATTATTCCGGGCTGGGTTTCAAGGAAGCTGTAGGACGGGGGTAGACCCCCTTCCCCATCTCTTTTTACGAAAGCTTTTACGTTGAGCCAAGCTTCATACGCTTTCTCGTAAACTCTTCCCACTTTGTAATCGCCCGGGTGTGGGTAAAGGTAGTAGACCATCTCTTGATAGCCTAAATCCGACCAGGGGTTGGGGTGTAGAGGAGACTTTAACAAGC
Organism: Thermofilaceae archaeon; assembly: GCA_025057995.1. Classification (GTDB taxonomy): domain Archaea; phylum Thermoproteota; class Thermoprotei; order Thermofilales; family Thermofilaceae; genus JANXEW01. The sequence continues at coordinate 343,407 of JANXEW010000001.1, read as the reverse complement.
TTAGACCTACCCTAGATCCTTTGACGCTGTAACCGTGCCTTGTCGGCGAAATTATCGCTAACCCCTTCTCACCGTCCGAGAAGTCAACCCACCTGAGCGCTGGAACCTCGTATCTAGCTTCATCCCAACTGTTAGCCGGGATCGTCCGTCTTTCAACTACGCCGAAAGGTACTTCGAAGTACGCTTTCTCTGTCTTAACGTTCAAGTTAAACCACGCCTTAACTAGATAACATTTCTCTCTCCAGTCGACGGCTGTACGAACCTCGAGAAGCCTTGAACTCTTACGTATTGTAATCCTCTGGCGCACCGTCGAATTCTTGAACTTTAGAGCGTATTCAACAGACGCTATTACTGGTCCTGCAGCCTTTACCTGAGGTTTCTCAACGACTTTAAACTCGTGCCCGGTAGACTCTATAGTCGACTTATCTATGTCCCAAGCGTCGAAGTTTCCAGGCTTATCCGAGTGGGCTTTGATCAAGTTGCTCGGTGAAGCTAGCATTTCTGACTTAAGCTGTTTGTCGTATAAAGACAGCAAGCTACCGTCTCCGCCTACCACTACACGTATTACTTCGTTCTCAAGGATTACTTTATCTCCTTCGACCATTGCCGTCGCACCTCCTTCAGCTGCCGCCGGCCGTCCAGGTAGCAGCGTCGTATAACCAGTCGGTGGAACCTCTACGACGGTTACGTATCTTCCGTCGATCTCTTGGACTGTTAATGGTCTCCCGTCTGGGAGCATGTAACCGTTACCGGGTAGCGCCACGAGAGCCCTCACCGTCCACGGCAGGCAGTTGAAGACGATGAGACTACCTTTAGGAACGTTTATTCCACTAGCTATTGTCTCAAGAGACTTAGCTGTTATAGTTCTAAAACTCGCTATAGCCTCTTCGAGATCCTTGTAAGCCTCCTCGTATGCCTCAAAGTTAGAGGAGCCTGGTAGAACGTCGTGGAATTGGCAGCGCAGCAGACGCTCCCATGCGTCCCTCAGCTCACTCCTCGGGTACTTGGTCGACTTAAGTAAGCTGGCTAAGGTTGCAGATAATTCAGCCCATCTGGCTTCGCTTTCAGCTTCAGCCATCAACTTCTTCACTTTAGCGTTCGTAGTATATACACCACGGTGGAACTCGTTGTATATCTCCCCCTTCCAACGAGGTAGCTTACCTTTGGTAAGCTGAAGCTCGGCCACGTACTCTTCCTCACTAGGCGCATCTACTAGCTCGGGAACCCCTGGAAAACCTTTAAGGTGTTTCAACCTCTCAAGCATTAGGAACGTCGGCCCTCCTCCACCGTCTCCAAATCCGTAAGAGTGAACAGCGGGCGCTAGATCCTTCTGCTTATACCTTTCCCAGAGTCCTACCAACTCGCTGGCTGTTAAAGCTCCGTTGTACGTTGAGACTATTATGTGCGCGATTACCTCGCTTCCGTCGAGTCCTTCCCAGATGAACGCGTGGTAAGGGAACTCGTTCGTGTCGTTCCACATGACTTTGTGAGTAACGAAGACTTCAATGCCCGCTTTCTTCATCAGTTGAGGTAACTGAGGGGAGAAGCCGAAACTGTCGGGCAACCATCCTATTCGACTGGTCTTCCCAAACTTTTCCTTGAAGTACAGTTGACCGTAGAGGAACTGCCTAGCAAGCGACTCGCCCCACACGAGCTGCGTGTCTGACTCCACCCACATTCCCCCTATAGGTAGCCAGCAGCCCTTTTCTACGAGGCTACGCACCTCCTCGAATAACCCGGAGTCAATCTCTTCAAGCCACTTGTAGTTCTGTGCCCCGCTTTGCACGTACGTGAAACGGTACCCGATTTTAGCTAAGCCGGCTACCGTCGAGAAAGTTCTCACTATCTTCCTCTTCGTTTCGCTGAACGGCCAGAGCCAGGCAGTGTCGATGTGAGCGTGTCCGAAAAGGTATACCTTGCCTACCGACCCACCTTTCGGTAGCCGCGCTTTAACCCTTTCTACAGTCTCCAACACTTCCTCGAGGCTAGGTCTAGGTGTATCCTGAAGTAGGGATCTGGCTACGCTGTCACCGTACACGTTGGCCACGTAGGAAAGATCCCAACGTAGACTCCTGTACTCCGGTGACCCCTCTGGGAGCAGGTGCCCATAGAGCAACCTTTGTAGAGCGTAAATCTGTAAGACGCTAGGCGTCAACTCCATCTCAGCTGCAGCTTCCGATAACTGTTGCATTAGATCAGGCTTGCTGCGGGCTAGGCTTACGGCATCCAGTAGCGCTAGAGCCAAGTGAAAAGTCTCCCAGTGGACCGCTGCGACGCTAGAACCCGCAAAGATGAAGAAGGACGGGTTTTCACCGAAGAGCCTACGAGGAGTAGCTTCTAGAGTAACTTTCAGCTCGCCAGGTTCCAAAACCGCTATCTTGTGTTGCTCGTCAACGCCCTGACGGGGGACGCCGTTTACGCGAAGAAGGCCGTTGCCGCTTATGTCGAGCCTTAGAAGCCATTTTGATCCTTTCAGTTCAGGGAGGTTAAAGTGGTTTTCGAAGACTTCTAGGTCGTCTGGGCACAGTTCACTGTAGTAGGGGAGCTTAAGCTTCTCCCCCTTTCTCACCCACTCGTCTACGCATTTGAATTCAACGATTGATGCAGCAAGAAGCTCGTAAAACCTTCGTTCAACTTCCTGCAGCGTTAGACTAGCCGTCACGCGAGTCCTTTCATGGTGTGGATATTTATCTCTGCACCCTGGAATTCTTTACCCGGTGGAAGCCGCTTCGATAACGAGTCTATATGGAGTCGAGAGTTTGAGACGTGGCTAACGGATAAGGGAGAGAATCCTTTAGTATTTGAGAGCTCAATGATGTCAAAAAGAGGTAGGAGAGCTGTCCGGCGAATTAAGAGTATTGTTACAGAGTTTTAGAGCTTGAGTACAGCGTTTAAGCTTTTTAAGTTGGAACCTTTTCGCTCGGTGGCGGTGTCCAAGTCTTCGTTAACTTTGATAAATGTCTGATCGACCAAGGTGAGTCCACCCTTCGCATAAGCTCGTTGAGGATGGAGATAAGTTCATCATACGTCTTCTTGTCCACGGGGAAGGGGACACCGTCTTTACCGCCGACGGCGTACGCGAACTTAAAGGGATCGACAGGATGGGTTACCGGATCCCTCCACGAAGGGGGAGTTTCGTAAACGAGCTCTGCGACTAGCGCTAACGCTCTCACGGTGCTGGGGCCCACGCCTTTCACGCACAACAATTCCTCATAGTTCTCGACACCCATCTCCCTAGCTTTGATCAAGGCTTTACCGTTGGGCGTCACGTTGCCGAGCTTGGCATATTTTTTGAAAACTGTTCTAGCCTTCTCAAGGGGGTAAGGCTCATAGTAGACGAGTGGGGTGATACCTTGCGCAGCCGCCCACGCCTGTTTAATTAGGTTGTTCAGCTTACTAGGGTCTTCCTTCGCTAGATCTACGAGAAGCTTTCTGTGGTCATCTAGATTGGAGTCGACTGTGTTAAGCGCATACCCTGCGACACCACTCACGCCATGGTGGGGAGTTTCAACAAAGCTGTGGAGAGACTCTGAGAACCAGTGGTACCTGCGGGCGAGTCTAGCCTTTGTGTTCATGCCTTGCTGTACGACAGCCCACCTCCCCTCGTCGTCCACGAGGAAGACGTGGTGGTAAAGCTGGTAGCCTGCTTGTAACGCAGAACTGTCTACTTTAGCAACTAGAGCTGAAACTTTGGTTAGGTATTCTCCCTCTAGACGGATCTTGTCGGCGATAAGCTGAAGCTCTTCGGGCGTCCTAAGGCTCGCATCTCCTTTCCCTCCGGCCGCGTAAACGTCGAGGTTCAACTTGTTGAGGACATCCTTTAAGATGGCGGTCGTAACAGTGGTAGAACCTGAAGAATCCCAATCCATTCCAATTATATTGTTTAAGGCTTGAAACCACAGTGGATCAGCCACGCGCTCAAGTAAGCCTTCAGTACCATGCTCCTCGACGACGAGCTTGACCACTAGTTGAGCTAGCTCCTTCATTCTAGTGACCAGCCACCGAGGCACGTGACCTTCATGCAATGGCAGCTCAGCTATCCCTCTCTTCACTGAGTATAGAGGGTAAAGCTAAGATAAAAACCCGTCGTACGTGAAAGCAAACAATATATCGCCCCTGGAAGTGCCCCATGTAGGGCCCGTGGTCTAGCGGTTAGGACGCCCGCCTCACGAGCTCCCGCACCATGCAGCCGAGACCGCGGGAGGTCCCGGGTTCAATTCCCGGCGGGCCCACTACTCTACTTTGCATTATGGTCTTCCCAAGATTTAACACTGTATTTTTTAAAAAAAGCTTCTTTGTCTTGATTAATTTAATTTTCTATTTTACAACTTCCTGGCAAAATTTTGTGATGTCAACGTATACAGGAGCTTTTGTGAAAAGGTCGAGAGAAGGCTCTAGAACTAGCTATGTGTGCATTTGTCTCATACATCCTCTCATATCAGGTATCGTCTATTGAGTGAAGGTTACGATTAGGTTTTAGAGGTTAGCTCAAGATGCCACGTGCGTTTCCGCATAACACGTTTTCGGAGCCATGCGTTCGGTTCATTATTTTCTTTCTCATAGGGAAAATTTTAAAGGAAATTTTCCCTATTACTATACCTATGCAACGAAGGATTGTAGACTACGTCTCCGAGTGGATTAGCAGGAACGTTCCCAGAGGCGTCGAGAGGGAGTTAAAGGTTCCGTGGAGAAGGGACAGGATAATCTCCATTATTGGTCCACGTAGGGCTGGTAAAACGTACTATTTTTACCAACTTATAAGCCGTAATCGAGAGGGTTCGCTATACCTCAACTTTGAGGATACTCGGCTCTACGGTATAGAGTTTACGGATATCAGGGATCTAGTAAGGATTTATGTTGAGGTCTCAGGACGTGAGCCTGAGAATATATTCTTCGACGAGGTGCAGAACGTCCCCGGATGGGAGAGGGCTTTGAGGGAGCTTCTAGACTTACAGAATTACAGTATTTTCGTTACAGGGTCTTCATCCAAGCTTTTGAGCAGAGAGATAGCTACGCAACTAAGAGGTAGGACTTTCTCCTACATACTGTTACCCTTCAGCTTCCGGGAGTTTCTAAAGGCCAAAAACGTGACCCTTCTGAAGCCTTCGACGATGGATGCAGAAGCTAAATTGAAAGCCCACCTTAGGGAATACTTGGACTACGGTGGTTTTCCAGAAGTCGTCTTTGAAGAAACTGAGAAAACGAGGATACTAAAAGAGTATTCCGACATGATACTGTTCCGTGACATTATTGAAAGACACAACCTCAAGAACTTGAGTCTAGCCAGATTTCTGCTCGCGTTCTTCCTCCAGAATTTCTCTCAGGAGTTCAGTGTAAACAGAATATTGAAGACTGTTAATCTAAAGGGCTTCAGCAAGAACACCCTCTACAGCTACGTGGATAGGGTTCGAGACTCTGTAGCAGTTTTCTTCTTAAACAGGTATTCTCTTAAAGTGTACCAGAGGGAAAGCTGGCCGAAGAAAGTCTACTTATGTGACACTGGCTTATCTAAGGTTGCAAGGTTTTCAGAAGACATAGGGAAACTTATGGAGAACGCTGTTTTCCTAGAGCTGGTTAGAGCTAGCAACGAGAGACCCATGCTAGAAATCTACTACTGGAGAAACAGGCAAGGAGGTGAAGTAGACTTCGTATTAAAGGAGGGGGCAAGCGTTCAAGAGTTGATCCAGGTGACGTATGCGAGGGGGAGAGACGAAGTAAACAGGAGGGAGATAAAGTCTCTCCTAGAAGCCTCAGAAAACACTGGTTGCAAAAACCTTCAAGTAATAACTTGGGATTACGAGGACAAGGTAGAGGTAGGAGGTAGAGTAGTTAACTTCACCCCTCTTTGGAAATGGTTGGTTAGGGCATGATTAAAGAGTAACTGGAAAAGCTTCGTCACTCTTCTATTAAACATAACTCAACTTATCTGAAGGAATCAAACGGGTATAGTAAGCCTTCTTAGTATACCCTTGACGATCCTTAATTCCAACCTCATTAGACGGGCTTGCAGGTCATGTTCAGATAGGGATCTGAACCTATGGATTAAAGCCCCGTCATGTTTTGAACTTCACACGTCGACGCTGTAGACTAGAAAACACTCTACGCTATACCGCGTTGACTAGCAGACCTTATAACTACTGCAAAGGACGTCTGAATGCGTCGCTATACACGTGAGGATACTTACAGAGAATGGAGGAAATGCTGGCTTAAGGGTGGAGCCGGGACTTCAAAAGAGTTTTCGAAAAGCTTCAAGGTGTAAGTTGGGAGAAGTGGAGGCTGAAGCTAATAGTTTACAAGCTAGCTGAACTACACGGTACGGCGGGGACGCCTTAGAGCCTTCTGAAGCCGAGCTTGAAGGCTGGAGACGTTTCTTTCAATGTGAAATCCCTTCGAACTGGATCTACGAACTGTGGGTCTTTAAACGAGGAGACGGTGTCGTAACCTAGGGCCTGCCACTCTTCAATCGTGTACACTTTTCCTGTTAATTGTTCGTTGCATATGACTAAGTTACCGCTTAAGTCCCATAGTACGTTACGGTTGCTGACTATGTTTCTAGACGTGAAACGTTGCGCGTAGCCCCCCTTGAAGATGGGTGAGCCATTCGATAGAACGATGTTCCTCTCGAAGATGAAAGCTGTGTAACCCTCTTCCCCTCTACTCAAGATGACGTTCCCATCCCTACCGAATGCGAAAACGTTGTCTCTAACGACGTTCAACCGGCCGTAGTGTTGATGGAAGCCGCCGTGCGACGTATCGTAGACAACGTTGCCTTCTACAGTTATGTAGCTACTTCCTTCGTCGAGGTAGATCCCCCATCCCCCGTATTGGTAAGCGTTCACGTTGTAGACAACGTTCCCCCTGATCACCGTGCCCGGCTGCACCCCGAGCGTGTAGATCCCTCCCATATCGCTTAACAAACCCAAACCCACGTCGTGTATGACGTTACCTTCTACTACGTTACAACAAGCAAAGCTTTCCCCGTACCCCCAAGTCCAGCCGACGGATACACCAGTGTAGTAGAGGTTGCTTATCTTGTTCTTCAATACTCTTACAAACCTCGCCTGCCCAACCCAAACCCCGACAGCACTGTAGAAGACACGGCCGCAATCCCTTATCTCGTTTTCAACTACGTCTATGAACTCAACCCTTTCTAGTTCACTGTCAGGCAAGTTCTGCTCCCCCACCTTTACGCCGCCCGCGCCTAAGTTGTAGAGACGGCACTTCTCGATCCTAATACCCTTACAGCCTCGTCCTACCTCTATAGCGTAACCGCCGACACGTCTCACGGTACAGTTTTCTATTACGACGTTGCGCGCCCCTTCAAGGTGTATCGCCCCGGGCACGTTTACCGCAGCTTGAGGAGATAAAACGTGCTCCCAGTCGGCATACTCGAAGGTTAACCCTCTAATTATTATGTTCTCAACTAATTTACCCTTGCTGACGTCGCCTTTAACCTCGAGGAGTCTCCACAGCAGGCGCGGAGCTTCAACCTCCGACGAGTTAACGTCCTCGCCAGGCTTTGGGATATAGTAGAGGAGGCCGGAAGCATCCAGGTACCATTCACCCGGTTCGCTTAAAGCCTCGAAGACGTTTTCAACGTAATAGCGCGGGTACTCTTCTACAAACCCGTCTCTAAGCGCGAAAATGGTCTTCTCACTAAGCTTGACTAAACTTCTCGCCTCATCGACCGACTTGATCGGTATCCTTTCCTCAATCCAGAAGTGTAGAACCACGACCTCGACGTCTTTCAGGTTTCTCCAAGACTTCAACTCGCCGGGTTTAAAGGCGAACTCGTCAGAGCCTTCGAAAAGCTGCAGTTCCCGGAGCGTTTTACCAGAGTAGCTTGGGACGCTTGTAATCCTGTAGAAACCTTGCTTCGGCAGCCTCGACCTCGTCCTACGCTCCCCGTTCACGAAAAGCTGCTTGAACCTCCAAACGCCCTCAGCAGCCTCGGGTAGCTCAGCTATCCATATCGGAGTTTTGCCCAACTTATCCTCGCGGAAGCTGAGTATAGGCCTACCGCCGCTTATAACCGGGTTTTCCCCAGGGTAAGCTTGCCATACCACAGGACACTTTTCGCAACCTGAATCCTCTGGACCCAAGGTTAACGGCGTGTTCAGCCGGTAAGTTCCGTTTCTAACCATAACGACGACAGGTTTGCATTCCCTCCTCAGCTCCCTCAACCTGTCTCGAGCAGCTGTAAGCGTAGCTAACGGACCGTCGCTTCCATCAGGTAGGGGTTCCGGGTAGAAACCAGACCAAGAGTCGGAGCCTTTCGGCGAAACGTAGATTTTCACCGGCTCACCGTGACACTTGCAGAAGCCGACGTCCTCTCCGGTGGCGTCACTATTTCCAACATCTATGCCTCCAGAAGAGTTCACTCCACCCCAAATTATAAAGCGGTAGAAGAAGATAACTGCTACAAAGAGGAAGACAAGCACAGCGACAACCTTGTGACGTGCGTCCACGAGCTAAACACCTGTAAACCTTTTCTAGTTTGTCTAAGCTTTACACGGCTTTAAAACATCTTTAAAGTTAAGCTCTTCTACCTCGCCTCGATTAGAGACTGTGAAAATCATTGGACGTTGTCAAGGATTGTCGAGGAGGGAGCGTTTCCTAAGAGTTTTCGCGTACAAGGAGGTTGACCGCCTCCCAGACGTGGAGTTCGGCTACTGGGCGGAGACGTTGAGACGGTGGCACGGGGAAGGTTTACCGAAGTGGGTGGCAAGCGACTACGACGCAGACCGATACTTCGGCTTCGAGAACTGGTTCTGGAATGAAGTGCCTTACATTATCCCGTTTAAAGGCTATAGCGTAGAGGTACTTTGGGAAGATGATCGAAGAAGGATCCTCAGGGATTGGTTAGGTGTTGTGAAGCTCGAGTTTAAGGAGGGGGGCGGAGAGTCGATACCAACGTTTATTGAGTACCCCGTGAAGGATAGGGAAACGTGGGAGGAGTACAAGGAGCGTTTCAACCTTGAGGCTTTACAGTACCCCGGTTGGGAGGAGAACGTCGATAGGTGGAGGGAGAGGGATTACGAGTTAGGCATACACGCTGGCGGCTTTTTCGGGTGGGCTAGGGACATCATGGGGTTGAAAAACCTTTGCAACGCGGTCGTCAGGGAGCCGGAGCTCGTCAGGGACATGTTTGAGTTTAGGACTCGAATGATCTTGAAAGCACTAGAAAAGCCTGTGAGAGAACTACAACTAGACTTCGCTCACTGGTGGGAAGACATGGCTTGGAACGGTGGACCGTTGATCTCTCCCCGACACTTTAGAGAGCTCATGGTTCCATATTACAGAAAGGTCTCAGAGTACCTCCGCGACCACGGGGTTAAACTGAACATAGTTGATTGCGATGGGAACATAGACCTCCTAATCCCACTCTGGCTGGAAGCTGGGATCAACTGTTTCTTCCCTTGTGAAGTTAGAGCTGGAAGCGACCCCGTGAAACTAAGACAGAAGCATGGGAGGGAGGCGTTGTTCATGGGTGGCGTCGATAAGAGAGCACTGGTAGAGGGGCCGAAGGCGATCGAGAGAGAGGTAGAGAGATTAAAAACTTTGATAGAGGAAGGGGGTTTTATACCTCACGTCGACCATAGGGTGCCCGCAGACGTACCTTTCAGCCACTACCTTTACTACCTGAGAGTAAAGAGGCGGTCGATAGGCTTACCTGGATAAAAGAAATTGACGCCGGGGCCGGGATTTGAACCCGGGAGCCCTCGAGGGGCAGTAGGTGGCTCGCCAGGCTTTATGGGGTAAGCTGATCTCGAGCCTACCGCCTTAGTCCGCTCGGCCACCCCGGCGCAAGTTCAGCTTGGTTTTCGGGTTTTAACCTTTGCGCTGGAAAATCTTTGTAGCACGATGGTTGAGGTTGATAGACTCTTGCGACGGGAAAAGAGTGCGAGCTGTTAACGAGGACGGTTTACTAGATGCAAGCGATAGATTCTAAAAACGAGCTATAGTCTGAGGGATCACCCTTCCCGCATCGGCTAATGTGATACTCATGAGAAACTAAAGTGTTCTAGAGACCTTGTTGTCGAAATTCGTTTAAACAGCTAGTTGAAGCGGCGCGTAAAGTTGCGGGGAAATATTATGTTATAACGTTCACATTACGCTCGAGCTACCAGTTATTGTCTCTGATATCTCATTCTTACCTTTTATTCCACTGCTTCTACTGGAGCTGTTATGAGCTTAGAAGAGCTTTTCGAAAGGTTTACGCTTCAATCACGCATATTTAAGGACAGGGATAAGCTTCTGCCCGACTACGTGCCCGGGGACCTCCCCCATCGAAGCAACCAGGTGCTTCAGCTAGCGAAGATACTGGCACCGGCGCTCGCTGGCTCCCGTCCTTCCAACGTCTTCATCTATGGTTTAACTGGTACGGGGAAAACAGCTGTTACCAAGTACGTTCTTAGAAAACTATCTGAGAGAGCTCAGGATAAAGTTATCTTCTCGTACGTGAACTGTCGACAGAACGATACTAGCTACAGAGTCTTGGCGGAGCTTACTAGAGACCTGGGAACCAGAATACCTTTCACCGGACTAGCTACAAGTGAAGTGTACAAGCGTTTCGTCAACGCGTTGGATAGAAGAGGTAGGATCATGGTGGTCGTATTGGACGAGATCGATCACCTTGTCAAGAAGAGTGGGGACGATGTGTTATATTTCCTGACTCGTATTAACGAACAGTTAACTTCTTCGCGTCTATCTCTCATAGGGATTACAAACGACTTGAAGTTCACAGAGTTTCTAGACGCGCGCGTTAAGAGCAGTCTAGGGGAGGAAGAGCTAGTGTTCCCCCCTTACACGGCGAGAGAACTAGAGGATATATTGAGGCAGAGGGCTGCAGAAACTTTCGTAGAAGGGGCGTTGACGGCTGAAGTAATCCCCATGTGTGCCGCTATAGCCGCTAAACAGAACGGGGACGCTAGGCTCGCTCTCGACCTCCTTCTTAAAGCTGCAGATATTGCAGAAAGGGATGAAGCTGAGAAAGTCACTTCTGAGCATGTTCGACAAGCCCAACGCGAGATAGAGAAAAACGTTACCGTGGACGTCATAAAGTCGATGCCTCTACACGTGAAGATGGTACTTATAGCGATCTACCTGCTGGAGAAGGAGGGGGCTAGAAACTTGACCACCGGAGTGATCTACAACAAGTACCTTGAAATCACGAAAATGCTCGGCATGGACCCCGTCACACAGAGGAGGATAAGCGACATCATCAACGAACTGGATATGAGTGGGATAGTGAACGCTAGAGTCGTCAGCCTCGGTCGCTACGGTCGAACTAAGGTGATTAGACTCAGCACGAACGTTAAAAGCATCGAGGAAGGGCTTCAAGAGGACCTCTTCATGCTCGGCGTTACAGAGATGGTGACAAGGTGACGAGTGAGGGACCGAAAAGGCCCTTCAAACCTCACGTGACGCTATTTTGAATGCGGAACTCTACTCTGTGCTAGCTTCTTTTACCTTTAAGCTAATCATGCGACAGAAACTGACAAGATTTTTGGGGGACAAGTGAGCCACGCAGGTTGAGGAGACAGAGCTTCGTTAGAGAGGATTTCTTCGTGAAGTTTCAAGTTAGATCTCCGCAAGCGCACCAGATCTCGTGGATGAGGTCGTAAAGTTCCCCGAAACCCTGCTGCGTCAACGACGAGATGATGGGTATCCTCACCGCGAGGTTAAACTCGTTAAGAATTTCGACCAACCTACCAGCGAGCTCTGAGATGACGCCCGGCTCTTTTCTTAACTCGTTTAAGAGAATGTTGGGGTTTCTAGCCCAGGTACCGGCGCGCGGCGCGTTTGCAAGGTCACCCTTGTTTAAGGCGATGACTACCGGGATTTCGAGCTGGAGCCGAGCTACAACTCCCATCAAGTTCAGCGTGGCGAAGTGCGATGGAACTCTAGCGAGACTTGAATCGAAGAGCATCACGGCACAAGCTGAACCAAGCTTCTTGAGTTCTCTCGAAACAGCTGGGCCGGCGTCGTGAAAGAGGAAAAGCTCCATCTGACCTGGAGTATCGATGAGTACAAACTCTGCAGGCAGCTTGGAGATTCGAGCTAGAACCTCGCTTCTCCTAGCGTAAACTTCCTCCATACAGGCTATGAGAGCCCCGTTAGGTCCAAGCCCCCTTTCTCTCATCAATCGTTGGACCGTCACCCAATCCCTCACATCCACGTCGGCTTTGAAGGGGAGCTGGTCAGCCCCGGGGTCTAAGTTGACGTAAGAAACTCGGAAACCTTGGTTTTCTTCAATCCACCTCCCCAAGGCTGCAGTTAACGTAGTTTTTCCGCTGCCCGCCGGTCCTATAATAACGGTGTACAGAGCCCTACCTAATGACACGTTATGCATAATGTTGAAATAGGGGGAGGGGTTTTTAACTGCTATCGAGTTTACCGCCGCGCCGGCGGATTAGTTTCTGCATTATCAGGCTTCGCTTGTAGTATACTACCAAAGCACCAGCTACTAAGGCTACAGCTACAATCGCGAACGGGCTTAAAGCCCTAGGCGCCTCAACGAACATGTGGCTCCTCGCATATTGAGAGAGACTCCTTTGCTGCTGCTTCCAGCTCACCTTGACGTCGAGGGGTAGTTGACCTGGCGGCGCTGCTGAGTCGATGTTAACCTCGAAGACCGCCAGCTTACGCTCTCCGGGCGATAGCGTACCCAAGTAGACGCTTGTAGTACCTGTGACGAAAGGTGAAAAGAGTTCGACTCTCACGTCCTCAGCCGTTGAGTTGGAGGTGTTCTCCACTTCGTAGACGAGCTTGTAGCCCCTGCCTCCACTGACCATGTTTAAGCTAGACACGTTTCTCACAGTGAAGGTTGCTTTCTCAAGTATCGTCAACGTGAAGTAGAGCGGACTCCCGGAGGCGTCGATCCTCAACCTGTGGTTTCCGATGGTTGCCTTTTCGTCGACGGCAACTAGAAAAGTGAGCGTTAAGCTCTGTCCGACAGGCATGTAGGGTATGAAGGCTTCCGCAGCACCTTCCGAGACAGGCTTCACCCACTCGTTGCCGATGAACTTCACCTCTAGATCTCTAGCCATGTAATCGCCGGAGTTGACTAAGGCGACGATGAGCTGCACTAGATTGTCGCCTGGGAAAACGACAGGAGGTATGGTGGAAGCTGCTGCAACGCTCAGCTCCCAAGTGCCTCGAACTTCGAAGCCTACAGTGTAGACTTCCCTGTACGATCTTCCGTCGACGCCAGTGTAGGAGATGCCTGCGAGAAGTTGAAAAGCCCCGTAAAGCCTAGGTTGGACGAACACGTAGAACTCTGCTAAGACAGTCTTGTTAGGCTCAACGCTTCCCAAGTTTATCGTTGAGGAACCTATAACCGCACCGATCTCAGGGCTCTGCGAGGTGAGAGCTACGCTGACGTTCGATGCCTTCATCGAACCGACGTTAACTAACGTTAACGCCACCCTGTTTACCTTGTTCGGATACAACGTGGCGTTCAACACTCTTACCGCTAAGTGTGGTCCCGTTCTAGTCACGTTTAACGAAGCTTGAACGAGGTCGTTGTACTCGTAGCCGTACTCATCGTAGTAGCGAAGTCTTAACGTGGCAGTTACTGATCCACTCAATGTTTCAACTCTTACAAGGAACGGGATGGTTGTCACGGCACCGGAGTCTATAACTCCGACTTTAACTCGCGACTGGGACAAAACGTACAAGCCTCCGCCCGGAACAGCGTCTACGACGACGTCGAGAGCCTTAGAGCCGCCTACGTTAGCAACCTTAACGGCTATGAACGAGTTTAAACCGTAAGGGAGGCTCGAGTTAAGCAGCTCTACTGTTAGAACTGGTTCGGGAGAACGCGCTACCTCGAAACCGACGCTTACGGTGCTGATTCTAGAGTCGCCATATTCATCGAAGTAGGAGATCGAGAGTTGGAGTTGGGCGACGCCGACAGCGGTGCGGTCCGCTCGAAGCACTAACCCGACGGACTTACTCTCGCCCGGCGCTATATCGCCCAAGTAAGCCGTGGACCCTGAAAGGAGGGCAACTCCCGGCGATAAACTCGTTAAAGCGACCCTGACATCTTTCGCTACCGAAACACCGGTGTTCGCCACGATTAACGTAGTTAAAGTTCTTTGACCCGACTGTATCCTACTGGGCGAAAGGCTGCACGAAATTGATGGCGAGCCTTTACTCCGTGTTGTTTGGAAACCTAGAGTAACCGTTTGGGTTCCCGGCGTTCTTGAGAAATCTTCGTAAGAGATCGTGACTGAGACCGCTACGCTGTCGCCAGCGGCGCTGTCAACGTGTAATGTAAACGGCAGTTGAAGCGTTTCGCCAACACCGACGAGCCCACGCCTACTGAGAGAGCCGCCGATTATCGTGACGAAAGCGCTAGCGGGAGTAACTCGTATATCTAAGTTCCTCGCAGGGGCGTTAGATATATAAACAATTAAGTTAACAATGTTAGCTTCACCTTTCTTTAAAGTAGTCGCGCTAGAAGATACTGTAAAACTCGGCTGGTTAGCGAACCCCACCTGGAAATCGAGAGATAGGGAAGACGTGTTGTACAATACGTTCAAAGTAGCGGGGTAAAATGAAGCGTATGGACCCTCAGGCAGATCAAGTTCGAAGTTTAAGTTAAGAGTCGATCCTTGAGCTAGGTAGCCTAAGTAACTCGCGTTAGCTTCAACGTTTAATCCGCCCACCCCCATCACCTTTAGCGTCGCATTCAAGCTTACGTTACCGCTCGAGCGCGTGTACCTTAAGACTACCCTCAAAATACTCGTCACGTTAGGGGCTGGACCTGAGAGCCAGTACGAGTCGACAAGCTCAAAACCGGGGCTAGCGTATACGAGCAGTGTTGCTGAAGTCATCGTTAACATTATCGCGAGTATAAGATGCTTGGCGTGCATGCTAGTCCACCCTTAACTTTAGTAACCTAATTGCAGCAGCTAGGAAAATGAGGGTCTCGAATAGGAGGGAAAGGCATTCCGGCACGATATCTCGAAATCCCCAGCCGCGTAGTTGAACGTTCCTAAACGCTCGGAGGAAGTGATACAAGGGGAGTACTCTACCAAACGCCCGCGTCGAAGGAGAGAGCAACTCGACAGGCATGAAGAAACCTGAAAAAAGCATTGAGGGTATAAAGAAGAAGATAGCCGCTTGATACGCTTGGAGTTGGTTTCTTGAGATCGCGGAAATGAGAAGTCCTAGGCTTAGCGAGCAGAGGAGGAGGAGGATCGATACAAGTATCAACACTGTCGGAGGACCGCTAACTCTGACACCGAGCACGTAGACGGCGAAGCCGAAGACTGCAACCATGTCAGTGATAGTCACTAGAGCGTAAGCTATGAACTTCCCCATGACTATCTGCCAACCGGATACAGGTGCCATGATCAATTGCTCGAAAGTCTTCCTCTCCCTCTCCCTACTTATCGAGACAGCGATGAGGCTCATCGGTACCAAGTGTAGTAGAACGCCCAAGATCGTTGAAGTAAAGCTGTCGACAGATCTCACCTCAGGTCCATACACTGTTTGTCTCACTACTTCAATGTAGAAAGTCCCGTACATCTCCGAAGCCGTTTTCATGAATACCTGGACCATGATGACTGCCGCCTGCCAGACGAGTTCTGAAATCATCGCGTAAGCTGCATCTAGTACTGTCACTATCTTCGTGCTGTAACCTTTCATCACGCTCTCGCTGAACCCCTCCGGGATTATCAGAGCCGCGTAAGCTTCCCCCCTTCGGACTAGATCGATACCGGCCTCCATCGTAGGAGCGTACGCAACTATCTTGAACGAACCACTGGAGCGGAGAAGTTCGATAAGCTGCCAAGAAATAGCTCCTTCATCGAGGTTGACTACAATTATTGGTACCTCGCTCCGCTCTTCACCGTAGCCTGAGACGAACATGGCCATGACCGCCGGCGGCATCAACAACACCATCAAAAGCGAGCGAGGATCCCTCAACAACTGTTTGATGTCCTTAATCATGAGCGCAACCAGCGCCCCCATCATGAACTCACCCCATCTCCCGTCGTTAACCTGATGAAAGCCTCCTCCAAGCTCAAGGATACGGGATACGCTCGGACAACCTTCACGTTATAAGCTTCAAGTTCTCGGGTAAGAGGAATGAGGTACTCTGAGGCGTCGGGGACGAGTAAGCGTACCCTACTGTAAGAGCCGTTTTCCTCGAAGTCTAGCACTTTAGCCGCCGTCTCCTTCAGAACTTCCCTCGGGTTGCCGGCGACCACCATCTCTATTATATCTCCACCATAAGCTAGGCGTTTGATCTCGAGCGGGGACCCTTCAGCCGCTACCTTACCCTTACTCATCAAGGCGATACGGTCACAGTTCTCAGCTTCATCCATGTAGTGGGTTGTCACGAGAATGGTTACGCCACGTTTCTTCAACTCCCTGAACTTCTCCCAGAAGTACCTTCGGAGCGGGGGGTCGACGCCAGCCGTGGGTTCATCAACAATCAGGAGACGCGGTCTGTGCAAGAGAGCGACGGCTAGAGAAAGCCTCTGTTTCATACCGCCGCTCAGTTTCCCGGCTAGACGCCCTTTAAACTCCTTAAGCATGAACTCGTCGAGTAGTTCGAGGATACGCTCCTCAGTTTCTCGACCGTTTAACCCGTAAAGGGAAGCATATAGCCTCATGTTCTCCTCTACAGTTAGATCTTCGTAGAGGCTGAAGTGTTGCGGCATGTACCCTGTGATCTTGAGTACACTGCTCCTATCGTCTTCAACGTCGATACCGAATACCTTGATGGATCCCGACGTAGGTTTGAGTAGCCCTAGGATCATCCTTATGGTGGTCGACTTGCCAGCGCCGTTGGGTCCGAGGAGACCGAAGATGACGCCCTCCTCTACCTTCAGCGTGACACCGTCGACCGCCTTAAAGCTACCGAACACCTTCACGAGGTTAACGGCTTCGATCGCCAGCACTCTACTCAAAATCCTCTGCAAAGGAATCCTTTTATACCTTTTTCACGGTAAACAGTTAATATGGAAAGCGAAAAAGCTGTCGACGCCTTGCGAAAACTTGGCCTCTCAGAGTACGAGGCTAGAGCTTACACCACTCTACTCGTAATGGGGGAGCTTACCCCCCAGGAGGTAAGCAACGCGGCGAACATTCCTTACACTAAAGTGTACGAGGTCCTGAAAAGGTTAGAGGCTAAAGGGTGGGCTGTAGCCGTTTCTCGAACGCCCATGGTTTACGCTCCTGTAAAACCCGAAGTTGCTTTAACTAACGTGAGGCAAACGATTGAGACTGAGCTACGTAGCGCAGAGAAGATTCTCAAAGCTATTGGGAAGGAATGGGTCGGTACAGTGCCCGCAGGCGTCTACATTATTCGAACTCTTGAATCATTGAAGCGGATAGCTAGAGGTATCGTTTCAGAAGCCAACGAAATTCTCTTGACAGTCACTACACCGTACCTGATTAGAGAGCTTGAGCCACTAATCCTTAAACGCAAAATTAGGGGGATAATTGAGCCGGGGCTTCAAGCGCCTAAGTACGGGGAATGGAGAACTGTCCAGGTGTTTCTACCTCTTGACATGTTGATCACTGACTGTAAAAGGCTTCTATTTCACTTTGGCCTCCTTAGCCAGCACAGCGGGCCGAGCGGCGTCTTGGTGATGGATGAGGAAGTCGCTAAAACCGCGGCCAAGTATTTCGATAAGATATGGGAGTTGTCTAGCGAAGTCCCAAAGTAGTTGACGGAGCTTCCCTCGGAGGTCGTTGATCTGTTGAGGCTTGCTTACAGCTCTCCTCTTAAACATAACTTGAATATCCCGTCACTGAACTTACAAGTCTCAACGTTACTATAATTACCTAACTGAATGGATAAATTTGGAAAACATTGCTTTAGCGTACTAAAGCTTCTTTAAAACTTTAAGACTTTCGGCTTGGGCTATTGGTTGAGGGTTGCCAGTAAACGAAAACGTCTTCATCCGGAGAGGATTGAAAGTTGGTACGCTCATGGAATTTTAACCCGTAAGTTCTAAAAGGGGTTAAAGCATCACTTTGAAATCTCTTCCAAAGTTTTACCTTTCGTCTCAACACCTAGCGCTGCTACAACGACAGCTGAGACTATGTGGCCGACCGCGAAAAGGGAGAAAGGAGCTAACGGGTTACCGTAGGCTTGCATTAGAGCGCCTGCTAGGTAAGGACCAAGTATCCCCCCTACTCTACCGAACGCGTTAGCCCACCCGCTTCCAGTCCCCCTCAGTTTAGTAGGGTAAAGCTCGGGAGTATAAGCGTACGTTACGCCCCATGCTCCCAGGTTAAAGAAAGAGACGAGTAAACCAAAAAGGAGGACCTCTACTTCAGTAGTGGCGAGCCACATGCCGATGCTCGCTGCTCCAGCACCCAACATGTAGACTGAAAGAACTTTTTTCCGACCTACAACCTCAATCAAGTAAGCTGTGGAGAGGTAGCCGGGTACTTGAGCAAGAGTTATCGCAATCGAGTAATCGAGGCTCTTCACAAAGGGGATACCGCGAGAGTAGAGTATGTCCGTAAGCCAGAGGAATATACCCCAGTAGGTTAAAACAAGCACAAACCAGTGGACCCAAAGCATGGCTGTCCTTTTAGCGAAAGGTTTCGCTAAGATGTCGCTCAGCTTAGCCTTCTCTTCGTAAACGGTTGACGGCAGCTCAACTTTAAACCTCATAGCTAGTTCTCGAGCTTCCTCAACTCTCCCCTTCGAAAAGAGAAACCTGAGGGATTCGGGGACTCCAACGTGAAAAGCAGGTACAAGCAGTAGAGCAGTTGATGTGGTGAGGAAGACGCTCCTCCACCCGTACGCGGGGGCAAGCACTCTAGAGAGGACTAAGGCGGCTAGCCAACCTACAGCCCACGCGCTTTCAAGAATGGCGACGCTCCTTCCCCTGTTCTTTGTCGCAGCGTACTCGCTCATCAAGACGCTAGCTGTAACCATGTAGCCGGCGTTCCCGGCCCCTGCGAGAACCCTGTAGAAGACCAAGTCTAACCAGCTCCTGGCTACGGCGCTGAGGGGCGTGAAGACGCCCATGAACACTGTAGATAGAATCAGAGAAACTCTCCTTCCGAGCTTGTCGGCTATGTAGCCGAATACCAAGGCTCCGAGAAGCATCCCGGCTAGCCAGCTACTTAAAACCGCTCCAGCCTCCCCAGGGCTAAGGTTCAACTCCATGCGGATGAGTGGAAGCGTGCCGCTTACGAGCCCTGCGTAGAGTGCTCCTACAGCCCAGCCTGACATCAACACTAACAAGAGCTTTCCCTGAAAGCTGTTCACGGAGACCTTGCCGGTTAAGAGTTTATAAACTTGACACTGGAATACAACATCTGCCTCGTTAACTTCTTCGCAGGAGCGTCGCTTTCACGTCCCCATCCTTTACGTAGCCGACGAGCATAGCCTCGGTGTTGAAAGCATAACCGATGTTGCCGCAGGCGTCAACCGCTACAACTCCCGCCGTACCTTCACCTATCTCTACACTCATCCTTCTAATAGCCTCCTCCGTAGAAGCTCGCGCATCAAACCCTTTCGCCATCAGCTCGCAAACTTTGCGACAAAGAATGTACCTGATTATAGCTTCACCTACACCCGTGGCTGAGCACGCTCCGACACCCTTCAACGCGTCGAAGCCGGCCCCAGGGATTGGCGTATCCCCTACTCTACCCCTCAGCTTCAACCAGTAACCACCGGTAGAGGTGGCGGCAGCAGTATTACCCTTCTTGTCGACGGCAGCTGCACCCACTGTACCGAATAAGTCAGGATACTCTACGGTGAGAGTACGAAGTTTCACCAGCCAAGTGAAGTCTTCCCCCTTCATCCACCTCTTTTTCAACTCTTCCAGCCTAGCTAGCTTCTCGCTCGTAATGAGACACTCTTTAGAGACGGTTAAGCCTAGAACCTCCGCAAACTTCTCCGCCCCTTCGCCTACGAGAAGTAGGTGGTCAGTGAGCTCCGCCACTTTCCTGGCTAACAGGATAGGGTTTTTCACTCTACGAACGGCTGCAACAGCTCCGATAACCCCCGATCCACTATCCATGACGCCTGCGTCCAGCTCGGCCTCCCCGTCAAAAGTGAGCGCACAACCTAGACCTGCATTCAGTAAACCTGAATCCTCCATGACAACAACGGCCTCTACAACAGCGTCAAGCGCAGAGGCTCCGTCACATAAAAGCTTGTATCCCCTGCTAACAGCCTGCTGTAACACTTCTAGCCTTTCATCTACCTTGTCGCGAACCCTACCTGCACCGCCGTGCACGATTATCGCAGGTCTCACGTAACCCCCTTCGCGCGATGCGTTTTAGATACTAACTATCTAGAAAAACCGCTTTAGAGGACGACGACAAGTTAAAGTTCCTGAGACCCCTTCCCATGTCGCGTTGACCCTACTGCAAAGCGCTAGTGTAAACTAAGTTCGAGGAACTATGGAACCCGAGGCAGTTATTAGGAGAGCACTACTTTATGTTCAGGCGATCGAGTTCCACTCCTTTTTAACTGTGATTACATCTTCTTAAGTTCTAAAAGATTATATTCTCCTTAATTGATGCTGAATATCCTTTAGGCTATAGATTCATAAGTATATAGAAGTTTAACTTAATACATCTTTCTGTTTAAGTTTTCATTTATATAAGTTTAAAAGTTACGAGTATACGGGTTCTAGGTTCACTAAAAGTGGGTATTATATACGCCTTCGGAGAGAGGATTTTACGAGCGTAGTGGCTGACCTAAAATGTTTTGACCGAATCTCCATCAGCGACGTGAAAGTAAGATCGAGGGGGTTTTCTGCAGTTTACACCCTCGAGTTTGAAGGCTTGAGGAAGAGCTATCCTCTCATACAAAGTTATCCAGAGGACGTCAACGTTAGAGGGTTGAAGGAGGTCGCGAGACTCACTAGCATCGTCCCAGCCGTTAACTATGTTCTCTTTAGCGACGAGGTAGAGTTCAAGTTCCCTCTACACGAGCTAGACTTGAAATTCTTCACGAGCATGGCTGAAGTAACTGCTAGGGAGATCTTCGTCAACAGGATCGTCTCGAGGACCGGGTTGGTAAGAGAAGAGTTCATACCCCCCTTGGATGAAATTACGCCTGAACAAGCGAAGC
Organism: Thermofilaceae archaeon; assembly: GCA_025057995.1. Classification (GTDB taxonomy): domain Archaea; phylum Thermoproteota; class Thermoprotei; order Thermofilales; family Thermofilaceae; genus JANXEW01. The sequence continues at coordinate 322,337 of JANXEW010000001.1, read as the reverse complement.
CTAGAGCACACGTAAGCGTACCTGAAACCTTCACTGGCACGTCACTGGAACACGAGGGGGATCCGGGATCCTGTATCGTTATGTCCTCCGGCGGGCAAGACAGCCTCTTAGCTTACGGTCTCTTGTCCGAAGTGGGGTTGAAAGTCTACCCTTGCTTCCTTAACGAGGCGGGACGCCACTGGTTTGTTGCGCTTAACGCGTACAATTGGTTTAAGCAAAATGTTCCCAACACTATGAAAGTTTGGAGTAACGTCGATAGGCTCTTCACCTTCGTTGAGCGGAACATGAACCTTCTCGTACCAAACTTCCAGAGAAAGAGCCGAGAGATCTACCCGATCAGGCTCTTCTGGTTCGAGCACTACGCTTTCTCCTTCCTACCCTTCGCATTAAAGTATGGCATAGGAAACATATGTTTTGGTAACGAGTTCGACGACTTTACCGGCTACAAGCTAGAGTTTAAAGGTATTAAACACTACTGCGCTACGTACGATCAAAGCCAAGAGTTTGAGAAGTTTATGACTGAATGGTTTGCTGAAAGAGGGTTTCAGATAAAACAGTGGTCACCGATCCGCTCGATAACGAAGCTTATCGTAACCCGCGTCTTGGCGCGTAGATACCCTCAACTGTTGAAGCTAGCTATGAGCTGCCACTCTCCTATCTACGCCAATGGTAAGCTAATACCCTGCGGTAGGTGTTTTAAGTGTACTGGTGTCATACTGTTCCTCCTTGCTAACGGCGTAGATCCAACGGTGATGGGGTACAGGAAGAGGACCTACGCTGACTTAGGTAGGCGTATCGTGGAGCGCCGATACAGGATAGGTGAAGCTGAACTCGAACATTCTGCATACCTAGCTAATAAGGTTTTGGGGTTGAACCTGCCGAGAGCCGAACCTCACTACCACATTGAGAAAATGCTCTTCGACGATTTAAGCTCACATCCCGACGCCATCCCCGATTGCCGGGTGAGAGAAAGAGTCTTCACAATTTTAGAGAAATACACGTTAGGCTACTGTATCTTCAGGCAGGGTAGGTGGGTGGATACGACGAGAGAAGAGATCCTCAATATAGGTGGTTGTGATGAAGTTTAGAATAGTTGAAGGAGACCTAGAATCATTTATCGCTATCGATAGAGAAGCCAGCTGGAGCTTTGTCGACGAGGAAGTTAAACAGAAGCTTACCTTCGAAGAGTATTGCGTACAACACAGGAAGCTTGTAGAAACATTATATAATTTAAATATGGAAAACAAGATATTCCTAGCTGTAAGTGAGGAAGGAAAAGTGCTCGGAGCTGCGTGGGTAGGCATCCGGCTTGACTCTGTCAACTACGTCCCGATAGGTTACTTATACGACATTGAGGTTATCGGAGAGGCTAGGGGGGTTGGTGTAGGTTCAGCCCTCCTAGCTGCTATCGAAAAGTTCTGTAGGGCCAGGAAGGTGGAGAGGATAGCTCTCTTAACCCCTGTTTCAAACGCTGTCGCGATCAAATGGTATGAGAAAAGGGGTTTTCAAGTATCTAGACTCTATCTTGAGAAGAAGCTAGATTAGCCCAACATTTTTTATTCTCAGGCTTCATCCTTCCCCCGTGAGCGTAAAATACCCGGAGCTGAGGAGACAGATAGTGAGAGCCTTTAAAATCATGGAGAGGAAGGGGCTAAACTACGGTTACTCAGGCAACGTAAGCGCTAGGGTAGGGGAGGGGGTGTTCATAGTCACGCCTAGCGGTAAACGGAAGGCTGCTTTAAGACCTGAAGAGTTGCTTGTTGTAGACTGGGAGGGGAACCTGATAGAGGGGGATGGGAAGCCTTCAGTGGAGCTCCCACTACACCTTGCGGTCTACAGGAATAGGAAGGATGTAAGCGCGGTCATTCACGCGCACCCGATCTACGCTACAGTTCTCTCCATACTAAGGATAGACCTCGAACCTGTGGTTGAGGAACTCGCCTTATACGTGGGCGGTGAAGTGAAAGTAGCCGACTACGCTCCGTCTGGTACAGAACAGCTGGCTGAAAACGCTGTGAAAACTTTAGCAGACCGCAACGCAGTAATTCTTGCAAACCACGGCGTGCTAGCCTGTGGAAAGAACATGGACGAAGCCCTTAACGTGCTAGAATGCGTGGAGAGAACTGCGCACTCCTATGTCTTAGCCAGAATCCTCGGAGAACCGACTAAAGTCCCCCGGGAGGTCGTCGAATGGGAGGTGAAAATCTACAAGATGATGAGACTTTAAGAAACAGAGTCTATATTAACTCCAATTAAAGCTGTAGAAAAATCTCTTTCATAGGTTTAACTCTTCTACGAGCGTTGACGCAAAGTCTTCAACGAACTAGCTACGAGACCGCCACCCCCTCCATGGATATTCAACAACAATTTGCCAAAACGCTTAAGTTCACGTCTCAACCCCCTCTCCCGGGGGCCGTAGTCTAGCTTGGTAGGATGCCAGCCTGGGGGTGTTCCCCCGTTGTCACCGGAACGCTGGTGAACCCGGGTTCAAATCCCGGCGGTCCCATCATGAAACCCTCCTCAAACGGACCTTTCCATTCAAGTAAAAACGGAGTTTAGGGTATTTACGCCCGTTTGTACAGCCGCGACTCATGCATGATTACCAGACTTTTTACACTGTGCTCGGAGGTTTAAAGTTGATAGTATATCTTGAGTCCCGCTTTATAATCTTGAAGCTTACACAGCTTGGAATGTTCTCTAGCTCGTCGACTTGGCTAAGCTTTTCAACTTGAACAATTGGGTCTAAACGCCGCTACCCATCCCTCACGCTAGACCCAGAAATATTCATAAACCCAGAAACACGTCTGTCTGAGAGTTGGACGATGGCTGAGCTAAAGGAGGTTAAAGTACGCGTTTCTAGGAAGTATACCATCTACATACCTAAAGCAGTGGCGAAAGCTGTAGGTTTGAGAGAGAAAGGTTACGTGAAAGTACAAGTAGTAGGTTCGAAGATAGTGTTGGAACCGATCCCAGACCCATTCGACGTAGCTTTGAGGGGGCCTAAGTTCGCTGAGACAACGTTCGAGGAGTTTGAGAAGGAGTCTGAGGAGATGCAACGTGAACTCTTCAGCTGAACTACGCGTGCTCCCAGATACGACCTACATTCTACCTATTCTAGGGGTTCGCGTAAAGGAGGTAGAGACCACGATCGAAAAACTCGGGAAGCTTTGGAGGAATGGGAAGGTTAAGTTATACTACAGTCCTTTTAGCCTTCTTGAAGCGCTAGGGAAAATCGCTAAACTTAACTACGATACTGCAACCCTTCTACTCGGCCTTAAAATAATCGAGGAAGAGTTTGAGAAAGCTACGCCTACGCCTGAAGGCTATTTGAAAGCCTTAGAACTTAAGAGAGCAGGCTTCCCGGACTTGATAGACCTTTTACTCTACGAGACCTCTCTGACTCGTAGAATACTTCTTTTAACGAGAGATGAAAACTTGCTCACGTTCTTAGAGAAGCGCGGCGAGAACTTAAGTTACATCCTGCTCGAGAAAGAGTTCCTCTGTGAGAAAATTTAGCGGAGAGCTTCGTTAAAGTCCTTGTGGAACCCGCTACTAGCCTATTTAACCAGCTTAGGTCATTTTACTCGCCCGTCCAGCCTTCTCTCCCATGCAGCGACCAGTGTTAGCGCCATCTGAAAGTGTATGAAAACTGACGCCGAACCCAGCATACTCCAAAAGGTTTGCGTCGACGTCCTTTGAACGCTCGAGTATAGTCTACCGGATCCCGGAGGACCTCGGCGTTTAGTGGGCGGATGCCCCTCTACCTCAGTTGGGAAGGCTTCGCTAGGTTCGCGGCGGGAGACATCTTTGAGGAAAACTCTCACACAGGTATACGAAGCCTAGGCATCAGCGTCTGACGCCTTCCTCATAGAGGCTTAATAGTTCCTGAGTTGTTTGAGCCACGTAAAAGCTCACGAAACAACCAGCCTCCTAAAAGAGGATGTTACGGGGTTGACCGTGACCCGTGGGAGCGAGATATAAATCCCATTATAAATCCCATTTTTCCATCTATTGCGACCGCTGCGATGAAAAGACTCAGCGAGAACCTCTCCTCAACGTATTACAGGCTCCTCGGCGTGGTTCAAACCTTACGTAGACCTCTCTATTGAGACCGTAGTGAGAGGGGCGAAAAACTTTACGGAGAATAATCCGACCTATACTTGAGGACAACACGGACTTGGCATCAAGTCTTACTGAAAAGCTGGTGCACCAAGGTACAACAACCGACAGAATACCCGCTCATTCGTTTGATGCTTACCGTGGGAGAGCCTACAGTCTGAGGCTGGGGTCGGGTACCATGAGAGTACCGCCTCGAATGTGTGTGATCATGTGTCACACACATCGGCCGGTGGAGAACTATTTAGGGTCAAGGGAGAGGAGCGTGTACCCGGTTTCCAAGAACTTTCGCTAGAAAGTCGTTAAGGGGCGGGAGCGTTCCCTATTATCGGTAAGAGCTCGAGTAGGTTTTGGAAGCCTTTGACCCCTTTCCTGTCTATCAACACAGCTCGTATACCTAAGGAGAGAGGAATCCGGTAATCGTTCTCTTCATCGTCGCCGACGTGGATGACTTCTTCAGGTCTAACGTTGAGTTTTGTAAGCACTCTCTCGTAAAACTCTCGAGGCTTACCCGGTAGAGCAAAGTCGGAAACCGAGGAGAAAACGCTTGAGACGGTTTGCGGGATCAAAGGCACGCGCTTAAACACGAGGTTTACAAACTCTCGGGAGGCGCTCGTACACACCACAAGCTTGCACATCCTGTGAGCTTTCTCCAAGAACTCCAACGTATCCTCGTAGGGCTTAACCAGTCTTCCAGCTTCTTCTAAAGCTTGATGGAGAAGGTTGCGATCTAAGTTGAAGCGGGAGAACCAGTACTCGGGAATGTACCAGCGTAAGTCCCGGGGGCCTATCTTGTCGTATTCTCTTAAGACGATGTTCTTCGCTTCACGGAAATCGATACCGTGTTTCTCCGCGTATAGCCTCGGCACTAGCTCTAACCAGAAATAGTCGACGTATTCGCGGGACACGAGAGTCCCATCCAAGTCGAGTGAAACTACTCGTAGAATTTTCACAATCGACGCAAGGAAACGGCTCGATAAAAAGCCATCTTTAAGCAACCTTAAAAGCTGGTTGAACAAGACGCCACGGTGGTCATTAACGCATTTCATGAAACATCCGCCGTCGACTCTCGTCAAAGAAGCTCAAAGCGACTGGGTGAAGCCGCTCCTCGACGTTAAGGAGTATAAGCCTACTAGACCGATGAGAAAGGCTGAAGTATGGTCTGGCAGCGAGGGGGACCTTTTCGCAGCCCGCGTACCGGAGTGGTTCAGCCTACCTCAAGCAAACTACGCTGTTTCACGAGCTTTAACTGAAGAACTGCTAGCTGACGTAAAGAGTTATGAGAAAGTTCTAGTTAAACCGGATTCCAGCGTAAGCCCGGGCTACTTTCTAGCCAACCCGACGTTTAGAAGAATAGCTAGGGAAAACGGGGTAAGCTCGCACGCTGATATGCAAGCTTTAACTACACCTCCCTCCGCTCTAGCCGGCGTAGTCGACGCACTCCTCAACGCTGGTGCTGAGGAAGTACACATAATGATTGACTCACCGTGGTTAAACCCCCTAAGAGTTGCTTTCGAAACAGGTTTCGCCGAAGTCTTTGCCAGACCCGAGTATGAAGGTAAAGTCTACTTCGTGTCACCTTACGAGGGTCGGAACGAACTGGAGTGGGTTCCTTTAAAGTGGGCTAACGGGTTCGACGTAGGCTTCTTCACCCACATTAACCCTCCGCGAGCTCTCTTCCAAGAGAGATACAAGTTAGCGATAATAGTTTCCCCTGTAAAGACTCACAGTTTGACAGTATATTCTCTCTTGCTCAAGAACTTTGGGTCCTTGTGGAGACCTCCGCGTAGTCGCTGGCACGCCTTAGGCTTCCCAGTTAAACTATTCGAAAGCGAATACGCCGGGAAAATCCTGAACATAGACGTTCAAGAACACAAGGTTTTCCAAGTACTCTCCTTAGGCGACCGGATAGTGTTGTCAAACGGTTTCTCTTCGTCAGCTCCACTACCTACCTGTGTAGAAGAGGGTGAGCTTCTAGCTGTCTGCGACCCTCACACGGGCTCCACGAGCATGGTGCCGTTGCTTCTCAGCATGGGTTACACCGTGATAAGGTACCTTGGAGCCTACGCGTCCCTCCTAGATGAACTTTGGCGGGCGGGGACAAGGGTAGCAGGGCTCGTGACAGGCATAGTTGGGATGGAGGGAGAGGGTCCGTTGATCTACGGGAAGCGGAGAGTAGACTGCTTCGCGTTAGCGGGCGCAAGTCCGTTGGCTGTAGAAGTACTTGCTTTAGACGTTGCGGCTGGGGTAGGTAGAAGAGGTTTCGAAGGGGCTGTAATGCGCGTAAATAGAAGCTTTTGTAGCCGGTATATAACAGACGAAGAACTTGAGGAAGACATTATGCTCGAAGCAGCTGACCCGTGGACTTTTAGGCTTGCTGAAGAGCTCGTTAGAGAGGAGAGAGACCCGAGTAGGTATACGCTTCAACTGCTCGACTTCGGAGAAGGGGATAAAGTTAACCAGCCGTGGGACCTCAGGCTAGGACCCCCCTACAAGCTGCCTAAGCACGTGTACGTTTCTCCAAGGGTTTTGATGAGGGCGGTTTACACTGAGGATGCTTTATTCAAGAGAGCTTTCTCAACCATGGATAAGGGGGTCACGGTTCCGTTAACTGACATGTTAGCAGCCTAACCCTAGGCTGAGATTACGTACAGCTTATAAAACGGTAGCTTACGAGATCCTTCTATGTACAAGTTTAGGGCTGCAACTTACCACGCGCCTCCGGCTTCAGGTAACCTTGACAGTTACCTCTCCCGATTGAAGCTTGAAGAGTTTAACCGGGTCGCTAAAGAGTTGACAGCTAAGAAGGAGGTTTGGAGTTTACGCGTCGTTTCACCGCCTGTAGAAGAGACCTTAAGGATACTTGACGTGAGGCTGGACGAGTACGTTGAATCCTTCTACGAGAAAGCTATGCAGGCTGCAAGCTACGTCGCGTTCCCCTTAGAGAACGTTGACTCTAATAAACTAATTGGATTAATGTCTTCATTCGATCGAGCATACTTCTCGGTAACGTACCGGGAGGAGAACGTTGAGAAAATTTGTGAAGTTCTAAGACGCGTCCCCGAACAAGTGGGGTGGGTAGCTGCTTCGCGTTTCGCCGTAGCATTCGGAGAGAGACCAGTAACCCCCTACTTCCCCGTCACCTTAAGCACGCGAGAGGGTTTAAGCTTAAGCCTACTCTACCCCAACCACTTAACAGAAAAGTTGAACACCGGTCTAACGCTAGCTGACGCGCTGAGATCTGTAGCTCTAGAAGCCTACAAGCTAGCCTACACGGCTCTCGATTCTAGCGGTTCACAGTTACCGCTCTTAGGCGTAGACCTCTCCCTCTCCCCCTGGGGGTCAGAGAGCGTAGCCGCCCTCCTAGAGAGGATACTCAGTATGACCTTGTTCAGCCCGGGCACGTTCACCGTTATCCGCTGGGTTAACGAACATCTTCATGCTTTAGCTCGCTCGTTATACGCTACAGGCTTTAACGAAGTCATGCTTCCGCTCGCCGAAGATGACAGGTTAAAGGAGTTGGCTGCCGTAGGTCATCTAAAGTTTCGGGATCTATTAGCTGCAACACCAGCTTGCGTGACTGGCGTCGACATGGTCCCAATACCCTCATCGACCGAGGAAGCTATCCTACGATGGATTATGCGGGATCTGGAGGAGGTGAGAAGGCTAAAAGGTAAACCCCTTGGAATGAGGCTACTCTTGGTGGACGCTGAACCAGGGGACGAAGTAGATCTCGGAATGTTCGGTAAAACACCGGTCTTAGACCCAGTCCTCTAGCCGTCAAGCGCTCTTCTTTCAACCTTAAAGACTTCTACCCTATCCACTCGTCCACTTTACTTTTCAACGCGGGGACCCTTCTCGCAATCCTAGCTACAGCCTCCTCTGGACTCTCCCAAGCGGGGATTACTACCTTCAGGAAGAGACCGGTCCTACCTCTCTCAGCCCTCCTTGACAAAGCTTCAACCCTGTCTCTCACAGTTTCGATTGAAACCCCTAGAAGCCTGGCGACTTCATCCTCGTTATCGATGACAGGTATCTCCACGTGACCCCAAGCCTTCGGTATAATAGCCCGCAGCTTCTTGTTTACTCCGGGTACTCTTTCGCCCTTCTCAAGTTGAACGAGATTCACCGATCCAGCGAAACGATAGAATTCCTCTTCGATCCTTGAGAGCCTTGAAAGGGGGATGGAAACCTTCTCTCCCTCCTCCAAGTAGACGTAAAGCTTGGGCGCGTGTGAAGGGGTCGCTTGGATAAGTTCCCTGTAAGCAACTCGGAAACCTCTCGAATCGAGCTTCTCCTCGATGATAGATGGAGGCTGGGGGTCGAGCAAAGCTACGTCTACGTCGCTACTCTTGTGTACGTCACCCCTCGCTACGCTTCCAACTAGCAGAGAATCTCTCAACAACGCCATCAAAGGCCTGGCTCTCGAGCGTAAAGCTTCCAGCAGCCGCCAGTGCTCTTGACTGTAAACTACTTCTTGATGGTCCTTTACTCTAACCGGCTTTACGCGCATGACCCTTCCTGATCTGGCGAGCGTAGTCTATTAAGCGGAGGATGTTGAGCGCTACATCGAGGGACTCTGAAACCTCTGAGTAATCCCTAGCGCCCTTGAGATCCATGGTCACTTGAGCCAAACGGTCTACAGCGACTTTCTCAAGCTCTTGGAGGGCAAGGTTCCCGCGGACTTCAAGCTCCTCCTCCTCGCTAGTCACGATGACGAAACGTTGCCCGCAGTTGGAGCATACTACTTCCCCAGTCTTAAGCCTGAAGAGAGGCACGTTGCAAGAGGGGCACGTCTGCTCTAACATCGTCGCTCCAGACTTAAGTAAACCAGCCATCTTCCTTACAACTTCCTCTTCAGAGCGCGCGGGAACTCGATCAACCATAAAGCTTCAAGACCACGTTGGATGAACTTGCTTAAAAGCTCTAACTCGATTAGCGTGAACGTAGGTACGCGTGAGCTTGTTAAGAGAGTGCCGAGAGCTACTGAAGAGACACGGAGTTAAACCTCTCAAGAGACTTGGACAAAACTTCCTAGTAAGCAAGAGAGCTCTAGAAACCATCGTAAACGCTCTCGACCCCGAGCCCGGGGAGACAGTCTACGAGATAGGTGCCGGGTTAGGGACCTTAACTTCTGAAGTCGCTCGAAAGGGGGCTATAGTATTCGCTGTAGAAGTAGACCCGAGGCTAACCTCTCTACTGAGGAAACGCTTCAAGGGTAATCCTCTCGTAGACGTGGTGTTAGGCGACGCCCTACAACTCCCGGTGCCACACGTTTCGAAGATAGTTAGCAACGTCCCGTACAGCATCTCCTCTAAACTCTTGATGAAGCTCTTACGGGAGCCACTGTATAGCTTCGCCCTACTAACGCTTCAGAGAGAGTTCGCGTTAAGGCTTGTCGCACAACCGGGCTCAAGGGATTACGGTCGCCTCACTGTAGCAGCTCAACTTTACGCCGACATCCAAGTCGTTGGCAGCTTGAGTAGAAGAGCTTTCTACCCTCAACCTGAGGTAGACTCCCTCATAGTAAAGCTCCGCCCTAGGAAAGAAAACCTCGAGTTTTTCACGGAAGTAGAGCATCTCACCGCTAGCCTCTTCTCACAGCGCAGGAAGAAGCTTATGAAAGTACTCAAACACGTAGGGCTTGACCCTGGCTTCTTCTCCCCCATCTTGGACTTAGATAAGAGAGTTTACGAACTAACTCCCGCTGAAGTTCTCGAGATGGTTAAAATCATCCGTGAAGTACACACACTGAGGTAATACGTTCGTCTTAACCTCTAATTTTCGACGGCTAAGGCATAAAAGGTGTAAAGCTACCTATCCTGTGGAAAGCGGAGCCCGTTCAGTATACGTCGGGATCCTTGACATATTCAAGAATAGGGTAGAGAACACCATTCCTACAGCCATCGCCGCATCCTTCATAACTAGGAGAACAAGGCTATACCATGTTCTAAACACCTTAAAGGAAGGCTCTAGCTTAAGCGGGGAAGAACTCGTTGAACTTACACAAGTTCTAGCAGAGTACGTGGAACTTGAGAGGCGAGCCCTCCAGTTGACAGGTAGACTAGCAAGTAGGAGGAAGTGTTCGAACTCTAAAGCTTCTTGGACCCGTCAAGGCAGTTAACCGCGTCGCCGACAACCCGGCTTGAAAGACTGCTCCAAACGCTAAGATCTAGCGCAAACAGGAAACAACTCCCCCAAGGTAGTGGGAGTCCATCCGATGCTAAGATGAGACCGGAACAACCGGGAGATAACGCTCCAAAAACTTTATTAGAACGTAGTTTAATGTTATGACTGTGGAAAACGTAATACTCGAAACGGCTAGAACTCTCGCCTCGGAAGCGGATACTGTAGAGAACGCCGTCGTCTTATACGAGGATGGGCACGCGCTCCGCTTGAAAGGCTCCCGGTACGGGGTAGCCATACCCCTAGTCACGAACCACGGTAGAGCTGTAGCGGTCATCCACACCCACCCTGTCCCACGCACATCCCCCTCCCTACCAGACCTCAGAGTCCTATTCTCAATGGCTAAGCTCGGGGTCCCCTCCCCCAAGCTGGTAACAGTCTACTCGGAAGGGAATACAGCTTTAGTCACCGTATACACAGCTCGCGCACCGCTTCCACCCGACATCGAAGAGCTCCTCACCAAACACGCGCTAGACTACGAGTTCATGAACATTCAAAGCGGCTTCGACCCCAAGGTCTCGGAAAAGCAGGTGCGGGAGCAACATGCTCTGTTAAGCAGGCTTGGAGTAAGCGTAGAAAGGTATAAGATTAAAATCGCTTCCTAACTATTAAAATTTCTATTAACTCTACCGCGTAAATTATCGAGGTTTATGTTCGATCTAGATCTACGAGAAAGTAGGGGGTAGAGTGGCAATACTCCACTCATCTTGCTTAACTCTAGACTATATAATGACACGTCTGTTAAACACGTGAAGGACGCCTTCTCATAACGTTGAAGTCGATCTAACATAGGTGCCATATGGGATCATACCACGTATTCGAGCACTTGACGTAAGGGAGATCAACTCTTGAGTAGTACTCGGTAAATTTCCTCTCCTAGCTTGTTGATGGCGAAGGCAACGAACATACCTTTGGGCTTGGGTTTAGGGTTATCGAAAACCTCCTCGACGCGAATCTTGAAACGGTAGGGCCATAAGGGTTTACCCTCCTGCTTTTCTCTCGGCCATATTAGCTCCTGGTTCACGAACTTCTCTTCTACAATGCCGTACCCTATTATACCCTTCCCCGTAGCATAGAATACTACTTTATCTCCGGGCTGGACCTTCCCCCACAAGCCTTTCGCTTTTTCGCTTACTCCCCAAACCCTTTTCTTAAGCGCGACCTCCCAGTTTTCAAAAGTTCCGCTTAACGTCCATATTGCCATACAAGTTATTGGAAGTGCTAGATAAAATTTATAGCGCTTCCCGTCTTCTTTAGTTTCTCTCTCGAGACTTGAAGTTGAGAGTTTTCAAAGCCTTAATCCAATTGACCTAGGGGAGGGGGTACTGAAGTACAGGAACTGAAAGACTTGGACTGCTCGTCCCGTGAGATTTTACTTACTTATTATCCTAGTAGTTTGTCAAAGGTAGACGGACCGATCTACCTTCCGTGGCTGCTTTTACCGCGGCTAGCGTTATCTCTAAGGCTTTTACTCCCTCGAGGTATGGCACCTTTGTCTCACACCCGGATTTAACGCAGTCGATGAAGTGCTTATCTTCAACCTCGAACGGGTCTACTCTAGCTTCGAAGACTTTCTTCTCTTCCCCTTTCACAACTATCACGTTCCACCCCGCTCCCACTAGCTCCATGTTCTTAGCTATCAAACGGAAGTTCACGTCCATTCCAGCAGGCTGGGCTGCGCACGTGCTCGTGATACAGCCTATTGCCCCCGTCTTGAAACGCATGACTACGGTAGAGGCTGACTCGATGTTAAAGCTGGGTAAATCGTTGAGAAGCTCTGTTTCAAAGTAGGCGAAGACTTCTTCAACCTCGCTGTTGACCATCCATCGCGCTTGATCTACGAGGTGTGTAGACTGTTCTACAAGCTGACCCCCGCTGAGTTCCCTCCTCCTCCACCAGTGGTCAGGACCTCCGGCGACTCCTCCGATCCACCAGGCTTCGAAGAGCCCTACTCTCCCCCCTTCAGCGAGGAGAAGGCTTCTCGAACTGTCGTAGGAGTCGAGGAATCTTCGAACGTAGCCTACTTGAGTTATGATACCGGCTTTCTCGACAGCCTTTAGTACTTCTACAGCCTTATCCATGGTTAAAGCCACGGGCTTCTCAACGAACACGTGAACCCCATGCTCGGCGCAGAGTAGCTCCTGGTCTGTATGAGCGTAGGGCGGGATACAGATGAAACAGGCGTCCAGCTTCTCCTTCTCAAGCATATCCTTGTAATCGCTGTACGCTCTTCCACCGTACTTGGATGCTAGACTCCGTGCTCTTTCAACAGCTACGTCGCTGAAGGCGACGAGCTCTACGTCGCTCATCTTGACAAGCCTCTCCGCGTGATACTGGGCTATCCCTCCGCACCCGATGAAACCTACTTTAACCTTCACGAAAACTCTAAGAGGAGTATGGTAAAAAAGTTTAACGTAAGTTAACAGCTGAAGTTAGAAAAGCTTTGGAGCTTTCAAGCCGGTCTCCATCTTAAGTCTCTCAAGGACATCATCTCGAGTACCAGAGGTGGAGATGATTTCATACTCGGCCCACGCCACTTTCCGACCTCCTACCTCGACCGCCGGCTTAAAGTGAAGCTCAATTTCCCCAAACCTTTCAGGTCCAGCCTCTGGACCGGAGTTATATGACTGGATACAGCCTCTCGGACCTCTAGGGTCAGCTTTAGCTACATCCAAACACTCTTCCTGATCCCTGGGCGCGTCACACGTTCTCAAAAGCAGTAGCACCCATCTTTCATCGATTTCAGCTACATATGCTATAGTTGAGTGCCCTTCGCAAGGTACATCCTCAGGTTTTACGCCGAGTTTACAGACGCGGGCTCCGTCGATCTTGAAGGACAAGTGATCCTCCGACACGTACAGCCTGTCCCTGGGGATAGGCCCAAAGTAGTGGACAGGTTCAGCGCCTCTTTCAACCGGCACTATGACCGTGCCTCTGGCACCCGGTTCAACTTGAGCCAACGCCCAAAGGTTGAAGACACCAGGGTAGTCGGCGTAAACTATGTCTCTAACAATCAACTTATCCTCTGAGGTCAAGTGAAACTCCCTTCTCACGTGCGAGTACAGCCGCCAACCGGTGTTTAAGTCGACCGCCTCCATGGAACCGTCTAAAACCGCTTTAGAGGAGTCGACGTAAGTTAGCTTAAAGCGACCTGGATCCAAGCTTGAAGGACAGAACCAGCCTTCGAAAACCTCAGGCTTCTCGTAGAAGAAGTTCCTCTCCGGAGAAAACCACAACCTGAGGCCTCCCGTGTTCCAGCCGCTTGTCGAAAGCACTTTCTCCAGGGATGGGTTTACCCATAAGGGATTGACTCCGTTGATGTTCAAACTCAAAAGCCTAGCGCCCCTTTCCACTATCAAAGCTTCTGTCCCCCCTCTCCTCAAGGAGACGGTAGCCGTGTAACGGGAGAGGACTTTCTGCACGTTTCCAGTTCCCATCGCTTGTTTCGACTGGAGGTAGGTAAAAATGCTTGATGCAGTCGCTAAAGATAATATCGGGGAAACCTTACGAGCTTATGGCTGTAGAGAAGGTTTTCTCCCAGTGGGGTTGTCTGGAAGCCTCTATCCTAGTCTCCTACTGTGATGAACTTATACTAGGGTTGTGGCCCGGCGGGCTCTACGCTTACGACGGTTCAGAGTGGAAGCGTATATACGAGCCGAAGGAGGTGGGGTTCTCAGCTTGGAGTTACGAGATCTTCCGGGGCAAGCTCTACGTTGGAGCTGGCACGTACGGAAGCGGTCTAATCCTCGAGTACAATGGAGACAGCGTAAGGGAGGTCCTTAAGGTCCCTGACGGCGCAGGTGGCGGAGGCGGGTTGTTTGAAGCTTTAACCGCCGTCGGGGGAACACTTTACGCGGGACGTTGCAACGAGCTTTGGTCTACAACCGATGGGGAGAAGTGGAGCAAATCCTTCCAGTTTAAGACTGGGAAGGGAGTTTACCTTATCGGCGAGCAGGGGGGCGTAATCTACTTGTTTGAGGGTGAACCCATAAGACCACCTAGCCGGGTATACTCTCTGAGAGGCTCATCAGTAGAGGAGCGCGCTTACAGCAGCCTGGGAGCCTTCAGGTCGCACACCCCCGGTACGCGAAGTTCGTTGAAAGGGTACCTTGTAGTCGCCGACTTTGAGGGGCGAGTCTACTTTTTCAGGAATTTTGAACTCTGGAAAGTTTACAGCTTCGAGGAGAGGTTTGAGGCGGCGAGCAACATAGCTGTAAGACCGAAGAAGATAGGCGACATCCTCTTTCTAGCCAGCGGTACAGGTACGGGTGTGGTTGAGACCCACGGGGAGCTTGTCGCGCACGTTGAAGGGAAGTGGCGTAGGATCATCACGACCCCCTTGAACATCAACGACGTAGAAATCTACGGTGAGAACTTGTACATAGCTTGTAACTCTCCTGCGTTACCCCTCAAGCAGAGCTACAATACCTCATACTGTTGCGTCCTAAAGCTTCCTCTCGACATTTTAGGCGACTTGTAACGCTACACTTTTATTCTCCGATGGATAGAGGTCTAGTGCACGAAGACTTGTTGCAAAAAGGTGTAAACTTCGCTCTTCATCTAGGTGCTGTTTACGCTGAAGCCCGCTACCACCGGCATACGAGTTCCTCCTTCTTCGCTCGTAACGGCGAACTCGTGGGATATGGGGAGTCGATTGAGGAAGGTATAGGTGTAAGAGTCATCGTCAAGGGAGCTTTAGGGTTCTCCGCTACAAGCTCTTTGAACTGGGATAGCTTGAGGGAAGCTGTAGAGCAGGCTGTAAAGCTAGCTAACGTACATTCGAAGTTCATGAAGAAGCCTATACAGTTCTCCGAAGCTAGGCTGGGGAAGGCTAAGTACGAGGCCTTATGCGTCAAACCTTTCGACAGGATGGATCTAGGGGAAAAGATCTCTTACATGGCTGAAGTTTGGGACAAGGCTAAGGACTCCGTCAAAGAGACTAAGATGATGACGCTTACAGCCAGATATTCGGAGGACGTTGAGGAGAAGACGATCATAAACTCTGATGGAGCATTCATAGTCAGCAGGGTGCCGAGGCTAAGCGTAGGCTACAACTTCGTACTCCTCCACCCGCAGAAGGGGACCATCCAACGTTCGCAATCGTTCGGCGGTAGCGGCGGGCTCGAGCAACTGGATAAGTGGAAGGTGCCGGAAGCTGCAGCTGAAGAAGCGACTAAACTTGAAAACGTACTCGTCAACGGGATTGAGCCGCCGAAAGGTCCCTTAGACGTCATCGTGGGAAGCGAGATCGTCGGACTCATCGTCCACGAAAGCTGCGGGCACCCTAGTGAAGCTGATAGGATCTGGGGGAGGGAGGCTGCGCAAGCTGGGATGAGCTTCGTAAAACCCGGGATGATCGGCGAGCGTATAGGAGGCAAGTACGCGACGGTAATCGACGACCCTACGCTTCCAGGTAGCTACGGTTTCTACCTGTACGACGACGAAGGGGTGCCGGCTAGAGCACGGTACCTTTACAAGGAAGGGTTGATCAACGAGCATCTCCACAACCGTTGGACCGCTAGCCTTTGGGGTACAACCAGTAACGCCGCAGCTAGGGCTATGGACCACAACAGCGAACCTATAATCAGGATGGCTAACACTTACCTTGCCCCCGGCGACCATTCTTTCGAAGAGTTGTTAGAAGGCGTTAAGCTCGGCGTTTATATGAAGAGCTACATGGAGTGGAACATAGATGACATAAGGTGGGGTCAGCGTTACGTTGGTCTAGAGTGCTACTTGATCGAGAAGGGTGAGTTAACTAAGCCTGTCCGCAACCCTGTTCTCGAGGTTACGACTAAGAGCTTCTACTCTAGCATAGAAGCTGCTGGGAAGGAGTTACGCTTTGAGCCTGGTACTTGTGGTAAAGGAGAGCCTAGCCAAGGTGTACCCGTCTGGTTTGGGGGACCAGACGTTAAGTTGAGGAACATCCCGTTGGGGGTGGTGGGCTGATGACCTGTTCCGAAATCTCGGGTGTTGCTGAGAAGCTGGTTCAAGCTATCTTAAAGCGTGGTTTCGAGGAAGCCAGCGCTCAAGTCTACAGGACTAAGAGCGTGATGGTAAAGTTCGCAAACAGCGAGGTTAGCGTTGTCCAGAGGTGGGACATGTTCACCGTCGGGTTGTACATGACGAAGGAAGGGAAGATCCTTTTGAGCGAAGTTCACCCGACGACCTTTGAACAAGTCGACAGGCTGGTCGATAGAGCGATCTCTGCGTCGGCACAACTGAAGCCGAGTATGTTGTACGCCCCCTTACCTGAGCCGGCGGAGATCGAGAAGCTTGAAGGGCTCGTGGACAGTAACGTCCTCAAAACCATGGAGGACCCGGGACCTCTAGCCGAGTCTCTCCTCTCGGAGACGTCGAAAGCCGACCGCGTAGCGGGCGCACTAACGTTAACGTACACGGAGAAGGGGTTGGCTAACTCTAGGGGAGCGAAGCTGGAGGAGGCTTATACAGGCGTTGAAGCCTACCTTCGGGTGTTCGTGGGCGAGTCGTCAGGACAATGGTCGTACGGCAGCAGGAGACTGGCCTTCGATAAAGCGAAGCAGATGGCTAGAACCGCTCTCGAGCTCGCTGAGAGAGCAGAGGGAGAACCGAAGCAGATTGAGCCGGGGGCTTACGACGTACTACTATCCCCTATGGTTGTAGGCAACCTCGTGAACCTTGTGGGCATGATGTCTAGTGCGCTAGCCGTCCTGATGGGTAATTCGATTTTCGCTAGAGTTGAGCCCGGGTCGAAGGTGGCTAGCGAGAACTTCAGTTTGTTCGACAGCCCTAGAAACCCTGATCTCCTCGGCTCCACTTCTTTCGATGACGAGGCTCAGGAGACGCGGAATAAGGCTATCATAGAGAACGGTGTGTTGAAGACCCTCTTACACAATTCTAAGACAGCGGCTAAGTTCGGCGCGCAGAGTACTGGAAACGCTGGCGTCATGTTCCCACACGCCTGGACTCTCAGCGTCAACGCTGGGGATGCTTCCTTTGACGAGTTGATCGAAGAGATGAAGAGGGGCGTGGTGATCACGAACAACTGGTATACTCGGCTACAGAACTACGTGGAAGGCATCTTCTCTACGATTGCGAGAGACGCTGCGTTCTACGTTGAAAACGGGGAAGTCAAGTACCCGGTAACACGGGTCAGGATAGCTGACCGTCTACCTAAGCTACTTTCTAACATCGAATTACTCGGTAAGGAAGTGTACGATATCAGTTGGTGGGAGGTAAACCCTGCAGTTAGAGCACCTTACATATTGGCTAGAAATATAGGGATTTCTAGACCATTTGTTTAGAAATCAAACAATTTTAAATTTTATTTTTGCTTAATCATCTAAGTAGCCTTTAATCCCGCTAACCCAGTTAATACTCTTTTTAACGTTCTCTTCACCTTTTATTATAGCACCGTGTTGTGGTACAACGGCCTCGATTTCAAGGTCTTTGACCTTCTGTAACCACCTTTGCACGGCTCGCTGGGAGGGTATGTATCTTCTATGGAAGAACTCCATGTACCGGACGTGGGACTCGAAGCTCTCAGCGACATCATAGTCCACGTT
Source organism: Thermofilaceae archaeon (assembly GCA_025057995.1). GTDB lineage: Archaea > Thermoproteota > Thermoprotei > Thermofilales > Thermofilaceae > JANXEW01. The sequence continues at coordinate 304,488 of JANXEW010000001.1, read as the reverse complement.
GCTGGGAAAGAGTGATGCGAAGAGGTCGCCGCTGTAAAGGAGCTTAAGGCACGGGTCGTATATCTGGAAGTTTCCCGGAGAGTGGAGGAAGTGTGCCGGTATCAGTTGAAGCTCGCACTCTCCAAGCTTAACGTTTAGCCCCTCTTCCGGGATCCCTAGGACCCTACCCTCCAAGTCTATGCTATGGTGGAAAGAGTGGGGTAGGAAGCGGAGCCAGACGTCAGGTAACAGTATCTTCGCGTTCTCCAACCCCGTATACCAGACAGCTGCAGCGCCCAGTATGTCGGGATCCTGGTGGGAGAAGAAAAGGTATTTGACGCGGGGCGGTGGAACAAACTTCGACATCTCCGCTATCAGCTTGTTGAAGACGACTCTCCCACCCGGGTCAGCGAGAAGCCCTTGACCCGAGTCGACTATGAGGAACTGGTTTGCTTGAACGTGGCCGGGAGGAGTGTAGCCTCTGAAAACGACAGCCTTATGCTCACCTCTTTCGAAGATTATCATCGGGAAGATTTTCACTTAAGTCTCATAAATTTTTCTCGTGATTAACATCTAGTATCTTCTAGTTAACTTTTTGCATCTCTAGTGTTCCAAGCGAAGCACGTCACCTTCTCTCAACGACAGTTCCTCAGGGAACTTGACTGAGAAACCTTCAATCGTGTACTCGACTCGTTTACCATTTACTTGGACGCTTTTAATTGTTCTTGAGGACGGGATGTTGAAGTGCAAAGTTTTCAAATTTAGTCTACCGTGGCGGACGCTCAACTCGGAGAAATCACTCGTCGAACGGAAGAAACCCCATGCGGTGTTACAACACCAGAAGGTTGAAAACTCTCCGTTACCACTTATCTTAGGATTGAAGGTAAGCGACCCGTTCCTCCCATCCCAGTCGAACCCGCTTAAAGCTATTAGTAGAGAATAAGATGAGAGAGACCTCGCATAGTTACTGCCGCACTCTATTTCACTCCAAGGGTTCCTTTTCACTCCGTCGTACCTGTCCCTAACGGCTTTTACGATTTCAAGACCCTGTTCAACCATCCCCTCCGTAACCATGTGGGCTGCGACGATGTACTCGAGGCCGGTCCAAACCTCTTCGGCGTACGGTATTGGGATGGCCGGTCTCCTGCCCTTAGGCCAAGTACAATTTACTACGCCTTTCTCGCCGTCCACTGCGTATATCCTGCAAGGGTTAAAGTATCTCCGAGTCTCAACGAAGTTGTACCTGTAGATTGACGATAGAGTACTTATCACCTTGCTTTCGTCCAGAAGTTCTCCCAGTTTAAAGAGGTTTGCAAAGAACTGGGCTTCTACTTGAGCTATGAAGCACCCGCCACCCAGCTGGTATTTAAGCTCCCCGAGCTCTTCATCCCAGTAGGCTTCCACGACTCCCGGATCATCTTGCGAAAAACTCTCTAACAGCCGTCTATTCTTGAGGTCGATAGATTGTACGAAAAACTCCCCGTTGAAAAGGTTCTCTTCAACCCACTTCTTACCCTTCTTAAACAACTCTTCGTAGATTCCAAAGGTCTGGTCGCCGACGTGCTTCGCGATCTCGGATGCTGCTTTCAACGCACAAAGGTACCATCCAGTGAGCCACGCGTTAGGTCCGAAGAGCTCGAGGTCGAATGTGTTATGTTGCCTGCCCTCGAGAACCCCGTCTCTATCCCTGTCCCAAGCGTCCACGTTAGCCTCCGCCCAAGCGTACTCAACCATCTTTTTGACTACCGGCCAAACGTCCCTAAGCCACTCGTCGTCGCCAGTAGACCTCCATAGGGCGTAAATCCTCAGCAAGCAACCGCACTGGCCGTCCACTGCCGCGTGGGGGAAGAGCCACTTTCTCCCTAGTGGGAGCATGAGGCGGAAGCTCATCCTCCCGTCGGCGTCTACGCTGTAGTTGAGGTGGAGCTCCCACATCGACTTATCTAGGTTCGGGAAAAGGTAGAGGGGGGCTATGGAGTATCTCCAGACGTGCGCGCAGCATCCTTCACAACAGCCTGAGTCTTGCGAGCAGCCTTCGAAACCGTAGAGTTCACCTCCCTCAAGTCTTAGGACCGTCGGCGACTTAAGCACGGCTAGGTTGGAGGAGACGGCGTCGACCACGTAGCTGGGGAGAGTTGAGGCGAAGAGGAGGTCTGTGAACTCCCTTGTTTTTGAGTACAACCAATCCCACTTTTCGAAACAGTATAGTAAGACTTCTTCGACGGAGGAGAACAGGGTGGCGTAATAGTTCCTCCAAGTGCGAGGTTTATCTGACTCCGGGTTCCAGTAGTTGCGACAGTTTGGATAGTACCATGCTATGAGGAATCTAACCTTGCCCCTCTCGCCCGGATTGAGTTGAACGTGTGCTGCTAACGATCCGTGATCTCTTACGCCGAGCTGTGGCTCGGGGTACCGCCTCTCCTTGAGCTTTCCAGGCGTCGTGAAGTCCCTCCAAAAGACTTGAAGGTTATCAAACCATGAGCCCCTGTACCAGTACTCTTGACAGCTTACATTCTCAGCGTCTGTCGCTACAGCGAGTTGCCCGTAAGCGACATCTCTTTCGTCTAGTCCGTGGGGAGAAAGTACTAGGAGCTTGACGCGGCCGCTTTCAACGTACCGGTTTACGCATCTACCGGGGGGCGAGGGATTTTGAGCGTTCAAACAGACTGTATACTCTACCCTTTGCTCGCTCGTGTTCTCGATCTCTATCTCGAAGAAAGCCGCTGGTAGACTTGAATCCTTGTCTTCAAGCGGTATGAGGGGGTTGAAAGCTGTCAACCGTACCTTTCCCGGAAAGCTGTCATCCATGAACGTTATCGTAGCAATCGGAAAAGTTGCCTCAAACACTGTATCTCTGAAGTGAGGTAACCCGGCCATGCTCTCCCTCTCGAGCCCGAAGCCGAAGCCTCGACCGCTACCCGTGTAGGGCGGCGGGGGGTCACCTTCGAGAACCCTAGCGTCGATGATGGCTCCATTAGCTTCAGCTTTAACGACGAAGCTTGTGAAACCATTTAATCCACCTTTGTTAGGCTTGTTGAAGATCTCCCAGTCGATGAGACGTCCGTTAGCCGCTAAACCTATGCTGCCTGTACCTATTCCACCAAGGGGAAAAGACACAGCTGAAGCCTTGCTGCCAGTAAACGTCAAACCCCTTTGCCCTCTATTCGAGCCAGTAACAGAGCCTTGCTGGCTTAAAGGGGACTCGTGCACGCTTTAACTAAACCATGGTGTCAATTATCTCTGCTCTCTAACATGAAGAGTGGAATCCTCGACCGGTTACGAGAGTGGATTCAGGTGCCAGAGTTCTATTCGCTGCACTTACTCTCCCTCTCCTGTTAACTCGCTTCGACTACAGTAAAAGAGACAAGAGTAAAACTTTTTTTCTCTAGTAAGAAAGTATTCCACAGCCCCGGTAGCTTAGTGTAAGAGCGCTGCCGTGGTATGGCAGCAAACCCGATAGAGGCGGTGGACCCGGGTTCAATTCCCGGCCGGGGCTCTAACCTAAGGATCCTTTTCACCTACAGCGGAAATAACTCTACAACTTTAAACGAGCGAACTGGAGTAGTCTATTCAGAACGCGGCTTTCCCGTAAAGTCTCACGGCTTTTATGCTCGACTTCTCGTTACGGGCGAAGCGTTAGAAGAGTTTGAATTAGGAGGCGTGAGGGTTTGATTGGGGAAGTGTCCAGTGGTAGCGCTGGGATTTCAGTTGCCTTGCTTGTCTCACAGCTAGTCTGTATAGATGTCCTAATCGTCGAGGAAAGGAACTTCGCTGGTAAAACATGTGCTAAATGCCCCGGGGAGAAGAATTTTCACGCCTTGCATACCGTGCGACTACCCTTAACCCCTCTGTGGAAGTTGCTGCACAACCGGAGTTCGACTTTAAAGAGCGCCCTTTTCCACAATGATATGGAGAGTGATAATGGGCTAGGTGCTTTAACATGGTCAGAGTTGAGGTAGCTGGAAGAAGGGATGATTACCACGCGTGGACTTTGTTGAAGTGGTTGGAAGAGTTAAAGGAGTTTCTAGAAGGAGAGTTAAACGAGCAGGTGGAGGTCGCGTTTAGGGAGACGGATTCTAGTTACCCGATCCTTTTTGTAGACTCTAAGCCGGTTTTCGAAGGTTTACCCGGGGAGGAGGGTTACTTGATTGAGATCATACGGTCTAGCGTTAAGAGGTAAGGTGACCGCTCGATTTAAGGTACTCTATTAGTTCTGTATGACTTTTGAAGACCATCGTGGTGTAGTACTCGAAGAAGGGGCTTCTGGTTTCAATCGGGAAAATCGCGTAGACGTCCTTATTATGAGTAAAGCCGTACCTGATTTCGTTTAGGACGCCCGGCGAAACCGAGGTAGTCGGGTAGAAGACAATTATGGCGTCCGACTGGTCGATCAGCTTGTAGTCTCTAGCCACCGTCTGATCGATGATGTCGCTTCTAGCTTCAAGTATCTCCCTAGTGTCTAGCCTTAAGTTCTTCCCTTCGACCTCTAAGTCTACGCATTCGCGCTTGTTGCGTTCAGCGTCCTCAGCTAAACCAGTAATCTGTACTTCGTCTATAGCTATAGGGTCGAAGACTATCGCTCCAACTTCTCGTAAAGCCTCCTTCACTGCATCCTTCATCTTGAAATGTTCAGGGTTGCTTAGCACATGGGTTATGGGGTAGCTTAAGTACACTTTAAACGCTGGTTTTCCACCTCTCAACCTTTGCTTCTCCACTTTATACAATATGTCGAGGAGCAACCTCGGAGGCTCTCTTCTAGCTAGAATGTAAAACGGTTTCCGACGGTAGGCTGCAAGTATCTCAGTGATGAACATCTCCTCGTCCCTCCAAACGACTATGTCCTTCAACTTCAACCTACCCTTCCACTGGGTCTCCTCGAGCCTCGCTCTAACCGCTTGCGCGTTGTCCACAATAGTAACGTAGATGTCTGGGTCTATGCTGTTGAGGTAGTAGAGGTTGAACGCTGGCGTTAAGTGTTTTTTCCACCGGAAGCAGACGTGTGTGCTGATCACTAGATCAACTTCGCTTCCCGGACCCCGGTAGAGTTCAGCCTCTTTCAACAGTTCTTCAAAGGTCACAGCTCTAAGGTAGTCGAGAGCTAGAGGGTCCATGTCCAGGATCTTCCCGTCCGGGATGCGAATTCCTAACTCGGCGCTCTTCTCGAACATCCTCTTACCTATGTCCACGACCTTTAGCTTGCCTCCGCTGTCTGCGGCAGCCTCCTCAAGGTAGTTGAGTCTCCCGCTACCGCTAATCCCTGTCGCAAAGATTATCACGCCGTAGGCTCTAGCTCCGCCTTAAATAACCGTTACGGGTTAGATACTTTCACTCCACTATCAGCGGAGGGTATTACAGGCTGCTTTCACAGGTATGAGCGGGGGTTGTGTGCGTTACCGAGAACAATCCTTACAGAATAGCTTCGAATCGGGTGAAAAGTTGGAGGAAGCTACCCTCTTCGTAGATGATGGAGAGGAGTCGAAAGCTGCCGAAGCCGAGTTAGCTAAACGAGGGATACGGTATAGGCGAGTCGATATCAGCGTAAACGGTTTACGCGGTTGGCTGCTTTTCGAGTACGGCACCGCTAAAGCCCCGATACTAGTAGACGGGAACTCTGTTTTCATAGGGTTGGAGGAAATTAAAAAAGTACTACGTTGATCAAGAAGGTATACGTAAATCTAGAAAGGGGTCGGCCGCTAGGTACCCAACGTAACAGGATCCTCTAAGCCTGTAGAGCGTAACAGATATCGCGCTCCAGCGAATATTTTTTACTCTCTCCACGTGACGAGTAGCGTGGACGAGAGGGAGTTGATAGAGAGAGCTTGGAGAGTGTTTAAACGCGACCCACGTGAGCTGCTGGGTCTTGACGACGCTCAAGCAGCTCAACTTAGCGGCAATATAGTCTTCAAGATAGACGTGTTCGACGAGGTCACCGACTGGCTTCCGGGTATGACGCTTCAGGATGCCGGCTGGAGGGCTGTAACAGCTGCGGTCAGCGATGTTTTGGTGAAAGGCGCTAAACCCGTAGGCGTCCTACTAGGCTTAGGTTTGCCTGAGGAGACCGTCGAAGTTGCGGATACGTTGTTTAAAGGGGTTGAGGAAGCTTGCGAAGCTCTTGGGGTTCGAGTTTGGGGAGGTGATACCGGCTACTCCGACCACCTCTACCTTGCGGTTGCAGCACTAGGAGTTGCTGAGAAGCTCGTAGCGAGGAGTGGGGCGAAACCGGGTGACGTTTTAATGATGGCTGGGCACGAGATCTTGACTCCAGCCGCTTACTCCGTATTGCTCAAGGGGGCTGAACTCTGCGAAGGCTTGGAGGAGGCAGTGGAGATTACGTATAGACCCAAGATTGTACCTCGGGACTTCTGGCTTAGCGTGGTCGACTTTGTAACCGCTTCTATCGACGACAGCGACGGGGTGGCTTTAACTCTGCATTACCTCGCTGAAGCAAGCGGCGTAAGGCTTGAACTTGAAAATCTTCCTCTCAGCCCGCTGCTCGTCAAGTGCGCTGAGGCTTGGGGCGAAGACCCGTTAGAACTGGCGCTCTACAGGGGTGGGGAGGAGTACTCGTTCATCTTCACAGTGCCAGAGGAGAAAACAAGTCTCGTATTGACGGAAGCTGGGAAGCATAGGGTGAGAGTCTGGAGTATCGGCAGGGTCGTAGAAGGCTCCGGCGTGTACCTGAAAGACTATGGTGAAGTGAAGAGAGAGGGTTGGAGTTTCGGAGGTTGGAAGAAGGTACAGGATGAGAGAATTTGAAGCTACGAGGAGCCGAGTCTACTGGCATAGACTCCACGTTATGTTCCTACACCAACCTAGAAACACTTCGGAGAGCTCATGCTGTAAATAGGGTATTAGGGGGCATCTTGGCTGGCGACCTTTGAACACCTCTCTACGGGGCTGGCGAAAACTGTCGTGTGAGCTTTTGAGACGCCCAACTGAGAAATCAAGTCTCAAACGTGCTTGTCAAACACTTTAGAGGGGTTAGAGTTGAGGTCGACGGAAGGTAAGGCTCTTTTTTACAGCACGGGAGGAACTCCGCTTTCACCTCGTACCTTAGCATATCTGAAGATATATTCGAGGGCTCCTACCGCAGTCTAAGGCCGAGGAGGTATTACTGTAACTTCATGGATAGTTGAGGCGAAGGAGCTATTGCCGAAAGAAGTAGAGGAAATAACCGTATAGGCTAAAACTACGCATACCGTTCTAGGGCTGTGCCCGTCTCTTGCTGGCTGTTGCTTTTAGGGTACTCTGATGTTAGGGGTTCCACCGGCCTGATTGAAATTAGGGTGAAAAGATAGGTACTGATATGCTAAAGAGTCTTAAAGTACCCGCCCCTTGAGGAACTACATTGGAACCCAATTAGACGTGTCGAGAAATAAGATGACCTCATCGGGTAGTTAGTAGATTCGGAATTTAAGCTCAGGGACGATTTACACGTGGGGGACTGAAGAAGATGCTTAGGGCACGGCTGTTCGCTAGGAGTGCATCTCAATAGCTCAGATGCGTCTAGTTAATTTATTGAAACACATAAACACATTTTGTCTCCTCCTACTTCAAGCTTTAACTGAACGGGTTTCCCCAGTTTAGAGCGTCACATAACGTACAACTAGCAAAAAGAAAAAAGGTTAGCCTGAAGTCCATTCAACGGATATGCGGGCTCTGATAATAGACGGCTACACGGACGAGCCAGCTGGTCTCGGCGTGCCGCCCTACATTGATGTGTACCCGAGGTACGTAGCTGGAGCTATTTGGGCTAGCGCCCCGGGAGCTGAAGTGAAGTACGTGACCGTTGACTTCACGAGATTACACTTGGATTACGTGATGGAGTTTGCGTCAAAGTGTGACCTCGTACTCTTCCTCACGGGTGTAGTGGTGCCTGGAAAGTACTTGGGTGGAGAGCCGTTAAGGCTGGAGGAATTGATCCGCTGGTCCTCTACAATAGAGGGGCCCGTTAAAGTGTTGGGAGGACCTGTAGCGCGCTTCGGCTACGGGGTTTCGGGAGGGAGGGTAGCTGTACCGCCCGAGCGCTTCAAGGCTTACTTCGATGTCGTCGCAAGCGGCGATGTGGAGATCGTCGTGTACAACTTAATTAAGGAGGGTTTGAGGGTCGAGATGGTCGACCCGAGGGAAAAACGCGAAGGCTACCGACTCGTCGACCTTTTCGCTGTGAAAGGGGCTCGGATAGTCGAGCAACATCCAAACCTCGGCTGGAATCTGATAGCGGAGATCGAGACTTTCAGAGGATGCCCCCGCTGGATTACGGGCGGCTGTAGCTTCTGCGTTGAACCAAAGTACGGCGCCGTTGAGTTCAGGAGTCCTGAAGCAGTCGCTAGGGAGGTGGAGGCACTCTATGCTTACGGTGTTAGGCACTTTAGGCTTGGTAGACAGCCGGACATACTTAGCTTTATGGCCGAGGGGGTAAACGAGATAGAGTTCCCAAGCCCCCGACCCGAAAAGTTACGGGATCTTTTCAGAGGCGTGAGGTCAGCTGCTCCGGAGCTTAAGATGCTTCACATCGATAACGTGAACCCGGGTACGCTAGCACACCACAAGGAGGAAGGAAAGGAGGCCTTAAAGGTAATTGTCGAATATCACACTCCCGGCGACGTAGCCGCTCTAGGTGTGGAGAGCGCAGACCCGAGGGTAGTTAAGGTCAACAACTTGAAAGCAAGTCCTGAAGAGGCTCTGGAGGCTGTGCGTATCATCAACGAGGTGGGTGGAAGAAGAGGATGGAACGGTATGCCCGAGCTACTACCTGGGATCAACTTCGTCTTTGGACTGAGGGGGGAGACAAAGGAAACATACCAGCGCAACTTAGATTTCCTGAACCAAGTTATGAGGGAAGGGTTGATGGTTCGGCGAGTAAACATTAGGCAGGTTTTAGCTCTCCCCGGTACACCTATGTGGTGGTTCGGGAACCGGGTGATGAGAAAGCACAAGAGACTGTTCAGAGTGTTTAAGCGGAAGGTGAGAGAGGAATTCGACAGGCCGATGCTGCGACACATAGTTCCAAGAGGTAATTCACTGAGGGAGCTTTATGTGGAAGCTCACGAAGGCAAGTATAGTCTCGCCAGGCAAGTTGGCTCTTACCCTATACTCGTTTATGTTTCAGAGAGCTTACCTTTAAAAACTAAACTTGACGTAGTTGTTGTAAACCACGGGTACCGTTCAGTAAAGGGGATACCCTATCCTTTAGATGTTAACAGTGCTTCGAAGGAAACCCTCTCTCTCGTACCGGGCATCAAGAGGAGTGCAGTCAACGAACTGTTGACTAAGAGGCCGATAAAGAGCCCGGAGATGATTGAATCAATTGTGGGCCCTGTGGCAGCTAAGTACTTGACCGTATCCAACTTAGCGAAAGGGTAGTTACGTATCAAATATTAGTTACCCCTATCACAGCTCTTCTACGCGATTACAACTGTTTTAAGCAGGCACGCGGGATTTAACCTCCTCGGAGACGTAGATATACTGATGCTTAAGTCCTCGTCTAATGCTTCTCCGGTTGATTCAGTGGACTCTCGATTAAAAGACCAAGGTTAGGCGCTCCCTTTAGCTTTAACCTGCAGAAGAAAACTTCTGTAAATCCTCCTCAATCTTCGATTGGTACAGTTTTAGCGCCGTGTCCATGAAAGAGGGGTCCAGCCTACCGTGCGGCGTAGACGTCTCGAAGATCCTCTTTGGAAACCTAAGCTGGGAGAAGTTGAATCCTTCATCTAGCTTGAATTTCAACTTGAGCAAGTGGATCTCTCTACCAATACGCAACAGATCGCTTTCGCTGAGCTCGACGCCGAGCGGTCTGAAACCTTCGACAACCACCTGGGGCGTGTAGATGCCGCGCGCGAACAAGCATATGACGAGGCTTGTGAGGACTTGTCTCCAACGCTCCTCGTTTATAAGGTAGTCGACCATGTCTTCGACCTTGATAGTTTTCCCAACCGTCTTCTGGTCGTACGAGTATCCCGCGCTATCTAAGTGGCTGTGCCTAGCGCCTGTTGCAAACCCGAGGTGGGCTGCAGGCCCCGTGTGGTAACCTGGCATCTCATTGCCACCGTAAGTTAAAGCGAAGTCTTCTCCACCATATACTTTGGCGGCGTACTCCGTGCCTCGAGCTAGAGTCGCGTAAAACTCGTTCGGTTGATCAACTAGTAGCTCGATGATCTTCAAGTAGTTCTCGTAGTCGCCCCAAGTTGGCTTTACGCCCATCGTATCGTTCTCCGTTATTAAACCTCTCTCAAAGGCTTCAGTAGTCCACGCTAGAGCAACACCTGTACTCATGGCGTCCAAGCCGAGTGCCTCGACCTTATCTAGAAGCTTGAGCAACCCAGTCGTCGAGCATACGCCCAACATGCTTCCAAGAGAGTATATGGGTTCATAATCGTACGGTACAAACGTTGTCTTGTAGAAGTAAGGCTCCCTATCATAAGGCTCTCGAAGGGCCGCCAGGTGTATACATGCGACGGGACAGTGAGCGCATGAGACGCGTCTACCCAGGAATTTTGCAGCCAAGTGTTCGCCAGAGATCTCCTCCGCGCAGTTGAACCTAGCTTGCTTGAGGTTCATAGTTGGAAGCGCGCCTAGAGCGTTAAGGGGTAGAACGTTCTCCGACGTGCCGAGCTCATGGTATTTTCTTGTCGCAGGGGTCTCCATTATGCTCTTGAATATCTTATCGTAGACCCTCCTGTAGGCTGGTTTATCAACAACCGGGATACTGTGCTTCCCGATCACGACGAGGGCTTTGAGTTTCTTACTGCCGAAGACCGCACCCAAGCCGAGTCTACCGAAGTGTCTAAACGTGTCGACGACTACGCAAGCATATCTAACCATCTTCTCTCCTGCACGTCCTATCCTCATGATCGACCTGAAACCGTGACCCCCCTCCACCTCCCTAAGCACTCTACCGACCGTATGAGTGCTTCTTACCCCCCACAGAGCTCTCGCATCCCTAAACTGCACCCTATTATCTTGTATCGAAACCCAAACTGGAGCGTCGCTAGCTCCTTTTATGACGATAGCCCCGTAACCCGCGAGCCTGATAGCTACCGAGCTTCTACCGCCAGCGTGGCTTTCGCCCAAGTTACTGTTCAACGGGCTTTTGAAAACAGCTACGGTTTTACTAGCCATCGGGTAGACTCCATTGAAAGGCCCGACCGAGAAGACCACCACGTTGTCTGGAGAAAGAGGGTCTGCACCTCTAGGAAGCTCCTCTCTAAGGAGGCTTACAGCAACTCCAGTGCCGCCGAGGTACTTGTCGAAGAGGTCTCTCCGATCCTCTACCCAGAACCTCTTCAACGTTAAGTCGATGTAGAGTACCCGGCTTAACGGATCCTTCACGGGCATTAGTTCTTCACCTCTTCAATCTCTATAACGCCGTAGGGACAATACTGCGCACAGTAGCCGCAGTACATACAGACTATAGGCTTGTTAGCTTCCTCATCCCACATCACCGCGCCGTAGGGACAGGCTTTCACGCAGTTACCGCAACCTATGCACTTCCTATGGTTCAAGACTACACCGCCTCCGTCCCTACGATTTAACGCATCTGTAGGGCACACAGACGCACAAGGGGGATCGGGACACGCTCTACACACGATCACCGTAAACCCTCTTTCTATTCCACCTATGCTTGCTACTTTGATCGCAGACCTGGCGACACCTCCATCCCCGAAGCGACGCGAACATGCGAAAACGCACATCATGCAACCGACACAGAGATCAACGTCCACGACTGAGAGCCTCCGGGGCTTAGCCACAGTATAAACATTCAATATTATTATTTAAACCCGTTCTATTTACTTGAAGAGAAAAATCGTTTTTCTCAGGATCTTAGCGGATGGGGAGGCGGGCGTTTAAATGCAGCTTGCTGACTCTCTCTAACACGACAGCCGCAATGTAGCCCCCTATAGCGCAAGATAAAAGCCAGTTCGCTGAAGAAAGGAGGATAGTTAGGTAGAGAGCCGCGCTAGGAGCGCCCCAGGGAGTGAAAAGCAGGTATGGCGTATAGCTTAGAAGACCGCCGGCTACTCCAGCGACTACACAGTAAGCTTTGTCTATGCTGCCAGCGCCCAGCATGGCGAGCTCGACGCCAACGCCTAACATGAAGTTTCGAGGAAGCCTTAAACTCAAGTCGCGGGGGTGAAAAAGCATTCCAAGCAAAGCTAGCAGCGCACCCTCTTTGACCGCCGCCCCCCTCCCTAAATAAGCTCGAGCTAAGACCGTAGATGTGACCAATGGAATAAAACCCAACCTGGGGGCGATTGGAACCCCTAAAGCTCCGGAGACAGCGCTAAAAGCTCTACTCAAGGGGCCGAGGACATAACCTAGAGCTGTAGGTATCGCAGCTAGGATTGAGAGCACCGCGACCTCCATCACCGTTTTCTTCAACTTCTCGTCACCACCTCCACTGCAACCAAGTGTCGGACCCATGTACCCTTGGGAGCGCCTAAAACAGCGCTACGAAGTGGGCCGTGTCTACTCCAATCCTGAGGATCGATTAAGAGCACGAAGGCTCTAGTCACGTTACTACCGTGGAACACGCTTCTATACCCATCGACTCCAATAAACTCTAACACTTCGACATCTTCTTTGCTCAACCCGGTCGCACTAAGAAGGCTTGAGAGAGGGACACTTCTGCCGAGACCCTCGACGTTAACCGCCAAGCTTTCAAGCTCTGCAAGGTTGAAGACTTTTCTTGTTTCCCCGTCTACCTTAAAGTTGAGGACCCAAGGTCCCGTCTCGAAGGTCACGCGAACCAATTGCTTCACCCAGTACTTGCTACTTAAACCTTCAACCACAAGTCTTACAGGACCCCAGTCTGGGTTGGCTTCACTAGCTAAGCATAGGTAAGCTCCCGGCATGTACAAGTAAGCTTCATCAACACTCCTCGAGTAACCGTCAGCGCCGACTGCCGTCCACCGGTGTAAGAGAGTCTTGTTGAAGTCTATACCACACCCTGCGACTAGTTTAGATAAAGGAGCACAACGAAGCTTCCCTATATCGCTCACCTCTACTTCAATCGACGACTCCCTAAGCTCCTTGAGAGAGAAAACCCTCCTAGATTCTCCGACTACCACTTCAACAGTCCATTCAACTTCTCCTCTCCGCAACTGGAAATACGCTAGAGCTGCGACGACAACTAGGGCGGCGACCAAAATGAGGGGTACGACACGTTTCATCGTTAGCTTCATCATGCCCCCAGTCTACCTCGCCCGTTTAATCTTTCCTTCCGTGCATTAAAGGCACCCGCTCCCACAGCACGATTCCTAAAACTCAGTTCGAAACCAGCATATCAGCATCGCTACAACTCCTACATCACTCTACTTTAGGTGGAGACACCAAGGTTTTTCTCAACGCTTAGTAAAAGTGTGATAAAAACCTGATGGCTGCGGACTGCAACTTCATCAAACAAAAAATCTTCATGGCTCCTTTAAGAATCGACACATATTTTCCCTAGCGTAGGGTCACGCAAACAGTCTCTTCCCTAGAGCACAGTTGCGTGTACGTTAGAGAGTTTGTTACTTTAATGCAAGCAAGGATTTATGCTTCGTCAGAATAATTTTTTAAATAAACATTCATGTACTAACTTCCGATAAAGATGATTAAGATTACTTTTAAGCTTGGCTGACAGGCTTTAACTTAACGGCTTTATAGAGAACCTTAAGCTAAAATCAACTTTATTTTTATTATTAAATATATTATCTAAATTTGTAAGAAATACATCAGACCTCCTTAAGGTAAGATTTATATGATATTTGCAAGAAGTATTGGGGGAAGTATGGATAATAAGTTAATTAACTTTTTGAAGACTTGTACTCCCGAGGAGAGAAAACGTATTGTTAAAAACATAACTGAAAAATACCATTACAGTATCTACAATGTGGATAAGTTCCCGGACATGTTTGAGGATTGCTATCGGATTGGTTACTATGAGAAAGGGGACATTACTTACGCTATATTTCACCCATCTCAACACTACGATGACGATATGATGCTCCTCAGATGGGATTCCAAAGAGATGGTCTGGACATCGAGTTTTTTAGACAGGTTTTCAAGCTGCGAGTTTCCTGAAGGAAGGCCTATGTATGAGGGGGTAGAAGACTCTATTGAAAGAGCCGCGCTAGTTATTCTAACCCATTTTAGGTTGTTGCACCGGAGAAGCGAGTTTCCTCCCATTAAGCTCGCATTCCTAAGTCCAGAAGAGTTGAGAAAGTTAGCAGAAGATGACAAGAAAACTACCGACACTGTTGACGCTGAAGGGGAGAGTCAAAAAAGGAGTAGGTAGCCGAGCTGATCAAGCAGTTAACGAGAAAAGAGTGTTGAAAGATTTCCGGAAAAGTACTGGGAAATGGTTAGTAAAGGCAAAAGATGGAGGCTTTACCGTTAAGAGGGAAAGCCTTCTACCCGACTCTCAAACGCCTCTACCATCTAAACAAGGGTACGATCAAAGGTTGAGTTGGATATAGGGCGTTCTATAAGCGTGTGAGCTACTGTACTAAATGCCGAGAATATTGGACGTAAATGAAGGGTTAAGTTAGCTTACAATAATCAGAAAAGATTTTTACCTAATGAAGGAAGAAACTCTTAAAGTTAAATTTGTAAAAGTTCTAGCGTGAGTTATTAAAAGTGAAAGTATATCGTTGAGGGCGACTCTACGCTGGCTGAGGTTATTCTTGCCCTGTATGTAGCTCTGACGCTCATACATTTTATTAGGAGACATTACGACTGCTAGACAGGTGGCATCAACCCGCTTTGTACCTGGAAAGGTCTACATTACTAAAGTTAGGAATCTAGCTATTAAACTTTAATACTCGAATAATCTTTCTGTTCTAAGATAAACACGATGACGAAACTGACATTAGCGTACAGGTACTGGAGAGGGGGAAGATGATGTTTATGCTCCATTTTTTATTTACTGAACGTTTTTCAGGAAGCTATTCAAATTTTCGGAGATCTTACCAAAGCTTATCGAAACTTCTTCACGTCTAAGCCTTAAAGGAAACCTACTTTTTTCCAGCAACGATTGTCGAGCCTCTCTAGGTAGAGAAGTGTCTTAGGAGAGTTCTCTCAATCGTAGACAGCTTTTCGTTGCAAGTCAGCCTGCTAGTTTAAGTAGGGCTACCGCATTTCAACCTTCCGGAGACATACGAACGTTAATCACGAAGCCATCACCCTAAATTCGGCGGTCTTAGAAGGAGTTGGATCAAGCCTGCATCCCGCACTGTCTGTAGGGTTGAAGCTCTTTAACCAATCGAGGGTAGAGACCCCTTTGAGAGCATCCTACATTCTAAGCCGTTCCCACTGTGCGTTTCAGAAAGCGCAGTAAGTACATTGGTCGTTTATAAGAGAGTAAACACTTAACGGGGGATCTATAGCTTTCCCGTGCGCACTAGGGTTTATAGGAATGAGGACGTAGAACGCGTGATCGCTTTCATCCCGGTAGGTCACAAGCACCTCCGTCTCATCTTGGAGATGAAGGACCAGACAATAGTTCTCCAGGAGGCGACGGTCGCAGCTATCGTAAGAGCTTACGTATCGGTGGCAATCCATCCTACAAGGCGTGTAATCGAGTTAGTCAGAGTGAAGCCAGCTGAGAGGAAGCCGGGATACGCTGAAGACCAACTGATCGAGAGCGGTAAAGATGAAAGCGAAGCGCTGGCTGAAGCTCAAAGCCTCTGGTTAAACGCGGAGGCTGCTATAAAGGAGCCTTGACTCTAAACCAGGCTATCGCGTGCGAAGTTGAAAACGCGTTGAACGATTTTGCCCCGTAAAAGTAGTTAAAGCTCAAGCGGTTTTCTTTCGAGTCTATGTAGCAACGCCCCGGGAAAAATACCCCAATATATTAGACGCTTCTCTTCCTCATGTGAGTAAGGGTGTAAGGTTTCCTTAAAGGAGGTAAGTAGAGAATATCCTTTCTGCTACTTGAACGAGATTTCCGCCCTCAACTAGCTTTTCATCGATAAGTTAAACACAAAAAGAAGGTATTCACTCAGAGCGTATAAAAAGGTGGGTTTCGACGCCTTCAACCTGTGTTCTTTTTACCATGGCACTGGCAGACAACTCCGCTAATGAAGCTTTGGTTTCTACATGTGTCTAAGGTCCCGACGTGGATATCAAAGACAAACCGGAGTTTCTTCGAACTTTTTTGAGCTGAAGCTCTCCCTAGGCTTTATCGGCGTCTGAAACGCCTTCTTGCGACAAAGGCGAGGTTTAACGGTGAAAGCGTTGGGAATCCCCTAAGCTACTCTCCGATGTAGATGGGAGAGCTTATCGCAGATATATCGTTCTCCCTGTGATACCGATCCCATGGATCTTCCGCCGTTTCGAGAGTTTCAAGTCTGAGGAACTTTACGTCGCGTAAATCCATCTCAAGCTTAACGCTGAAAGGATCTCTTTCGATCTTCCACACGTGCTCTACACATCTATCGGAAACTAGCCTAGCCGTCGTACCTCTTCCTCCTTCAATGAAGGCTTCGACCATCATAGTCGCAGGTGGAGCCTCCTCGCCTATACTCCAACTATCTTCACCGCGCAGGAGGTAGAGCTCTAAGCGGGGTCCTTGGGGGCTCTTTGAGACGAAAGTCCTTCTAGCCATTAGAGCTTTGAGTAGTCCCCTCTCGCTCAACTCGTCCACTAGGACCCAAGTCGTAGGCGAAGCCAAACCAACCAAACCCTCCGCCTTAAGGCTGTGGGCGTCGCTTCCGCCTAGAAGCCCTAGCTTGTACCCTTTACACAGCTCCTCGTCCCACTTTCTAAGCGAGATATAGTTGTTGAAACCCCACAGTGAATGGTAGACTTCGATAAAGTGGGCGAAGCTCATCGACCCCCATTCCCAGTCGGGTCCCAAGGGCTTAGGGTGGTTGACTGAAATAAGGGCCCCCTTCCTCCTCAAATTATCGACGACGCGAAGTAAATCTCCCTCGCTTCGGATTCTGAACTCAGGCGTTGATGAGACGTTATATGCGTTGAAATGCCCCTTGTAGGTAGTAACCTCTACGCCTCCAACCACTAGTTCCCCGTACATCCAGTTGAGGCCGTTGAGTTCCATGATGTGCGAATGAGTGTTATGGTCTGTCACTGCGACGAAATCTAAGCCTACCCTGCTGGCCTCCAAAGCTATCTCCTCAACGTTGGAATTGCCATCGCTGTGGATGCTATGGACGTGGAAGTCGCCTTTCACCCATCCCCGCTTTTGAGGAAACGTAACCTCAGCTGAACGCCGCTCACGAACGTAACGTGCTTCGCCGCTTACTTTGACTTCAACTTCGTACCAACACCCCTCTGGAGGGACCTTATACAAGCCGAGTACAACGTGCCAAACGCCGGTTTTCAAAGGTCCGGGTAGATAGCCGGGTGTTGCCGAACCCTCAGATACGTAGAAGCTTTTCTTGTTTGACCCGCTCCACCCCCTGAAACCATCCATCGCGTCGATAAGATCGAGGGAGCACGGTTCGAATATACCGATGTCCAGGATACATTCACCTTTCCCTAGTCCACGGTAGCTGTACTGAACCTCTACAGTTTTCGCCCACTCGGGGACTTTGAAAGGAAGGTAGACGAAGCCCCCGGCTAGTTCTACTCCAAGTGTACCGTTAAACTTAACAGCGTACTCAGGCATCGATGCCGGAGGAGAACGAGGAACTATAAAAAACTGTGAAGACCATCTGGATAGACTTTATACGCCGTTTTTCTGGGACTTCTATATTTCGAAACGTTGCCTCATATTGACCGGTTGAAGGGCCTCAGGCGAGTGGACTCTAGTAAACGAGACGGTCGCGTGACACGGGGGGCGCTTGACGCGTAAAAACTCCCGCTAGCGTGGTAATCGGATAGTATCACGTAACCCGTATGCAAATTCCCCCTAGGCTCTGACATCCACTTTAGATACGAGCTTTTAATAACGTAGCGATGTCGGGGGCTGGTGACCTCGAGGCGCGCCGTCGGCTTTTCAGCGCTTGTAGCTTTAACAGCCGTATGGGGAACATCTTTCCCAGCTATAAAGGTGGTCGTCAGAGAGATAGGTTTCCTTCACTATGTAGTCTTTCGGTTTGCGATCTCGACGTTCCTACTGGCACCTGTCGCCGTAACAAGGCTCCGGCAGTTGAAATCTTACGTAGCCTCTGGCCTTGCCTTAGGCCTTCTCTACTTGGCTGGCATTTCGCTGCAGGGCTGGGGCATGGAGTACACGAGCGCGTCCAACGCTGCTTTCGTGACGGGTCTTAGCGTAGTCTTCGTCTACGTTTTCGAAACCTTCTTGGGGAGGGAGAAGGCGTCGACCCAGCTTGCTTCAGCCATCGTCTTAGCGCTTATCGGTCTCTACTTGATGTCCTTCACCGGTAGCGAGCTTAGGATAATGCTGGGGGACGTCATAGTCTTAGCAGGCTCCGTGTGCTGGGCTCTACAGATAATGGTAGTCGACCGTTTCGCTAAAGGTGACCTCTTGTCCCTCCTATTCTTCGAGAGCCTTTTCACTACGGTAGGTGCGACAGCCTTTATACCCCTCGTCGGCTTCCCTGACTACCAGGCGTTGGAGACGGCGCTACCTTCTCTCGTCTACTTATCGACGGCTTGCACGATAGGCGCGAACGCGCTTCAACTATACGGTCAAAGGTGGATAAGTAGCGTTGAAGCCGCCTTCATCTACCTGTTGGAGCCGGTCTTTGCGGCAGTGTTCTCGTTCATAGCTTTAGGAGAGACGATGAGCCAGCTTCAGGCGTTAGGAGCGGCGGCCATCTTGTCAGCTATGAGCATTAGTACGCTGAAGGGTAGAAGGTCTAGCTGAAGACGCGTTTATTAGCGTTTCAACCTCAAGCACCCGATGGATACTTTAAGGCCGAAGCCTCCAGCGTCCGCTGGCATACTCTTAACCTACAGGTGTACGTGCGAGTGTAAACATTGCATGTACGCCTGCTCACCTCGTATGCCTAACGACTGGATCGATGAAGCGGGCTTGCTTAAAGTTCTCAAGGAGCTTGCGCCGTCCATAGTGCCAAGCTCTCCTAGAGGTCGAGTAGGCGTAAACGAGGGATTACATTTCACTGGCGGAGAGCCCTTTCTGAACTATCCTCTCCTCAAAAGGGCTGTACGTTTAGCAGAGGGGTTAGGCTACCCTTCGGTCTTCGTCGAGACTAACTGTTTCTGGTGTTTGAGCGAGGAAATTGCAATCGAAAAGTTTAATGAACTACGGGAGACTGGTCTCGAAGGCGTCCTCCTTAGCGTAAACCCTTTCTTGATTGAGAACATACCCTTGGAGAGGGTTGAAAACGGGATTACGGCGGCTGTAGAAGTCTTCAACCCCCAGAACGTGCTCGTCTACCACACTCTCTACCTAACGCTACTCCGCAAATTAAGCGTAAGAGGTACTTTACGCTTCGAGGAGTACTTGGAGAAGGCTGCTAGAGTTGACCCTTACCTTTTCCTAAGGGGTTTCGACCCGAGTCTACTGCTTCCCATGGGTAGACTAGTGTACACGCTCAGGAAACTGTACAAAACTAAACCAGCTAAGGAGTTCTTCAAGACATCATGTGCTGAGGAGTTGACGCGACCCTGGCACGTACACGTTGACTGCTACTACAATTACATCCCAGGCTACTGCGCTGGCTTATCCTTAGGCGATGCGAGGAAGCTGAAAGAACTGTTGCAAGGGGTGAACTTGGACGATAAGCCCGTTTTAGCCGCCCTCCGGAACAGTTTAGGCGACCTCTACAAACTGGCTGTCGGTGGATACGGTTACAAAGAAAGGGAGGAAGGTTACATCTCGCGATGTCACTTCTGCCTCGACATCAGGTTACACTTAGCTCTCGAGGTAGGCGGGTTCACTGAACTTCAGCCTTCTTGCTTCTATAAAAGTATCTTAGAAACTACGGTAAAGGGGGTAACGGAGTAAACGGAAAACTTAGTCGTGCGAATGAAAATGGAGCTCTTCTGTTTACTATGTGAATGTGGAGCCTAGGTCTTCTACACAGTCTCTCGCTCAACTGCGGGAGAGTTTACGTTCGCCGGTAGTCCAGGGTGCAAGCGCCCAGCTTGGAGTGAAAAATCTTACGGCCTTTGGTCGCGTGTGGAGAAGAGGAGTGAGGCTCATTTCAAGGCTTGTAGCATTCGTCTGGCAACCTATTTTTAACTCTAAGTTGTATCTTTGTGCGTGGACCTTAGGCTAGTGGAGAAGTTTAAGCTGGTTAGAGTTGCTGACGTGATTGACGCTCTTGACCGCTACGGGTTCCATGGTAACGTTCTCGTTTCCAGGGATATTAGACCCTTATACCCTAATGCGAAATTAGCTGGCTACGCGGTCACCGTTAGGACTAGGCGCGCGCAAGAGGAGATGCCTTCGATGAGTCCTGAAGAGTATGACAAGTACGCTGACGGATGGTACAGGGATAGAGCGAACTACGAACTTTTTATGAAGCATGCGGGTCCAGGCACTGTGATAGTTGTCGAGGCTCTACACAGCCCAGATGTAGGCTTCTGGGGTTCGACTGTAGCCCTTTCCGCTAAGGTTAAGGGCGTTGAGGGAGCTGTAATCGACGGTGGAGCTAGAGATGCAGGCGAGATTGAGAAGATAGGTTTTCCAACCTTCTGCAGGTACCATGGTAGGACTGAAGTCGTCGGGCGACTGGAGTTTAATTCACGAGACGTCAACGTTCCTGTGACCGTTGGAGGGGTGACTGTGCGTCCGCTGGATATCGTAGTAGGCGATTACGACGGGGTTGTCGTCGTTCCGATGGAAGTGGCTGAAGGCGTGCTCGAGAGAGCTTTGAAGCAGCTTGAGCTTGATAGAAGCGTGCAGAAGCCTCTCTTGGAGAAACTCGGTATAAGACTATAGGTGGGCCAATTGGAGTACTTCACCGGTTCAACTGGTAGAGTCTTAGTTCTTCGGCTGGATCCCGGTGACATGCTTCTCGAGAGCATCGTCGACGTTACGGAGAAGGAGGGTTTGGAAACAGCTGTCGTAATTTCGGGCGTCGGAACGCTTGACCGCTGCTACCTGCATTCTGTGACTACTACCGGCTACCCGCCGCAGGAGGAGAGGCTGGTGTGGGAAAATGCCCCTCTCGAGCTTCTTTCTCTGAACGGTGTCGTCGCAAGAGGGGAACCTCACCTCCACGCTGTCGTATCAGACGTGAAAAGTGTCTACGGGGGACATTTGGAAGAGAAATCCAGAGTTCTTTACTTAGCTGAAGTCGTAATGCTTGAAGTGGAGAGTCTAGCGTTAACTAGGGCTCCGGACAAGCAGGGTATTAGGAGGTTGAAGAAACTAGTTTAAACCTTCGCGGAAACAAAGTCTTGGAATAGTTTCTTCTGCGTAAAATTTCTTAAAGGTGAACGGTTTCGTAAAGAGGTTCTATAGCTGTAGGAGAGGATTGCAGTATTGTTTATATCCCGACTGCGTGAAGCTGCTTGCGTGATAACAGAAATCAAGGTTAACAGTGGTGGTAGAGGGGTTTACGACATAACGCTTGACATCGAGAAAGCAGTTAAGTCTACAGGCTTGAAGAAGGGTATCGCCCTGCTCTACAGCGTGAACCCGTTGTGCCGCCTTATAACAATAGAGTACGACGGTGACCTCATAGACGATCTAATGACCTTGATAGACGGTTTAAAGGCTAAAAACCCTTACGTTATCGCATCAATCTTCCAACCTAGTCTAGCTATACCTTTTGAAGAAGGTTTGCTGCTAGGCGCATTCCAGCAGATATGCCTCCTCGATCTCAACGAGTCAAGCGGAGAGAGGAAAGTACTGTTAGAGGTGATCGCGTGAAAGTTGTTAAAACTTTCAGGATCGAGTTTTCAACCCATGGACCTAACAAACTCTTCGATATTACGGAGAAAGTATCATCAATGGTTAAGGGCGTGTGGGAGGGAGTATTAACCCTCCAGGCGGTCGGCTCGACTGGTGCGCTAGTCATCCTACCTAGACAGCAGAAGGTGGTAGAAGCTTTCGAGAACGACCTCTGGGATCTGGTAGCTACTCTCGGTTGGAAGCACCCAGGTAACGCTTACGCGCACTTGCGTTCGACGCTTATAGGCACGACTTTAACTCTGCCTGTCGTTAAAGGTGTTCTACCCTTGACGGATTGCGGCATATACTTTCTCGAGAACCAACCGGCTGTGAGAAGACATAGAAGCGTCACAGCTGCTTTGCTCGTTCCAGACGAACACGGTTTAGCGGATAGCGCCGGTGGTTGCCTATGAGTTTTGAAAAGCTTGCTGAACTTAAGGCCCGATGGCTGCCCGTCTACGTCGTTCTGCTTATTGTCGTCATCGTAATAGCCTTACACTTAGCTTTAATGTACTTCATGACGAATGAAAGCAGCTACGCGAACCTAGCCTTACTCACCCTTTTCGCAGCGTACTTTCTGCTAACCGGTATAGATAGGCTGAGGAAGATGAAGATCACGCGTATGAGATTCATGGAAGTAGTCTCTTGCGAGAACTGTGGTTTTAGCGAGGAAAGAAACCATGAAGCTGGCGACTATGTTCTAAAAACTAAAGGCAGCTGCCCGAAGTGCGGAACTCCGCTAATAGTTTCAGCAATATACTCCATCAAGGAGCAGCGGTAGCGACGCAACTGTTAAGAGCTAGGGACAAACGGTAAACTGTGAGTCTACGTCTAAAGGTTAGGCTACTCGGCTTTTCTAGCGGAACACCTTTAGTCGTGGTAGACGACAGCGTAGCGTCAGCGTTAGGCGCTCACGCCCACGACCGTTTAGTACTGAAACATGGAGTAGGTGAAGCAGTGGCTGTCGTTAACGTGGCGCGTCACTTGCCATCAGACGTAGTGTTAGTTAACGATGAAGTTGCCGAGTTGCTGAAGTTGAGAGAAGGGGATGAGGTTGAGGTTGACCTAGCTTCTCAACCCCGTTCTACCTTCTACATCAGGGACTTTATAAACAGGGTTCAGTTGACCCGGGATGAAATTCACACGATAGTGAAGGACATAGTTGAAGACCGGTTGAGCGAAGTTGAGTTAACGGCCCTTGTTGTCGCAGCGGAGGAGCGGGGGCTTAGCGTAGAGGAAGCCTTCTACTTTGCTGAAGCTATGGTTGAAACCGGGGAAAGATTGGAGCTTGGCGTAAAACCAATCCTAGATAAACACAGCATCGGTGGAGTTCCTGGAGATAAGACGACTTTGATAGCAGTCCCCATACTAGCTTCACTCGGCTACCATATACCTAAGACTAGCTCCCGCGCGATCACCAGCCCAGCTGGAACTGCAGACAGGGCTGAAGTCCTCATGCCAGTCAACTTGTCCATCGAAGAAATTAAGCGTGTTGTCCTCAAGGTTGGCGGCTGCATAGCGTGGGGCGGAGCACTGCGTCTAGCCCCTGCCGACGACAAGATAATCAGGGTGGAGTACCCGCTTTTAATCGACCCCTTCCTCGTAGCATCGATTATGGCGAAGAAAGTGGCTGTCGGAGCCACGCATGTCGTTGTCGATATACCGGTAGGGAGGGGGACTAAAGTAAAGACGCTGAGAGAGGCTGAACACTTGGCTAGAACGTTGATAGAAGTGGGTAGGAGGCTAGGGCTCTACGTTGTATGTGGGGCGACGTTCGGCGACCAGCCGGTAGGTAGAACAGCTGGACCAGCGCTTGAAGCTAGGGAAGCTCTTCAAGCGTTGACTAGCTTTAGACCGGTAGACCTCGTTGATAAGGCTGTGGGTCTAGTTGGTCTACTTTTAGAGCTTATCGGCGTAAGAGAGGGAAGACTAGCTGCTATGGAGGCTTTAACGAGTGGAAAAGCGTACGCGAAGATGTTGGAGATAATAGAGGCTCAAGGCGGAGACCCAGGAGTCAAACCGGAAGACATCCCCGTAGGAGGTAAAACTTTCACGTTAAAGGCTGAGAGAGGCGGGATAGTGACGTGGATCAATAACACCAGTGTTGCGACGGTAGCTAGGCTAGCTGGAGCTCCGAAGGATAAAGGTTCTGGAGTCGAGCTTCACGTGAAACTCGGCGATCACGTGAGGGTTGGCGACCCCCTCATCACGGTGTACAGCGAACACTCTCCGAAACTCCACTTAGCTGAAAAGTACATTGAAAGCAACCCTATAGTTCAGTTGGGGAAGCCAGGCACCGATATGTTACTGAAAAAGCTGTTGGAGCCTAAACTGCCGCTCGAGCCGTTAACGCTTGGACGCTAGGGTCTGTTGGCACCCAGCTCCTCGTAGAGCTCTAACACCTTGACCGGCCTTCCAAGCTCCGTCGATCGGTATGCAGCGTCCGCAAGCTCTTGGACCCGTAGACCGAATATCGGTGGACAACCGTTTTCTTCAAGCCCTTCGATGGATTTCACGAAGTTGAAAACGGGGCGTGAAGCAGGGTAAGTTTCTATGTTTACGGCTTCACCCTCTCCACCTCTCTTCTGCAAGAGCACGACGGGTGGCTGTACGATCAAACGCCCTTGTTCACCCCAAAAGATCTCAACCTCTAGCCAGCCAGGGTCATCCCCCGCAACAGTAAAGAGAAGCAGCGTTCCCCCTTCAAGCTTGGCCGTAAGCGCAGCGTTTATGTCGATCTCAAACCCCCTGTAATCCATGTACGCAAACGCTTCCTCTGCCCTAAGCCCAGTGATCCAGAGAGCCGCATCTATGAAGTGACTACCGCTGTCTATCAGTTCGCCCCCGCAACTTATCTTGCGTACAGCTCTCCAAGTACCTTTAACGCCCGTATAGGATTGCCCAAGTATCATGGAGACCATTTCGACCCCGCCTATTATGCCCCTCGATACGAGGTTCCTAGCTGCCACCCAAGGCTTCTCAAAATGGCGCTGGAATGCGACCTCGACGACTAGACCAGATTTCCTCCAAGCCTCATACACTTCGAGAGCCTGTCTCAAGTTGCAGACCATTGGTTTCTCAACGAGTACGTGCGCGCCAGAAGCGATAAAATCCATAATCTGGTTGAAGTGCTCAACGTGAGGCGTTGCTATGATCGCGGCGTCCACCTTCCCTAGAACCTGCCTGTAATCTGTAGCCGTTGCAGTTTCTTTTAACCCGTACTTGCTGCGCAACCGCTCCGCTTTGGAGAGGTCCACGTCCACCAAGCTATGGACTTCCACGTCAAAGCCCTGGGCTCTCAACTGGATAAGGTCCCTCAAGTGTGAATCCCCCATTCCCCCGCATCCGATTAAGGTTACCTTCATCGAGTGTAGTGCCAGTTCGGCGGTAAAAATGCCTTGCCAGCAACAGCCTGTTCGCCAGTAGAGCGTAAAGCATAATGGCAACCGCTCGATGCGAACTGGATGACAGTCATCGAGACGATAAGAAAGAGACGTAGCGTACGAGCCTATAAGCCTGTACCTTTAAAGGACGAGGATTTGAAGACGATACTGGAGGCGGCTAGGCTCGCGCCTTCGGCCGGCAACAGGCAACCCTGGTACTTTATCGTCGTAAGAGATCCTGAGTTGAAGAAGCGTCTAGCGGAGGCCGCCGCTAGGCAGATGTTCATAGCCGACGCAGGCGCCCTGATTGTAGCAGTCTCCGACCCCACGGCATCGCCGCGCTGGCACGAGAAGGACGTAATGATCGCGATGGAACACCTTATCCTAGCTGCGACAGAGCTCGGGTACGGGACATGCTGGATTGGAGCTTTTAATGAAGAAGAAGTCAAGAGGATCCTCGGCGTACCCCAGCAGTACAGGGTGGTTGCGTTAACTCCAGTAGGCGTTCCAGCGGAGACTCCTCCTGCTAGACCTCGCAAGGCTCTTGAGGACATAGCGTTCGAAGGTACGTGGGGCAACAAGATCAAGCTTAACTAATTACGTTATTTAATATTTATTAATAGTAAAGGATTTAAATAGATTTTTTGTTCAATCTTTGATAAGCATGGTGTCCGCCCTAGTCCTAGGGGCAGCGGGAGCCGTAGGTCGAACTTGTTGGCAGTTCCTCTCGCACATCAATATCTTCGACAAACTCTTTCTAGGAGATAAGAGGGTTGAAGAGTTGCGGAAACTAGTTGAGATTTCGCGGGCTTACAATGTTGAAGTCATACCAGTCGACGCCGACGATAAATCCTCTCTAACCCGTGCTATCGAGAAAACGGACGTTGTGCTTAACGCCGTCGGCCCTTTCTTCGTATACGGACCTAAGATCCTGGACGCGGCCTTAGAGGTTGGTGTAGACTACGTCGACGTATGCGACGACTTCGACGCGACTGTCAAAATGCTGGAGAGGCACGAGGAGGCCGTCGCGAGAGGGGTTAAGGCGCTCATAGGTATGGGAAGCTCGCCAGGTTTAAGCAATATAATCGTCAAGTTCGCCGCCCAACGCTTGTTTGAAGAGGTGGAGAGCGTCGACATAGCCCACGTCCACGGAGGTGAACGCTATGAGGGGCCTGCTGTCATCATGCATAGAGCCCATTCGATGATGATAGACATCCCTGTCTACATCAACGGAGACATCGTTTATACGAGCCTTGAGTCGGACTTCGCTAGACAGTTCGAGCAAGAGTTCGATTTCCCGAATCTCGGCAAGTTCCCCGTCTACCTCTACCCTCACCCTGAAACATATACTCTCCCTAAGTACTTCAGGATCGCGAAGAGGGTAACAAACCTCGGCGTGGTTCTTCCACCTCAGTTTCCGGCTCTTATAAGAGCTCTCGTCAGGATCGGACTCTTTTCAGACGAGGAAGTTGAAGTCAGCGGCGTCAGACTGAGGGCTAGGGACTTTGCAGTAGCCTACGTGCTCAAGAAGAGAGGAGAGCTTTTGGAGAAATACGGACCTATAGAGCCCGTAGGATCCCTGGTCATAGTAATTGAAGGTAGGCATAGCGGCAGGCGTTGTAAGCTCACCTTCTACACGACGGCTCACGGTCTGGGTATGGGTGATGCTACCGGCATACCGTTAGGTCTTGGAGGAATCATGATGGTTAAAGGTATGATTCAGTCCCCAGGAGTCCACCCGCCCGAAGCAGTCATAGATCCTGTAGAGTTGTTTAAGCTAGCGAAGGAGTTTGTCGCTACCAAACTAGGCAAGGGGATCCCCGTTAACGTAATCGAAGAGTGCAACGGCGTGAGAAGAGAGTACAACATCGAGACGCTCTTCTCTAGGTAGCAGTTTATGCGGATTCTAGCTGTAGACGTTGGAACCTCAACTATTAAAGCTGCTGTTTTCAACGTCAAATCTTTCGACTTCGAGGCTACAACTTCTAAACCATTGAAGATATCAACTCCTCAGCCGGGTCGTGCAGAGCTTGACCCCGAACACCTCTGGAAGACGTTTGTTGATACAGTGAGCGAAGCAGCGGCAAGCTTTGAGGCGATTGATGCGATTGTTTTAGATACACAGATGGCGGGCGTAGTGCCTGTAGACGCGAGCGGTACCCCTCTCACTAGCATACTAACTTGGTTAGATACTAGAGCCGCCGGTCACCCGAAGAGGCTTTTCGATGGAGCTCCGAAAGTATCCGGTTACAACTTGCCCACGCTAACTAGGCTTCTAAGGGTGAGCGGGGGTGCGCCGGGTAAGCTCGGCAAGGACCCCCTGTCTAAGTTCGCCTGGTTTACTGCTGAACAGCTGGACGTCTACAGGGGGACTTGGAAGTTCCTCGACGTTAAGGGGTTCTTGCTGAATAGGCTAACGGGGCGGGCTGTAATCACGTACGATGAAGCTAGTATCACCTGGCTCGCAGATACTCGCGACCCTCTCGACGTGAGGTGGAGTGAGGGCCTCGTGGAGCTTTTCAAGTTGGACTCGAGTAAACTTCCAGAGATCGTAAAGCCGACAGATGTGATTGGAGAGTTGAGTGACCGGGCGCGTAGGGAGTTAAGTTTGAAGGAAGGCGCGAAGGTTATCGCAGGTTGCGGCGACGTGGCTGCAACAGCAGTAGGTTCAGGAGCTGTGGATGATTTCGAAGTCCACGCGTACGTGGGGACTGGCAACTGGTTTGCAGCTCATGTACCCACAAGAAGGCTTGACGTATCCCACTATATGGGCTGCATACTCAGCGCAATCCCGGGTAGATACCTGCTAATAGCCGAGCAGCAGATGGGTGGGGCGGCGCTCGATTACATGTTCAGAATCCTCAAGCTAGAAGGCCCCGAGGCAGTCAAAGGTGTCTTAGAAGGCTACAAGATCGGTGAAAGTAGACTGCTCTTCCTTCCATGGCTCTACGGTGAACGTTCACCTGTCGAGGACCCAAGGCTGAGAGGAGCTCTTCTCAACCTTTCGCTTGACGTCAGCGACTCTGATATACTCGCAGCTGTCGTTGAAGGCATAGCGCTTAACATGAGATGGGAGTACGAGTACTTTAAGCAGCTGCTCGGCAAGGAGATTTCCAGCATCAGGATTGTCGGAGGTGGAGCACTCTACGATATCCTCTGCTCAGCTCTTTCGAACGCGCTTGAAGTAGAGGTAGTGAGGGTAGCTTCAGCTAAAGAGGCAACTCTCATGGGTGCGACAACAGTAGGGCTCGTGGCGCTCGGCCTAGGCGACTTCACCGTATCGAAGAAGCTTGCAAAGCCCGAGGCTGTCTTCAAACCGGAGTCCCACGCCGTTGAAGCGTTTCGAAGAAAGTTTGAACTGTACCTCGAAGCTTACCAGCGCCTCAAGGGACTCTTCAGAAAACTAAACGCTTGAAGCATTTCAGCTTTTCCCAGGCCTACTATTAACTAACGTGAAAACCCCGCTTAGACGTTTAAGAGTCTCTGTAGACCCCTTACTAGTTTATAATACTTCTCCATGCTACTCTATTAGTAAGGATAAGGTAGAGCGTCTGGTTGAAAGTTTAGGAAGCATGTCCCTTACGTCGCTGTGCAGAAATGGCTCAAGAGATTAGAGCACGGCAGTCGCACGTGCGTAGATTCCCCGCCACGTTTCTTTCCCATCATCGCCTACGGCCAGCCTTTAAGCGTCAAAGGTCGGTTCGCGAATATCATGGACGTTGGGTTTAGTGAACTAGTGTCCGAGGGCGTACTCACTAGCGTTGTGGGGCGACGGGGGTTAATCGCACCGCTTCTTAAGTTGCCCAACGGGGGATTTTTCGAAAAGGTTTAGCGTGCGAGCGCCACTTTACTACCCACTGGGACGCCCAGGTGTCGCGCTACGGGGGCACACTTGGGTACGAGGAGATAGTACGCCCTTTCACCCCTGACTTTCGCGACTTCGTAGAAAGATTGGAAGTTTCCTTGACCCTTTAGGATGACTACATCAGCATCGGCTAGCAGTTGGAGGAACTCGGCGCTGCACCTTAAGGTGCTTACGCCTGGCACGCGGCACCCGGTAGTGGTCAACTCTGCATACTTTCCTAAGCCAGCTGCTTCAGCTTCCATAATCGTAGCATCGTTGAAGACAGGGGCGCCTCTCGCGGCTACGATGGTCTCAGCCCTACCGGAGAGCAGCTTGACGAGCGGTAGGTCGAGGACACATTCTCCCGCATTGTCTAGAACGTAGAGTACGGTTCCAGCCTTCTCAAGATCCCTTTCGAGCTGGTCTAGGTGGTCAATTGTGAAAGGCTCGCTAAGCTTCCTCTCAAACTCTACTGCGAAGACCTCTAGCGATACGTTGTACACGCCTGTAGCGAAATCGAGGGCGTTAGCCGTCACGGCGACGCTCGCAGCACGCCTCAGTGTGTCTTCTCCTCCACTCACGTAACGCTCGGCTAAAGGCAGGAGGCGCGTCGCAGTTTCCATGCTAACTTTTTTGATTAGAGCATAAGGATCTCCTAGACGCCTTGCCACTGCTTCAGCTATACTCGATGAAAGCTCCACGTAGTCGCTCAACCTCCCCTTCACGACCTTCGCAAAGTCTTCTGATAGTTCGAGGGCTCCATCAACTATCTCCTTCTCGCTACTGGAAGTAAGGGTGGACAAGTTTAAGGCGAGCCTCGTGATGCATAGAAAACACTCGCGATCGAGGAAAGGGTTCACGGGGCCACGTGAACAGCGTATTAGAAAAGCTTAACTCAGTTGAACCCTTTACACTTTTTAAAAACTCCTAGCTCGACATGTTTAAAAAATGAAGCGTGAGACCAAGGGCTTCGTTATGGACGTTGAGAAGATTATTCCGCTACTCTGCTTAGGCGTTACGACTGTAACGATAGTGCAAGGTGTCTTGATCGGCACAGCTCTTCCCCAGATCGTTGCAGAGTTCAACGTGGACTATGGCTTCATGGGTCTATTGATGGCCTTATGGACTCTACTCTTGGCTGTTTCACCTTTCGTCCTCGGCGGATTCGTGGATAGGTTAGACCCGTTTGTAGCTACGTTCACCGTCCTACTGGTTTCCTCGGTTTCCACTTTACTGAACGCAGCAGCTCGAGACTTGATCACCTTTAACGTGGTACGAATCGTGGCTTCACTTCTAGCTGCTCCCTATCCCTGGCCTTTGTGTAGTAGAATAGTTGCAACCTTCGTGGGGAGGAGTAGGACCGGTTTCGCCGTAGCCACATTCAACACCGGCTCTATGCTAGGGCTCTCAGCCTCCTACCTAATCATGTGGTTAACGGGAAACAATTGGAGAGCCGCGATGCTAGCTAGCGGGATTCTCGGCATCGCTTACCTGCCAGCACCTCTACTAGCTCGCCGTCTAATGGCCTCTAACAGACGGACGAGCGTGGAGTTTGACCGCAACATTCTGCTCGACAACGGTAGCTCCAACGATGAGCGACTGGTTAACAGGATAGCTGCTTTTCTCTTCGCTGGACACTTCGCCGCCCTCTACACTTGGGGCTTGTTGATGAGCTGGCTTTCCACTTTCCTCGTCGCGGAACTTAAGCTTAGTTACGGGCAAGTGACCGTGTACATGACGATCATAGCTCTCTTCTCAGCCTTCCTAGAAGTCCTAGTCGGCGTCTACACGGATAAGTTGGGTGGCTTGAAGTGGAGAACCGCAGTACTGTACGCTGGCTTATGGCCTTCGACTCTCCTGCTCTTTCTTTCCCTCCTCACTTCAACCTCCGAGCTAGCCGCGCTACTCATTTCACTCTCTCTGCTCGGCTGGAGAGTCTCTTCGACATCCTTCTGGTCTATAGTGAACGATATCACGCCGTCGAACCACTACGGGAGAGTTAGCCGTGTCTTCGTGTCCGCTGCGCCACTCTCAGGCATCGCCTCTTCCGTAGTGAACGGGTTTATAGTTTCCTTCACGGGTTCTCTAAGAGCCGGTATTCTGCTGTCCGCGATCCTACAGCTCTTCACACCAATCTTTTTCAAGAAATCAACTGATCTGGGTCTTAAGTTGAAAAACAGAGGTAAGGTCTAGCTGGTAACGTCTACCTGTATTTTCACGTACTTCTCTTTCCCTACGTCCATGATCCTAAAGCCTTCCTCGAGCTTTTCAAGCGGAAGCTTTTGCGTTACCAGGTCATACACCTTAACCTTCCTCTTGGCGACCAGTTCGATGGCAGGCTGGAAGGCGTTAGCGTACCTGTGCACTCCCCTTATGTCAACCTCCTTGATGACCGCCTCGAGAACCGGGTACTGGAATTCGTCGCTTGCATAAAGCCCGATAAGCGTCACTACTCCGCCCCTCTTCGCAACTCTCACCGCCTGATAGGAGGCCTTCTCGGCCCCTGAAGCTTCAAACACGTAATCTACCCCTTCGCCTCCAGTCAACCGTTTAACGACGCTTACGGGATCCTCTCGCTGAGCATTTATCACAGCGTCCGCCCCCCGTCTCAACGCTACATCCAGCTTCCACTCGTCGACGTCAACCACGAGGATGCTAGATGCGCCAGCAGCCTTGACTGCCTCCAGCGTCACCATACCTATCGCTCCAGCACCGAAGATCACTACACTTGAGCCCGGGGTGACTTCAGCTCGCCTCACAGCGTGCACTGACACTGAAAGTGGTTCGATCAACGCACCTTCTTCAAACGTCATGTTCTCAGGCATTTTGTAAAGGAAGTCAGCGGGCCAGGTGACGTATTCGACGAAAGCTCCGTTGATCGGTGGAGTTCCCATGAACCTTACATAAGGGCAAAGGTTGTAGCGTCCGATCCTACAGTACCTGCATCGACCGCATGGGACTCCCGGCTCGATAACTACTCTATCCCCAGGCTTCAAATGGCTGACCCCCTCGCCAACGTCTTCAACGACGCCGCTAGCCTCGTGCCCCAGTATGAGAGGTTTTTCAACTACGAAGTCACCTATCCTCCCGTGCTTCCAGTAGTGGTAGTCTGAACGGCAGATCCCACAGACCTTCACCTTCACAAGTGCTTCGCCGTAAGCGGGTGAGGGTTTAGGGACATCCTCGATTCTTACATCCTTCTTCCCGTAGAGGATCGCAGCTTTCATAAGGATATTTGCGTAAGGCAGCTTAAAGTGACTTTCGCTCAGTTAACCGCACCTATTTATCTTACTCCACACCTCTCTCCCCCGTGACTACACTTGCTTTAAAGGGGGGTGAACCCGTCCGAAAGAAGCCTTGGCCATCTTGGCCTATCTGGGGCGTAGAAGAGCTGAAGGCTTTAGAGGAGGTTCTGAAGAGCGGGTATTGGGGCGGAGGAGTTGGCGAAAGCGGTCCTTGGGAGACGATGTTTGAAACTTCGTTCGCAAGGAGGCACGGCTGTAAGTACGGTGTAGCTGTTTCTACGGGGACTGCCGCTCTCCACGTAGCTTTGCTAGCCGCCGACGTAGGCCCTGGTGACGAAGTCGTAGTTCCAGCTCTCACATACTGGGCGACAGGCTCCGCCGCTCTCATGACGGGAGCCACTGTCGTCATCGTAGACGTCGACACTGAAACGCTTTGCATGGACGTAACGGAGGTCGAGAAGGCGATTACGGAGAAGACGAAAGCGATCATACCGGTCTACAACTACGGCAATTCCCCTGATATGGACGAGTTGAGGAAGCTGGCTGATGAGAAGGGAATATTCCTGGTTGAGGACTGCGCTCGCGCCCACGGCTTTCAGTGGGGTGGCAAGTGGGCAGGGTCGATAGGTGAGATGGGTTGCTTCAGCTTCCAGCAAGGGAAGTTCATGACAGCGGGAGAGGGCGGGATGATCACGACGAACAGCGAGGAGATAGCGGAGAAATGTTACGCGATCAAGGACTGCGGTAGAGTTAGGAACGCTACATATCTTGAAGGGGGCCGTTACTGGTTGAACTGGTTTAACTATAGGATGACACAGTTTCAAGCGGCTTTACTTTTAGTTCAGCTTAAGAGGTTGGATGAACAGTTGGAAAGGAGGCAGGCTAACTGCGAGTATCTTTCTAACCGTTTAAGCGAGATTGAGGGGGTGGAGCCCTTAAAGCGTGACTCTCGTTTAAGTAAGTTCCAACCCTGGCCTTACGCTTTCAAGTACGATGCGAGTTTCTTCGATGGGTTGCCCATAGACTGTCTCGTTGAGGCTTTGAGAGCTGAAGGTATACCAGCATCCCGCATCGACCATCCTCCATTATATGAGACTTTGAGACCCTGGCATCTAGGTAAAGTAGTTAGGAAAAACAGGTATCCTGCCGCTGAAAACGCCGTCGAGAAGGTAGTGACAATTCCACAACAAGTTTTCCTTGCGGGTAGAGAGGACATGGATGACATAGTTGAAGCTATCTCCAAAGTTAAACGCTACGCTCGCGATCTTCACCCTGAGCGCCAGGGGACGTCTACCTGATCTAGCCTCCACAACGGCTTAACTCTACTCTCCTCAACGCTTAAGGTAACGCCTGACGAATAAGCTAGAGCGCCCGTATATGCTATCATCGCTCCATTATCTCCCGCGTACCGTGGATCTACGGGCTTAAAAACAGAGGAATGTAGCTTAGCCATCTTATCTAGTTTCTCTGAGAGGATCCTACTTCTGGCTACTCCGCCGGTCAAGGTTACTTCACGTTTGCCAGTGAGCGACAAGGCGCGCTCAGCTACTTCGACGAGCATCGAGTATGCTGTCTCGACGAGACTGTAGCAAACATCCTCTAGCCTTTCCCCTTCCTTCACCAGCCTCAAGGCTTTCGTGAGAAGCCCTGAAAACTGTAGATCCTGACCCTTTACCACGTAGGGTAACTCGAGCAGTTTTTCACCCCTTTGAGCAAGCTCCTCCACCTTAGGTGTTCCCGGGAAGCCTAAACCGACTTCGCGAGCAAATGAATCTAGACAGTTGCCGAGCGGTATATCGAGCGTTTCACCAAATATCCTGTACCTTCCTTCCACGAAGGTTGTTATTATCGTGTTGCCTCCAGCAATGTAGATTACTAGGGGGTCTTTAAAGCCTGTAGAAAAGCGGGCAATTTCAACGTGGGCTACAGCGTGATTAACCGGTACGAGAGGTTTCGAGTACTTAACCGCCAAGTAGCGGGCTAACGTTGCACCTACTCTCAAGCAAGGACCCATACCCGGTCCGAGGGCTACGGCAATAGCTTCAACATCTTTTAAACCCAAACCTGCTCTCTCTAGGGCCTCGGTCAAGACTCTGCCAGCTACTCTACTGTGATGTTCAGCAGCTTCTCTAGGATGTATCCCACCTGTCTTCGGCTGGTACGTGGAATCGACGCAAGCGAGCACCTGGCTTGTGGTAGCTATTCCCACCCCGAACGTGTGCGCAGTGCTCTCAATCCCTAAGACCACTGGGTCGTAGGGTCTCGTGGCTTCCCCGCCGGATAGGTTTAAATCCAAGGTCACCTGCTGAACCGTATTCCCAAGCTATTTAAGGTCTCGGTTACTGGCAAGCTCAACGTGTTTCCATGAAACTGAAGTTTACGTCCTCACGCTTTCAGCTAGTTTGCGCCTATCCATGGCTCACTGTTTTCGTTGTCGGACGAACTCTGTATAGTTACATTTTCCACAGTGCCAACGTTCAGCTGGTTTAAGGTGGTGGGCCATTACAGAACCACAACGAGGACACTTTCTGTTAACTAACTTTATCGATCCCTTTTCGTAATTGAATTCGTACAGTTTATGGACTTCAGCCACTCTTCTCACCCTTTTCGACACCCCTGTTCCTCCTTACCACGTGACCAGGCTCAATCTGGAGTGCTCTTTCAAGACTATCGTAGACGTGCACCCTAGCTAGGCTCTCGCACGTACCATACTTCGTCAACATCTTCCTAACGTACACTAGGTCCGGGTCTACTTTTAGTGTATTCGCTATGTATTCCCGTAAAGCCTTACGTGAAGGAGTCCCTTGGGGGAAGTGAGTTATCCTCACGATCAACTCTCTACGCTTGATCAACTTATTAGTTCTCGACTCTAGGATTTCCACGTTTAGTTGACCGGCCACGCGCACCTCGTTCAGCCAAGCTTTTTAACGTTCACGCTTTTGAATTATCGAAAGCCGTGCTTATCAAACGTTTAACACTCCTACTGACCGAAGGGTGACAAATGACTGCTACACAAGCACCAAGCCAAAGCCCGTAGACGACGATGGAGCGAGGAGGGGCCGATGCTATAGCCGGGAGAGAAAGTAGGTCTTCTTCACCTTGAACGGACACTAGTACAAGATCTCCGGCTTGCGCATTTTTCACAGCTTCCTCAACAGCTTGGATAGCGTTAAAGGTTAGGAATCCGGGTGGGTTAACACACTCTACAATCTTATAACTGTTGAGAAGTTTTTTCGAGCGAGAAGGGTCTATGTCTGAACGCATTGTTCTGTAGTCGATGACTGCTACATTCGGTCGTAAGCCAGCGTTCAAAAGGTTCTCAGTTACAAAGTCGCCGACCGAGACAACTAGCGGAGGTTTCACCAGTTCAACTAGCTCTAAGAGCAAATGTGCTGACTTTGAAGGAGGATAATAGAGAGC
The DNA here is from genome assembly GCA_025057995.1 of Thermofilaceae archaeon. Classification (GTDB taxonomy): domain Archaea; phylum Thermoproteota; class Thermoprotei; order Thermofilales; family Thermofilaceae; genus JANXEW01. The sequence continues at coordinate 268,842 of JANXEW010000001.1, read as the reverse complement.
TAACCCTAGGGGGACTCTAAGAGTCTCACGGTAACTTTCCTTGAGCCTGTAAGCGTTCAAGCCCTTAGTTTCACCGCGTAACGCCCCGGCTTCGAGATGTTTAAACGTTTGGCAATCAACGATTTCTCGACATCGAAGATTACGACCATGCCTTCCCACTCTTCGCTGAAGTCCCTGTTATTGCAGTTAGGGCAAATATCCAAGTTTAAAGGAACGAGCATTTTACACTTCATGCATGCTTTGAAATAGATTTTCCTTGAACGTCGATGGAGCGCCACGCTTGAGCTTAGCTTAACTCTCCTTAAATAGTTAGTGCGGCCTGCGAGCTGTTGAAACGATTACCATCGTACCGGGACATCTACTTGGACTCATCCTTTTCCAGTTAATAACGGTTAGATCCTCGATCTCTACTTCCTCCCGGGCTCAGCCTTGGAGGCTGTTTTAGCTCCAGCTTTAGCCTCCTCCTTTATCCAGTCTAGTTTGCCGAGGTAGGGTTGCCTCATAGTCAACTGAACCCTGAGCGCCTGCCTTCTACCGCCGTAGCTCACGGCTATCACTCTAGCTCTGATGCTGTCACCCTTTCTTAGAACTTTCCCGCTTTTTTCACTTATGACGACGTTCTGTTCTTTACTGTAGGATATTACCTCATCCATTATCTGGCTCTTATGCATGTAGCCTTCAACAGGTCCTAGGCGAACAATCACGCCTGTAGATTCGACGATGTTCACTTCACCTTCAACTACTTCCTGGTTCATAGGCGTGTAAACGAGCATCGTGTACTTAGCCTTATGGTACAAGCTTCCGTCGCCTGGAACTATGAAACCGAAGTTTGAAGCCTCAGCGTCGAGCACGCTTACAACAACGCCGATGTTCCTCATAACCTGGCCGACGTACTCCCGCTTCAAAACCTCTAGGATAACCTCCTTAAGCGGTTTGCCTATCAAATTGGGTGGAACTCTTACAACACCTTCGCACTCAATCAACTTGAACATGTAAGCCCACCGAAATTCGCGCGCACTTTTTACATTATCTTAAAAATATTGTTGTTACGTACCGTAAGGTTTAATTGAAAAAAGATCTACCTAAGGCGTGAATAGCGAACAACTTAGCCCGGTCGATAGTTCAGTCAAGATCCTTCACGAACTAGGCTCGGAGTCTAGGGAGTTACTGGGGATAGGCGCCGAAGCTGTAGTTCTAAGGTGCATTTGGAGGGGGTTTGATGCGGTAGCTAAGATACGGTTACCAAAATCATACAGGGATTCGAGGCTTGATATGTTAATCAGAGCTAAGAGGACAGGGCTAGAGACACGGCTACTTACTGAAGCGAAGAAGTTGGGCGTACCTTCTCCTACCCCCCTTTACGTTGATACAGAGATATGCATGCTCGTAATGGATTACATACCTGGTCCAAAGCTTAGGGATGTGATTCAAATGTCGAAGGAAGTGGAGAGTATGTTCGAGGATCTCGGTCGGTACGCAGGGTTTCTACACGAGAGGGGGATCGTTCACGGCGACTTGACTACATCCAACGTCATCGTATCAAAGCGGGGATTATACGTCATAGACTTCGGCCTAGGTGCTTTCAGTAACGACTTAGAGGAGCAGGGCGTCGATGTCCACCTTATGCTACGCTCGTTGGAGAGCACAAACCCTTCCATGGCACAACGCCTGTACCTTGCCTTCCTCGAAGGTTACGAAGAGGCGAGAGGGGTTGAGGCGAGGAAACTAGTCGAGGATAAAGTAGTTGAAATCAGGAAGAGAGGAAGGTACGTGGCTGAGAGGAGGAAGGTTTTAAGAGCTTAACTCAAGACCTTTTTCGCCCTCCTGCTTCGCGCGTTGTTGCGGCGACAGCTAGGGACATCTATTCGTAGAAGAGACTACAATAAGTTTTAAAGGATACTGTATAGGCACCTTGAGACTTTATGAATAAGCGTCACAGCAAGGGGCGGAGTCAGTCCACTAGACCAGTGAAGATGGTTAAGCCTGCATGGGTGGACATGAAGCCTGAGGAGGTTGAGGAGATGGTCGCATCGTTATACAGGAAAGGTTACCCCCCTTCTACGATAGGGATTATGCTGAGGGACTTACACGGGATATCTAGCGTGCGGGCTGTCACTGGAAAGAAACTCGTTAGGATTCTCGCGAAAAGAGGACTTAAACCCGAAATGCCAGAAGACTTAATGAATTTAATCAGAAGAGCTATGATCATTAGACGGCACTTGGAAGAACATCCTAAGGATTACACTTCTAAGCGAGGACTGCTACTAGTAGAATCTAAGATCCGCAGATTGGCAAAATACTACAAGAGGGTGGGTGTATTGCCTCCCCACTGGGAGTACAAGCCTGAGCGAGTGAGCATATTCGCTTAACACAGGCGATAGAGCTTTTACCCTTACCTTCTTAAACATAATATAGCCATGAGCGATGCTAGGGACCTAAGCGACGTATTATCTAAAGCAGCTGAAGTTGTCGAGGAGAGGAGCGGTGGAAGGGCTCTTTTAGTATCGCACTATGACGCCGACGGCCTCGCTGCAGCATCTATAACGTTAAAGACCTTAGCGAAAAGAGGATATGCCATTCACTATACTGTGGTCGAGCAGTTGACGAGCGGGACAATTGCTCGCATAAAGAAGCTGGCACCTAGTTACACTATCCTCGTTCTCGTCGACATGGGGAGCGGAGCTCTAGAGTTTTTATCGAAGATCAACACATGCGTCATCGTCCTAGATCATCACCTTCCTGGGAGCAGAACAGCTAACGTGGTCGAGGTTAACCCTCACCGTTTCAACATTGATGGGTCGAAGGAGATAAGCAGCTCAGGTTTAGCGTACCTTTTGAGTAAAACTCTCGAAGGGGGTAAGGGGGTTGATTTAGTCCCGCTCGCGGTAGTAGGGGCTTTAGGCGACCGCCAGGACGTGGGCGAACGCTTCAGGCTCACTGGATTAAATAGGCAGATCGTCAGAGAAGGAGTAGAAGCTGGCATAATCGAGGAGAAGATAGACCTCCGTTTGTTCGGATGTGGATCGAGACCTCTTCTCAAAGCGTTAGTCTACACGACAGACCCTTTCCTCCCTTCTATCACAGGTGAGGAGAGTTCCGCCCTCGCTTTTCTCAAGAGCCTAGGTATAGAGCCTACGCTCGGGGAGCGTATGAGAACGTTGAACGATTTGAACAGGGATGAACGGAAGAAACTAGCTTCAGCTTTAGTCAAGCTTCTCCTAGGAGCCGGCTACTCCGTCAATGAAGCTGAGAGGATATACGGTGCAACCTACATTCTACTGAGGGAGCCTCTTGACAGTCCCCTGCGCGACGCACGAGAGTTCGCGCAGCTTCTCAACGCTAGTGGGAGGATGGGGTGCTATGATCTGGCGATCGCCTTAGGTCTTGGCACTAGAGGCGAAGTCTTGCTTAAAATAACTGAAGTAGCCGGACAGTACAGGTCGATACTAGCTAAGTCGTTCCAATGTGTGAGAGAGGGGAAGGTGATCAGGGAAGGGAGGAAGTATACCCTCGTGGATTTGAGAAAAAGAGATTTCCTTAATGAGAGAGTCAGCGGTGCTCTTGCTTCGCTCCTACTACCTTACGCTAAAGGTGATAAGTTACTTTTAGTAGCAGTGGACTCTTCTGAGGGTGTAAAGTTATCAGCTCGCAAACGGAACGGTTCAAGGGTCCTAGTAGGTGAGGTCATGGCTAAAGCTGCTCAAAGCGTTGGAGGATCGGGGGGAGGACACGAAAACGCGGGTGGTGCGACGATACCAAGTGATAAACTGGAAGATTTCCTCAAGGAGGTTGAAAAGGTGATTGAAGCTAGTGGTAGTCCTTAGGGTTGAACTGCTCTTACGTTTAAATCTCCCAGACGAAAACGAAGCATCCTGCCTGGAAGCTGCGCTTACGCCAGATAACTGGAGCGACTCTTGTTCGAGAATCCTTACCTTAAGGGAGGGGAAGAGCATTATAATGAACGTGGAGAGCTGGTGCCAGTCACCTGTCTCTAAGATGCGTTCAATGGCTGACGATGTGTTCAGAGTCTTAGGTGTACTCCCTTATTTGAGCGAAAGGTTTAAATAAAGTATTTTTCGAGCTTAAAAAGGTTTCGGGTGGTATCCGTGAGTGGAAAGACAATAGATGAGGAGCTAATGGGTAAGTTCCTTCCCGTAGAAGAGATTAAGACATGTCCCCATTGTGGAAGTGATAAGTTAATCTATGATCCCGTGCGAGGAGAAGTCATATGCGCGATCTGCGGATACGTTATTAGCGAGCGTGAGATCGATAAAGGACCTGAATGGAGAGCTTTCGACGGCGAGGAGAAGGAGAAGAGGAGTCGAGTTGGTGCTCCCATCACTAGGTACACTCCAGATGCTCTCGCTACAGATATAGACTGGAGAAGTAGGGATGCAGCTGGCCGAGAACTTGGCTTGAGAAAGAAGGTGGAGATGTTTAGACTCCGCAGGTGGCACATGAGGGCGCACGCTCAATCCAGTCTAGAGCGGAATCTAATTCAAGCTCAGCAGGAGCTCGATAGAATGGGTGCGCAACTCGGTCTACCGAGAAGAGTCTTGGATAGGGCTCGCGAAATATACAGGAGGGCCCTTGAAACAGGCTTAGTGCGAGGGCGATCGATAGAGTCCGTGGTAGCCGCCGCGATCTACGCTGCGTGTAGAGAGTTGAAGGTTCCTAGGACTTTGGACGAGATATCGAAGTACACGAGAGCTGGAAGAAAAGATGTAGCGAGGTGTTACAGGCTCATGCTTAGGGAGACTTCGATTAAAGTCCCACTGCCCAGTCCAATGGACTTTGCTCCAAGGATCGGCAACGTACTCAAGCTCAGTGCAGCATCGGTGAGAGACGCAATAGATGTGCTTAAGCAGGCACAACAGATAGGAATCACAGCCGGTAAGGATCCAGCCGGTTTAGCTGCCGCCGCGATCTACATAGCTGCGCTTAGGAGAGGTGAAGTTAGAACACAGAAAGAAGTAGCTAGAGCAGCTCAAGTGACTGAGGTGACTGTAAGGAACAGGTATAAGGAGCTCGCTAAGAGACTTAAAATAGATCTTCCCGTCAAGAAACCTTAGTCACTCCTTCTCAAGGAGCTCAGCTTCCTCTACAACCAAAACTGCATCGTAATCGGAGCCTTCGATCCTCCATTTTAGGGGTGCTATCCTCTTCCGGAAAAGGGGAGAATCTAGAACAAGAGTCTCGTACTCTCCCCCTTCGCCCGAGGGGTTGATGAAGCTCCTCAAACCTGATAGAAGCCGAATGACTTCACGGTCGATGGTTTTACCCAATAGTGACCGCTTAAGCGGGTATCCGGCAACGCGGGTAAAGATAGCCTTTATACCGCGTTCCACAACCTCCTTCAAAAGCTCCAACTCATCCCATCCCCACAGAGGGTTGAAACAGTCTAGGTTGAGTTCATTGCACACTCGTGCAAACTTTTCAGCCTGATACCTGGACTTGACCGCGCCCGTGACAACTGTTTCCACGCCATAGGTTCTCTTAGCCAGATCTAGTGCCCTCCATAGGGCTTCAAGGCTACCTGTTTCATCGTCAAGGCATTGTTCCTCTATTAAAGGTAGTCCAAGCGCTTCAGCTTGCATTTTCACGAGGTGGACGTTCGGGTAGTGGAAAAGTCTGCTCTCCACCGATTCAGGCTTTAACGTTACAAGGCAAGCTATCGAGTATCGTCCAATAGCCTCGAGTAAAGCGAGATTTGAGTCCTTCCCTCCGGAGTACAGGACACAGGCTCTCAAGATGCTCGCGTGAAACCCTTAAACTTGTTTAAAAAGTTGTTTAGACTACACACTTAACTCAACGAAAGTATCTTACGTGAAAAACTGTCCAAGTGTTTCCTTAACGACCTCAAATATAAGGCACTCACCAGCGGGTAGAAGGTGCCTGTCCGCCACTTGAGGAAGCCCCTAGACTCGGCTAGGTCGAGAAAGAAACGAATGCGTGCCGCAACGAGAGCTAGTTTAAGAGCGAGACCGTGCGAGCTTACCTTGCTAAGCCTGAAGTACTCCCGCGCGAAGGTTAAAGCCTCCCTCCAACGTCCCCCGTGAGAGATGAAGGCTAAGGCATATGCGACATCGAAGAGCGGGTCCCCTACGGACACTCCCTCAAGATCCATCACGTAGACTCCGTCGCTACTTATCAACACGTTGCCTGGGTTGTAATCTCCGTGCAACAGCGTTAAGCGCTCGACACTCATACCGCTTAGGTCGTCTAACGCGTCACCAGGAATGTCGAGGTCGAGTAGCTGGGCCAGGAACTTTACTGTATTGACTTCGCTCGCCCAGAAACCCTCTCTCCTTTCCAGTAGAGGTAAGTCCACCTCTCCCAAGGGGATCCTATGGAACAATGCTAGAGCAGCCCCCATGCTTCTAGCTACAACCTCCCCTATCCTCTTCTTACCGAGGAGCTCATCCGCTGTGTAACCCTCAATCCACTCCCAAGCTAGGAGAGGTTTACCGCAGTTAACACCTTCAATATCTGCTAGAGAAACCCTCGGCGCCTTTAAACCGTACTTCCGTAAAAGCTTGTACAACTTCAACTCTTTTTCAGCCTTGAGGCGGGCGTCGCTGCCCCTGTATACCTTTACTGAGAACCGTTTAACTTCGCCTTGAGCGTTCACATCGAGCCGGTAGCTCTCGTTCGCTAGACCGCCTAGCTTCTTACTTCCCACGAGGTCTCCGCCAAGCCTTTTCGCCAATACTCTTAGGTCCACAGGCAGACAGTTTATTCAACACTCTAAAAGCTCTGCCTCTTTCTATGAGCGAGACAAGAACCGTAGAGGCGACAGACCATATCTCGTGCTAGTTAGTTTAATATGCGCTTTAAAATTGGGGAAGTAAACTAGGGTTGTACCTCTAGCTGATCCAACACCTTAAACATAACCGGAAAGAAGCTTTCGAACAAAGGTCTCTCTGTAAAATTAGGTTCAGAGCGGCACGGTTTTCACTAGAAGGTCTTGAAGCCATGTGCGAAGCTCGCCTAGTAACGGTTTAAGCGTAAACCTTGAGCTTTAAAATGCGGGGGACGGTTAACATGAAATATGTGGTTATCTCTGAAGACTTGTGGAAAGCCTGGAAAGTATCATTTCAAGATTGAGTTACGGGGAGGCGTTAAACAGATACTTGGAATTGGTTAGGGAGGATCTGGTAGACTGCTTTGATAGAGTTAGAAGTGTTGTTTGTATCCAACCCCATCCTGATGACACGGATATTGCGGCTGGAGGCTTAGTGGCAAAACTCGCGAAAAGAGGAGTGGAAGTCGTATACGTCACCCTCACCGACGGTGGGCTCGGCACCCGAGATCCTGAAACGTACCCGGCGAAGTTGGCGCTGGAGAGGAGGAGGGAGCAAGAGGAAGCTGCTCGAGTACTCGGGGTGAAAGAACTCGTCTGGCTCAACTACAGGGACGGCGAGCTTCAACCTACGCTCGAGGCGAGGTTAGAACTCGTGCTTCTAATACGTAAATATAAGCCTGACATGGTTTTAGCTCCAGACCCGTGGCTTAGCTACGAAGCCCATCCGGATCATCGGGCATCCGGCATCTTAGCGGCCGAGGCAGCGTTCTTTTCATCACTTCCGCACGCAGCTCCGAGCGCTCTAGCTTTCAACCTTAAACCACACGTGGTCAGGTACATTGCCTTCTATTGGACGAGGAAACCCAATACTCTAGTTGACGTGAGCGACTACGTGGAAGTTAAGATGAAGGCAGTGAAAGCGCACAAGTCTCAGTTTGGGGACATCCCAGCGTTCGAGGACGCTCTTAAAACGTACATGCGACTGATGGGCAAGCGCATCGGGGCTGAGTACGCTGAAGCTTTTAAAGTTCTAAACCCCTTCAACATGCATTCAAACGTCTTCGCGGAAGATCTCTAACGGCTACACAGTTCTACTACACAGGGAGATAAAGTGTTCTCGGTAGCTTTCAACTGAGCGCTCCTCAACGTGGAGAGGTTCGACCTTGCGTGCGCGGGCTACTGGGATCTCTACTCTAAGCTTGCGTGGTTCAACGCCTTCCAGTGCGCTTAAAGCCGTTAACGCCGCTCCCAAGCTTGTTGCTTCATGGTACTCAGCTTCGAAAACCTCCCATTCTCGCGCGAGCGTCGCAAGGTAAGTCAAGTAAATTTTGTTTTTAGAAAAACCTCCTTGAACGAAAACCTTTAGTTTTCGTTCACCCGTAATCAGCTTAAGAGCATACCAAGTCTGTACAGCTAGGGAGAGATTAAGGTAGTAGTATGCCCGTAGCGGGTCGCTCGCGCTTCCTTCAACCCTCCCCCTTGTCTTTGGGAATTGACCAGTGCCCGGCGTCAGTGTCGGCAAGAAGAACATCTCCCGGCTCTTCAACACGTCCACTGCAAGCTCCCTATCCAGTTCTAGGGCGAGCAGGTTCAGATAGTTTTCACCCCCTATATGCTTCAAGTAGTAGTCGAACTCGAAACCACACTTGAAACGCGCGGCTTTCACCGGTCTCCCGTAAACGTCAGCGTAATAGAGGATGTCCCGGTAAACGTCTTCACGAGATGGTTTGAAAGGTGCTCCAGGGTACATTAGCACGCACCACGTCCCAGTAGAAGCTAACACAAAGTCATCTCCACCAGTTATTAAGAAGGGGAGTAACGATGCGTTTGAGTCGTGGATACCGGCTGCCACTACAGCTCCGCTATACTCGCCTATCGGCTCCCACACGCGCCTGATATCGGGGAAGAGAGAGGGGACGTTGAGTTCCTCAGCCACTTTGCTCCAGTTCCCTACCGTAAAGTCCCAGAGGTAGGTGTGGCAGCCGAGGGACGTCACTTCAACCGCTTCGAAGCCGGTAAGGGATCTTGTGACGTATTGAGGAAGGAAGAGAATGCGCTTAACTCTCGCGTACTTATCTGGAAAGTGTTTTGAAACCCAGTATATTTGCACGCCAGCGTTTAAGAGCTGACCTAAAGGCGGAGTACCCGTTCGAATATAAAGGTCTTCCGGACTACCGAACTCCTTATAGAACGATCTTCTAACTTCATCGCCAACCTCATGGTTGTAAGATATGATCGGCATGACGAGCCCTCCATCTCCGCCGAGTAAAGCAATGGTTGCCCCATGTGTTGTGACAGTTAAAGCAGATAGCTTGTCGAGCCACTTGGATAACACGGATTTAGACCACTTCACTAGCGTATTGGAGTCTTCACACAGAAAACTATCTATCATCACTTCTCCAAACCTGGCTGTTTCGCAACTGATTTCTTTAAGGCTCTCTCCGTACACTGTGAACTTCTTGTTTGTTTTCCCTATATCAAAAACTCCTATTAGCCTGTCCTCTCCCACGGTTTACTTATTGTGAGAAGGGGGTTTATCACTGAAACGCCAGCTATCCGAATTGGCGGACTAAAGTCGTGAAGACTGAAAACCACCGGTTATTGTTTTCAGTGGGTGTTAAAGGTCCCTCGCTTCCTTTATTTCCGGTTTACCCCCTCTCACCATAACGAGGACTGGTTCATCGTTGTAGAAAAGTATACAGATGTCATCATGGCACATGAGTATGTTATTTTCCAACGCTACCTCTTCACCAACCTCTCCGATAAATTTCTCGTTCTCGTAGTAGTAGTAGCGCTCAAAGGGAACCTTTGCGATAGCTATCTTATCAACTTGGTAGCCCCTCTTTCTAGCTTCTTCGATGAACTTTCTTACATCTCCCGGTATCTCCACGCACGCGCCAGACGAACCCCCAATTTATGTTTATCGCCCCAGTTAATTCATGTTTAATTAATATCTTTCAAAATTATAATAGCCTAGTATCTCAGTTAACCTTCTCCCTCGGGTTCAGCATGGATAATTATATCGAGTGCATCTCCTACAACCCGCTTAGCCCTTCTCTCAGCTTCGTCGCACACCTTGTGTACATCCTCGATTGATAACCCCCTTTTGACGACGAGATGCACATCGGCAAAAACTTTTCCAGCAGCTCTCCTCACTCGCAGGTCATGGTGGCTTACCACACCCTCCAACTGTTGAAACACCTCCTCAAGCTTCCTAACAGCCTCTTCCGGAGGACTCGCAGCCGTAATCTCTCTCTCCAGCTCCACTAGAGTCTTTGAAACAAAGTAGGCTACCATACCCAGTATCACGAAAGTAGCCGCAGTGTCGTACAAAACCGATAAGGTAGCTCCCAAAGAAACACCGACGAGTGTTACAATCCCCTCAAGTACATCGAGGCTTGTGTGACGGGCTTCCGTCAAGGCTATAGCGCTTCCACCCCCCATCAATTTGAGGAACGTACTAACGCACAAGTTTATAGTCAACGAAACTACAGCGAACGCTATTCCGATAGATGAAACCTTACCCTCAACACGGTGGAGAAACCTATCGACAGTCGCGTAACCCACGAAGGAGAAAGTCGCAACCATGAGTAAAAGGATAAGGAGAGAACCGTAGACTTCGAGCATCGTATGCCCATACCTGTGCTCCTTGTCCGGCGGTTTCCTAGACTCCCTGTAAAACTTGAAGGCTATTAGCCCGCTGGCTACGTTAAGCAGGGAATCGCTACCATCTGCTAAGAGAGCCATGCTACCGGAGAGCAGTCCGCCAACAATCTTTAGTAAACAGACTAGAGAGTTCCCCGCTACTGAAGCAAGCAGTATTCGTTCAACCTCTAGGGGTTGAAACCCCCTTTTCACAGCAACCGCCTCCACCCTAACGGCTTAACTTTTTACTTTCAGGGCAGAGCTTACCTCAGTAACTAAAGCGTCTAATAGCGAAATGTCAACCGCTTTTAAAGAAAGGCTGATGGGAGAGATGGCTATGCCTCTCTCTACGAAAACCACATAGGAGTCAGTCCCCGGCTCGGGCTCGGTAGCCTCGCCGTAAAGCCAGTAGTAACACTGTCCTCGTGGATCAACTCTCCTATCCAGTTTCTCGATCCAGCGACGCCTAGCTGGGGGGACCACCCGCACCAGGCTAGTCGGTGAACGGGGAAGGTTTACGTTGAGGAGGTCGACACCAGAAGGAAGCCCCTCCGAGGCTACGTACCTTGCTACAGCTCTCGCCACAGAAACCGCGAAATCTGCGTAACCCCTTTCCGTTAAAGCACTCGGTTTGTTAACGTCAGCTGAAAACGCCACAGCCGGTATATCGAAAAGGGAAGCTTCAGCTGCAGCACCCACAGTTCCTGAAACTAGAATGTTCTGAATACTCGTGTTCTCGCCTATGTTAATTCCTGAAACAAGCATGTCGAGACCTCCGAAAACCTCCCTAGCTACGTGAACAACGTCACGCGGAGAACCCGTTATACCGTAGGCGGAAGCGTAGGTAAGATCTAGCTCATAGACCCTAATCGGTTCATCGAGAGTAAGCATACCGCCCTTAGCTGAAGCTTGCTCCATAGGCGCGATAACTAACGCTTCGTCAAGTTCTCTTACAGCTTCATAAAGTAACCTTAACCCCGGGCTTCTGAGACCATCATCATTGGTAACGACGATACGCACAGCGGGCGACGTAATGATGGGCTTTTTAACATTTACTATCGAACGCTAAGCGTAGCTAACAAATTTAACTCGTGGTGAAGTTAACTACTTTCACGCTCTCTCCTCTACTTACTTTTGATAAGCTTCGGAAGAAGGTAAATTGAAAGCTACTATCAAATAATAGTTCTAGCATTAAAACTATTGGGCTTTACTTTCTTCATCTGTTTGATTTATTTTTCCACTTTCTTCTCTTTTTTTAATACTTGGAAAAGTAATCTTCCATCATCAGTATACAATTTATCGCCTTCGTATAGTGAAAATCTCCAATTTTCTACTTCAACGACTGAAATCTCCCCTGTCTCCAGATACTTAACCTTCATTTTACCCCTCGTCCAACTAACGGTATCAGCGTCGAATTCGCCTTCGATCTCGTAAGCTTCGAAAATAGGCTTCTCGGGGTTTTCCGGGTCGACGAGTAACCTTGGAATACCATAGACCAACTTATAGTACCCGCTCCAAAGTGGATAACCTAACCCTGGTCCCCATCCGAGGAGGCGGACCCAACGGTGTTTGCCTGTAGTTTCATCATAACTTTCTACATCTCCGATTATTGTAACTTGACTCGGTTCTTCCATTTAAACCATTTTCAATAAATTATTGAACGTAATCTCTTTTAAAGCTTTTGATAAGATGTGAAAGTATTCATGAGATTGTTTTAAACTTATAGGAATCCCTATAATAGCATCTTGAAAAGAATTTAAATAACAAACTTATCAATAGAGTAAAGCCAACTCCTTTTTCCTTTAGGAGTAATAATAAAAAGTTGTTAAGCTCTAGTTAACCTATTTTTCCTTCTATAGAAGTCATTAGGAAAGACTTAACTCTTATCCTTTAAACTTCTCAAAATACTTTACAAAACATTCAGTTTAACAAGAAAGCGTAAGAGAATAAATACGCTTTTCGTCTATGTAATGTTTAGGCTCAACTACTTCTCAGGTTCAAGTGTTAGCTTTAAGTCCCACCTCCTTTTGGGTCAAACCCTTCTTCGCACCCTGCAACAGTCGCCCCTAATCATCTCGTGTCAACTTCTCGCATCGAAATACGGCTAGGTTTTCGACTCACGTACTTCAATCATCTTTATGTTTCCCAGTTCGCTTGGATCGGGCTCTGTGACGGAAAGCCAAGAGTCGATGATCTCCTTCGCGAGTTCCTCACTCGTTAAGCGCGCGCTTATCGCTAGGACATTGGCGTTGTTCCAGAGCCTAGCGCCTCTCGCAGTTTGAGCGTCGACGCAAAGGGCGGCGCGTACTCCTTTAACTTTGTTAGCCGCTATTGAAACACCTGTGCCAGTATAGCAAATAACTACGCCGAAGAGCGCGTCGCCACGCGCAACGTACTCGCCCACCTCAAACCCGACACTAGGCCACGGGACGGGGACACCCTTTTCTAGTGAGCCCAGCTCGATTACTTTAAAACCCTTTGACTTAAGGTATCTCGAAATAAAACTCGCTACCGGGTAAGTGTCATCCGACCCAACCGCTACTTTTAGCACAAGTACATCTTCAAAACCTTCATTTTAGGCTTATTGTCACATCATGCTTATTATCCAGTTACTTCCTGAGAACTTGAGAAAGAATGTTGCTCGGGTTTTTCACGGGAGGACAGCTTGGAGACCTAAAGAAAACCCTGAAATGGGCGCGCGACTACGGTTTCCAGTCGATAAGCGTTGCAGCACCGCCAGGGTCAAGCTTCTTTGACGTAGATGCCGCGATCAGAAACCCGAGTGCGGTAAAGACACTCGAAGAGGAGGAGAGGGTAGTTATCAGTGCCCTCGGTTTCTACGGAAACCCTATCGACCCAGACCCTTCCGTTAGGAAGTTGCATATAGAACATTTCATGAAGCTTATTGAAGCTACGTACAAGCTGGAGAAACCCGTCGTGACCGGATGGCTTGGAAAATACCCGGGCGACGTTGATAGAAACTTGGAAGAGCTTAGAAAGGTTTGGCCTCCAATTCTGAAGAAGGCTGAAGATTACGGTGTAAAGATCGCCATCGAAAACTGTCCCGGCAACATAATGTTTAGACCTGATATCTGGCGGGCTGTTTTCGACGAGCTGGGATCTCCGAACCTAGGTTTAGAGTTTGATCCAAGCCATTTGATCTGCCAGCTCATCGATCCCGTGAAAGCAGCCGATGAGTTCGGGGGGAGGATCTTTCACGTGCACGCGAAAGATGCAGAAGTCCTCTGGTCTAGGTTAAGGGAGGTTGGAGTTACCGTCGGTGGTTGGTGCCCTCACAGGCTACCGGGCTTTGGGGAGTTCGATTGGATCGGCTTCTTCTCAGTGCTAAGAAAGTACAGATACGATTACGCTATCAGCATAGAACATGAGGACCCGTTTTTCGGTTACGAAGAGGGTTTGATCCTTGCTAGAAAGTTCCTTGAACGTTTCATTGTTTAACTGTTTAATTTAAGCGAAATCTTTTTCTACTACTCTCTGCGGTAGGCGGGCTAGGGTCTTGGATCGATTGGATGGCTACGCCCTGGTCGGTATAGGCACAAGCTCTTCTACCCTCGCGGTGTATCCTCATGCCTCGCCGAGATGACATACGCAAGGTTCTGTTGCTAGGGTCGGGAGCTATAAAGATCGCTGAAGCAGCCGAGTTCGATTACAGCGGTTCTCAAGCTATAAAGGCTTTAAAGGAAGAAGGGTTAGAGGTAATAGTCGTCAACCCTAATGTCGCCACTATACAGACCTCGAAGGAGCTGGCTGATAGGGTCTACCTCCTACCCATTCACGCGGATTTTGTCGAGAAAGTGATCGAGAGAGAGAACCCTGATGGCGTCCTCCTCGGTTTCGGGGGACAAGCTGCTTTAAACTGTGGGGTTGAACTTGAGAAACGGGGTGTGCTCGACAGGTACGGTATAAAGGTGCTTGGAACTCCTGTCGAAAGTATCGTAAAAGCTTCTGATCGACACTTGTTCAGAAAGGCGATGGAGGAGAACGGTATACCTGTCCCGCCTTCTAAAGCAGCTCATTCTATCGAAGAAGCGGTGGAGGCTGCTGCTGAAGTCGGTTACCCAGTTATGGTCAGAGTAGCCTTCAACTTAGGCGGGGCTGGCTCATTTGTAGCTAGAAACAGGGAGGAGTTGGAGACGCGCGTCTCGAAGGCTTTCGCCCAGTCGCCCGTGAATCAAGTGTTGATAGAAAAGTACCTTGAGAAATGGAAGGAGATAGAATTTGAAGTTGTGAGGGATTGCGTGGGGAACGCCGTAGCCGTAGCGTGCCTCGAGAACATGGATCCTATGGGCATTCACACTGGGGACTCCATCGTAGTCGCTCCATCGCAGACTTTGACAAACAGAGAGTACCAGCTGCTGAGGGATTCATCGTTAGGAGTTGCAAGAGTTGTCGGCGTAGTGGGGGAGTGTAACGTACAGTTCGCCCTCAACCCGCGTTCAGAGGAGTTTTACGTGATAGAGACGAACCCGAGGATGTCGAGGAGTAGTGCTCTAGCTAGTAAAGCTACAGGCTACCCGTTAGCTTATGTTGCCGCGAAGCTCGCTTTAGGATATAGGCTACCTGAGCTGATAAACAGGGTTACGGGGGTTACTACCGCTCACTTTGAGCCTGCGCTAGACTATGTTGTCGTGAAAGTGCCTAGGTGGGATTTCGAGAAGTTTCCCGGCGCTGAGAGGTTGATCGGCACTGAGATGCGGAGTATTGGGGAAGTCATGGCGGTCGGCAGATGTTTTGAAGAAGCTTTACAAAAGGCTTTGAGGATGCTCGATATAGGAGCAGAAGGGTTGGTAGCTAACCCGTGGCAGCGAGAACCTAGGCCCGTAGAAAGTTTAACCAAAGAGCTACAGGAATTGAAACCGTATAGGGTTTTCACGATAGCGGAAGCATTGAAAGCAGGGATTCCGGTTGAGGAGATCTACCGTTTAACGGGCATCGACCCCTGGTTCATACACAAGATGAAAAACATCGTTGATGTTGAGGAGCTTCTTCGAAAACTTGGACGGCTCGATGATAGTGAAGAGACTGTAACGCTCTTAAGCGAAGCTAAACGGCTCGGTTTCTCTGATAAACAGATAGCAGCCTGCTTGAACGTTGAATGGGATAAAGTACGGTCTTTTAGAAAGAAACACGGTATAGTCCCTAGAGTGAAGCAGGTTGACACGTTAGCCGCTGAGTGGCCAGCTAGGACGAAGTACTTGTACGTCACGTACGGTGGAGAGGCGCACGACGTCGAGCCGGCTAAGAGCGGTGTAGTTATATTAGGTGCAGGGGTATTCCGCGTAGGGGTTTCTGTAGAGTTCGACTGGGGGGTAGTCCAATTAGCGTGGGCTTTAAAGAAGAAAAGCTCGAAGGAGGTTATCGTCTTCAACTATAACCCGGAAACCGTTTCGACAGACTGGGATATTGCCGATCGCCTATATTTCGAAGAGCTTACGTTGGAGAGAGTTCTTGACATTTACGAGTTCGAGCAACCGGAGGGGGTTGTAACTTGTGTGGGAGGACAGATAGCGAACAACTTAGCTCCGCTACTCGAGGAGAAGGGTGTAAGGATATTGGGTCCAAGTGGTAAAGCTGTTGAAACGGCTGAAGATAGAAGAAGGTTCAGTAGGTTGCTTGACGAGTTGAATATACCTCAACCTGCCTGGGCGGAACTGGAGAATCCGGAGGATGTCATCGAATTCTGCCGTAGCGTGGGTTATCCAGTGATCGTCAGACCCTCTTTTGTCCTTTCTGGAACAGCGATGAAGGTTGTTAGGGATGAAGACGAGCTTCTAAGGTATTTGCGGGAAACGTTTCACAACCCTTTAGTTAGAAAGTTAGTTGTCAGCAAGTTTCTAGAAGGAGCTCGTGAAGCTGAAGTTGATTGCGTTTCCGACGGTGAACGCGTCTTGGTGGGGGCTGTGATAGAACATCTAGAGGGGGCTGGAGTGCATTCAGGTGACGCGACGATGGTTATACCTCCCTTCTCTCTTTCGAACGAAGCGGTAGAGAAAATGAAGAGGTACTCCCTAGCTATCTGTAGGGCTTTAAACGTGCGAGGTCCCGTGAATATACAATTTCTAGTTTTAGGATATGACGTTTATGTCATAGAATGTAATCTCAGAGCTTCTAGGTCTATGCCATTTGTTTCAAAAACAAAAGGTGTTAACTTGATGGAGCACGTAGCTGACGTAATACTGGGCAACCGGTTGAATGTACCTGAGAGCATCTATGAGCCGCCATCAAGGAGATGGGGTGTTAAAAGCCCCCAGTTTTCATGGTCTAGGCTTAGGGGCGCATACCCGTCGTTAGGTGTTGAGATGAGGTCAACAGGCGAAGTAGCCTCTACAGGTATTTCCTTATACGATGCCCTAGCTAAATCATGGCTTGCAGCTCAGCCAAACAGAATCCCCGAGAAAGGATCATACGTCCTACTTATTTGCAACAGTGTGAACTCGGGAAACCATCTACTGGATGAACTCAAGGAAAAGTTCGAGAAGCAGGGTTTCAAACCCATAGTAATAAACCAGGAGCGAAGCGATGGTCATCTTCTCAACGAGTTAATTAATGTTATTCGAGAAGGTAGGGTCGGCATGGTAGTCGCTCTTGGTGAAAACAACCACGATTACCACGTTAGGAGAGCGTGTGCAGACTATCTTGTCCCATTAGTGCTTGACTATAATTTAGCGATCCATTTACTCGAGGCACTCAAGTGGGCTATGGATCAAACCAAGTTGAGCATTGAGCCTCTGTAGGTGAGTTGCTTGAAAGCCGTATTAGTTTTGGAAGATGG
The DNA here is from genome assembly GCA_025057995.1 of Thermofilaceae archaeon. Classification (GTDB taxonomy): domain Archaea; phylum Thermoproteota; class Thermoprotei; order Thermofilales; family Thermofilaceae; genus JANXEW01. Next base: position 251,599 of record JANXEW010000001.1, on the reverse strand, counting down.
TACGGTGTTGAAGGGTAGAGGGTTTGGCGCATCGGGGGTGACTGTAGGTGAAGTAGTTTTCACTACAGGGATGGTAGGTTACACCGAGTCGCTTACAGATCCCTCCTATAAGGGACAAATCCTAGTTTTCACTTATCCACTCATAGGTAATTACGGAGTCCCCTCTTACACGATGGTAGACGAGTTCAACCTACCGTTGCATTTTGAATCTACTAGCATAAAGGTTGAGGGAGTTGTAGTTCACGAAGCATGCTTTACGCCTAGCCATTGGGCTTCTACGAAGAACGTCAATGACTGGCTTAGGGAAGAGGGGGTTCCAGGTATATGGGGGATTGATACAAGGCAGCTTGTCCAGAAGCTTAGAGAGAGGGGGGTGATGAAGGGAGCCCTGGCAGTATACGAGTCTAATGGTTTAGAAATCAACGAATTACTTGAGCGACTAGCATCCTTCGATTACGGGAGTCAAAAACTCGTAGAGAAAGTTTCGGTAGAAGAAACAAGGACGATAAGCTCCAAAGGTGGTAAGGGGCTTATCGTCGTTATCGATTGCGGTGTAAAATTGAGTATCGTTAGAGCCCTTCTAAGGAAGGGTTATGACGTATCCTTAGTGCGTTACGACACCCCAGCCGATAAGATAATCGACCTAGATCCTAAGGGCGTCGTATTCAGTAATGGACCCGGTAACCCGGAGCTCTACGTTGAAACAGTGGATACCGCAAGAGCTCTCGTCGAATACGGGCTGCCCACGTTAGGCGTATGCTTGGGGCATCAAATAGTATCCCTTGCCATGGGAGCTAAGACCTTTAAGCTGCGGTACGGGCATAGAGGGGTAAACAAGCCTGTCATCGATTTAACCAGCGGTTACTGTTATATGACTTCCCAAAACCACGGTTACGCTGTTGACGTAGAATCCCTGAAGAGCACGCGACTTAAGGTTTGGTTCATAAACGCGGATGATAAAACAGTTGAAGGAGTCTATAGTGAGAAAGGGGTTCTCTGTACTCAATTCCACCCCGAAGCATCGCCGGGACCTAACGACACCTCATGGGTTTTCGACTATTTTTCTAAAATTATTGAAAACAGTACAGATTAACTAGGTGCGGTTAAAACCGTTATCTTCTTCTCGAAGCTAGAAACTCGTTGACTTCATCTATCATCTTGAGCCTACTCCTGTGTTCCTCAAGTTGTTTTTCGATAGGTTCTACTACCTTCATGTACTCTACCTCTCCCAGCTCACCGAGCTCGTAAGCCACCTTGTGTTTCTCAAGATCGGCCTCCAGCTTACGTATCTCTTCACGCAACTGGTTTACAAACGGTTCAAGCCTCAGGGAGAGAGTCAACAACTCCCTAATGAATGAACCCAACTGCCTCCTGTACCTTTTCTCGTACTCTGAGTACAGGCTAGTGGATATCGAGGCTTTCATCTCCTCAAGCCGCTTCAACTTCAACTCCATCTCTCTCGCCTTAGCTATAACGTCTCTACACCTTTCCAGTAGCGCGTCAAGGGTTAAAGCCTCGCGCCTTGGAGCATACCTTAGTATCTGATACCTGAACTGGCTATCCCTCCACTTGGAGTAGTCTAAGAGCTTAGTCTCTAGAGCGTAGATTACGTCACTCAAGTACATATAGCTTTTGTACTCTTCTGGAACCTCCAGTTGTAGTATTAGGCTGTCTCCCCGTTTAACAGTCCTTAGACGGCAGGTAACAAAGGCTCCCCTCATGTGTGGTGGGAGAATGGCGAAAGAGATGGCGAAAGTACCGTCCAAGTACACCTCTTCACCTATAATGTCCTTCTTGGGGAGTATCTCCTTTAGATACCTGTATAGGCCTTCGCTCTCAAATATGGACACTCTTATCGGTAACTCGTAGACGGCGATCCCTCCAACAACCTTCAGCTCGCTAGTGGAGATGACCTTCCTCTCCTCTCTTCCCATCCTAGATAAACCACTCGCTCTCCTAGATGGTATGTAAGCTGAGACGAGCGTAACGGTTAAGCCTACGCCAGACGCATAAAAGAGACTTTCAACCGGTAAGGGTGTCGCGCTAACTGGTTGTCCGCTGATTAGGTAGCCGAGAGCTCCAAGAACTGTGTTAATCAATGGAGCTAGGAGCCATCCTAAGTACGAGGCTATGATGCCTATGATTGAAGCCTCGACGAGCATAGAATTGAACAACCCTTTCGGATCGGCTCCGAGTGTCGCCATCGTGTAGACCTCTTTACGCCTATCTTCCACGTGACCGAGCATTACGCTGGCGTTCATTAAAGCCGCCACGACCAAGAGCACAATGGCTTCAGCACCCCTAAAGGAGACTTGCGCAGTTCTCTCATAGGTCGTAACCTTTGATCCCTCGAGAACATGTACGGTGACCGGCAACGTCGAGAACGTTAACTCAGCCGTCAACCTGACAGTCGTCAAGTCCTTTGTCAGAAGCCATAAACGAGAAGTGGAGAGACGCCTTGCGAAGGGTTCGTAAGGAGCTATAACCATGAAGTTCACTCGAGAGAGGTCGCCGAAGAGTGGTCTAAGCTCTGGGTCTAGGGTTGAGTTTAACACCATAGGGTCGAAGAAGCCGACGACTTTCACGGGCGTGTCCCATACGGGTCCTGCGGGAGAGGGGGGTCCTGTCGCGCTAGGTTGAGCAAAGAAAAGCCAAACGTTATCGCCGACCTTTATCGTTTCAGCGAACCCTTTAGGCAGTATAACTTCTACAGCTCCAGTTCTAGGCAATCTTCCTTCGTAAACAGCTGCGGTCAGGTTGAAGTGACGTACTGCAAACGGTATGTCGAGGGCCACTAAATACGATAAAATCATTGTCTGGGACTCGCGCCCGCTTACTAGAACCCCAATGTACGTCGGGGGGACCGTTGCCATTAGACCAACATCAGTTGCGTTGATTGTAGCCTTAAGCCACTCTACTTCAGTGCTGTTTAAACCCATAGGTCGCCGTATAGTGTTTACCTCAATGTCTAAACCATAGAAGCCAGCACCCCTACCCGTTTTAGCGGTTGAGGTTATACCCAGTGTAACTCCTGAGACAGCGAGAGTAGAGGCTATAACAAGAGTCATGGACGATAAGACAAGTATCGTCCTTAAACGCTTGGACTTCATGTAGCGGATAGCTAGGTAAAGCCAGAAGCCTCTGACGGGACCAGCTGCTAACGAAACCAACATGAGAAGCCCGTAAGCTAGAAAGCCCATTACGAGGGTGCCCGCAACGACCGTCGGGATGTCTAGAATGGCTAGCGGGATGCCGAGCGCGCCTAGCAGACCAGCGATAGCTAGTCTCATAGTAGGGGACAATAACGTAGCTGCTAGAAGGAAACCTGTGAGCAATGCTAGCCTCATTGTGTAGAGGCTTTTCCCACGCTCGAAGAAGAGCATCGAGAAAGTATGCGCGAAAGAGAGAGTGAGAAGGATTATCCCGAGCGCAGCTATTTGAGAATAACTGAATAACCCTTCAACACGACTTTTCAACGAGTTGGCTCCGTTAACGAGGCTTAAAAGGGCTCCAACCGCTGAAGTGTAGTTGCCCCGCTCAAAGAAGAAGAGGGCTTGTTGAGCTAGAACTCTAAGAACTCCAGCCTCCCTTCTAAACTCGTCTGTGGAGTAGCCGATAGATTCTAGCTGTTTAAGGGATTCATCAACCGTGCTCAGCTGCCATTTAAGGAAGGCTTCTGCAGCGTAGTAAGACCATGGGACGACGCTAGTTTCATTCGAAATCCAGAACCTCAACTGCCTGACCTCTGCTAGAGTTGTATCAGCTGAAACAAGAACGGGATACCCTACGGGCACAAGGTAGGATAGGAAGAAACCTCTAGTTATGATGGGGACTCCCGGTTTCACGGAAAGCCTTACCGGCCTCCGCGTAACAGGATCGAGGGAGGTAACGTTTACCGGCCTTCCTGGAGCCAGCCATACGCCAAATCTGATGATGCTAGCGTTACCCTCACGTGAAACCAGCAAAGGTATCCTGAACTCAGTGTAGGCGGTCACGTTGCGCCCCTGTTCGAAGGAAGACCTGTAGTCGACCTCCTCTACGACAACGTCTGCAACTCTTACGAGCACGGAGGGTCGGGGCTGGCGGAAACCAGTGTAGTTGCTCGGCCCGATGGAAAGTCCAAGCAGGTAAGCTTCCCGAGGGACATCGGGCAGTCTGATGGTCCACACGCCGACGCGATTTGTTGTTACTCTAAAGCTCTGTACTCTCCCGTCTAACCATAGGGTCACGTTGAACTTGACTCCTGCTAGCGGTTTTCCACTAGGGTACTCCCTCGCGGCTACAATCAGTTGGACTTGAGGTTCAGCTGTCGCTATTACAGAATAGAGGAGTGCGAATGCCAGTAAAACGAGGTGCTTCCTCATAGAGCTTCACCTCTACTCAACTCGTTGAGTTTATCCTCGTACTCTTGTTTAAGCTTTAGGTAGAAACGCTCCTCAACCTCACCTCTATTGTACAACTCTTCAAGACGTTGAAGTAATCGCCTATACCTTTCTCTTTCCCTGTAAACAAAGCTTGTTTTACGGTGCCAGGCGTAAGCCATCGCAAACCATAGAACCGTTGTTACTGCTATGAGAACCCATAAACTGAGAGAGAGACCGAGTTCCAAGCGTATGTATTGTTCAACTCTCACGTCCGTCATCCTCGTTACAGTGTACTGACCCTTGCTCGCCGTGAACCTGTAAGGACCTGGTAGAAGGTAGAGGACGGCTATGCCTCTCTCATCTGTACGAGTTGTAGTTACAAGCGTACCCGTTGCAGAGTGTACGGTGATCAAAGTTCCACTAGCTGGCTTCCCACCAAGGTCGACGTAGATTGTAACCCTTTTAACGAGGCCTTGCAACAAGACTTCCGTGTCGTTGACGAGCGTCACTCTGGCACTGCCTGCGATAGAGCCCTGCCATCTTACAGAGACAGTATAGTTTCCTCGAGGCAATGTTTCACAAACGGTGACACCGTTCCTATCGGTAAAGCCGGTACATGCGATGCGTCCCTCCTCGTCTCTAACGTAGACAGCTGCTTGCGGTAAAGGTTCTGCCTCAGCGATCAAAACTCTAACTTTTAAACTGACTAAACCTACTTTTAAAGCGATGTTCCTATTAGAGTATACGAGCAACGTGGACCACGAACTGTGGAGACCATCCGTAACTTCTAGCCTGTAGACTCCTGCGCTCAAGTTAAGGAACCTTATTAGACCACTCTCGTTCGTGAACCCGGCTGCCGCGAGAGTATGTGTAGAGTTTTCGTACAGGTTGACAAGGTAGCCTGCGAGCGATCTACCTCTGGCGTCAACACAGGTGATCGTAACGTTGAAGTTTCGTGGGATTACGATCTTGGGGACGATGGGGGGAAGGGACACGTTAATCGCGCGTTTAGCTACTAGAGAACCCCAAGAGCTGGTTACGTTGAGTAGTAGAGTCCATTCCCCTTCATACATCGCTTTCAAAACCCACTGAATCCTGTGGACCCCCTCTAAGCTAGTGAAGTTTACCTTGCTCTTTCCCTCCACGAGGGTGAAAGCTTTCCTCGGGTACTCGAGGCTTAAACTCACGTTACTCAACTTGCTTACTGAACTTACGTCAGCGCTCACAACTATGTAGTCGTCAACTATCGTCTCCTCCGGCGAATTTAGTTTCGCTGAAACAGGAGCATAACTGACAGCTAAGTCGACCACCCCTTTGAGTAACTCTTTTCTAATCCAAGCTTGAGGATCTCCGTCTACCATAGCGAGTAGCAGGGTAATTCTCGTGGGCTGAGGTTTACCGGTCAGCTGGTATGCTAAGTTGATCACCCCCTCCCTCGGAACCAGTAGGAGTCGATACGGCTTCCGCTCGGGCTTCTCTAGGATCGTGGTGACGTTGTCTAGAAGGGCATCAAGGTAGGCTCTCTCTTTCTCGAGGAAACGTGCCTCGAGCAGTAAAGCCGTCGTATTGTACCTGCCAGTTGCCACTAGTTCGCTAGCGCTAAGCAAGCGAGAAAAGTTAGTGTGTAGCTTTAGCATTCGCTCGTAGAACGCCCTCCTCGCGGCGATAGTTTCGTTCACATAGGCTTTCCAAACTGTTGAATTCAACGATTCAATCAACTCCCTCGCTCTAAGGGTCGTGAAATTAACCGCTAGAACCAGCCACTCCCTACTTCCTCTTAACCCAACCCACCTTGGAGCTGGGACGAAGCTGCGTTCTTTCGTAGCTTCGACCGAGCTACCGTTGATGAACGCTTGAGTAAAGGATCCTGAGGGAATCCTCAAGTATGGAAAGTAGACGATGCCTTCTCTTATACCATCAATCTCAGCGTCAATCCTCACTAGAGGCCCTAGGCTCGTAAACGTGAACACTTGTTTAACGGTTATGTTCCTGTTGGAACATACTTGCTTAACTTTCGCGAGTAAAGATCCGTTAAGCAGCAGCTCTACTTTACAGGAGGATAGGTCATACCCGCTTGAGACGATGCTACCTTTGGCGAGGGTGATGAATCCGGCGAACGGCCAGTCCGTGAAAACTAGGTTGACTCCTGTGTCGGTGAAGCTTAAACGTAACAGCGTTGAGTTGTTGAAAACAGCAAGATACCCCGGTCCTCTAATTACTAAGCCTCTCGTTACGTTGACAGCGTAAGAGCTTGTCGCGTTGAAGGCTATTAAAGTTAAGTTAGCGAAAGTGACGGTAAGGTTTCCTGTGGGACCGTTGTCGCGCTTTAACGGGGTAGAGTGATAGACTAGAGTATACCTTGAAGAGTTAAATGGAGGAACTTTTACAGGGAACAGTAGTCTACAACTGCGATAGTAGCCGCTAGGGTAGAAGGTACAGTTTACGAGTTGGGCTGGGAGGCGAACACCAGCTGGGTCTAATACTGAGAGCGTCCCGTTGTATGCTTCTCCTTCAATGAAGTTGAGATCCAGCGAAACGAGGTCAGTGTAAGGGATTGGCAACGGGTTAAAGACTTTAACTTCTCGAACTCCTAAACCTTCCCCCGCCGCTGGCGAAAGGTTGAATAACAGAGGCAAGAACAAGAGGAGACATAACAGTCTTTTAAACACCTTTATCACCTTTTTAAAAACTCTCTACACCTAGCGGCTATAAGGTCAAGATCCTCTAGTTTCTCCTGTAATCCCTCAAGCTGCGATTGTAGTTCACTCATTTCCTTCTCTGTAGACGAGCGGCGTGCCTCATAGTCTACTCTCTCAAACTCTCCTACAGCAAACCGAATTTCAAGCTCTCTTAACATATCGTTTAGAGTTTCAATCCTCCTTTCTATTTCCTCAATCCTACCAGCATACGAGAATCGTATCCGAGACCAGCTTTCCACAACTTCGTTTATCGCCTGCCTCCAAACGTTAACTTCCTCCCTCGGCAACGCGTCGAGGAGTACGTCAAGCATGCGTAGCTCTCTCTCGACGTCAACGGACTTTAGGGAGTTCTGAACATCCTCTAGCGCTCCACCAACCCGATTCAACACTTGTCTAATACGCTGATCTCTCTCAAAACTCGCCCTATACAGAGAGCTTTCTGAAGCCTTCGCCTCGACGCTCAACCGGGTGACTAGCAACCGGAGCTTCGACTCCAGCTCCCTTAAACCTCCCTTAGCTTCAAAATACTTTTTAACTATCGGCAACATCTTCTGCCGAAGTTCGTTCATCAACCCCTCGTATACTTCCCTAGAAACTTGACCCGTGGAATACATGCGCAGAATCTCCCCCCTTCTCCTCTCATAGTCCCTCAACTCGTACTGTAGGTCGTTGAGCTGCTTTAACGTGCTACGCGCTTCCTCGACGACCTTCTCAGTTTCGACTACGTCCACTTCAGCCACTTAAGCCACCCGGTTTGCCAGCAAACTCCCTCTTTTAGGTATTGCGCTAAGAATAAAATAGAGAGAAGAAAAGAAGTTACCGATGCGTACCGTAGTAGTAGATTCTTCAAGGAGTGCTTACGCAAAACTTAAGCCAGTCCCCTTGGACGACGTGAGGCTTCAAGACTCCTTCTGGGCTCCTAGGATTCAGACCTTGCTAAAGGTCACTATACCAACTCAATATAGGTTACTCGAGGAGACGGGACGATTAGACAACTTTAGAAGAGCTGCAGGCAAGGTCAGCGGCCCTTTCCGCGGTCTAGTCTTCAATGACTCCGACGTCTACAAGTGGATCGAAGCTGCGTCGTACGCGTTAGCTTATGAATACGACTCTCACGTTGAGAGGATGGTGGATCAAGTGGCGGAAGAAGTTGCAGCAGCCCAAGACGAGGACGGCTACCTAAACACATACTTTACCTTCGAAAAGAGAAATGAGAGGTGGAAAAACTTGCGAGACCTACACGAGATGTATTGCGCCGGTCACCTCTTCCAAGCTGCTGTCGCTAGACACAGGGCTCAAGGGAAACGCGATTTGCTGGACGTATCCCTACGTTTCGCCGATCACATCTACAAGGTGTTTGGACCGGAGGGGAGGGAGGGGGTAGACGGGCATCCAGAGGTAGAGATGGCCCTCGTAGAGCTCTACAGGGAGGTGGGTAGGAGGGAGTACCTAGAGCTAGCCCACCTTCTAATCGAGAGGAGGGGGAGGGGGTTGATCGGAGGTAGCCCATACCACTTAGACCATCTACCGTTTAAACGACTTAGCGAGTTGACAGGTCACGCCGTTAGAGCCCTGTACCTCTGTTGCGGGGCTACAGATGTCTACATGGAGACCGGCGATCCAGAGTTGAGAGAAGCGCTCGAAAGGCTTTGGCGGGACCTAGTTGAGAGGAAGATGTACGTCACAGGGGGTGTAGGATCAAGGTATGAGGGGGAGGCGATCGGGGAAGCTTACGAGCTACCTAACGAGCGAGCTTACGCTGAAACTTGTGCAGCTGTGGCGAACGTCATGTGGAACTGGAGGATGTTGCTAGCGACTGGAGAAGCGAGGTTCGCTGATGTAATGGAGCTAGCCTTATACAACGGAGCCTTAGCGGGCATCTCCTTAAGCGGCGACCGATACTTCTACGTGAACCCTCTCGCCGACAGAGGGGGGCATAGGAGGCAAACGTGGTTCGAGTGCGCTTGTTGCCCACCCAATATAGCGAGGCTGATAGCTTATACGCCTGCCATGATTTACGCTAAGTCTGTAGACGGCATATACCTGAACCTCTACGCGGCTAACAAAGCTAGGATAGAGCTAGAAGACGGTTCAGTGTACTTGGAACAGCGTACGGTGTACCCTTGGGAAGGGGTAGTGGAAGTTAAGGTCAAGCCGGAAGGGTTAGACGAGTTCCCGCTATTCCTACGGATACCCGGTTGGACGAGGAAGGCTCGCGTAGAAGTAAACGGTCGAGGATTGGAGCACGTAAACCCTGGATCATATGTAAAAGTTGAAAGGAGATGGAGGGAAGGGGATGTAGTTAGGTTAGTCTTCGAAATGGGACCCCTTCTCCTCGAAGCCCATCCGCATGTGACTTACAACACGTGTAGAGTCGCTATAAGGCATGGGCCACTCATCTACTGTCTTGAACAGCCGGACAACGTATACGACGTCTGGGATCTCGCTATAGTACCAGGTCAACTCGACGTCGAGTGGAGACCAGACCTCCTCGGCGGCGTCAACGTAGTGAAAGGCGCAGCCCTCTACTTTGATTCTAGCAAGTGGGCTGGCAGGCTCTACGCTCCAGCCGGGAGCGTGGAAGTAACCCCAAGGGAGGTAGAGTTCAAAGCAATACCGTACTACTCTTGGGCTAACAGGGAACCCGGCCCCATGATAGTATGGGTGAAACGTACACAGTAGCAAACCGAATCCAAAGGGTCAGTAATACACCAACTCTTCACTTATCCGATTTGGTACCCTTCATCATCTAGTTTCTAACCCTAGTACTTTATTTCAATGTTACTGAGCTCGATCTACACGTTGATCAGGTTCTACAAGTACAGCCGTCCCTGTAGCTGTTATGACGACGAATCCCTCAAGAACTTCACTAGTCTCGAAATCGACTCCTACCACCGCGTTAGCTCCAAGCCTCATAGCCTCTGCTACAAGGTCTCTCACAGCCTCCTCCCTAGCCTTCTTCAATTCCATAATGTAGGACTCAGCTCTCCCGCCTACCATAGCTTCAATTCCAGCGATAAACCTTCCAAGCATGCCTCTCGTCCTCACGGTCATCCCCGTGACTACACCTAAAACTCGAGTAACTCTATAACCGGGTATCGAGTGAGTTGTTGAAAGCAACATAATTGAAGAACAGTAGGCAACCTTATATTCTTTTTCAAGAAGAAAACTTTTTACCGTTGCTTAAAGTCACAAAAACGTGTTTGAGGAGAACATAGACAAGTTTTTTGAACGAGTAGATATAGTGTGTCAAACGGCGGCAACGTTTCTAGCTACGATAAGGAAAGGTTACGAGGATGAAGTGATCAAAAGACTTTCTAGAAGAGCTAGACAGAAGCTTAAGCTCGGCTCAGCTCTCATGAAGTACGACTATAAGGGGCAGTCTCTAACGTACGTAGCGCCCGACCGACTGATCATCAGGCTCAACGAGGCGGGCACCCTTGAAGACGCTAAGGTCATACTCAACGAGCTTATGAGAGACTAGTCGCCAGCTTTCTTGTAGGAGGAGGAGATGAAGAAGCCGAGGCTTCCCGTAAGACTAGCTGCAAGCCGTCTCTCCAGTTCCCTCCTAGCCCTCGGCTCAGCTGTGAGGATGAAAGCTACCTCTACAGCGTCAAGGTCACTCCGCTCACTGAACAGGTAGTCAACCTTCGCGTAGAGAACCTTTACGTTCTCCGAGTTTAGAAAATCCTTAAGCCATTCAACCCGTTGAAAATCCCGGCGGGGAACTACAACGCGAAACAGGTAAGATTTCATAAAAAAAGAAAAACGTAGAAGTATATAGGCGCTACGCTTCAGCTATTTCCCACTATACCAGACCTTCGACCAACGCTCTACCTTTGTGCTCAATCTTTTCTGCGTTAATAGAAACTTCGACTATCACGTCCTCTACTCTCAGCTTTAAGCTTCAATACATCCTGTTTTAAACACCAGTTTCCTGAAAGCTGAGAGTAGCCTAAAACCTTTTTCAAATTTCTGAATAGTAACTTCCTCCTTTAATATTATCATCTGGGGAGTTACTTGATGGTTTCAGCATTATTAGCGAACCAGTGACCCTTTCCTCAGCAGAGAGCTCTCCCTTAAGTCTATCCATATTCACGTTTAGAGTTCGTGTCCTAAGAAGAACTGAAACGTTTATCTTTTCAACCCTACCCGCCGTGATGTATTAACCACCCTCGGTAGTCCAACCTTCAAGTTTCCTTCCGCTTTTGTGGAGCCAGCGAGTGTCGCGTATGTAGTTTCTAGACTAGTGTTATGACTTGCTACGCTTACCTCTTTCACCCTTTCGACTTTTTATCCCTTTACTCTGCCGGGGCTACCTATCTTCACTTTCTCATGAGATCCTCCAGCTAGCGTACCTGCGCTGATTATACGAGCAGAACCACTCCCAACTCGATGGCCCTTAGGAGCTTGCTCGTGAGGATCAAATATATTACTCATACCCTACACTAGCTTTCTTGAAAATTTCCCGAATATCTTCCAGCGCCTTCTTGATTTCTCGAAGCTTCTGCAAAATTAGTTGTTCAACTTCCTCATCTGAAAGATTCGTGTACCTTAACTCCTTATTCAAGCACCCATCCCCTCTTTTAGTAAATCTCTAATCTCCTCGAGGATCTTTCTTACTTCGTCAAGCTCCTCAAGCATAGCCCTCTGCCTAGCTCTATAAACGACAAGCTTTTCCTCCAGCTCTTTCTGCTTTAATGGAACCTCAACCCGCTCTCCAGTACCCCATGCCCCGAGAAGAATGGGTATACCGACGACTACCGTGAAAAAAGCTATGGAGGCCCCTGCGATTATCCCGAGTGCACTGAAGATACCAGCTGCGATTACGTTTAACTTGCCCTCACCTGAAAGTTCAAAGAGACGAACAGGCACGTAGACAGCCATAAGGATAGCGGCCATTATAGCAGCGAGTATAACTACCCATGCTACAGCACTACTCACCTCCAAGTTTTTCACCCAGTTTCCTTAGAGTTTCAGGGTTTATCACAAGATGAACATTTTTTAGTTGATAAACCCGCTTCACTCTAGCCTCTTCAATGTACGACCCCTCTACAAGTCCTGCACGCTCCATTGCTCTAAGGTGTATATGCGTTAATGGATATGACAAGTTCAACAGTTTAGAAAGCTCGTATGCATGCCTCGGTTTTACGGCAATTAACGCAAGCATCTTCAACCTAATTGGGTTTGCGAGCATGTGCAACACCCGAATGAGCTTGTCAAGCTCAACTTCTCCGCTAACTTCACACATCCCATCATAAAGATAGCTTGAGATTAATATATAAACTTTTCTTTATTTAAAAATGGATTTATACATTGTATCAATGGAGCGTTGCACACCAGCGCCTATTGTAAAGTATCCTAAATCTCCTAAACTTGTCTAAACCTAACCCTTAGTACTGTTTCACAAATTTGGCGGGCCTCTGAAGTAACCATGAGCCTATCTCGTTTCTCAGGCATCATTCGCCCCCTGTATAGTTTAGACATTATCTCTAGATACATTGCTTAACAAATGTCCAGGTAAACAGAAATCCTTAAACAATCTTAACATGAAGATATTATGCCGGATTTAAGCAGCTATCTTCGGAAGAGGGATCCACTTGGCTTCTTTACGATTCCAGCAAAAAGAGATGCAATGGACCTTCTCAGTGGGTTCCAAGACATTATAGTTGAAAAGATGGGTCCTATAATACTAGTCAAGGTAAAGTCTAGGAGATTAGCTAAGACGATCCTAGCCTCTTTAAGCGAAAGAAGGCTTCTCGCCGATATCTAGCCTCTCAACAGACGCTCGTATAACTCTATATACTGTTGTACTACTTTTCCCCAGTTGAATTCAGCGACAACTCTCTCGTACGCTCTTTCAACCAGTGTTCTAGGGTGCGCTGCTACGTAAGTGTTGATAGCTTCGGCTAGCTTATTCGGGTTTTCGGGCTCGATCAATACGGCACAACTTTCGTCAAGAGCGTCTAAGACGCCCGGTATCCTTGATGCTATAATCGGAACTTTCATCGCCATCGCTTCAAGTAGGACTGTCGGGAGTCCTTCGATACGCGACGGAAGTATGAGTAGGTCGCTTCCTTTAATGATTCTCAACGTCTCCTCTCTCGGTTTATAGCCGAGAAAGTGGAAGTTGCTTAACCGCTGGGCCAGTGCGAGAGCTCTCTCCTCCAGCTCTCTAACTCCGGAGCCGACGATCACTAGATGAATGTCTTCGTCTATCCTATTGGCAGCCTCAAGGAGTACGTCGAACCCCTTCTCAGGGCTCAGCCTCCCAACGTAAACGACCTGCTTATCATATAGCCGTAACTCCTCTTTCGGCATTTCGTCGAGATCAACAGCGTTTGGTATATAATATGCTTCAATACCCATGCTCCTGTAGTACTCACAGGTACTTCGTGAGACGCAGGTTAAGGCATCTACCTCTTTTAAGGCTCGCGACTCAACCCATTTGCCAATGCTGCCGAAGAGCTTACCGTGAAGCATTCTCACCTGTTCAGAATATACACCGTGCTGCGTGAGAATCTTAGCTGTCGCGTGAGCTACCTTGACAGCCGGCCAAGAGGGGATGTTATGCCCATGAGCTACGTCAAAAAACTTGCCATGTAATCTTTCAAGAACTTCTTTTGCCGCGGAGAAAAGTGAAAAGCTAGGGTTATAGAGCCCTTTGATTGGAATATGGAATGTATTCTCAGTAGAGACCACTGTGACGTCGAACCCTCGGCCTTTGAGCTCAAAAACTAGCTTTGATACGTGTCGGGCTACTCCGCCTATTCCCTCGACACGAGGGGATACCATCAACAGCCTCACGCTATTCGCCCTACTCTGAAACATCAATTTTCTTGATGACCAGCTTAAACTTGCCACAATTAAATTACTTATCTGTTCTCTCAGCTATGATAGGTGTATTAGAGTATGATCCTCTAAGTAACTTTTGTTTTCCAGCGATTTTAAGTTCAAGTCTTAGCTGAAGAAAATTTTATATTCCCAATATCACCAGAATTTTATATTCTAACTTCTCGCTTATATTGTAAAAATCAAATGAATTTCCATGAGTATCTCCTATAGAAGTTCATAGTGAATTGTAGGGAAGCCGCCTGTCAAGGCTATTTGAACTTGAAGAGTTTACTTACAAAGTGACTAGTGCGATGGTAGGAATAACGTCGCCACCAAGGGTATTTCTTTTCATAATTAATGCTTGCTGACAAGTAGCCTGCTAGGTTATAGACTAGACTTCTTACATCTCGTTGCCTCGTAGCTAGGAGTATTGGCGATATGAGGAAGAAGATTGGTAATGGAAGCCCCCACTTGTAGTACTCGTAACCGTACGTGTACTCTCTTAGTGGTTGATGTTGTACGGGGAACTTGAAAAGTCCAGTGCCATTGTATTCTGGAGGCCAAACACCTTCAGCTATACTTAGGGCCGAAATATAACCGTCATCGCAGTAACTTACAGGGTATTTTCCACTTAGTTGCTTTCTAAGAAAATCTGTTGAAATAAGGAGCGCCACTCCCCTTCCAGCTACAGGCTTGTTTTTAGAGAGCAGGTTAGAGAGGTAATCGCGCGGTAGTTTGACATCGCTGTCTACCTTAAAAAGGTGGGTATACTCGCTCAAATCAAACTCTTCGAGAGCTCTGTTGATCGTTATACCGATTCTCACTGGGAGAGGGTAGTGTTGTGGAACGGGTACTACGACGTTATTACCAACAGGCACTGGAGCAGCCGAAACCACGTATATGCTTTGGATTACACCGATTTGCTTCTTTACTCGCTCAAAGTTTTCTACGTTGAAGGTACTCGCATCTTTAGTTAGGAAAAAAGTAAGAACCTTAGCCTTCACGATTTTTCACCTACTAGTTTTACTACCTCAGAGTATACCTTATCCATGTTCCAGTAGGCCCAGCTCCCCCATCTACCGATAGATTCTATACCTAGCTCTTTCAACCAGTTGTTGATCTCATGAAGGGCAGGCGATCTCTCAAGCGTGTGAATCGGGTAACCGTACTCATGTAGCCAACAGTTTACATGAAGAATTTCTCTTTCGTTAAGAACGCCTAAATCTGCCAACTGGTTAATCGTCTGTTCCTCAAGTCTATGGGTTTCGACGTGACCTCTCGGTAACGTGATTTCAACCAGTAGAGTTGATTCACCCTGCGGCGCGTTGTACGGGCTATAGTTGCTGATCCAAGCATACCTGTGAAATATGATTCGATTGTCGGGAACGTAGATCCAGTGCTGATCCGGCGCATCCCTCTTAAGAGCTATACCGACTACAAGGACCTTATTATAGTCTAATTTTTCAGCAGCTTTTACGACCCCCTCGGGTGCATCTGAGAGATGTACTAATTCCTTTAGGGGAATAGTGTTGAAAACCTTTTCCGCTTTAAACTTTTCATTAATGAGGTACCCATCACTAGTTCTTCTCAAGCTGTTAACCTCACAGTTGGTTACAAATTTAATGCCTATTCTCTCAGCTTTCTCGTACACGGAGTTATACAAGGCTTGGATGCCATCCTTCGTCGGATAGTAGAAGATTGACTGCTCTGTAAACCCTACGGTCGGAACCCCGATGGCCGACCTAGCTACATCTTTCCAGTTGGGTACAGGTAGTCTCCCAGGCGTGTAGATCCAATCGACATCTATCTCTTCTAGAGGCCTCTTCCAGATCTTATTATTGTAAGGTACCAGATACGTTTCAGCAATCCATTTTCCAAAAAATCCTCTGATCCATTCCATGAGGTTTTTAGGCTTCCAATCTTTTTCTAGGGAGAAAAAAGCTTCTAGAAAAGATATCAAAGCTTCTGCACGATCCTCAGGAGGTAACACGTATAGACCGTTTTCAAAGGGGTAAGGGATAAACATAGAATTTAATCTAACGAAGGATTTTCGAACATTTGTCGACCAATTATCGGGAAGCAGCGACAACAATGATTTCAACACAACTTGATCGCGCGAAAAGACAACGTGACTTCCGCCCGTATCAAAGGTATGTCCTCTAACTTTTACACTTTTTAAAAGTCCACCTGGAGTATCGTTCTTCTCTAATACTACTACCTCAGCTGCAGGGTATCTGCGCTTTAGTTCGTTAGAAAGCAAGACCCCGGCCCATCCTCCTCCTAAAACCGCAATCGTCGTCATTCTTATCTCTTCAAATCCTCGAGAAGGATCTTCTTATTTCTTTCAAACCATTCTAGCATAGAGCTTGCTTGCGGCCCATAACATAAGTGTCCAGCGAAAGCATCGAGGATAAGGAATCGACCACACATTCCATCGTTGGCAAAGTAATTGATAGAGCTCTCGTCACCAAACGGAATAAAGAGAGACACCGGTGTCTTTTTGGAAGTACCTTTTCTGCCTGCGAATCTATAGTACGCTACAAACCCTCTCCTAGCCAGAAGGAATTCTCTTTCATACATTATACAACTTATAGAGAAACGGACAGGTATGAGTTCGAAGTGGAGACTTTTCCTTTCCTCGAATATCCTCGCTACTTCGTTGAGGGGAAGCGAATGTCTCCAAACCCACATGGCAGCCTCGGGGTCGTACCAAATTCGTTGTTTAGTCCAATGACGGGCAAAAATTGGTTTCTCAAATAATCGAGTATATTCTTCTTCCAAACCTAGTATTTTTAAAAAGTGGTAATAGGATACGTTGTTCACGTTTAGTATGGGGGCGAGAAAGCCTATACAGTAACCTTCTCCTTTCAGCTTCCAGTATGAGCGATATAAGTTACGAATAGTATTTTCAGTAAGAAAAACATCATCATCCATCTTTAAAATGAGTGGTGATTCAACTAGATGTGTGTTCACGAAATTTTGAGCTGCTTCAAAGTTTCTTGATACGCTTTCAAAATAACTAAAATCATATTTTTCACAAATTTTTTCCACTATACTCCCGTGAAGCCCATCGGGATTTACGACTATTATGTTCGCACCTAAAGAGTACGCATGTAATCTCTCAAATGTAACATCCCAGATTTTTGGGTATTTACCAGTTAGAACAACTATTGTTAGCTTACCTTTCCTACGACGATCTATAAACTTGTATTTTCTTATGTAAAAATTATACCTTACTTGTAAACGTAACCATCCTCGCCTCATAGATGCTACTAACAGGTCAAAAGGTGAAACCCTTTGCCTAGCCAGTTCTTGTAAATATTCATGCATCTCTTGTGTAAACATATCACAAACAAATTAACTCTAGTTACAACACTATAAAAACGTCTTCGGATAGCGATAGAAGGTTGGCGGGCCGGCCGGGATTCGAACCCGGGACCTACGGGTTAAGAGCCCGTCGCTCTACCGTGCTGAGCTACCGGCCCTTGAGGCTGGCTTTAGGGCGGGTATATTTAGTTTACTAGGGTTTCCCCCGATGGTTGGGTAGGAGGTTCTCGAGCGAAAGGCTTAAGGCTATACTATTCAGCACCGAGGCGAGGGTTATGCCCAGTCATGGTTCACTTACTAAAGCTGGAAAAGTGAGAAACGCTACTCCCAAGATCCCGCCTAAGCCTAAGAAGAACCTTATACCGAGGAGGAGGAACAAGAGGAACTTCCTCCGCCGTTTGGTTTACCAAGCTCAGCAACCTGCTGCTGAGTAGCTCCGGCGATGGATTTGACGGGTTATGGGGAGAAGGCAGTCGTTTTGCTCGAGAACGCTGGAGTCAGTGTTTTTGATGAAATCGAAGTTGAAAGAGATGATGGCGTCCTACTGTGTGGTGTACTACTCCCGAGACCCCAGTACGGCGATCCTGAGGTTCTCGTCCTGAAGCTTTCAAACGGCTACAACGTTGGAGTCGACGCTAGGAGGGTTAAATCATTGAGGAAGGTTGGAAGAGTTGAAGTTTCAAGAGGGGGGCAGACGCCTTCACCGGTTCTCAAGCCTGGTCTTCCTAGGGTTCACTTCCTCGGCACTGGGGGTACGATAGCCTCGAGGATAGACTACGTTTCAGGCGCCGTATACCCTTACTTCACGGCTGAAGATATCTACTCGATGGTCCCCGAGCTCGAAGAGGTAGCCTTCGTGACAGCTGAAACTCTCTTCAACGTGTTTAGCGAGGATCTAACTCCGCGTCACTGGTCGATGATCGCTGAGCGTGTCGCCCAGGTGTTTGAAAAGGAGGAGCCAGCAGGCGTGATAGTGGCTCACGGTACTGACACTATGGGCTATACTGCCGCTGCCTTAGCTTTCGCCCTTCGGAGGCTGCCGGGTCCCGTGGTGCTCGTCGGTGCGCAGAGATCATCTGATAGACCTTCGAGCGACTCAGCTACAAACGTTCTCGCCGCTACAGTGACCGCAGTTAAAGCACCTTTCGCGGAGTCTGTCGTAGTAATGCACGCTGGGTTAAGGGATACGTTGTTCTACGTGAACAGGGGGGTGAGGGTTAGGAAGATGCATACGAGCAGAAGGGACGCCTTTAGGAGCGTCAACTCGATACCCTTGGCGAAAGTCGAGTTACCGGCTCGCGAGTTAAAGGTCTTCACGAAAAGGTACGCTCGACGCTCTAAAGAAGGGGTTCTCTTGGAGAACGGTTTTGAAGAAAAGGTCGCTTTAGTGAAATTCTACCCTGGCATGAGCGCAGAGCTTATCGACTACCTTGTCGACAATGGGTACAAGGGTATGGTCATCGAGGGTACGGGGCTCGGACACGTAGCTGAGAACCTTCTTCCATCTATTAAGAGGGCTGTAGACGAGGGGGTCGTGGTCGCGATAGCCTCTCAATGCATATGGGGTAGGGTGAACATGAACGTGTACAGGAGAGGGGTAGAACTCCTAAAGGTTGGAGCCATACCCTCTGAAGACATGCTTCCTGAAACGGCTTACGTGAAGCTCTCTTGGGTGCTGGCTCGGACTGATGATCCGAGGGAAGCTGCTAAGCTCTTCCTTACAAACTTGGCCTTCGAAATCGAGGAAAGGAGTGAAGAGTGGGGTTACCCGCCTCTCAGCTACTTTGAAGACCGTTTAAACGGTGGATATTCTTGAGCGTGAAGGTTGGGATAGAAATTCACCAGATGCTAGACACTAAGCATAAGCTCTTTTGCAACTGCCCTACTGAGCTTAGGCGAGATGGTCCTCATAGCGAGTTTAGAAGGTGGCTGCGTCTAGCTAGAAGCGAGCTCGGAGAACTCGATCCCGCGGCTGTCTTCGAGTACTCGAAAGGTAAAATGTTCCTTTACGAAGCCTACTTCGACAGCACATGCTTGGTAGAGATGGACGAAGAACCGCCTCACCAACTTAACCCAGAGGCGCTCGAGACAGCTATTCTAGTCAGCCTCGCGCTAAACTGTAAAGTGGTAGACGAAGTCCATGTGATGAGGAAGATCGTCATAGACGGCTCTAACACGACGGGGTTCCAGCGTACCGCCCTCATAGGTCTTAATGGGCATGTGGATGTAGGAGGTAAGAAGGTGCCCATCAACACCGTTTGCCTTGAAGAGGATGCTGCGAGGAAAATGGAGGAGAGAGAACGCGAAGTGGTCTACAGGTTGGATAGGTTGGGCATACCGCTCGTCGAAGTTACAACAGCGCCGGTGATCTCCAATCCTGAGGAGGCTGGGCTTGTAGCTTTGAGAATCGGGCAACTGTTGAGGATGACGGGGCGCGTCAAGAGAGGGCTTGGGACTATAAGGCAGGATCTCAACATCTCGGTGGAGGGGGGTGCAAGAGTCGAGATCAAAGGGGTTCAAGAGTTGGAGTTGATCCCTAGGGTCGTGGAGTACGAAGTGATGAGACAGAAGAAACTCCTCGAGGTGGGAGAGGAGTTGAGGAAGAGGGGGGTGGGGAGGGGGGACTTGTCGACGAACGTTCTCGACGTGAGCGAGCTCTTCAAGGACACAAGCTCACGAGTAGCTAGGAAAGCGTTGACCTCTGGGGGCGTTGCTTTAGCTGTAAAGCTGCCGGGGTTCGCGCGACTACTGGGAGTGGAGCTTCAACCAGGTAGAAGGCTGGGAACTGAGATGGCTGACAGGGCTAGATACTGGGCTGAGGTCGGAGGCATATTCCACAGCGATGAGCTTCCAGCTTACGGTATCAGCTCCGAGGAGGTTACAGCCGTTCGAAAGGCTCTCCAATGCGGCGAGCTTGACGCGTTTGTCCTCGTCTTCGAGGAGAAAAAGAGGGCTATTAGAGCTCTTGAGGCCGTCGTAGAGAGAGCAAGGGAGGCGCTAGAGGGAGTGCCCCCGGAAACTAGGGGAGCTAACCCTGACGGTACTACGAGATTCATGAGACCCATGCCTGGTAGCGCGAGAATGTATCCTGAGACTGACATTAGGCCGATCCCCATTGAAACAGTCATGCTTGAGCGCATCAGGGCCTTAATACCGGAGCCTCCGGAAGTAAAATACGAGAAACTCGTCAAGGTTTACGGGTTAAACCCAGAGATAGCAAAGAGGGTTCTCTGGTCCTATAGGCTTGACGTATTCGAGAAAGCTGTGGGAGAGGCGGGTGCGTCACCTACGGTGGTAGCATCTACACTCGAAGGAACTCTCGTTGAGTTAAGGAGGGATGGCGTGCCAGTCCACAACATTACGGACGAGCACCTTCTGGAATTGTTCAAACTATTAGCGCGCGGGGGGCTAGTTAAGGAGGCTATCCCTGCTGTAATCAAGTATTTAGCTGAAAACCCGGATGTAGAGGTTGAGGAAGCTGTGAAGAAACTAGGGTTGACGCCGCTCAGCTTAGAAGAGGCTAAAGAGGCTGTGAGGAGGATCGTAAGCCGAATGTCTGACGTAATCAAAGAGAGGGGGGAAGCCGCATTCAGTACCGTCATGGGTGCTACCATGCGCGAGCTTCGGGGGAGGGTAGACGGAGGCCTCCTCAGCAAGCTTGTGAGAGAGGAGGTTTTGAAGGTTATCAAAGGCTCCGGGTAGCAAAATTACCTTGTCGCCCGTTCAGCTTTCATGCTCTTCAACTGGACGGCAACTTTCCTTACTACTGTGCTCTTCTTCTCTCTTGTGAACACCAAAACCCTTCCGCTACTTTCAAACCAATGCGATGGATGTTTCGCCTTGGAATCGAGATCGGCTTGAAAACCTGCGGCTCGGGCGGCTTTTAAGAGCTCCTCTGCTGTCATTCCCTTAACAGCGAGATGAACGGGAACTCTTCTACCTTTACTCCTGCTTTTGCCAGCCTCGAAGTATACGGGCCACAAGACAATCGGTCTACGTTCCTCGCTCACTAGATAGCTGACAGCGCTAAGATTTTAAACTGTACGTCTCTGAGGTCGAGAAGTAGTATGGTTATATACCACGCGAACGACTTAAGGAAGATCTCCGGTGGAGTGAAGGGTAGACATGTCAAGGTGAAGAGAAAGTACTGGATGGGTAGACCGCCAATCGAAACTTTACCTGGGCGAGAAAAGCGGATCAGCGTAAGGACGCGAGGCGGTAATATGAAGGTAAAGGTAAAGTTCGCTCTTTACGCGAACGTGATAGATCCTAAAACTGGACAGACTAGAAAAGTCAGAATACTAAGAGTTTCCTCCAATCCTTCCAACAAGGACTATGACAGGAGGGGGGTGATAACAAAAGGTGCGATTATTGAGACAGAGATAGGTAGAGCAAAGGTTTCCTCACGCCCAGGACAAGATGGAGTCGTCAACGCAATCCTACTGTAATATACTGCGTAGAGTCACTCTAACCAGGTGTCGTACGTGCCCTCTAAGGTAATACTTAAGATAGCCGAAGGGGGTTTTAGAGAGAAAGTCTTTATCGCAGGTTTTCACGGGTTCGGGTTCGTAGGTTACTTGACCGCCAGGCACCTCGTCAAAGTTTTGAAGGGTGTGAGGATAGGATACGTAATCTCTCCTTTCATGCCTCAAGTCGTTAGCACCTGCTCGGAAGGGATTGCGACACCCTACGAGCTCTACGACACTGGGTCGGCTGTTGTCTTTCTACCCAACGCTCCGCTGACGCGGAACGACGTTTTTCGCGTACCTTACGCTCTGGCTGAAGCGAGCTTCACGGGCGGCGCTAGAATGGCTATACTTGTAGGAGGGCTTGACGCTAGCTTTAGAGGAGGAGAAGGGGTCTTGAGGTACGCGGCTACGCGCTCCTTCCTCGCCCGTTACGGTTATCTCGTCAAGGGTGAGCTCCCCTTGGAGGAGGGGCTTTCTATCGTAGGACCTCTAGCTGCTATGCTAGCGTACTACGAGGCGAACAACTTCCCCTCCGTCGCCATACTACCCTACACAGACCCTAGTACGGCGGACCCCCTCGCCGCTAAAACAGCTGTAGACTTCATAGCAAAGATCTTAGATGTCCAAGTGGACTCGAGCGAACTGCTTAAACTTGCTGAAGAGAAAGTGAGACTCGAGAAAGAGCTAGAGCTGCTCAAAAGCAAAGCTGAACAAGAGGGAGGTAAGCCTAAGGTACCAACCTTCTACGTGTAGCTTGTAGGTTTCAAGTCTTCTATCCCTTCATCCCAACTTATTCACGAGCTTTATGAAAGCGACCACGTCGCTGACGTTTTTAAACGGTCTCAGGTATGTTTTAAAACCAAGCCTTCTTAATCTCTTTGCAACCGCTTCTGCGGTGACTCTACCCTCCTCGTATACGATTACCACTTTGGGACGACTCTTGAGCTTAGCAGCGTACCAAGCCGCTTCAGTTGACAACTCTTCAGCTACCTCTTTGTCATTTAAACTCACTGAAGACTCATACTGTGAGAGAGGGTACAAGAGATCTAGCTCTAGAGGAACTACACCGTATGCGCTGGAGAGCACTACGCCTTGAACCCTACCTCTCAATTCATCATCTGCGCGCAGTTCCTTTAACAGCTCCGCAACCCAACCAAACCTCGAAGAAGGTTTAGCCTTTGTCTCCAAAACTATGAGAAGTACTTCAGCTTGTGGAGGGCTATACCGGTCACTCATCCTGGAGTAATGCCTGAACACCTCCGGGCGTCCCCTGCTTAAGAGATCATAGAAGAAAAGCCCACGGATAGAGCCCTTAGTCACGTAATGGTGTTTTTCCACGTAAGGTACATACTTGGCATACTCCCTTAAGGCTTGGTTGAGAGAGGGGTGTCCTCTCGCCCGCAACTCGAGAAGCTCCCATAGTCTACCCTCCTTAACGGCGTTCTTTATCCTCCTTAGCTCCCCCCGCAGGACGTAAAGGTTGTGGAGAGCTAGTAGAGGCACCTTTTCCTGAGACGGTCTCTCACGCAGATCTTCAACTGTAGTCTTAGAGCACACTGGACATTCACAAGGTAGGTCCCCGAGCTCGTTAATCCTGTAGACACCGGTAGGCGTCATATACCTTCCGTCTCTAGCGTACAATACATAGGAGGCTGAATCGAAGGTATCTACTCCCATCGCGACGGCTAGAGCTAACATGTGAGGGTTGCCAGCCCCGAAAAGGTGCAACGGTTTACCTGGAGGAAGGTTCATCTTAGCTGTCATCACCAAGCGCACTAGATCACTGTAGCTGTAGCTCGACATCAACTGAACGGGACCGCCGACAGCGTACATGTCGAAATTCATCGAAGAAAGCTCCTGTCCAGCTTTAGCTACAAGATCCAAGTACAAGCCTCCCTGAACAGGTCCAACGAGAAGCATACCTCCCCTGTCGACGGTAAGGGCTTCCCTAGCTCTACGAAGGGTTTCCTCAACCTCCTCTGCTACGACGTCCTTCGGTGTCCCGTACCTCGTGGGGATATCCAGGATCACTCCTATATCGCTTCCAAGTTTCACTTGGTACCCCACGATTTCTAGGGGCTCAACAGTGACTTCCCCGTACTCCATAAGTTGGTAGGCTC
Organism: Thermofilaceae archaeon; assembly: GCA_025057995.1. Classification (GTDB taxonomy): domain Archaea; phylum Thermoproteota; class Thermoprotei; order Thermofilales; family Thermofilaceae; genus JANXEW01. The sequence goes on along the minus strand of JANXEW010000001.1, from coordinate 227,786 downwards.
CCGAGTCAGTCATGATGGGAGTGTCAACCCCTAGGAGGGCGTGGACACCCATGTCTAATGCTACAGCGTCATACCTCCTCTTTATAATGTAAGAGTTCGTCATCAGGAGGGGGAAGCCTAAATCGACGATCTCACTTGCAGATAAAACGTTTCTTCCGGGATCGATAACCGGGGCTAGGGCTGGGGTCTCGATGACCCCGCTCTTCGTCTTGAGCTCTCCAACCCTGCCAAGTAAGTCAACTTCCTCTATCTCGAAGCAATCAGTCATGTCCTATGCCTAGACCTCCACTCTTCAACGAACCTTTCGTAGATGACCTTTACCCTCTCGGCTACGGGTCCAGTTCCTTCTACTCCTTTCTCAGTAACCCTGATCCTATCCATGATAGTTATCACCCTAGCGTCAGGCATAAACTTGACCATCTTTGGGAACACTTCTTCCAGTCTCTTAGCTAACTCTTCCATGTCAAGCGGCGGTTCCGTCAACATGATCTCTGCTATTGAGTGACCGTATATTATCAATCTCGGGTAGATGTCTCCGCTCGGTCCTCTAGCGTCTTTGAGTACGATACTATACCTTGAAGTCTCGTAGCCGAGTAGAGTGCCGTCAAATACCTGCCCACTCACTGTTCTAACAGTTATGTGTTTGTCGAGCAACGAACTTAGTTCCGCGTTAAACCTTCTAAAGGCTGCATCGACGAAGCTCACAGATTTCCACCGCCTTGGTCATCTAAGATACTTTTAATAACTTTGCTACATCGTTCAACAAGATTAAAAAAAGGCTGAACCCCTCTCAAAACGACTATCGAACTTCGAGAAAGCTCGAGTTTCCGTAAGAGCCTTCTATGTGTTCGCTTTTAATCACTAAGGCCCTTTAACCCCTACCCTAACATCTCGCCGCGTATCTGCTCCTTACTCTAGCGGCATTTTCACGCTTCCGAATCTAGCATCATCGGCGGCAAAACAATAGAACTCACTGGATCAGTCTGGTTAGACAATAAGGCAATTCCGAACACTAAACTTAGACATGGGGAGGAGCGATACTTGAAGGGGAGTAAAGGAAACATGGAAAGGGAGATGCATTCGTATAACGCTTGTTAAGGGAATAAATAAAAGAGAACGAGTGAAGAGCCCTTGTGAAGTTGAAGCTAGTATCAGTTCATAAATATGACTACGCTAAAGTTTTGATGCTGAAGATGAGAGGGGAGAAGGGGGAAGAAGCCAGCTTGGAGTTGCCGGAAAAAATCCTTGAGAGCATCGGATGGAGGCCTTCTATCAACGACGAAGTCGAACTGGAAGCTTCACCTGAGGTCGGTGACTTGAGTGATTGGGAGATAGCCCTTTCTGGACAACTTCTCAAGGCTAGAGAAGGGGAAGTCACATATAGTTGCGGAGGTCTCCTGTGCACACTTAAGGAAACCGGCGTCGCGACCCCGAGAAATATTTATTTAAAACTACGTAGGGCTCGTTAACTGTTTTAAAGGGGTTACGATACGGAGTTGTTGTGAGGATTAGCCAGAAGGAGTTAGAAGAGATTGTGCTATGGGCTAGGGCCGGCTCAAGGCGGGTAAAAGTAAAGTTCAAGGGGTATCGTTATATGGTTAGCATAAGCCGGTACGTCGAGGCCCTAGACCCTTCGGGAAGGGTAATAGCTTGGACAACAGCTTTCGGCTCACGGTCTCCCCAGGATGTACTCTCATCTCTTCCCGTTGAATCCATAATCGTCGAAGAAGGCGAACAGAAGACTTTTACAACACTGGAAGACTTACTAAAGTATGCTAAGATTAGACATTAAATCGCGCAGTTAACGCCCAACGCAGAAGCCGTTTATATCCTTCATCGAACCAGAACTCTCCTTCAACAGTCCAACCCTTTAAAACGTAAGGCAGCCAAATCCTATCGTCCTCCCACATATCCTCGTAGGGCAAGGCATCCATATGATACCAGTGAGGCTCGGCTTCGTCGCTCGACGTAGGTTGACCCTCGAAATGGTTTGAGAGGAAGACGTGAACGATCCAGTCAGGTTCCGAGGAAGAAGAGTAGAACTTTAACGTGCCTGCCGGCCTCAACGATGAGACCTTTACCCCGATCTCCTCTTGAACTTCTCTTACCACAGCCGACTCGAGACTTTCCCCGCGCTCAACTCTTCCTCCCACCCCGTTTATTTTACCAGCTCCAAAACCCCTTTTCTTTCTTATCAGTAGTATGCTCTCCTTATAAAGTAGGAAGCAGAGTACGGCACGCGTAGTCATTCGCCTACACCTGTTGAACCGCTTCGAAGAGATCCCCAGCTGTCTCAAGTAAGTGTTTTAGAAGAGAATAAAGCCCATCACCCAAATCCCCTTTACGAAGACCTTTTAACACGAATTTCAACATCTCCTCCGTGCTCACTCCCTTAAGCCACGCGTAAGCTACTAACGCTTCAAATAGATCTTCTGATTTCAGTGATCCACGCCTGTTGATCCCCGCACGCTTCGCCACATCTCTAAGGAGCTTGTCGGGAACCTTTAAGCCGACCGGGTACCCCTGGCTAACCGTTAACGCCGCCGATGCGATGAAATTAATTAATGCATCGCCAAGCTTAGCTAATTCCTTGGGAGAGCCTACTACTCGTTCAGACATCTAACGCTCCTTTATGTTCCTCCATTGCCTCAGGAGCTCTTGGAAAGTTCCCTTCACACGCTCTACTGCTTCCATAAGCGCGTCTACTGGCTTCTTATTACCGTCCGTAAAAATAGTTAGAGTATACTCTCCAGTGAGAGGGTGTTCTAACCTGTAGGCAGCGAATGTTACGTTGGCATCCTTGTTAAGCTCTTCTACAAGCAGATTAAGCAACGTGTGATCTTCACCCTTTATCCTGAGTGTAAGCTTGTTTATTTCGTCGCGGACTACAATCAGCTCTAGCTTATCGCTCACGCAGTCCTCGCTCAGAAACCACTAAAAAATGTAGCGGGGGTTAACAGTCGCTAGAACAGACTTTTACCCAAACTCACGTGCCTAACGCCTCTTCACCGCCTCCAAGCATTCGGAGTAACTAGCCGTCAATACTAACCTTCTCGTGTTTTCTTCCTCCTTAACCAACCCCCTACGCTTAAGCTCATCTACAGCTTGGTCTATCGTGCATTCGTAAGTTGCTGCGTATAGAGCCACTAACCTTTTCACTTGGGGGGTTGACTCCAACTGTAGGGCTCTAGCATACTTCTCAGCAAAGACTTCTGCTACCTTAACTACAAGCTTAAAGTCGGCGTTCGTAACTATATTCCCTCCCTCTAGTTGAGCCTTAAAACCCTTCAATGCGAGGAGCTCAGCTACCGCCTCCACTGGAATCCCTACGACCAAATTTGCGGTTGATAAGAGAAGCCCTAAGCTGTGCCTATACAATCCAGCCCTTGGGTATTGCCTCGACGCTCCCCACTGTCTCACTATGGATATTATCTTGTGGTAATCGTCATCAGGTTCATCTGAAGAAGATATTAATACGAGCTTTACCTTACTTCCAACTTGCTCTCCCGTAACATTCTTTAACGAGGATAAGGCAAAGACCAGGAAATCCAACGCTTCTGTAGATGAACTAAACTTTATAGTAACGACCCGTTTCTTAACCTCTTTCACCATCTCTTCTCATCTCATCATGTACAGCCTTGAAACTTTCCTCTTCCTAAAGGTCTTCCTACAGTTTGAACAATATAGCCAGAGACCTTTCTTTTTTAAGAGAGCCATACAACGCGGACAGCGAGCTACGATAAGCCCGTAATCGGGACCACGCGTTGAAAGCATGTAAGGCGGTTTACCCGTTAAAACTCTAGCTCTTACGACGTCGCCGTAACCGAAAATGTCGTAAAAGCTTCTCAACCTCTCGTTGCTAGCCTCGGATATATGGATCACCCCCCTGAACGGTATTGCGTAAGCTGTTCTCCTAGTCTCGTTGTAGAATATGTCCACGTGCACTACAGCATCTCTAACTAAAGTTACAACAGCTTGAACGACGTCACCTTCCCTAGGGACAGGTACTTCCTTAGCTCGCACGACACTAGCTTCGTGCTTGTTGATATCGACATCAGGTCTACCCACGATTTTAGCTCTTACAGCTCCGGAATGAGTATAGGTGTTGTCGGAGGGTATGAACTCCTCGATTACTCCCAACATGTCTCCTGGAACTACAAAGTTCTCTTCAATCACGCTGCTACTTTAGCATGGTAGTCAAAAACCTGCCGCTCTATAGTGTCCACCGGTCCTAGCTGCTCGAAGCACGGCGATCTTTACTTTATGCTCCCTTCTCTCATGGTGCGGCATTGTTGGGGGGAGGCGAATTGTTTCCTCAAAAAGCATTAGGGTTTTTGCTCCCCACTCCTCACAAATTTGGGAAACGTAATCCACGGCGCTGATTTTATGGATACTGTAAACTACCCTTGAAAGCCTTAACGCTGAGCGAAGGAACTCCACGTCGGCGCCTCTCCTATGCACGCCGAAGGGGGGGTTTTGCAGGACGCATACAGCCTCTCTAGAGAGAACAAGTTTTCTTACATCGCAGCAGACAGCATCGATTTTAGCGTCCACACCTAGACCTCTCGCAGATTTCAAAGCAAGCTTTAGAGCTTCTCTATCTACGTCTACTAGCACTACACGGGTGGAACCGAGAAGAGCAGCCCCCAGACCAAGCCTACCGGTTCCCGCCCCTAAATCTAGGACCAACTCACCTGGTAAATCTTCATAAGTTACAGTTGCAATCCAAAGGAGGCGAGAAGCCACGTGCGGCGGAGTCGTGTACTGTTCAAGCTCAAGCTTAGGCTTTGGATGCGGAGGAATCTTTGCCAAGACCCTTTCTAGGTCTTTCTTCTTCACTGTAGAACCCCCGTTAACTTGTAGATGGTACAACCCGAATTAGAATTTAACTTCTATGAAAGAACTTATTAAAACTAGATATCGTGTTACAAAAAAGGGTTTCAGGTGTAACAGACCTAAATCTGATACCTGAGCACCGCTGCTATGCCGCCAAATATCCTTAGGAACTCTTTCCCTTCCCCTGTGTCAGTTGAGACTAACACTAACTCAGCACCCCCTTCCTCAGCGAGTTTCCCCAATTCATCTATCAGGGGTAACTCCTGGATTACCAATAGATCCTGGGAGCCGCACTTCTCACACGCTACCCCCCTCCCCTTGTTCACTGTAACCCGTCCCTCGTAGCCGCAGGACTTGCACTCGTAGCTGACCCGAACTAAATCCAATCTCTCTGATAACAACAATGTTTTCACAGCCTTCATCTCCAAAGCTCTCCTAACTTCAGCTTCGCCGTAAACCGCGTGACCCGTATCCCTGGACACGTTGTAAAGCAGCTCGTTAACGGCTTCCCTCTCCTTAACGTATTGAACGTCTCTCAACAGCTCTTCAGCCCTATTAACAAGCTCGTAAATTCCAGCTTCACCAGCGTAACCGACATCAAAAACCCCTAGGACTTTCTCTTTCAACTGATAATGTAGATAATCCCCCTTCAAGAAATCCTCCTTCGCTGGACCCGGACCCCCGACCAGTATACCCTTAAGGTCCTGATGCTCTAAGAAAATTTTGTTCGCGTACTCACCAACCCTTTTATAAAACTCGTGGGTAAGCTGCTCAACTATACGTTCAAACCTTCTGGCAGACTGCCCTCCAGCCCTGTGCTTTCTTGGCACACCTGACTCGATTTCCTTAACTATCTCGAGACTCCTACCCTTCAAAATTCCGAACGCAGCTTCACCAGCGTCTAGAACTAGCAGACCATAAGCGTCCTTCACTGCTATCATGTCTTCTAAAATCTCCGTGTAGAAGCGGGAATCGCACCGGTACAGCCACACCCTAAGCTTTTGAGGAGGTTCAAGCACGTGAACCTCTAGCTTCTCATCCCCCGGCGCAGAGCCGGCTACGTAACCTGCGAAGATCACAAGTCCGTTGGGGGGCGTGGTTTTGAAGAGCTTCAATCTCTGCATGACGACTGTAAGAGCATCTAATACGTGATGTCTAGTGGTCCTATCCTTGATGTTGGATGCAGCAGAGTATTCGCCTCTAAGGACTTCAGCGACCTCACTTAAAGGTCTACCCGCAGGTACGTAAAGCGATATGAGCTCTGTACCTCTCCCCTCTTTCTTTTTCAACTCGTTGAGAAACTCGTGAAGCTTGTACCTCTCCAGCTCCGCAGACATATGCAAGCGTCCACCTTAACGGCTGTTAAAAGACTTATGTTAAAGAGTGGCGCCGAAAGTATTTTCCCAAAACATTACTATCTTATAGGGGGGGTCTTCTATTCTTCCGCCCTTATGTTGGTTGTAGGTAAAGTGATTAAGATTACACGCGACGGCAAGCTCTTGATTAAAGCAGAGGCCTTGCCGAAGCTAGGAGCTCAAGTCTACGATTCGACAGCAAATGTAATCGGCTACGTCTACGATATCATCGGACCCGTGTCCTCCCCATACGTTGTAGTGAAGGTTTCCTCGCCGAGGATAAAACAGCCAGAGTACCTGCTTAACCGGTTACTCTACACGCATGAGGTGTCTAAGGTAAGGGTGAGTGGGAAATGAACAACTGCTCTAACTGCGGTTCAAGCAGACTAATCCTAGATACGTACACGGGAGAGTTAAAGTGCGTAGAGTGCGGGTACGTGGTAGAAGAGGGGATGATAGACTGTGGTCCTGAATGGCGCGCATACGACGAAGAACAAAAGCTTGCTAGGACAAGAGCCGAGCCCTCTAGAAACCTCACCCCCCTATCTACCGTAATCGGCAAGTCAAGTAGTCTGGGGGTTGTGAAGAGGCACGAGTTCGCCCGTCTATCGTTAATCCAGGAATCTATCTCCGGCGAGGAGGATAGAAGTTTAAACATCGGGAGGAAAGAGATAAACAGGCTTACCGCGGCCCTTCAGCTCCCTGGGCAAGTGAGGGATGAGGCCTTTCGGCTGTTCGGATTGGCCTGTAAAGCACATCTTCTAAGGGTTGGAGGTATAACTAGTATGGCTGCCGCATGCATTCTCTTAGCCTGTAGAGAATTCCAAATACCCAGCCCTACGAAAAAGTTGTGCGAGCTCGCATCGACTGACTCAAGCAAAGTCCGCCGTTGCTACATGGAGCTCCTCGAACACTTAGGAAGTAAACTGAAACTAAAACCTCCCAGCCCTATCAAATACATCCCAATGATTGCAAACAAGCTTAGTTTAAGCCAGCGAGTTCAACTCGCTGCAGCTGAGATCATTAGAGTCGCAGATGAGGCTCACGTAATACTCGGGAAACCTCCTAGAAGTGTTGCAGCAGCCGCTCTTTACATCTCCTCTATAATTTACGGTGAGAAAAAGGGGAGAATGTCGTTTGCTTCTGTAGCGGGCATTACTGAGACAACTTTAAGGAAACGCGCCCGAGAATTGCTGAGAAAGTTGGATATAGTTGTGAAAGTGTAAAGAAACAATATACGGAAGGCTTTTTAGCCCGTCTTTCATCTTATAAAAGACTATGTCTCATAGTGAAGCTAAAGAGCTTAAACTAAGTGAGGGAGGAGGTGAACAACTAGAGAAACGAATACTTGACATAGTTGCTGCATCCGGCGACGCAGGAGTCCTCCAACGAGACATTTGGCATCTTCTAAACGTAGATAGCAGAAGAGGTAGTAAGATAATAAAGAGGTTGGAGAAGATAGGGCTTCTGTCAAGGGAGTCTATCGTGTATAAAGGTAGGAAAGTCTACCTTTTAAAACCTACTCCAAAGCTTCGTCAGATTCCGAAGCTTCCTCCTTCTCTCGATACAATACCATGCTTCTATTGCCCCTTTCTTGTTATCTGCGGTGAAATCTCAAGGATCTTAAGCTGTGATAAGATGAACAAGTGGCTCTTAGACTCAGCTTTAGCTCCAACTTAACTCCGCTAGCTATTAAAATACACTGAACCTGAGTTAGGTGTGAACACGATAAGATGTTTTATAGCTGTAGACGTAGAAGATCCTGGGATTCTCTTAAGAGTAGCGGGATTACAAGAACAGTTAAAGGCTACAGGAGCTAAGCTAAAGCTAGTTGAGCCTGAGAACCTCCACCTCACAATCAGGTTTATAGGCGAGGTCCCCAAGGAGGTTGTTGAGAAGATATCTGACGCGTTACGGGAAGTTGATTTTGAACCGTTTAAAGCGCACTTCGCAGGGCTAGGAGCCTTCCCAACCCCTAGGAACCCCAGGGTCGTATGGGTAGACGTAAAGGAGGGGGCTAGGGAACTTTCAGACTTGAACGTTAAGGTGAATAAATCTCTCGCTAAACTTAAGCTTCCAAAGCCTAGTGAGGAATTTACGCCTCACTTAACGATCGCTAGGTTGAAGACTGGGGGAAGCAGCCTATCTAGAGTTGTAGAGGAGAACTCTAGTGTTGAAGTCGGTACGATGGTTGTTGAGAAGATTCGGTTAAAGAAGAGTACGCTAACCCCCCGTGGACCGGTGTATGAAACTCTGTTTGAGAAACTTGCGAAGCGGTGACGATGAAAACTATTGAGGAGATTCTTAAACAAGTCTCTGAAAAGGTTACACCGTCCTTAGAGGAGAAGATTCTCATCGCTTCAGCAGTTGATGCAACTGTAAATGCTCTGCGAAAAGCAGCGCGAGAGCTTGAAGTAGACGTCGAGGTCGAAGTTGAGGGTTCTTTTGCCAAAGATACGTGGTTATCAGGGGATGTGGATGTGGACATCTTCCTGCTCTTCAACCCCACGGTACCGTTGGAGGAGTTGCGATATAACGGTTTAAGGATAGCAAAAAGGGGGGCTGAACTGATCAGAGCAACTTGGACTGAGCGATACGCATCTCACCCCTACTTAACTCTCAACTTGGACGTATGTAACGTGGACGTAGTTCCAGCTTATAGAGTAGCGTCTCCTGCACAGATAGTGTCGCCAGTAGACAGAACTCCGTTCCATACACTTTACGTGAAGAACAAGCTCAAGGCGAACCCTGAGCTTATAAAGGAAGTTAGACTGCTGAAAAGATTCGCTAAAGGGGTTGACGTTTACGGGGCTGAAATAAAGGTAGAAGGCTTCTCAGGCTACTTAATAGAGCTGCTGGTCATTCACTACGGCTCCTTTCTATCTGTACTAGAGGCGGCTGCGAGATGGAAACCTTGGGTTACAATCTTAGACCCTGAGAAACACTATACAGATCCACGTGAAGTTCTGAAAAAGTTTAGAGAACCTTTCGTAGTCATAGACCCTGTAGACTCAAACCGTAACGTAGCGAGCCCTGTTTCGCTCGAGAATTTCTGTAAATTTATCGCAGCTTCACGCGCCTTCCTAAGGGAGCCTGGCATCCATTTCTTCTACCCTACCCCCTTGTGGTCTCAGAACCTTCAAGAAGAGCTTAAGCAGAGGCCCGTGGCGGCAGTCAAGCTCACGGTCCCCCAATTGCCTGAAGACGTGCTATGGGGTCAAGCTAAAAGAGCCGTTAAGGCTCTTTGCAAAGGTTTACAAAGGATGGGGTTCGTTGTTTTTGATAAAGGGATCTGGACCGACGGAAAAACCCTCGTGCTAGTCTTCGAGCTTGAATCGCTAGAGCTTCCTATATTAGAGAAACACTACGGTCCACCAGTCTACTCTAACCATGATGCAAGTTTTGTTTCAAAGTATAAGGGGGGTAACTGTGTAGCTGGTCCATACGTAGAAGGGGAAAAGTGGGTCGTCGTTCGACACCGCAAGATTAGGGGGGTTAGAGAGGCTTTAGCTAAACTAATCTCCTCGTACAACATCGGCAGTTTCATTTCTTCAAGCGCTAAAGAAGGAGGTGAGCTGTACCTGGGGGAGGAAGTAGCTAGAGCGTCCGAGAGCGAAGGTTATAGGAGTTTTCTCTCCGAATGGTTAGCTCGAAGGTACCCGTGGCTGCGGTAAGTTTATGGCAGTTGAGCCGTAGACAGCGTAGCCTGCTCACTTACCCGGTTGTAGACGAGGCGGAAGCTAACAAGAGGCTAATAGAGCTTTCAATGCTTGGAGTAGAAAAGCTCTCTTTCGAAGGCCCTTCCGAAGTCCATGGGGAACACATCATAGCTAAGGGGACCGTCGGCATCGTATTAAAAGGGTGTGCGTTCGGGAGGGAAGTAGCTGTGAAGGTTCGAAGGCTAGATGCCAACAGGCCCTCGCTCCTAGAAGAAGCTGAAAAACTTCACCTTGCAAACAGCGTAGGCTCCGGACCCCGATTGCTGGCAGCGTCGAGGAACTTCCTCGTCTGGAACTACGTGAAGGGTCTTCCACTGGAGAAATGGTTTTCGAGAGCGACCTCTCGAGAGCTGAGGCAAGTCGTTATTAACCTACTTAGACAAGCTTTAGAGTTGGATCGGATAGGGCTTATCCACATGGAGCTTTCTAGGATAGGGGATCACATCGTAGTTACACCCGAGCTGAAGGCTGTTATCTTTGACTTCGAGACCTCCAGCCTAGGGAGCAGGAAGAGCAACGTGACGCAACTGATACAAGGGCTCTTCATTAGAGACTCCGAACTCTCGGAAAAGGCAAGAAGCGCCTTCGGGGTCACAAAAGAGGACGTTCTAAAGGCTGCAAAACTATACAAGGAGACTAGGAGGGAGGACGCTATAGCCTGGCTTCTAGCTTAAGCTAACGGTCTACCAAGGAGGTTATCGGAGGCTTTCAACTCGCCTCCACCTTCCGCGAGGCTCGAAAGTAGCTTAAGAGCCTTCCTCCTGGATAAGACCTTGTTGTTGTTACCGCAATAGGGAGAGTAAATACATTTTGGACAACCGTCTTCACAACTACACGAGCCCAGTATCCTCAACGCTTTCTTGAAAGCCTCCTCAAGCCTATCAAACAGTAGCTTTGAGCAACCAGATCCACCTGGGTAGCTATCATAGATGAACACCTGACCCGAAGGGTAACTCACTCCTCCCAAGTCAGTAGGAGCTGCACCCACTACCATTTGCGCAGCTGCAATAAGTACGTGCTCGGTTGCATGAAAAGATTCAGCGTTGCCCATAAGGCTCCATTCAAAGTTCATTGGAAAGTGTATAAGCAAGCTCTTTGTTGAAAACTCGTACGTGTACTCTTTATCTAAAACCGATTCCTTCAACGTAGCCCCGCTCTCGAAGTCGCGGAGAACGTATCCGTAAACGACCTCTTTGACTCTGAGAGAGCCATAATCGACGCTCACCCCCCAGACTTCTCTCGACCCCCGCGGCTTGAACTCCACCGGTTCAGAATAGTAGAGTGGGCTAGTTGCTAAACCGTAATCATCTGGTAACCTGGAAACAGTAGCCCGCGGAGGAGATAGGTCCAGCGAAAGGTAAGTACCTCCACTGTGGAAGTACACGGCGCCTGGGAAAAGCTCTTTAAGAGCCATGGGCATTTCCCTGAAGCCTAGGAGTTTACCCCTGGTATCGTGTATGAAAATAAGTTCACCTGTCCCGCGAAGCCCGGGTCTGGACTTCAAGTAGCTTGCAGCCGAAGAAGTAGCCCTATAGTACCCCTTGCCTTTAACGAATCGGAGAAATCCTTCAGCTTCCAAATTCTCAACTATCTCGCGCTCAAATTCGTTGAGTTCACCTAACCTTAACGGCTTGTCGAGCGCGGCAGCGAGAAGCTGTAGTCTCGCTACTTCTTCGTTTCGAGGCTCAATGGCTAAAGGTTCAACACCTTTGGTAAAGAAATCGTCGGGGCAGCTTTCATAATATTGGCTTATAGGGTCGTTTCCTAGAACTGTGATCACGTAACTGGTGCCACCCCTCCTACCACACCTACCGGTTCGTTGAACATACCTCCCATACGATGGGGGCACGTTTGCCAAAATTACACAATCTAAGTCGCCTATGTCGATCCCGAGTTCTAGAGTTGGTGTAGCAGCTACGGCCAATGCCTTGCCACTATGGAAGCTTTCTTCAACCCTCCTCCGATCCTCTGGTAGTAGACCAGCCCGGTGTACGAGCACTTCTACATCCATCCTCTTACACAACCTTCGGATAAACTCAACAGCCTTATGGCTGTCAGCGAAAGCTAGAGTTTTAAGTCCCTCCTTTACGCAGATGGAGATTAAACTAGCGACCTCAGCTAGCCTAGATCTAACCAGAGGCTTCTCAAAAACGTGGTAAACTAAACCCCTTCGTCCTGGCCCAGCGTTAACTACCTCAACTTCTCCGCCGAAGAGGGCGTAAGCGAATTCACGAGGGTTACCTATAGTGGCGCTCGCTCCAACAAAAACGGGCTCCGTTGTAAGTATTCTCCTAAGCCGGCGGAAAACGTAATGTGTGTGAGCACCGAGTACACCGACGTAAGCATGAACGTCGTCGAGCACGACAAACTCAGCCGTTGAACAGAGCTGGCGGAACCGGGGAGAGAGCATTAGCCCGTAGTGGAGCATGTCAGGGTTTGTAATTAATATCTGTGGCGGCGTATTATAGATCTCCTCCCTCTCCTTTTCGCTTGTATCCCCATCGAACACCGAGGCTCTAACCCCGAAGATAGCGCTGAGGAGCGAGTTGATCCTAGCCAACTGGTCTCGTGCTAAAGCCTTAGTCGGGTAAACGAGCAAAGCTCTCACTCTACGAAGAAAAGGTTCCTCGACAACCCTCTCAAGCACTGGAATTAGAAACGCTTCAGTTTTACCAGTTCCTGTCCCAGCGACGATCATCGTGTTTTTTCCAGAGTTCAAGAGGTTTACAGCTTCAGCTTGGAAACGGTACAGTCTCTCGATACCTCTCCTCCTTAAAGCCTCCTTAACCTCATGGCTTTTCACCACATCCTCTACCAGTGGTCCCGGCTCGGGGGGAGAAGGCTTTTCGGAGACAACGAGAACTATCTTCCTAGCCCCGTCCCCGCCCAGCTTCTCGATGAACTCGTTAGAATCCATTCTAGAACCCGTTCTAGAGACGCTCGAGAACAGTTATAACGTTCACGGTTTCGCGTTCACCTGTATGTGGATCGGGGTAGCGGGTATGGTTCTGATATTGGCCGGCTGGGTCTCAAGCTTTAACGAAGTACCTCCACCCAAGCTAAGCTTCCTTTACGCAATCGGGAGCGCGCTACTCGTCTACCACTCCTTGACTGTAGGAGATCTCGTATTCACCTTACTGAACTCAGCAGCCACGATCCTTTCAACTGTCAACTTAGCTCGCGTTTGGCTTAGAAAAGATCGCGATACCGCTATAAATAAGTGAGAAAGGATAAGTTGTGAGTTGGCCTAGTATAATGAGATTGGAACTATTCAGCGTTCAGCTACCGTATAAAGAGACCTTTACGATAGCCACAGGATCCTCCACTTCCTCATGGAACCTCGTGGTAAAAGCTGTACTAGAGGACGGAACCATAGGATGGGGTGAAGGTTCCCCTTCCTACAGTGTTCTTGGAGAGACTAGGGAGCTTGTAGTCTCAAGTGCCACCCGCCTAGCTGAAGTTCTCGTATCCAACGGTTGCAACTGTATGGAACAATTGTACGAGTTCTGCTCGCGTTCGCCTTCCCCAAGCGCAGCAGCTGCTGTAGAAATGTCGGTTCTAGACGCGTGGGCTAAAAGCACTGGCATGAGCCTCGGGAAACTCCTCGGCGGACCCTGTAGGGATTATATTGAGACTGACGTCACTATAGGGATAATGGAGCCAGAAGAGCAAGCTGTAAGAGCTTTGAAGTACGTGGAAGAGGGCTTTAGGGTAATAAAGTTGAAGCTCGGTGTCGATCCTGAAGAGGACGTCGAGAGAGTGAAAGCAGTGCGTGACGCAGTTGGAGGAGACGTTAAAATCAGAGTGGATGCGAACCAAGGTTGGAGTGTGGAAACCGCGATCCAAGTGATCAACAAGATAGCCAACTACGATGTGGAGTATGTTGAGCAGCCTACACGCTGGGACGACCTTCAAGGTTTGAACAGAATAAGGAAGGAGAGTTCTCTACCCATTGCAGTAGACGAGAGCGTTAAGAAACACTCTGACGTGTTTAAGATAGCTAGAGCTGAAGCAGCAGACATAATTAACATAAAAGTTATGAAAAGCGGCGGCCTCCTCGGCGGTTTAAGAGTAGCTCACGCCAGCGAAGCAGCCGGTCTAACAAATATGATAGGGTGCATGGGTGAAGGGCGGCTGGGAATAACTGGCGCCGTTTTCCTGGCTTCAAGCTCTCTCAACATAAAGTATTATGATCTAGACTCAGACATATTGCTAGCCTCCGACTACGCTTTCAACGGTTCAACTGTGGACAAGGGACGCCGCTCGGTGCCGAGAGAACCAGGTCTTGGAGTTGACGTAGACGAGTCAAAACTGGTTAAACTAGCTACGATCAAGCTAGCTTAACGTAATTTCTCCCAGCTCTCTTCTCCACCGATAGGTACCCAAGTTTTTCTAACCGTTTCACCCTCCTCCACAGCGTAGTGGAAGGCATGCTCACAGCCCTCTGAAGCTCGCTTTGGAAGGCGCCACCGCCTGCTCTCTTTAAAGCCTCTAGGATCGCTAAATCTTCCTCACTAAGTTGGAGAACTTCAGCTGAAGACCTTCTCTTTAGAGCGAGTAAAATAGCTAGAATTGAGATTAAACTCAACGCGACAAATAGATATATGAAGATTGACTGGAACAGAGGTTGTCTAGGTTGAGGCTCTTCCTGGCTTGGTCGGGTAGGGGTCTCTTGCTCCATAGGCTGCTGTACCGTACCTGTCGAAGGCATGTAAAGCACCACATACTTTACAACGACTTCACCGGGTGTAAACTCCAAGACTATACGGTTTCTGTACTCGTAGATGCTTGAAGGCAACCTATTGATCTCTGTAATCGTGGCGTTTTCAGGAAGAGCAAGCCTTAGTTTGAAAGGTGAGCTAACGTTTAGAATCCAAGTAGCTCCAAACTTCACGGTGAGGTCCTGAGTATAATAGGAAACGTGAACCGTACTGACGTTAAAACATGCTATAAAGAGCGTCTTCAACGTCTCGTTTAACTCGTAAGCCAGGGGCTCCCCCCACTCGTCTGTGACGAGCAATCCTAGCGCTTCATCAGGCATTCCTACGAGACGGATTGTAACGCTCAAGTTGCCCTGCAGTGGAATAAAATATTCCACTCTGCTCAAGCCCCCGTCGTGTACCGATACTACGACTAGAGGCTCGAGAGGAGCGCCTAAGACGAGTATCGACGCAAGTAGAGCCACTGTCGATAAAACCTTAGTTGCCACGCATTAAACTCGCTGGAGTTCGGCTTAAATTATTGTCTAGTGACTTAAGGATAAAGCCCCTTCTTTCACGGCTTGGGCAGAGAGAAAAGGAAAAAATATGTCATTGGTAGGACACGATGTGTTAAAGGTAGTCTACAGCCCGGTCTTCCTAGAACATAAGCCCCCCTTCCCTCACCCTGAGAGACCTGAAAGACTCGAAATCGCCGTTAAGGCGTTGAAGAAGTCTGGACTAGAGTTTAAGTTTACGGAGCCAAAACCTGCTCAAAAACAGGATCTGTATCGAGCGCACGATCCGACCTACGTAGATAAAATCGAACGTTACGTGGAGACAGGAATGGCTATGCTAGACAGCGACACCTACCTTTCTCCCGGGACCTTGCGGTCCGCTTTAACAGCAGCTGGGGCCGCCCTCGACGCCGCTGAAGCGCTGAAGGGGGATTGTACTCTACTAGCTCTCTCTCGACCTCCAGGCCATCACGCAGGCAAGAGGGGGGCAGCCATGGGGGCGCTCACACAGGGCTTCTGCATATTCAACAACGTGGCTGTAGCTGCAGCTCGATTGTTCGAGCTAGGCTTGAAGAGAGTAGCTGTGATAGATTTCGACGCTCACCATGGCAATGGAACACAGGAGATCTTCTACTCAGACCCTAAGCTACTTCACGTAGACATACACGAGGATCCTGTTAGCCTTTACCCGGGAACAGGATTCCCCACAGAGCTAGGGGATGGGGAAGGGGAAGGGACGAAGGTCAACATGGTGTTGCCGCCCGGTGGGGGCGACGACGTCTACGCTCTAGCTCTAGAGGAGGTCGTAGTCCCCCTAGTTGAAGAGTTTAAGCCTGAAGCACTGTTGTTTTCGGCAGGTTTCGATGCTTACAAGGCTGATGGACTCACTCATCTTCAAGCAACTGAGTGGACCTTCGCAAGGATAGGTTCAATAGCTAGACGGTTAACAGAGGGTAAAACTGCTGTTTTTCTGGAAGGAGGTTACTCGCTGGGCCTCGAGAACGGACTACCAGCTTTCGCCTCAGCGCTATGCGGTTTAGAGATGGAATACCCTCTCACAAAGTCTCCTGAGCCTGTTTTCAACATGGCTAAAAATTACGTATACGAGCTGAAAGCACTGTTAAAAAAGTATTGGAAACTTTAATTGATGCTCTAAAGATTAGATGGTCGATAAACGTGAGGGGGCGAGCCAGCGTTGAAGTAGCTAAGAAAGCCTTAGAGGAAAGAGGATACACGGTAGTCGAAGAAGAGGTAAAGCTTACCATAAACAACTTGCAGGTGGGCGAAGTCGACATTATAGCAAAAGGAAAAGAGGGGGAACAATACGCTGTCGAGGTAAAGGCTGGCAGCGCAAGCCCATCAGAAGTGAAACAAGCTTATGTGAACGCACTGATCCTCGGTGCAAAACCTATGATTGTAGCTAGGCACGTTCCAGAATCCAGTAGGAGCTTGGCAGATACCCTCGGCGTCGAGGTTATAGAGCTACGTGACCTATTCGTTATTGATGAAGACGAACTATACCTAATAGTTAAAACGGCTGTCGAAGATGCACTGTTAGAGCTTCTCTCAGGGTTTTGCTCCGTTAAAAGCGATCATGAGTTAAGGATCCTTGAAGCTATAGCGGAAAGTGAAAGTCTTGAGAAAGCATCAGAGCAACTAAGACTTAGCAAGGAAGAGATTGAGAAGATGCTAGGTAAGCTTAGGGCAGCCGGTTTGCTGCCCAGCCTTAGTGGATATAGGAGGCTGAAAAAATATTCTAAAGTTGTTACATCTATATCAAAATATATTAAAAAGAGGGAAATCAACAACGAAATAATAACATAAAAAATAATTTTAATTTAACTAGTTTTAAGGTAGCCAGAGAGCTCCTACTCTCGGTAGCACGACAGTGAACATGTTGACGAGAGCTGCTGGTAGCCAGGCGGCGCCGAAGCCGAGGATCCATCCTGCGCACGCGGGCATTGCATACTCCTCGTAGCGTTTAATACCTACAGTCCTGATAGCAACAAACTTGATGATTAAAGCAAGTAGAGAAGTCAACCACATGTAAGTTACTATCGTCATGCCTACGTACAAGGCTGGCACGCTTATAAACCAGAACCATGTAAACCTTGCTTTCAGTAAGTAGAATATTATGCCCAAGGCGATACCGACACCGTAGAAGAGCCAGCCTACAACGTCAGGGGTCATCCCTGCGCCCATCCAGTAACCTCTGTGGTACCAGCCTGCGGCCATCCACGGCCACCAGTTTGCTCCAGAAGCGTTTGTAGCGTTAAGTCCTCCCTTTGTGTGGAGGATGAAGAATGCCTCAAGGGGCATCGCTACGAACGAGAACACTATAGAGCCGAGGATAATTGCTATAAGCAGATCTGTCATCTTCATCTTCAGGTCGTGAGCTAATTTATACAGTGTAACCTGGTGTCCGGCTGTCAACGGGCTGAAGCTTATATTCCAGTTGTGAATATTGGCCATGTGTCTAGCTACAGTGAACCAGGATGGGTTGGTCATTGGGTTATCCCACGTAACTCCGGCGGAGTCAGGCCACCCGTGAACCAACCTACCAAATTCGTAGGTTGGTATCCATGCGTGACCCCACCCTGTTCCCACGTGCCAGAAGACTTCAGCAAACACTCTAGCAAACGTTATGTTGAATAATAGCGCCCAGATCGGGACGAGGAGCGCCACAACTGGACTTGCTTGTTCTGCTAGCATGAGGGCGTACCAGCCGAAGAAGCCTATGAGCATTAGTATTGTTACAAGCCTCATCGACAAGCCTTGCTCAACAATATCCCTCTTCCACAGTGTCGAGAAAACGTCGACGACCCTCTTCCTGTATCTGAAAAGCAACCAAAGGAAGATGGACACTCCTATACCGTTAGCCGCTATGAAACGGTAGGGGAACGGCATCCAGACTCCTGGGTAAGCCTCCCAAGGCCAAACGTATTCCATCCCCGGTTGGTACTGAACTTGCCCCGTAGCCACTCCAACGTACTGGTAGATCACGCCGAATACAACCCACGAGAGAATTAACGTAACCAACGCGTCATTCGGCATAACTAAACCTACGGCTACTTGCGGTATGAAGAATATGGCTGCCGCGTAAACTCCGGGTAGTAGTGATGCTAGGAATGGTAGTGTTACGTTTGTTTCTCCCCACCATGCTGCTATCGGGAATGCTGGTAGTAGTTCAGCTAGTATAGGGTTGATTCCGCTGATGATGCCTACTACGAACATAGCCCAGAATACCTTAGTGTGAGGTATAGTGAAGTCGAATAAACGGGATTTACCGCCTGTAGAGACTTCACTAGCTTCTCTAAACAAGTAGAGGCTAGGTACAGCTAACGGGAAGACAAGCCTCTCCTCTTCAGCCCAAGGCTTACCGAAGGCGAAAGCAACCCAAGCGCTAATAAAACTGTAGAAGACGTAGACTAAACCCCAATACAACAAAGGCTGAAGCACACTACCCCAAGGAATAGCTTCACCAGGACTACGGCCTTGAACAACCATCCTAGCAACATCAAAACGCAAAGGCTCAGGAGGAACACTAACAGCAGGAACAGCACGACTCCAATAATCCCTCAAAGCATCAATAGTAAAAGCAAGATAATCACCCCAAGGAATACAACTCCAAATATACTGAGGAGGGTTGCCGTGAGCCGCCGCGTGCATGAATAAGTGGCTGTGCATCCCCATGAACGTGAATAGTGAGAAGATGAATACTAGTTCTTGTGGCGTTAGCCTCATCTTGGGGTTTGTTCTCCCCAAGAGTTCTAGGATTATGATGAGGTAGATCATGGGTATGATGAAGGTGCCGAACGTGCCGGCCTTGTCAGTGTACAAGCCTACTACGACGCTAAGGTAAGCGTACAGCAACAGTAAGGGCACACCGATCAACAACGAACGAACAGTCAAACCAGGCAAGTACTCGACGACCTCCCTCCTAACTTCAGTCGCCATCCCTTTTATAGATAAGCTTGATCCTATAAACTTTATTTAAAAATGTATCAGAATATTAAAAAATGATATTTTAAGGATGGGCTGTATGTAGTGCTTTTACTGGAACTGTTGGACGGAACGCTTATACGTTTGTTTTCTTTACTTGTCCATATGGCTGCTGAAGCGGAAGGGTTTCCTAGCGCTGCCCCTGAGATAATTCTCATTTTTGAAGTTCATCAGCCGTATAGGCTGTACCAAAGGATTCATGAGAAAAGATTTGCTTGTTTGGAATCGGGCGGGGGTCTCAAGCCTGAAGACTTGGAGAACGTATACTTTGACCTCGACTTAACTAGAAAAGTGTTTGAAAGGGTTTCGGAGCGCTGCTATAAGCCTGCGACCTCGCTCTTCCTCCAGCTTTTAGATGAGCACGAGCATTTTAGAGTGGCCTACAGTTTTTCCGGAGTTTTGTTAGAGCAGGCGTCCCGTTGGGCACCTGAGCTTCTAGACCTTTTTAGTCAAGTGGCACGGCATAGTCGGTGTGAAGTCTTGGGTCAGACGTACTACCATTCCCTAGCTTACCTCATCTCCCGTGAAGAGTTTGTAGAGCAGGTAGAGGAGCACAGGAGAACGGTACGTGACCTTTTAGGTGTAGAACCAAGGGTTTTTGAGAACACAGAGTTGATATACGATAACGGTGTAGCTGCTGTAGCTGAAGAGCTAGGATTTAAAGCCGTAGTCACTGAAGGTGCTGAACGATTGCTAGGCTGGCGTTCGCCTAACTACGTCTACAAGGCTAAAGGGTCTAACGTTAAAGTACTCTTACGTAATTATAGACTAAGCGACGACATCGGGTTCCGTTTCGCTTCTCGCGACTGGGATCAATACCCGTTGACAGCCGAGAAGTACGCGGCTTGGCTCGCTGCTACACCAGGGCAGGTGATATGTATATTCATAGATTATGAAACAATAGGTGAACACTATCCTCAAGAGACTGGAATCTTCAAGTTCTTTGAGTGGCTTCCCCGCGAAGCAGAGCTTTGGGGCCTCAGTTTCGCGAAGCCGAGCGAAACGGTCGACTCCCATGAGCCAGTGGGAGAAATCGACGCTCCAGAACCAGTCTCCTGGGCCGACGTTGAGAGAGATCTTTCGGCTTGGGTCGGTAACCCTATGCAAAACCTGGCTTTGAAAAGGGAGTCGAGACTGGAGTTTCTAGTCAAGGGTCTAGGGGACGAGACTTTGATTAGGTTGTGGAGGCTGCTCTCCATCAGCGACCACTATTACTACATGAGCACGAAAGCCGGAGGCCCGGGTGAGGTTCACAGCTATTTCAGCCCCTACCCAACACCGTACCACGCTTTCGCAGCTTTCCATGAGGCCGTGATGGATCTCGAGTCGAGAATTTTCGAGAAAGCTTTGAGAAGAGGGGTTCCCCCATCTTGGTTCAGGCCTCTACCGGACACCTTAGCCTTCCAGTTCTATGAAGATGTAGGAGTCCCAACGCCGTACTCTGCAGCTAGTGTCCTCGACTTAGCTGATACTATAAAGAAGATTCCGATCAAGAGCTTAGAGTTTCACGTAAAGAATGGACATATTGCCGAATGGTTTAGAAATGTTCTCTACGATGAGGAAGCTGCCCGCAGGATCGAAGAGTTGAAAGCTGTAAGCGGTGAAGAGCTAAGGAAACGTTTCCTAACCCTTCTAGAAGAGTTGTCTTCAAGGAGGGGAAAACTTTCAAGCGTTTACTAGCCTGCTAGAGCCTCTCGAAGAGCGCACGTTGCCTTTAAAGCACGGATCGCCGTCGAAACGTTACGTAGAGAGAGGAGTAAGTCGCTTTGAGTTAGAAGACGCCAAGCTTTTTGATAACCTTTTTCAGCAGCTAGACCTCTTAATTCCGTTAGAAGAGATAGGACGACTTGTTGAAGAAGGTTTTCGCTCAGCAGCCTAAGGTCACCCGACTCAAGCCACGATACCGGATTGGGGATACTTAACACGTCGATCGGCTCATGTTTTTCAATAGCCTCGCTTGGAGTTGCGAAGCTAGCCCACGGGTACTTGGCTAATTCTCGGGGTAGCCAACGGAGGAACTCAAACACACCAGCAGTCGCTGGAATTGCTAGGCCAAAGGTCTCCGCTGGAACTCCTAACAACACGGCGTGACCTTCGACGTGTGAAGCTTTTTCAGCTAAGATAGCTGCCGTCAACCACTTGCCTAAGCCGAACGCTATCTCGTTGCTAAGGGTTTGATCCCGTGGTAGGAGCAACAAATCCCTTGCCGGATGTTTATATACGAAGTGGGGGGACCTCCAGGCTAAAACTTGGGCCACACCTTCCGTTAACGCCGCCTTGAAGCCCAGTTCGTCAGACACTAACCTTCCAACTTCGTCTGAGTAAGCTAAGTAGGGTCCAGCGAATACTCTAGGCTTACAGCCGAAAACCTCCTCCACCTTTTTCACATGCAGCCTAACTTGATCCACGAACTCATCGTTAGGTATCAAGAGTGGGGGACTGTTGAAGTATGGTCCCGCTATCAACTCTACAGCCCCACGTGAGACGAGTGACGTCAGCTCTTCTAGCAACCATTTGCCCCAGCGCTCCGCTTGTTCAAGAAAAGTACCGCTGACCTTAACCCCAACTTTAAAACCGTGAGGGATAAGTTCCTCCAACACCTTCATAAGTTGAGTGTAACACCTACCCGCCGCTTCTTCGAAACGCTTTCGCATCACCGCTTCATCTACTAGATCTACCCATTCACTCACTCTCGTTGGAGGTTCTTTCTTCAATTCAATCGGCTGATTCATCTCAAGATAGAGCACGAGATCCAAGGTAGTTCACGTGGGATTATACTGAGATGCTCCTTAAAAAACGCTTTCCTTTTACTTCTTCACCAACGGTTTACATAGCTTGAAGCTTTTCCTCCAACCCTTAAGTTCAATCTCGACGAGAGATCCAGCTACCTCTATTTCGCTAAAGCCCGTAGGGAGAGTTACCTCCCTCACCGTTCCGTCTTCGCGTAAATAAACGCGTACAGGTCTGTCAAATTTGTTACACAACTTCAATTTACCGTTTGAGAAGCCCTCCAACTTAATTGAAGCGAGAACTAGGTTTAACCTGTTCTCTAGAGTTGAAGCCCATTCGTGCGAAAAACTTTCATCCGCGAACTCAGCCCATATGTGGTCGCTGTTTACAACATGCATGAGAGCTAGTAGATCCTCCTCCCTGCAGCCTACGCTGTTCACTAACGCCTTGAAAGTCTCGTAGGCGTTTACGACGTTCGCCCAAATCTTCTCTTGAACGACAGCTCTCTCGCTCGTCCACTTATCGTATCCTCCCATCCAGCTTTTAGACGGTACGCTCAACAATCTCCTTGACCCCCCTTCCTTTACGATCTCGCTCAGCTTCACCATCTTGATCAACCCCTTCCTCTCAGCTATTTTCAACTGGTGCAATAATTCATCGAATAAAACTGGGGTAGTCGGTTTCGGAGACGGTAACACCATCCAATTTTCACCGTCTAATGCTAAGGTTAGTGGTTTAGCTCTGTTTAAGTAAGCCTCTAGAACGATCCTAAGGGTTAGCTCGCGAGCGGCTACCTCCGCTTCCTTTAAACTCTTTACGTTGCTATACTTGAAACTCCACAAGTCTGAAAGACCTGTATGCCTGAAGAAAACTGTAAGTCCGTCGAGAGTATACGGCTCAAAGATCCCACCTTTATCTCCAACAGCACCAGTGAAGTGACTCACCGAATCTAGTATCGTATACTCGATTCCAAGGTCAAGTAAGATTGGAATAAGCTTCATAGAGAACGACATTTCCGGTAACCAGACCCCTCTAGGGTCTACTCCAATCACTTGGCTCGTTATAGCTTTGCCGAGCTTAAGCTCCTCTCTAAGGAGGTCGATCCAACCGAAGGACTCAACGATGTAGCCTGACAAGGGATGAGAGTAGAAACTCGTAAGAACTTCCAGCCTCCCTCTCGATAACTCAATAAAAGTCTGCAACGTTTCAGCTACCCTGTTTGCCGCGGGACTTTCAGGTCCTATACAGAGGTAAACGCTATCAGAGTTTATGACGACGCCACGTTTTACCAGATCAACCCATTGTTGAAGGAGACTCGGCGAGAGGTTCGCGTTCCACGCGATATCCCACTTCTTCAATAGTTTAGCTTGAACGTAATATGCGCCGCCTTCAAAGTAGGGGTGAAACTCGTTTTCCCATGTGTGTTTAAAAGCCCAAGGTTCTCTTATTGATCCATTCGGTGAATAATTTGGAGCTTGATGGTTGTGGAAAACTATAGCTACGAGAGGTGGAGTTGAAGGCCGCTCTAGAACAGCTAAAGAGGCGGCAACCCCCTCCGGTTCCAACACTATTTCGTAAACCCCTGGATCTCCGGCGTCAATTTCAATTACCGATACGCCGGGGCTTACGCTAAGCCGACGTAAGGGTTCAAAGCTACTCTTAAGTAGCAGCTCGCCACCTTTCTCGGTTTCCACTACGAGTTTGACGCGTTCACCTGGTAGGTAAGCAGCAAACTCCGGTAGAATTCTAGCCATAAGCTCGCACTGGACTCCGCTTACACCCTAAAAAATTTTAGTCACCTAGCTCAACTTTATTCCGATGTTAGATCCGTTTGAGATACTGAAGACTCTTCACGCTTTATCGGCTGTAGACGAGTACAGGGCTATTGAAGTAGAGCTGTTGGCTAAGATAATAGGGGTTACTCCACGAGAGATCGACGATGCCCTCAAGGTTCTACGCGGCATGGATTACGTTATTTTAAACGGTCCTAAGGTTTACTTGACAGAGCTCGGGATAATGAAAATAAGCAGCCTCTTCTGTTAGATCACGACGCGATCGAGGAGTTGCGATACGTATGGTTGTGCTTCACGTGACGAACGAGCTTGAACCCCTGAAGCGTATCGGTCAACTAGCAAAGTGGGTTAGGGAAAACGTTGATGGAGGGAAGGTTCTCCTCCTCGGTTTCGAGGGGAGACGCAACCTGGACGGGATTGAAGTAGTCGGCGGCGGTCTATCCCCTCGTGTAGCGGTGTCGGATGTAGTGGAAGAAGCTTTCATGGAGCTCTTTACCACACTAGCTGAACTGCCTTACAAGCTTGACCCTAGGAACGTGAGTTTGGTAGAAGGTCATGAGTGGAGGGGGGGTCTTGCAGCGTACATCATCGCGAAGAGACTTAGAGTGCCATTCCGCTTTTCAATATATACGAGGGAGGAGGAGCGTGGGGGGCAGGGGCTCGTCTCAGAAGCCATTAAGAGCATCGAGTCCTTCCTCATGAGTTCAGCTGACGAAGTCTTTGAAAGATTGAAGAATTCCCGGTTTAGGAGAGAGTCGTCAAGCGGTTTTCAACAATACTCTAACGGTGGATTCAGTATACTTCACGCATCTTGGGAGTACCCTCCCCACATGGTCGGGGGACTAGGCCGTGCTGTCACCAGCATGACAAAGCGTTTGACGAGTTACGCCGATGTATTTGTCGCCACCATAGGGCTTCCGGGCCGAGTACATGATGAGAGAGCGGAAAGGTTGAAGGTAATGAGAGTTGACCCTTTTTCGCTTAGATCCACCGGTCTCGTCTCATGGGTGTATGCTTTCAACGCCTTGATTGTAGCTAAAGTCCTGACGGAGGGGGTAAAACCGAGTATCATTCACGCTCACGACTGGTTAACAGCTCCAGCGGCCGTTGCGTTAAAGCACCTTTTACGTGCCCCTCTCGTAGTGACCATCCACGCCACTGAATACGGTAGAAGCAGGGGAAACATTTCAACTTCAATGCAACAGCAGATACACTACTGGGAGTGGAGACTTACCTATGAGGCTTGGAGAGTCTTCGTGTGTAGCAACTCGATGAGAGGGGAAGTGGAAGCCGCCTTTAAACTTCCGCGTGATAAAGTAATCGTGCTCCCTAACGGGATAGATTTAGAAGAATTCGACGCCTTCAAACCCGAGCACGGCGAGAGAGATAACTATGCTCTCCCTTGGGAGAAGATAGTCTTCTTCACGGGCAGGCACGTCTACGATAAAGGCGTTGATCTGTTGATAGAGTGCGCGAGAATACTGTTACAAAGGAGAAGCGACGTTAAGTTCGTTATATCGGGGGACGGTCCGATGCGTATGCACTTAGAATGGTTGGCTAGGAGCTACGGGTTGGGCGATAAAGTGCTCTTCACCGGTAGACTCCCCGATAACGTCTTGTACAAGGTCATGAAGCTAGCTGACGTAATCGTCATACCTTCCCGTTACGAGCCCTTTGGTATCGTAGCGCTCGAAGCTATGGCGGCGGCGAAACCCGTTGTAGCTACCCAGATCGGCGGTTTAGCAGAACTCGTGAAGGAAGGTGAAACCGGTGTCCTCGTCCCACCTGAGAGCCCGGAAGCCCTAGCTGTTTCCATAGAGCGGTTGCTAGACAACCCTGAGCTCGCCAAGGATATGGGTTTAAAGGGTAGGAAGAGGGTTGAAGAATTATACGGATGGGGTAAAATTGTACGATACCTTTTCCATATATATGGGCGGGTTCTCGAAGAGTACGCTAGTTCGGGTTGGAAAACGCTTTTTGACTCATCTATCTCGCCGCCACAACTTAAACACTAAGTAACCGGTTAGAGTTAAGATTACGGACAATCCGATCGCGTCTAAAAGCTCCGAATAGGCGAGTATTATTCTCCAGTTCTCGCCGAGAAAAAAGCCGGTGTAAACGAAAAGGGCGTTCCATGGGAGGCTGCCGGCAAGGGTAGCTGTGACGAAATACTGGGCCTTCATTCGAGCCATGCCCGCTGGGAAGCTAATCACAGAGCGTAAACCGGGGATGAGTCTACCCGTAAAAACTGCTACCGCTCCTCTTTTTCTGAAAAATTCTTCAGCTCTCTCTAAATCAGCCTCTTTAATCATGAAATACCTGCCCAACTTCAGTATCAAAGGCTTAGCGGCTGAAACTCCGATGTAATATTGTATAACGGCGCCCGTCAAGTTACCTAGAGTTCCCGCAACGACTGCTTCTATGAGGTGCATTAAGCCGCGTCTAGCGGTGAAGCCAGCTAGAGTCATGACGACTTCACCCGGTATCGGTGCAAAGAGCAGCTCAGCCACAGAGAGAGCGAAGAGACCTAATACTCCGAGACGCCCGAGTATTGAGGACGCGAGATCTATGAGTGACTCAAGGAATGACACCTGACCCCCCTGCCAAAAGCCCCTGTTTTTACATGCTTTAAACCTTCTTGGTTTTCAATTAAATTTAATTAAAGTGCGCTCTCCTTGTGAAACGCGCATGACTTGGTTATAAACTGCGATGGCTCGTCTATTCCCCCAAGCCGCCATAAAAAGGCTTATACAACCGTGATTCCATCTTGCTTAGATGGACAGCGCAACGGCACTCAGTATAGCTAGAAGGATTGTTAAAGGGCAGCCGCCGGCAGAGTACGACGAGCTTTACGCTGCTCTCTTAGAGCTTAAAGTCTCTTTTTCGAAACCAGAATCCTGGTTCTTGAAGACCACAGCTAGAGCTATTATAGGAGTTAAGCAAGTAGGTGAAAAACACTGGATCGTTCCAGGGCTCCAAGGGGACTACTACGGGCTTTACAACGTATGGCTAGTACGTGGAGGAAAGTACCGCTGCGACTGTCATAATAGGCTCTTCGGTTCTAGTAGGGAAAAGTCTGTATGCACTCATGTTGCAAGCGTAATCCTATCTCGAAGATGGGTTGAACTCAAGCGTTCTCTGTACCAGTTTCAAGGAAGGTGATCTACCAACCCTTTCACAAGATGGCCGAAAACGTAGCTAGCGAGTGCCACAGACATTATCAGTGAGGAGTTCTCTAAGTACTCGCTGATGAATCGTCTACCTGTGATAACACTGCTAAAGAAAGTGAAAGCGGCTAGAAATACCAAAGCGAAGACAATGGAAAGGAAAAGGGCACTTTTAACTTCTAACCCTATCAATAACGGGGTAATTAAAACAAGTACCGTCAACATATAGAAGATCCCGGTGAAGGCAGAAGTAGCCGCCGGGCTTTTACCTTTCTCATGTTTTGCTTGAGCGTAAGCCGCAGCAGACATGGACATGGCCGCACTAACTCCGACGATCAACCCTGCGGCCGCGATCTGTAAAGGAGCGCCTGAGTAACCAGCGAATCCAGCTAAGACCCCTGTCAACTCTATAATCGCATCACTCACCCCTAAGGCTATAGACCCAAGCTGTTTGACTATTAGTTCATCAAGCATGCTCGCAAGTTCAAGCTCGTGACGTCTTTCATCTTCTATTATCTCGCGCAATCTAGCTCTCCTGTTCTCGTCAATAAACTCCATTACACGCTCGTACTTCTTTACGGTGTTAACCTCATGACCCTCCAAGTACTTTATGACGAAAGTCTTCCCAAAAAGCCTAGCTAGGATAAGATAGAGAGCCAACTTAATATCCTCCTTGACTCCCCAGCTTACGTCGCCGCCCAGCTCTCGCCAAAACAGGTAGTGGGAATGTTCTTCCCGCGTTAACTCTTCTAAAAGCTTCAAGTTCTCTCCTTTTCTTTCCACCTCAACAAGTTTAGAGTAAAGCCTATGGTCGAAGAGCTCGTCTAGCGCATACCTTCTAAACTCAGCCTCTTTCACCACTCCGCCTCCCTCTCCTGTGGATGAAAGTCGAAAGTTTGTACTGAAGTGAAGACAGAACCTCTAGTGAAAACAGTTTAGATGTCGCGTATACCGTCAGAAGCGAAATAACGAGCGACAGGATCAAGTACATGGGCATCTCTAAAGGTAGCCGAGCCCCGACGGCATCCTTAGCCGCAATTACCGGCTGGGTCACCGGCATCGTATAGAGAAGAAGTGTGCCTAAATCCCCTAGAGCTTTTGACGGCACAAAGACTATGAACATGCTCGGTAGGTAGAAAAGCATGGAGAGAGGACCAATTATGGTGTTCGCGATACGCACGTCCCTGCTCAGCGCACCTACGACGAGACCCAAGGCCGCTGCGAAAAAGAGCGCTAGTAGAAGGCTGAGAGTTATGTATACTAGATCCGACGGGTTTACAAACAACGGCAGCTGAAAAGCTGAGCTCGTCTGACTGGGCGTTTGCGCAAGTTGCGTGGGTAGTTGCATGAGCAGGAGGAAATACACAGCCATGCCAGCTACCTCGAATACAGTTCCTATCATTGAGACTACGAACATCCCGAAGAGCTTCGATAATAAAACCTCGTAGTTGCTCACCGGCAGCGTAAGGAGGGTTTCAAGAGTCCGTTCCTCGTTCTCCACGGCCATGGAAGTAGCAGCCATTTGCATGACGACTAGCGCCACAGAAACGAGGATCAACGGTATAAGCAAAGAAGCCATTGAAGCAGCCACGAGCAGAGACGGATCTTCTAGGAAGATCTCCTTGGGAGCTATATATGTTGTCTCCTCAACTCGCAAAGGATTTCTTACAAGCTGGTAGTCTAACCCTCTTCCTTCCACCAGCTTTCTAGCTGCAAAATCCGTTAAAGTACCAACGATAGCCACACCGCTTGCAGCGGAGAAAATGCCGAACTCTTTAACGAGAGATATGATGTGGACCTTAGGTCTACTCTCTGAAAACAGTTCTTTCTCGAACCCTCTTTCTATGATTACTAGGGTTGAAACATCGAGTTTGAAAGCCTCTCTCACCAACAAGCTATAATTGGCTTCGAGGCTCACGTTCAACAGCTTGACGGTGTAAGCTCCACTTCTCGAAAGCCACTCTACCAACTCAAGTGATGTAGCTGAACGATCTAAGTCTAATACGGCTATTGTACGAGCTTCAACCATCACTTGCCTTGCGGCTATCTGCATAGCTGAAAAAATCATGAAACCTATTACCGGCATTATAGCTGCGGACAAGATGAAGGGTATTATTATGCGAGGGTCTCTTAGAAGGTCCTTCACTTCTTTAAAAACTAAAGTTTTTACAATTGAAAAATTCACACTCACTCACCTCTTACTAAGCTTATGAAAAGCTCCTCTAGGTTCCTCGAACCGTACTCTCTTAACAGTTCTCTTATAACACCCTCCTTTAAGACAACCCCTTTATGAAGAAGTGCTACGCGAGTACAAATCTCCTCTACCTCGTGCATGTTATGGCTTGAAAGTAAGACTGTCGCACCGAGCTCATTAGAGTACTTTTTAATAAGCTCGCGAACCTCTCGCGCCTGTATAACGTCCAAGCCAGCAGATGGTTCATCGAGAACAGCTAGCTTCGGCTTAACCATTAAGGCGCGAGCGACTTGAATCCTTCTTTTCATCCCTTTGCTATAATTCTTCATTTTTTCGTTTATCTTATCGCCTAGACCGGCTATCTTGAGACCCAGCTCCAAAGTCTCTTCCATCTCTTTTCCCTTACTAGAATACAGTCGAGCGACCATGTCCAAGTACTCGTAGCCGGTAATATTCCTGTAAGCTCCAGCATCCTCGGGAAGGTACGTAACTAACTTCTTCACCTTAATGTCTCCGGGCCGCATCCCGAAGACTTTTACATCCCCAGAAGTCGGGGGCAATAAACCGACAATTATCCGAAACGTCGTAGTTTTCCCAGCGCCGTTAGGTCCCACCAATCCGAAAACCTCACCTTCCTCCACGTTAAAGCTTACTCCACGTAAAGCTCGGAAGTCACCAAAATCCTTGACAAGCTCCCTGACTTCTACAGCTAGCATATTTTCCTTTCAATCCATAAGTTGTTTAAATTTCTTTTCATCGTAAATGAAACTTTGTTAGTAGGAAAAATTAAGAAAATTATGATTTTAAAATAAAAATTTCATATAGATGATTCGCTCTTCCAGAGGCCGTGTATATTACAGTACGAAAAGGCTACGAGTTTGCCACGTTTCTCGGTTTTAAACACGAAGTAGGCTATGGGCTCGGTGTAGACGGTGCTAGTGTTTGGACCTTTCACAGACTCTCCGTGAGCGTTGAACTCCGATCTACCGATATGGAAAGGATATGGTTCTCCTTCAGGCCAGAAGAAGAGTTCAATGTACCTTATGTGATGTTCAGTCGTATTAGGGTGAGGAATCTCTTTACCGACTGTGACTTTTACGGTGAGAATATTATCCTTTCGATCCAAAATTTCTATCACGGGAACATGTTTCTCTTTTTTCCAATCTTCGGTTCTAAACATTTCCATGCCTATCATGAAGCTTATACCATTGTCATATATAAATGTTGCTTTGAAGTGAAAGACTTTACAGACCAGAAAAACTATCTTGTCTCCTGCCTCCGCAAAAACAGCACATAGGAGGGTATCGCGAACGCAGCTATGTAGAACAAGAGAACTACTACGTCAAGCCAGCGTGCACCCAAGGATGATGTGAGAGTCTCATATGACCCACTCTGTCTTAGAGCGAATAGGGCGTTAATTAGTGAAGTGTAACGCGCGTTAGGTGACATTATCTGTATCGTGTTTACGATCTGACTATACTTTCCGTAGTATTCAGCAAACTGGCGTGAACCTTGCCCAGGCTGGAAGGGTCTTGTAGCGTTAAACGGCATCGCTGGTGGAGGTCCAAGGATTTGAAAGGCTATGAAAGAGGAGATTATAGGCAGTATGAACGAAAAGAAAATCCACATACTAAGGCTTACTACTAATGCTTGGCTGGAGCGCCCGGCGTTAACGGACACGAATAGCGCCATGGTGTAGTAGGCTAACGCTAGCAGGGATGCTGGAACTGTAACAAAAACTAACCTAGTGAAGTCATCTAAAGTCACGTTGACTCCTTGAACAGATATAGCTAGCGGTACGGCTATGAGAGTGGAAGCAAGCACGGCTAGAACGATGAGAATAAATGCTGCAATAACCTTTCCATTGATAAGAGCATCTCTGTAGATGGGTCTAGCTAGAACGAGTCTAATCGTACCCTTGTCACGTTCTGCGGCAACAGCTCCGAAGCCTAGGGCTATTCCGATCAACGGCGCAATGTAACTCATTGTGTTGGCAACTTGTGACGAAAGAGTCAACACGACCCTCTCTCTCCTTTGAATCCCCTGTTGACCTAGACCCCTTAGCGCGAAACCGATGGCATAAGTTGAGGACAGGTATAGGAGTACAAATAGTCCAACGATAGCCCAGTACTTAACACTTTTAATGTTCTCCAAGATTTCCTTTTTAGTTATGATTAGAACTTTCTCTATCATTCCCAACCACCTCCCTGGTAGAACTGGTAAAGCTCGTCCCACGTCGGTGAAATAGGTACCATAGCCTTTACCCTAAACTTACCAACCAAGGATGCCAGCTCGTCGCTTATGTCTTCGCTGGCTCTGACTCTAACTTTATCGTTCTCAAAACTGACGTGTATGACGCCTTCCAGCTTCATCAACTCTTTCACTAAGAGCTCAACATCTTCTGCTACAAGCAACTCATAGCTGTAGCCTTTCTCCTTGCTGTACACCTTTGCAAGCTCCTCTATACTACCTTGGGCAACGAGTTTCCCTTTACGTAAAAAAGCAGCTTGAGTACAGATATAGCCTAGTTCATGTAGAAGGTGAGTTGAAATCAATACAGATTTACCTGATTTAACAAACTCTTCCATAAGTTTCCTGAACATGGTTGAACCCTGAGGATCTAGTCCAAGCGTGGGTTCGTCCAAGAGTAGGATCTCCGGGTCTTTGAGAAGAGCTTGAGCGAGAGCAAGCCTCTGAGTCATACCTCTTGAAAAACTTTTTACTTTTGAGTTTATCCATTCCTTTAACCCTACTAACTCGAGAACCTCGGGTATCCTCCGCTTTAATTCTTGAACAGGTATCCCATCGAGTTTACCCAAGTACTCTAAGTTCTCATATGCTGTCATAGACTCGTAGAAACCGTAGTTTTCAGGCAGAAGACCTACGCGTTTCCTGACCTCTATCGACTCTCTCACACAGTCAAAGCCTAGGACCTGCGCTGAACCGCTAGTCGGTAATTGGAGACCTACAAGTATGGAGATCAACGTTGTCTTACCGCTGCCGTTAGGTCCGAAAAGACCAAATAAAACCGCTTTAGGAACCTTCAGTGAAACGCCGTCAAGAGCTTTGACAACGCCGCTTCTATCTTTGTACACTTTAACTAAATCCTGTGTTTCAATAACGTACTCGCCCATCGGTAATCACCTTCTACCAAAAAGCCTGTAGCTTACTAGGAATAGGAGTACTAGGACGACTATTACGGCTGCAAGTACGTATGCAATGTTACCAGAAGTTTTCAAGTATGTGTGCAAGTCCCTGCGAATGGGGTCAAGCTGATCCGCTTTCACCATAAAAGTCACGTAGTAGTCTCCCGTGTCTACCGTTGCTTCGGTCGCAATATTCAAATTGAAAGCAGCTACCTCGCCGGGCTTCAGTAAAGGAACGTTAATTGGTTCAACATTTACTGAAAAACCACTTGGTGTGTTTAACAAGCTTAACGCAACATTAGTCAATGAGCTATAGCCAGTGTTTCGCACTTGAATCTCGAAAACGCCGCTTGATCCCGGTGTCAACTCTAGGTAGAAGTTTTGAGTTACAAAGCTAAGCTCGTACCTACCCAGAACACCTAAGCTCAACGGTAGTTCATCTCGAGAGAAGCTTGTCGTTGCGTTAACTTTGAAGCTTATCACCGTAGGTTCAACTAAAGGGGGTACGCTTACAGATAGGGTTAAAGTGGAGCTACCCCCGGCTGGTAAATAGATCTGAGATAACGCATTGCCTTGAACGTCTGTTAAAACCCAGTTGTAACCTTTAGGTAGACCGGAAACAGTCACGTTAGCTAAGCAACTAGCATCACCTAGGTTGACTAAAGTGAGTTGATACTTCGCTGTTTTACCGGCGTAAGCGTCAACATGCGGAGTCCCCGTGCTCAAGCGTACAAGAGGTTTCCCAGTTGAGACAGAAACCTTGAACTGAAGATCATTGACGAAGAAGGGGGTTATACCCTCTAGCCTTAGTGTTATATTGTAAGACCCGGGTGACGCGTCACGCGGTACGCCTAAGGTTAGGAACAATTGAAGGCTTTCACCTGGGTTAAGCTGTACTTCACTGACCATGTTTCCGCTCGAGTCTTTTATTACTCCACTCCATTCGCTGGGTAGCTCTAAGTAGATTCGAGCTTTGAAAGCCTCTGAAAGAGTGTTGACAACCTTGAATGGTAAGTACATGACGGAGCCTGGAGCTGATTGAATAGACGTTAACTGTGCCGAAATGAGAGATAAAGGATTGTTTTCGACAAAAATATTCAGTTTTCTTTCATGAATGATCGAACCTTTGAATCTTATTATAACATTACATAAAGAACTCTCCCTATATGGAACTTTGACCTTAAGAGTTAAAGTCTGGGTCTCGCCTGGGTTAAGTGACAGTGCACTAACCTTCAAGTTACCCGAGTACAGAGTTAAATCTAAGTTGCAGTCTGTCTCCAGCTCCACTGAAATATTTTCAGATAATCCTCCCTTGTTTGAAATTGTAACTGGTATAGAAGCTGTCGAGAGAGTGTTAACGCTTACAGAAGAATAAGGCATCGAGATCGATAAACTGTAGTCAAGTGTTATCGTTCCCAAATCCGTGTAAAAACTTGTTTTACTGATTGAAAAGGAGATTGTCTTGTCAATATATCCAGCTTTTGAAAGTTTCAACGTATATGTTCCCGAAGGTAGAGTAACCGCGAACATTCCGTTAACTCCAGTGGAGGTTTTCCCTACTAATGCCGTACTTGAGTCATATACGACCACTGTGACACCTTCCAGAGGTTTTACTTCACGATCTACAACCACTCCCCCTACTCCTACGTAAGATTGGGGAGACAACTCAGCAATCACTGTAGATGAAACTAGTAAGGTTACGAGAATTGGTAAGGCAGCGGATATAATTGATTCTTTGGCTTTACCCTTCACGAACAAACGTGGAAAAGAGTATTAAAGTCGATTATGGACTTATCGTCCATTATGTTGCCGGCTAAAGCTCGACGCCAAAGGCTTCAGCTACTCTCTCTATGCGCTCAAATTCTTTAAGAAACTCTCTACCTTTCTTCGTCACTTTAAATTTCACTTCCCTAGCGTCTTCTGTTTTTAGTAGTAGCCCCTTTTCTAGAAGCTCATCAATGTATTTAGAAAGACGCGTGTAAGGTAAGTTGGCTTCTAACATGATCTGTGTGATATTTGCCTCCCCTCTCTCTGCTACACGTAAAATGTCTACGAGAATCCTTAACTTTGATCTCCTCTTCGTCAGGCTTGAGCCACCTCAATCGCGAGCAAAAGGAAAGTTAGTAGGCCTGTTAAGTAAAGAAGCTTTGATATAATGAAAAGTTCGTCGCTCACTCTTACGACAGCCGGGAGCATGAGGATGTTTGAGAGAAGGAGTAGAAGGAAGGCTATGACGATCAGCAGTGTGCGTCTGCTTCTTGATGCTAAGTATACGCTTGAAGCGTTTAAGATGATGAAAACGAGCAAAGCCAGATTTATGAAAGTTAACAGAACGAAAAGTCCACTCCAGGGTCTTTGAAGAGCTAGGAGGAGTGGCAACGGCAAGATAGCAAGTGACGTCTTCTCAACCCTTGCTTGGGCTAGCTCTAACGCGTAACCTCCTGCAATGAAAAGGAGGGCAATTGTTTGAAACAGTTGTGGAAGAGGTCCCATGTTGTGTGCTAGGAAGAACATCAACAACCTGGCTCTCGCTATAAAGGCAGTTGCTAAGAGGAGGAAACGCGCTGACTCCCCTGCAGCCAACACAGCGTACCCAACGAAGAAGAAGAGGAATAGACGTTGATTGGAGATCCTATACGCTTTATAAAGAAAGTAGCAAATAAGGATTAAGGCGAATACACCAACCGCGTCGAGAACAGCTAGAATAAGCGTGAAGTGAAACAGCCACTCCATCTGCCTGGGTTCAGGTAAAGGCATGTTTCACTCTCCCCCCTCTCTCGTAGGTACATTAGTTTTCTGTTCCAAACTAGCGCTAGGACACTTCGATAGGAGTGGGCATCTGCTGCATAGGGGGGCCCGAGCTTTACATATCTCCCTCCCCAACTTTATCAGGAGAAGGTGAGCCAACAGCCTAACCTCTTTTCTAAAGACATTGTGAAGATCTCTTTTTATGCCGTTGTAACTTGAACTATTAGTCAGACCAAGCCTTCTTGAAACCCTTTTCACGTGGGTATCTACCGGCAACACGGGGAAACCTGAGAAAGCTAAGAGGACGTCTATCGTTTTATCACCGATACCTCTTATCGAGCTTAACTCCACCCTAACCTTCTCCTCACCGAGCTCTAGGAGTTTTTTCATATCCCCGTTGTAACGCTCAATTACCAGCCTTGCCGCTTCATGGATCGCTCGCGCTTTCTGACCCTGTAGACCTGACACCGCGATGACCTTCTCTATCGCTTCTACACCCGTGGACAAAAGCCTAGGGGGGTCAACACCAATCACCCTCTCGAGTCTATCGAGCGCGAGGTAAGTGTTTCTTTCGTTGGTGTTTTGAGAGATTATTGTAGCTACAAGAACCCTAAAAGGATCGCCTACTCCAGCGTCTAGAGCTGCAAACTCGCCAGCACGGATGCTTAGACTGCCTTTGAGAATCTCTAGTATCTCATCACCGATAGCAAATTTTTCACTCACGCTCTGTCCACCTTTAAACAATAGGGGAACCCTAAACGTTTTAAAGTATGATCTACAGCCCGCGTGCTGATCCCCATGCTAGGAGGATGCTTGTACACTCAGCCTTTCATTAAGGGGCTACAGCTAGCTGAAAGGTTACAATTAGCAAGCAGGTGAGTTGGTATTGTCGAACCGATACAATTCGCTCGTTAGAAGCATTACCGCTCTCTACGCATCATACTTCTTCTCCTTCTTTCATAGAACAGTGACCGGCGTACTGTTGCCTGAGATGGAGGTCCTAGCTGAACGAGGAGGTTGGGACCCTCGCCTGTTTACGGCGTTGGCTTCATCAGCCTACTTCTACACTTACGCCGCAATGCAGTTGCCCGCAGGAGTTCTCGCTGATGCGCTTGGAGCCCGCTTGTACGCAACATTAAGCATCGGGTTGATGGCTTCGGGCTCCCTCCTCTCAACGATCGGTAATCCTTCACTCTTTATCCTGGGAAGGTTGTTGGTAGGCTTAGGGGCTGCAGCTATCTGGATTTCGATGCAAAGGATCATAGGATTGAAGGCTAGGAAGGATAGAGGTGGGTTGTTAACCGGTCTAGGCTTAATGGTGGGCGGTATAGGAAGCTTGTTTGCCACTATCCCAGCTAAGAACTTCGTTGAAGTTTTCGGTATTCAGGCTCTTTTCCTCTTCCTCGGCTTAGCCTCTCTATTATGCGCTTTTGGAGTCTTCCTTCTCGTCGACGACAAAGGTATCGGCCTAGGCAGTACAAAACAGGGTTTAGTAGCAGCCGTTAAACAGCTTCGCCTCGTTGCCAGAACTCCCCACTCCCTAGCTCTTGTAGTAGCGGGCTTGGGGACTTACTCGGCTTACCTAGCCTATCAATCGTACTGGGGTTCACTCTACTTGACCGCCTGCTACAGAGTCTCCCCATCCTATACAGCCTACCTGCTCTTCCTTACTTCACTTACATTCACTGTATCAGTGCCAGCCGTAGGATTCTTCAGCGATAACATCGGTAGAAGGAAGCCTCTCCTAACGCTCACTTGCTTCCTTCACACTGTGTTTTGGCTGTTTAGCATAATTTTAGCCTGGGGCGGGAGTTCAGAGCTCTTGGCTTTGCATGCAGTTCTACTCGGTCTAGTCGCTGCAACACACTCTATAATATCACCTATGGCTAGGGAAGCTTACGATCCAGAGTTCTCGGGGACCAACCTCTCTTTTGTAAACGCTTCGACGTTCATCGGAGTTGCGATCTATCAAGTAACCGGCTACTATGTACAAAACCCGCTCTCTGCACTTGCGCTGTTTACGCTTACTGGTGCTCTATCGATTATCCTTACGCCCTGGGTTAAGGAGACGATGGTGGAAGATGAGGAAAACTCTTAAACCTTTTCTTTAAGAACAAGCTGGACAGTTCACTTTTTTCCTAACTTCATAAATTTCCACTGATCCTTCAAGACCATCGAAGAACAGTAACCGTCCTGTCAAAGTTTTACCGAACCCTGTTATTACTTTTAAGGTTTCAAGGGCCTGCATGCAACCTAGGATGCCTGGCAGCGGTCCTGCTACTGGTACGCTCCCCTTCTCCGGCGGGTTTGAGAGGATACAAGCTAGACAAGGGGTATGAGGTGGATGGATCACTGTAAGCCACCCTTTGAGCCCCTCTACAGCCGCGTGCACGAACGGCTTGCCGAGATTTACGCACGCTCTATTAAGCAGAAATCTGCTAGTCCAGTTATCTAGCGCGTCAACTACGACGTCAACTTCCCTCACGAGTTCTTCAACTCTGCTTAACGATTCCAGCTTCTCGCGGTACAGTACGAAGTTCACATCGGGGTTTAGAGAACGAAGTTTCTCCTCCGCCGACTCCACCTTCAACGCGCCTAAATCCCTCGTCCAGTGTAGCACTTGTCTATTCAAGTCGCTCTCCTTCACAACATCGTGGTCGACTAACACGAGCTTTCGCACACCCGCGGCTGCTAGGTAAAGCGAAGCCGCTGATCCTAAACCCCCTAAACCAGCTACAAGAACAGTTGATGACATAATCGTCTCCTGCGCTTCAACCCCCCAAACCTGAATTTGCCTCAAGTAGCGAGATAGATGCACAACACTATAAAACCCGGTTAAAATATTACGCGTAAAATCACGTTAAACCACACATGAGTGGGTTCAACCTGTTAAATTTCCAAAGCGCTTCTATGTTTCGTTCGATAGATGTTGACGAGGTAAAAGCTACTAAGATTGATTGGTATGGCGGTAAACCCGATCCTTTATAAAGCGGCTAAATGCTTCCTCCCATGTTAAATTGTAAAACTTATCTCGCGTTTTAATCGACACCATAAATCAGTATATTGAGGTCTTACGGGACCCTAACTACAGCCCTACTTCAGCTAGGCACTCAACATGCTTTAGGTTGAAGCGCGTTAGGATTCCCTCGTCTAGAGCCGGAGAGTTAAAACTGTTCTATCATCACTACTTCATCTTTCAAGTCTGCGAAGTGCTTGTCACCTGTGACGACTTTGGCATTGCATAGTCTAGCCGTAGCCAAGATTATCGAATCTGCCAACCCCCAGTTGCTCACCTTCCTCTTCCTCTCTACATCTATCTCACCAGCTAGTTCAGCGATTCTACGTGTCAAGTCCACGACTTCAGTGACGGCTACTATAAACTCTAACTTTACTCTCCTACCGTCAAGAGTCTCCACGCCCCTCTCAACCTCCCTCAACAGTTTCCTACTCAACTCTGCGATTACCACTGTTGGAGTAGCTGAACTCTCCTCCTCGATGTAACGCTTCGCTACCTCGCCGCTCCTCGAACCCTTAAAGTACTCGATCCAAGCGTACGCGTCAATCACGTACTCATAGCTCATGCAACTCTGCCTCCTCTTCTTCTCTAAAGCTGGATAGCTTCGGGTTGGACCCGAACATTGAAGTGGGAACCCCCATTTTCTCGGTCAAGAGGTTCCGCAGCACTTCATCGTAGCTTCGCGCAGAATACTTCTTTTTTAAAGCATCTAAAAGCTGTCTTGTCTTCCTGCTAACTTGAATGGTAGTTACCATAGCTATAGCTATAGCTATGGAATATTTATTTATGTTGCCTAATTTTGGTGAGCTGAAGACTAGTCCCTTTTACTTTTGAAAGCTAGATGCGTACCGTCGCAGGAGACCTTTTCATCTATTAGCTGGGGGAAACCTTCTCTGCAGGGTGCGAATGTTAAGCCAAGCTTGTGAGCTTGATCCCTCACAACCGTTAGGGAACGGAGCCTGTAGCTTGGAGACGCATAAAGGTAGCCATGTATCTTCTCGCCTTTCGATAAGTATAGCTCTCTGAGCGTAGGTATAAGCTCAGGGAACTCGTTTACCATCCTTTTAAGGTTGTCAGGCTTTAGCTTGTATGTACTACACACTACGTGCTTTACTCCAGCTGTTGCGGCAGCCTCCAACACACCCTTTACCGAATCAAGAGAATCGTTGAGTCCGGGGATCAACGGATCTAGTCGGACTACCACAGGGATACCGAGCTCAGAAAGTTTCCTTATCGCTTCAAGCCTTCTCTCAGGCGGCGGAGATCGGGGTTCGAGCTTAGCGGCTAAGCTCCGATCGAGCGTGGTGATCGTCATCGAGACAACGCTCGAGCCTTTCATGAGCAAATCCGCGTCCCTTGAGACGATATCGGATTTTGTGACAATTTCAACTACGTACTTTCCCGCGATCATATCCAAAAGACTACGTGTGTATCCGTACTTCAACTCTAGTGGCTCGTAAGGGTCGCTACTGCTTGACACGTTAATAATCGATCCAGGCGGAATCCTACGTAGGTCCCTCGATACGACCCTAAGGAAGTCAGCTTTAGGTCTAGGCTCGAAAAACCTCTTTATGTAGCTGCTAGCGTAGCAATACAGGCAACCGTGGCTACAGCCGGTGTAAGGGTTTACAGTGTACTTGAACGGGCACGTGCAAAGGCTAGTAACTCTCCAAGGGTCGAAGGGTCTAACGTAGCCCATTACCGTAATAAAAGTAAAAGGTCTAGTCTTTAAAAACTAAGCTGCGTACCCTTCAACCCTTGAATCGTAAGAGTTCAACATGGAGAGGTAAGACTTTTCCATTACGTCGCATCTACCTCGAAGCTCCAGCCTCACCTTTTAGGTACATCGATTACCTTAGCTCTTGCAAGATCCACTATCGATTTAGGAGATATGCAGAGCAAATGTCTATCATCGCCTCCGCCTGTGTATACTAGATCCAGTTGAAAAACCTCTAAATCTACGTAGGTGGGAAGCTGCCTTGCATGACATATAGGGGGAACGCCGCCCGGAGGATAACCAGTTACCTCCTCAACTTCTTCAGCGTTTGCTAATCTCAATTTTCGAAACCCTAATGTCTTAGCGAGTTTATCTAAATCGACCCTCCTGTTGCCAGCTACCACGACGAGGACGTATCTCCCTGAGTCGGATTTTAAGACGATAGTCTTCGCTATGTCACATAAACTTATACCTAGGCTCGACGCAGCTTCTTCCGAGGTAGCGGCCTCTGATACTTCAATTATTTTAAAATCTACACCCGATTCCTTCAAAAATTCTTCTAGATTTCTTCTTGAGACCATCTAAACTCTAGCCTCTTTAACCCACTTTTTAAAATTATGTTCATCTAACAACGATTTCAACAGGTTTCAACTGTTCAAAATAATAGAAAAACGTAGTAAACTTCGGTCGGGTTTACTTATTTACTCGAGATCTACATGACCGATAAGGATGCTAGTTCTTGAAACCTCTTCGGACATAGCCCTCGTTTACGAGAATCAACTGTATAAGAGCTTGCATCCATTCTACTACGTATGCCCAGTGAACTCATTAGGCTGCCCGTTGCGACTGAGTGTAAGATCGTCAGGAGAGTAAACAGATTCGCAGTTGAAGTCTCAGTCGACAATACTGTGGAGAAAGCCTACATAAATAATACTGGAAGGCTCATCGAGCTATTAGTCTCAGGTAGAAAATGTTACTGTATGCCGAAGAAAGAGGGGGCAACTCGCTTGCGGCTAATAGCGATTGAAGAGAGAGGTGCAGCTGCGCTGATTGACACATCGTTGCAGTCGAAGGCTTTTGAAAAAGCTCTAGAAGAGAAGCTCTTGCCTTGGGCTCCGTGCCTCGTAGTGGCACGTAACCCGAGACTTGGATCTTCGGTTTTAGACTACC
Source organism: Thermofilaceae archaeon (assembly GCA_025057995.1). Taxonomy (GTDB): domain Archaea; phylum Thermoproteota; class Thermoprotei; order Thermofilales; family Thermofilaceae; genus JANXEW01. The sequence goes on along the minus strand of JANXEW010000001.1, from coordinate 186,978 downwards.
TACTGGAGTGTGGAAAAGAAGTCATGTACGTCGAGTTGAAGAGCGCTGTCTTAAGAGACGGAGATTATGCAGCATACCCTGACTGTCCCACGCAGAGAGGGCGGCGTCACATCCGGGAGCTGGTAAAACTTGTAGAATCTGGAGGAAAAGGCACTATCGTCTTTATCGCCGCTCTACCCGGGGTTCGAGCATTCAAGCCTTATGTCGAAGGAGATCCCGTTATCCCGGCACTGCTTAAAGAAGCTTACATGAAAGGTGTTGAAGTACACGCGATCTCCATGCACTATAACCCGGTAACCTCAACAGTATTTCTCGACGACCCCGATCTACCCGTAATGCTAACCTAGCGTTTATTTGGAAAGATAGATTAGGCTTCTTCTATTGAACTTTCAACTGGGGTAGGTGTACAGTGGGAAGGTTTCTCGACTTTATTTTCATATTTATGTTAATTCAACTGCTCGTTAAAACTCATCTATACTTGTCTCTATAACTAGATTACGATAAGGCATAAAAACCCTCAATCAACACCTCCCTGTGAGCGAGGCTAAAAGTTCAGCTAGAGTCCTGGTCCTGTTTTCAGTGCTTCTAGGCGTCCTAGCGGCAGCGTTAGTCGTATACGCGTTTTGGCAAGCTCTAACCGCAAACCCCGAAAACCCTTGGTCCTCATTTATCCTTTCTCAAATCTTCTTCGGATACCGGGATATGATGTTCGTCGTCGGAGCTGTCATCTGGATACTTGGCACACTCGTGTTTGTAGTTGAGTTGCTCGGGTTGACTTTTACAAGGCGAGGGTTAACAAAATCTGGCACTGGAATTGCCAACTGGGGGGTCATCGACGTAGCTCTTGCAGCCCTAAGCGCTGCCGTGTACGGAGGTCTCTTAGCTGCGACAGCTCCCATAGTCATCGTACCAGGTTTCACCTGGCTTCGACCGGCTAACTCCTTGGCGCCGATTTTCGGAATGTTCTTCGGGATACCTGGGTGCATTGGTGCCGCGATCGGTAACCTCATCGCCGACATAGTTGGAGGATTCTTCGGTGTCGGATCTTTCGGAGGATTTATAGGGAACTTCCTGATAGCGTACCTACCTTACAAGTTTGTAAAAGATCACAGCTTCTCAAGTTCTCAATCGATCGGCGAGTTTTACGCTTGGGGGGTGTTGATCCAAGCTTTTGTAAGCGCCGTTTACATCTGCTGGTGGCTCAATGTAACAGAAGCCATCGTCGGTTTACCTCTCTTCGTCGTTTGGGGTATTATCGCTCCAACAATATTTACCAACAATATTGTAGTAAACGCTGTCCTCTCACCTGTGCTCGGCAGAATCCTCTATCCGCTAGTTAAGGGTAGGGGTCTATATTGGAGAGATAGAGTCCGAGTACGATAAAAATCCTTTTTTTACTTTTAGGTGAATTGAATGTCCTCAGGTTTATATGTGGAAAGAGAAACTTTCTTTCACAAACTTGATCCTCGGGCAAAGCTCGTCTGGTTACTCCTTGTCCTCGTAGCATCTATAGCTACACAGTTTAATGGGCTTAAGGGGATCCCCGTATTCGCTTCACTCGTTGTCGCATTGAGTCTATCAGGTTTAGGCGCCGGTTTGGCTGCGCTGTTAGTAGTCAACGCTTCAGCCTTTCTCGCAGCAGTAACACTTGTTTGGGCAAGCATGTACAGCAACCAAGGTAATCTACTCTTCTCTTTAGGTTTTTTAAAAATTACAGATTATGGGTTGCTTGTAGCTCTAGGCAAGTTTTTCCTGATAATTTGCCCGGTTCTAGCTTTCGTCGTCTTCTTCTCTTCCACTAAACCTTATCACTTGACTTGGGCTTTAGAGAGACTTGGTGTACCTTCAAAGATAGCGTTAACATTCACGTTAGCGCTCAACCTGCTCCCTTCTGCTTTAAGGGCTGTCAAGGAAGTCATCGATGCGCAAAAGGCGCGTGGTTTAGCTCTTGATAGGGGAGGACCCCTCCAGCGTCTCAAGAACCACTTGCCTATTATCGTTCCAGTGATATCAAAGCTTCTCAGCGACGTGTGGGATCTAAGCATGGTTCTTGCATCACGATTCGTAGGATTGGCTAAAAGGACTTACGTGTTTGAGCCTAGTTGGCGACTTCGAGACACTCTTTTCGTCTTGGCGTCGACCATATTCTACGGGGGTGTTGCAACTTGGGGTCTCCAGCCGTCGTTGTAAAGGACTTATATGTTAAGTATGCCGTTTCAGTGGAGTGGATACTTAAAGGCTTGAGTCTCAACGTCAACCGTGGAGAGATGCTTATTTTAATGGGACCGAGCGGCTGTGGAAAGAGTACTCTCCTTTACGTGATAGCAGGTCTTATACCTTGGGTTGTTCCAGGGGAGGTCGATGGTGAAGTTTCAGTCGAAGGGTTGAATGTAACTGATCTAGGCTACAGCAAGCTAGCTGGCGTAGTCGGTATAGTTTATCAGAATCCTGAGATGCAAGTTATCACCAGGTCTGTTAAAGAAGAGCTTGCTATGGTTCCCGAGAACCTCGGTCTGCCGAAGGATGAAGTGGTGAGTAGAGTAGAATGGGTTGCAGATGCTCTTGACCTACACAGGTATCTGGATAGAGATCCACAGTCTCTCTCAGGCGGTGAAAAACAGTTGATAGCCATAGCGAGTGTTCTAACGATGAAGCCGAGAGTCTTGCTGTTGGACGAGCCCACCTCCATGCTCGACCATAAGGGCACCTCCCTAGTCTTAGAGGTAGTATCACAACTTAAGCGCGAGCACGGGCTTACGATAATTGCAGCTGAGCACAGGGTGGAGTGGGCAGTTGAAGTCGCAGATAGGATTGCAGTGATGCACGAAGGTAGAATAGTGTTAATCGGAGAGCCTCAAGACGTCTTTAGTAGAGTCGATGAAATTGAAAAGTACGGGGTACGTCCGCCGGGGGTCAGCGAGGTCGTCTACTGTTTAAGGAGAAAATCTATCGAGATCCCCGTCCCAGTTCGCTTAAAGGAAGCTGTAGAGGTGTTCCGGCTATGATAATTCTAGAAAACGTCAGTTACACTTACCCGAACGGTTCAGAAGCCGTTAAAGAAGTCACGTTGACGATAGACCGGGGAGAGTTTGTCGGTATAATTGGTCACTCGGGAGCTGGTAAAACAACTTTAGCTAAACTGGTCGTAGGCCTCCTTAAGCCGACACGCGGTCGTGTGCTCGTCGACGGTCTAGATACGAGGAAGACACCAGTATCTATCCTCGCGAGGAAAATTGGATACGTGTTTCAAAATCCTGAAACTATGCTGTTCTCAGCGACAATACGTGAAGAGATGAGCTTTGCTCTGAGAAATCTAGGCATACCCCCTGATGAAGCTCTACAAAGGATAAACAACGCTTTAGAAAGCGTGAACTTGTTTAAGCCATTCGACCATTCCCCTCATACTTTGAGCTTCGGGGAGAAGCGGCGTTTAGCTATAGCTTGTGTCCTTGCCATGGATACGGATTTTGTCTTACTTGATGAACCTACAACCGGTTTAGACTACTATCGGTGCGTTTCACTTTTCAAGAGTTTAGCTGAACTAGTTAAGAAAGGGAAGACCGTGATGGTTATTACTCATGACACTGATCTTCTGGCTCGTTTTGCGAACCGGGTTATCACCCTCGAGCAGGGGAAAGTTATCTACGATGGTGAAGCTCGAGAACTCCTGATCAACGTAGAGTTTCTAAGAAACCATGGTTTTTCACCGACACACCTGCAAATCTTAGCTGCTAAGTTAAAAGCTAAGTCCCCTACAGCGGAGGACGTCGCTGAGGCGTTAGCGCGTGTCCTATCGGCCAAATAAATGTAAAGCTTTAGAAGAAAAAGAGGTCCCTAATGTCGCTAACTCTTAAGCTATCATACTGAACTCTCACTCATTGACCTGCTTTGTAGCTCGAGAAACGTAAACTTTTGATCGAAACCTTCTTAGAGATTTTTCCTAGAAAGAAAGATTTAGACCTTTAGACTTAGAGACAATGTTGAGAATTATAAAATTTAAGTGGTCGGTTGACGATATTCTTACCATTGTAGTCCCTTGCGTATAACCAGTTGAGTCATAGAATGTAGGCTGTTCAAGGTGGAAAAGAGAAGTTAAAAGGTTTAATAAGTTTAACGGTTTAAACTTAATCTTTATCTTTATTCACCAAAAGCCCTCCTATGGCTCGACAGCGCGTAAGCTACAAGTTGGCTGTTGCCGCTGTAATGTCTGCTTTAGCAATTGTAATATCCCTTCTTAGGCTCGAAATACCCTTCTACCCCCTCGTGTTTCTCAAGTTCGACCTAGCTGAGATACCGTCCGTCATGACCTTCGCTCTCGTTGATGCTAGGTGGAGCTACCTTTGCGCTTTAGCACACTTTTTGGGGTTGTTGGCGAGGGGGAGCGAGCCGTTGGGGGCCTCGATGAAGTTTCTAGCAGTAGTTTCAATGCTACTTGGGTTGCAAGTCGCACGCCGCAGGTGGAAGGTCGCCTTGATCAGCGCTGCGCTCTCGAGAATAGCCGTTATGAGCGTCGTTAACTTCGTTATCCTAGGGTTCTTGTTTCCCTTCTGGCTAGACTACTCGAGCGCCCTCTTGGCGAGAGCGGGACTTCTTGTACAGGGCAGAGAGGAGGCTATGGCTATGACCTTACTCCTGATAGCCTTGTTCAACGGCCTCCATGTAGTGCTTTCGGTTGTACCAGCGACTCTTGTAACCGGAAAGGTAAGGAAAGCTCTGAAACTCTAAAGTTCTTTCTCACGTAAATTTCATCAATTCCTTCATCCACATTTGATACTTACTTCGAAGGTTTTTCTAAGCTTGGAAACAAGCGTTATTAACCAACGATGAGATTGCTAACTTGCAATGCAAGCCAAGGTCTTTGTCGATGCCGAAAGCAAAATAGCGAGACTAGATGACAGGATTTACGGTCAGTTTATTGAACACCTCGGGAGATGTATATACGGAGGTATATGGGTTGGAGAAAACTCTAAGATACCTAATCTCAAAGGTTTTAGGCTCGATGTCCTTAACGCTGTTAGGGAGTTAAAGCCTCCGATCGTGCGTTGGCCTGGAGGCAACTTTGCATCTGCCTACCACTGGGAAGACGGTATAGGGCCTAGAGAGAGCAGGCCAAGAAAGTTTGAGTTGGCTTGGGAGGCTGAGGAGTCGAACGAGTTTGGAACTTGCGAGTTCATAGAGTGGACGAGACTAGTCTATACCGAACCTTTCATAGTAGTAAACGCCGGTAACGGGACGCCTGAGGAAGCTGCCCACTGGGTTGAGTTCTGCAATTCTACTAGGAATACGCGCTATGCGGAGTGGAGGAGAAGGCTGGGATACCGGGAGCCTTTTAACGTTAAGTTATGGGGGGTTGGGAATGAGCTCTGGGGTAGGTTTCAAGTAGGCTTTTGTCGAGATGGGGAAGAGTGCGCATGGAGGACGGCAGAGTTTGTAAACGAGATGATGCGAGTTGATCCGACGATAAAGATCGTAGCAGTGGGTTGCGATTACGACCTAGAGTGGAACATCGATATGGTTAAGATAGCTGGAAACTACTTCGATTATCTGTCTGTTCACACGTATGTTTTTGCTGACCGTCAGGGGAGAACCTACGAGGATCTCGCAGCCTGGCCGACAGCGTTGGAGGAGAATCTGAGGACGATTTACAGGCTAGTTGAGGTAACTAAGCGTAGGTATGGCGTGAAGAAAGATATTAAGCTGGCCTTCGATGAATGGAACGTATGGTATCCTGAGGCTAAACCGCCTCTGCTCAGTCAAATTACGAAGGTTAAGGACGCTATCTTTACAGCGTTGGTCTTGAACTCGCTTCAAAGATTAAACAGGATAGTGCCTTTAGCTTGCTTTGCGCAGACGGTCAACGTGTTACCGCTAATACTTACTGATGATGAGGGAAGAATGCTTCTTACGCCCCAGTATCTAGTTTTCAAGCTTTATGCAGAAGCTCGAGAGGGGGATGTCGTCCGAACGCTCGCCTTCTCTCCATCCTACCATTCTGATGAGCTCGACTCTGAAGTACCCTATATCGATTCGTCAGCTGTCTTCACGAACGGTAGGTTATACCTTTTCCTTGTAAATAAGCATCCAGAAGAGAAAGTTGAAACTGAGATTTTCATTCGAGGCTTTGAGCCAAGTTCTCTCAACCATAAGTGGATCTCTGGAGAATCCATCGAAGATATGAATACCTTCGATGAACCGAATAGAGTTAAATTAGGGGAAAGGGACCAAAGTTTTAAAAGATTGATAGAGCTACCACCACATTCAGTCAACTTGTTAACTCTCAGTTAAAGTCTTTTTATTTCCTGTAGTTTTTTATTTTTCAGCTGGAGGCGCTGCAACAACCCGCAAAAGTTTTCTCCTCCTCCATTGGGCGTACTCGTAAGCTATCACGAAAATCGCTAAAGGTATGACTATTGCGAGGAGTATTATACCCATAAACTCAGTTGATGATAAGGGTAACCCACCTATTTCGCCGAATATGTCGAGCTGTATAGTAACCTCTTGCGGGGACATTAGATCAACTTGAGCTTCTCTCCTAGAACCACCGTACTCTGCCGCTATCGTATAGCTAGCCGCTGGCAGTAACGTCTTATAAACACCGGACTCATCGGAAACGCCTACCTCTACGCTTCTACCTTGATGGAAGATAGTAACGGCTGCACCGTGTAGACTTTGGCCTCTTGATCCCTTCACGTTTACTACCAACCTGTGGATACCTGGAACTTTCACCGTGTAGTTCTGCGGTGTCGCCACGCACTGGTATCCAATCGGAACATCCTTCCAGCTGACTACTTTAACCTTTAGAATCCCTAGAGGCACCTCTGGGACGGTGATGACACCCTCAGGTCCTAGATGATATGTGTAACGTGTACCATCCAGCTTCTCTACCTCGATAACGGCTCCAATAAGGGTTTCACCGTTACTCGTTGTAAACATTAGAGGCAATGCTAACGCCACTGGGAGTAAAACGATGATTACGAGCATGAGCTTGAACATCAGTAAATAAGAGTGAGTTAACATTTTTATGTCTGTCGTTCACTCTTGTTTGGCTAACTCTATCAAACCTTTAACGCAAGGCAGGAGGTTATCGCCTAGCACGACTGCATAGGATTCAGCAGGAGGTAGTGACGCTAAAACGGAGTACAACTGAGGGGCATTTTGAAGTAGATCGTATTCTTCAACCATCGGAAGGAATATCCTATCCGCCTCCCTTTTAGCAATTAACGCTATATGGGCTCCAGATCTAACGGCTGCGTCACGCGCTTCTACCACGTTTTTTACGTTACGACGTAGAGCTGCAGCGACACCTATATACTTTCTACCCCAAACCTCGAAATCGTTTAGAAAAACCGCATGTATGATTCCATTAACGCTCAACATCTTCTCCAACTCTTCTAGCCCTTTGGGCGTTAGTCGAGTACCTCCTTTTCCAACTGTTATTAACCCACCCTCCCTCAATTCCTGATATATTCCGCGGAGAACACCTTCGCCTATACCCAACTCTTTACTTAATTCATACCTACCTTTAACCTCATTATTAGATAATGATAAAAGAAAGGCTAATATATAGTCTTTTCGATTTCTTCTCATGATTAAAATCTCCAGTGCTCGTACCTCCACATTAATGTATCTCCGTCTTTAACCACGTATTGATCAGAGGCGACCGGTCCCATAACCCATTGGCCGCCCTCAAATATGTACCAAAGCCAAGAGTAACCTTCAGTGGATGAAAGTATCTTCTCTGAAACCCCGTTTATAGAAGTGACGTATGCCCCGTATTGTCCTAAAGTGTATTCGACTCGAGACGCCGTAACTAAAAGTGCTTTTAAAACGGTAGCCCCTTGAGGGAGCGGAGTTGAGTTATACCATTTAATAGTCCCATTGCCGTAATCGATCGCAACGTTAACAACCACGATTTTAGCTCTCAGAGACTTAAGCTCCGACTCTGTAGAAGCGAGAGCCACTCGAAGCGGCGTGAGTTCAGCTTCAAGAGATTGGGCCCTCATATAGGCATAAGCTGCGAATCCGCTAGCTATAACCGCCCAAGCTAGGATTATCACAAGTAGGATCTCGATGACTTTACTACTGCCCGACACCTTTGTACTAGACTCAGGCACAAGGTGGGATATTCATCCTACAGATAAACTTAATCCTGTAAATGCGTGCTAGAAGACGGGGTAAATCATGCAGCTTCGAAACTAGACCCTCTTACCGTAGCTGTTATTCTTAAACAAAAATTAACTATAATTTATCTTATTTTATTTCGAATGCTCTAGAAGGATTTTCTACAAATATTTTGTTTATTAACTTTGAACTATAACCTTCTCTTTGCAGCAATGGTAGAAACTCTTTTATGATATAAGAGAATCCTCTAATCTTGCCCCCACCTTGTTCACTCACATTGTACCAGCCTGCATCCTGAGAGAGTAGAACTTGTTTCTCATAACCGTTTGAGACGATAAAGTCCACGAGCTTCAACGTGCGATCAACTGTTGTTTCACTTATACCGTCGTAGGAAACCCAAGCGCCCCGCTGGAGAATCTCTGCATGATAGTTTAGACTCTCTATAGCATCGCTGTGAGCAACTATTAACCTGTTGGTATCAAGCCCCTCCTGCTCGACCACTTTTAACAGCTCTAGAGCTGCTACACCTTCACCCGTGTGACAAACGATAGCTACTTCGGTGGAAAGGCTACACCTTGCAGCTGCTCTAACAATTTTGTCCTGCACAGGCAGCAAACGTCCGGGGTTAACTGCGATTTTGATGAAACCAGCCTTCACCGGGTACCTTTCAACTCTACCCCATCTCGCCCTCACTATTTCATCCTCTACACCTTCTTCAATTTCAGACACCCAGATTTCAGCTAGTTCATCAACTGTAGACTCGAACGCGTACTTCGGTAAATACGGCTCCTTATACAAACCCGTGTTAGTAAGGATATGGATTCCGGTAGCTTTAGACAGATTTAAAAGTAGTAACGGATCTCTACCTATGAATGCTGGAGTACAGTCGACGAATCCCGTTACACCCAACTCCTTAATTTCCACTAAGAACGGGAGCATAACCTCGAAGACTTCTCGACGATCATATCTCGTCCTATCGATTTTGTCCGCGCCAATAAAATCGCACATAATGTGTTCATGGGTCAAAGCCATACCGAAGGCGTCAGAAGGTATATCACCGAGGACGGTTCTGATCACGCCCACACGAGATCTACACACCTCCCTCTTAAAATCATTTATTCAAGAAACGTGAATCAAACCCTAGCGCTATTTAGAGTAGAGAGCGGAAACTCCTCTAAGTTAGTCCTCCTCCAAGAAATCTCTGATTTACAGTCGTGTATGAATTGTAGTCAAACTGTATTCCAGACGTTTTCCGGAGACCCTTAGTTAGATACGTAATCTTTCACGTATTGTAGACGTTTATTATAAGCTTACAGTGCTCAAGGACTACAAGAGTTTTTCAGAAGTGATAGATGCGCTAGTAAAGTCAAAGGCAAAGACTACGGTTGAGATGATCATAGCTTTCACGTAAGACTGTGCCAAAGAGTCTGTAGAAGGCCGGGAGCTTATAGGAGGTATAATCGGAACGTAGCCTTGTTGAAGCTTCTACTCGACTTATTTCCATTATTGAACTGGGGAAGGGTTGTAAAGCTGCTGTTCGAGTAGAAAGCTGAAGCCATGTCTGATGGAATCGATGTCGAACATTGACGTGTTGATTGCAGCTTCAGCGGGATCTGACACAACGTTTCTAACATTTGATAGCGATCACGTTTTAGTCTCTCAGCTCTTCTCACATCACGATACAATTGTCGTATACCTTGGAAAAGGCTAGCTCTAGCGTCAAGCTGTAAAAACCATTAGGGTCCACCAGATCCATGGCACGTGCGACGTTAAATCCTGCCTACGCTTGCGCCGCTACACTACTAGCGGATCCATGAACGTTAAATGTGTTAAAAAGCGGCTTGAGATACTCTGTAGGGCAATTATAGTTCTTTGACTGAAATTCAGATAATAGAAAGGTTGGGATGTTAAAGAGTTTTAGGGGAATAGCGGCTTAGCGCCTTTGCTCTTGAAGAATTCAATAACCCGAGCCTGTTCCTCCCCGTCCATTCTACGGAACCTTTCTCCAGCGCCAATGATTTTCGGCCAAAGCCTGACTTCAGCTGCCATCGAGTAAGTCGTCACACCGTCCTGAGAGAGCGTGTACCAGACTGCCAAGTCTATATCCTCTTGCTCCATGAAAGGTTCATACCATGTCGTGCAAGGCCTATCGCCTACCACCTTACGCTCCTCCAGCCACCTGCTCTTAGCTATAGCCTTGATCGCGATCACTCCTATGTCCCTGTCAACTGCCGCCTTCAGGACCGGGCGGAAATCGTTTTCTGGAGCCGGGGCGACCATGCTAGCTGCAGACACCGGTATTAAGACAGTATCGAAGTCAAACCTTTCAAGAGCTTTCAGGACCAACCTCATGTCGTTATGGACAGTTATGCCGATGTACTTGATTAAGCCCGTATCCCTTGCTTCAAGGAAGGCCTCGAGGGCACCATCCTTACCGAATATCTTGTCGAGCTCTTCCAGCGAGCTGACGGCGTGAAACTGGTACACGTCGAAGCTCTCGACGCCTAACTTAGACAGAGACTGTTTCAACTCCCTCCATGCGCCCTCCCTAGTCCTTTCCATAGTCTTCTCCGCTAACACTATCTGATCCCTATGCTTGCTGATCAAGGCACCCAACCTGTCCTCTGCTTCACCGTAACTCGGCGCTATATCCACCATGTTCAAACCCTTCTCTAAAGCCATCTCAAACGCTCTAACCCCTTCTTCGACATCAGGGGTAAAACCGGGTCCCGCTCCACCAACTGTAAGGAAAGTCACCTTGTAACCAGTTCTACCTAAAACCCTTTTCTCCACTAAAACCCCCCAGGCGGTTAAGTTTTGAGAGCGGGATATATATGTGTACTTATTTATAAAAAGTCTATACTGTTTACAACACCTGTTCTACGGTAAACCGCTTGCTTCGGAAAGGTTTTAGCTTATCGCTTCTCTTCAACTTATGCCGTCGTCCAGGGAGCGCTGCATTAGAGCTGTAGAAAGAGAGGAGGTAGATATGGTTCCCTTAAGTTTATGGATTGAAGTACCTGAACCCGCTGGAAGCTTGATGGCTGCGCTGTACGCCAGCGACGTAGAGGATTTGTTGAAGAGCCTTGAGATAGACTACAGGGGTTTCTTACCCAACATAAGCTGGCTGGGGATAGGTCTGAGAGGAGGGTATGAAGAAGGCTTTTTCACCGAGGTTGACGGTAGGCGGTTATACAGAAACGTTTTCGGCGTCGTCTCGGCTTTCTCCAGCAACGGCCGAACCAACATGTACGTCAAACATCCGTTATCTGAACTTAATGTGAAAGACTACGTTTTCCCGGAGCCTCGAGAGGAGGACTTCGATAAAGTGGAGAAGTTTAGGAAACTTTACGACGATTACTGTGTCATAGGCTACGCTCTTCAACCCTTTGAAACAGCTTGCGCTATATTGGGTTACAATAAGATTTTCAAGCTTATGGTCAAGGGGGCAATGGAATTGGAGTACGTACTCGACAAGCTTTTCTCGATAACTGAACGCCAAGCTAAAATGTTGGCGGAAGCAGGCGTTGACCAAGTCTACAGCGGAGATGATGTAGGGGCTCAGACTACGATGATGATATCCCCCGAGTTGTGGAGACGCTTACTTAAACCTCGATATAAACGATTAGCCGATTTAATACATAAGCATGGAGCCTTCTTCCACTTCCACAGCGACGGTTGGATTGAACCAATCATCCCCGATTTGATCGAGATAGGCGTTGACGTCCTAGACCCTCTCCAACCAGAAGCCATGAACGTAGGTCGGATTAAGAAACTTTATGGCGATAGACTTAGCTTCGAGGGCTGCATAGGGGTCCAAACTCTCCCCTTATATAAGCCGCAAGATGTAGCTACTGAAGTAGAAAACACGATCAAGGCTATGGGGCCTACTGGTTTCACGCTGAGACCATGCCACACGATCCTCCCAGAAACTCCTATCGAGAACATACTCACCCTCTACAACGTAGCCAAAAAATGTAGACGACTAGCCCATTAGCGTTGAGTGGAAGACTCTAAAACAGTTTTTAAAACCTCTTTGACTTTTTGAAGATCACTTCTCATCGCAGCCTTTCTTACAAGTTCCGCAAATTCTAGGTCTCCCGTAAGCTTAGCCAGGGATTCAGCGATAACCAAGTCATCCAAGTAGATCATCCTCGTAGTCATTCCGCCGTCGATGACGAAGTTTACACCTGTTATCCAACTAGCCTCATCAGATGCTAGAAAAGCGACTAGTGCGGCTACGTCCTCTGGTCTTCCAACCCTCCCAGCAGGGTGTTGGGTATGGTCAAGATTGGATAGGCTAGGCGTTCGAGGAGGCACCTGCCACTCGCTCGTATCCACCCAGCCTGGTGAAACAGATACTACTCTGATTCGGTAAGGGGAAAGACTGACAGCCAATGCGTGGGTTAAAGCTAGGAGACCTCCTTTCGAAGCCGTGTAGGGCTCGGTGTTTGGCTCGGATTGTAAGGCCCTCGTGCTCACAATGTTTACAATCACTCCTCCGCCTAGCTGAACCATCACTTCAGTTGCATACTTGGCAAAGAGGTATGGTCCGGTTAAGTTAACTGAAATTACCCTCCACCATTCCTCAAGAGTCTGCTCAAAAATCGGTTTCCCAGAGAAACCGATGCCTGCATTGTTTACGAGTACGTCTACTCGACCGAACGTTTCAACGGTTTCTTTAACGCACCTAGCTACGTCAGCCTCGTTCGAGACATCTCCTCTGACGAAGAGCGCTTCTACGCCCTCGTTCCTGAGAGAAGCAAGCCTACTAGCACCGCTGTCGCCGTCGATGTCAAAAATTACAACTTTTGAACCCTCCCTGCCCAACCTGTGGGCGATAGCTGCCCCGATGCCTCTCCCGGCACCCGTCACGATAGCGGTCTTACCCTTAAAGCGCACAACTCAATACTATCACGGGATTTATGAAGCTATCATAGAGATTACAAAAAAGTAATTAAGTAGAGAACAACTCTAGGATGTAAGTCGTCGTGATGAACGCTGGAACTAACGACTCTAGAAGGGATGAAGAAGGCTAGGAAAGCTGAACTCGTTCGATACTTTTTTCTTATACTAACTAGGATGAAGGTGTGAACAAGCTTAAGGCTGTGGTCACGGGTGCTTCATCAGGTATAGGTAGAGCGCTCTCCCTCGAGATCGTCAGATCAGGAGGAAGAGTTCTCGGAGTCGCCAGGAACGAAGGGGCCCTCCTTTCGCTTAAAAATGATTTAGGAGAAAACTTTAGCTACGTCGCAGCTGACCTATCTAAGTTGAGCGAAATAGATCGAGTGGTAGAGGGGGCAAAAGGATTCTTAGGCTCTGTAGACGTTCTCGTAAACAATGCTGGCTTCGGGCTATATAAGAGCGTACTAGAACACAACGACGATGAATTAATCTCTATGGTGACGGTCAACTTCATCGCACCAATAGCTTTAACGAGAAGGATGCTTCCCCTCATGCACGAAGGTTCTGCCGTGGTAAACGTTGTGACAGCTGGCATACACCTCTTGATGACAAAACTTCCTGTTTACGGGGCTACGAAGATCGCGTTCCACTATGCGTCGAGAGCTCTCGCACATGAGTTAAAGCAGAGGAGAATGAGGGTTATCTTAGTGTATCCGGGGGTAGTTCTAACCGAGTTCCACCAACGTGCAGGTGGGATAGCACCCAGCAGGGGTAGAGTGACAGCTGAAGATGTAGCTAAGAGCATCCTTAAAGCTATTGAAAAAGGGAAGAACGTAGTTTACGCTCCAAGCTACATATCGTTCCTTAGGATGCTTGGCCCATTCCTGCCCGAGTTGTACTAGCTTAAACCTCGCCTTAACAAATACAATTGTCTCTCGATCTCCAAGGCCTCTGGCGGCAACAAGTTAGGTCTACCCATCAGAGAACATAGGACGCTTACCATAGCTGCTCTCTCAAGGTAGACGAGAGCGTCTAAAGCTTCGTCCAGGTCGCTACCGCAAGTCAGTGCTCCATGGTTTGCTAAGATAACTGCACAACGGTCTCCAAGCGCTTTTACGACATTCCTTGCAAGCTCCTCACTGCCCGGGAGAGCGTACTCAGCTACTTCAACTTCACCGCCTAAATATACTATGATTTCATCCAAAAGGGGCTCCAATCTTCTACGCAAAGCCGCTAGAACAGAAACGTATAGTGGATGCGCGTGCACTACTGCTCCTACATCTGGTCTAGCCTTGTACACTGTTAAATGCATTAAGTATTCACTTGTAGGTGGCCGTTCTCCTTCAATTACGTTACCCAGCTCATCGACTACTACTAAGTCCTCTTGCCTTAGACCGGACTTCCTTAAGCCGCTGGGGGTCATTAGGTAGAGACCGTTCTCTGGCAAGCGAACGCTTATGTTTCCGCTAAACCCCCAATTCAAACCTTTCTCCTCGATGAACTTACATGCTTCTACTACTCTTTCCCTTAACTCCAAATGCTTCATGTTCGACATCTACGCTTGAGAGGTATAAAAGGAGAGCCAGCTAGTGTAAATAGGCTCATAACAATGCTTAAGCTCCTGGATCGGCTCTACTATAATCACTGGAGACATTGCTCTAACGGCGTCCTCTAAGCTTGCGTAGTAGCCGAGGGCTCTTGCAACCATCGCTGCACAGCCCAACGCGGTGCCATAATGATGCTTAGTGAACTCTGTTGAAAAACTCAAGACTGAGGGAAGGAGTTTTCTCATTAAAGTTAAACGAGTTAACCCACCTGTCACTGCCACCCTCTTCAGCTTACGCCTTGCAACAGTTAAGGCTTGATTAAGGTTAGCTTTCACACTAAATACTATAAACTCTATCAGAGAACGCGCTACATCCTCGAGTCCCACAAGCTCTGAAAAGGGGGAGGCTAGGGGCGGTAAAGAAATTAATCCTCGAACGTCCTGGTGCCCAAGTATCTTTACGTCGGATATGGAGGGGTAGAGCTTCATTAACAATCCCTTTGCTCCGGGAGGCGCAAGTTCAGCGAGCCCGTCCAGGATAGAAAAATCGCTGCTTCGAAAGATGTTTCCCAGCGACCATTCTACAAAGAGGCCGAGGGGTCCAGCATTGCTTTCTACCAACCATCGCTCTCTTAACAACGGTGTAAGCCATGTTCGCATCTGTTCGTCGAGTCGAGGTTCATTTGTGACGACCCCTACGGGTATCGTGTGTCCCATGACGACCCCCGCGTCATCAGCGTCAAACACGTGCATCGAAAAGAAAGCAGACTGAGTATCTCCACCGCATACGACAACCGGTACATCTTTCGGCAGTGCCGTTTTTGAGGCAACTTTCTCCGACAGGTAGCCGACTACCTCCCCGGTGTCCGTAACCTCGGGTAAGCTATTCTCCTCAACACCGAAAATCTCTAAAGCTTCGGTACACCACGACCCCTTTCTTACGTCGAAGAGCATGCTACCAGCTGCACTAGTAGGATCCGTAACTATTCTATCGCACAGCGTATAGACCAGGTAGTCACACATCGTCATAATCTTCGCTACTCTCGAAAGAACGCCTGCATTGTAATCTTCAAACCATTTTAGCCTAGCTGGGGCGAATAACTGGGGTGGACATAAGCCAGTTAAACTATAGAGCTTCCTAAGATCTTGTTCATTTAAATTCAGTCTAGCGAGGAAACCTCTCGGATCGTTGTTGGGACTCATACAAAGGACCCTACCTTCTCTATCTAATAGCACCATGTTGAAACGCTGAGAAGTGCAACCAATCCCCCTAACTTTGTAACCAAGCCTCTGGACTTTCAAGTTCACTAATCGAAGACAATCTAGTACTAAGGATGTAACCACACCGCTATCGTACTCTACTGAGAGCGAACTCTCATCCTTAACGATTGTAGGCTTTTCTTTTTCTTCAGCTAACAGATCTCCTTCGAAGGTTACAGCCTGTACTTTAAGCGCGCTGCTACCGAAATCCACGACAATCAAAGCATCCTTAGACATCGCTCCCACACTTCAGGATTCGCTAGACGAGCGGGTTTCTCACCTCTGAGGAATCTGAGCACATCATCTAAAATCATGAAGGATTGTCTCTTGACTGTTTCCGAGGTGTTACCCCCTACATGGGGCGTCACTAATACGTTGTCCAGTTTAAGAAACCTGTTGGACGAGTCAACTGGCTCCTCATAGAAGACATCCAGAGCGGCGCCCGCTATCCTACGTTGACTTAAAGCCTCGTAAAGTGCGTCCTCGTCTACCACCGTTGGGTTTGAGAAGTTAACCAACAGTGCACCGGGTTTCATGAGTTCAAGTTCCCTTCGACCTATCATGTTTACCGTCGTTTCGAGGGGCGGAACATGTAGAGTAACTATATCAGAGTTTAGTAAAAGGGTTTTGAGATCCACCTTCGTTCCGCCTACGTTTTTCACCTTCTCCTCGGGAACATAGGGATCGTAGACTAGTACTTGAGCTCCGAATGCTCGAATGAGTTCGGCTACCCGATACCCTATTCTGCCTAGCCCTATAATCCCTACAGTCTTCCCACAGAGCTCGCCTCCTCTCCATTCTTCGTAGTATTTCACGAAGTCCTTAAACGATTCTATTCGGATGCTACCGCTCTTCAGTGACAAATTAATGGACGTAATTTTTCGAAGGAGTAGAATTATAGCTGCTACGACCAGCTCTGCTACAGCGTTCGTGTTCCTACCTGGAGTATAGATGACCGGTATACCTCTCGCCGTAGCTGCCTCGATGTCCACGTTTCTGCGAGGATCGTTTCTGCAAACTCCTATGAGTTTCAGATCCTTCGCATTATCTATAACCTCTTGATCCACATGCTCTAGCTCTACGATTAAGATATCAGACCTTGAAGAGTTAAGATGCTCAAGGAGCTCTGTCTGACTTAACACGTGTTTAGTAATGTTCCACGCCCTATACTCGACTTCGAGATACTTACCTAGCTCGTTGAGAGCTTCTTTATCAAAATTAGCTGTTATTAAAGCTCTCATAACTAGAAAAGAAGCTTTCTCAGTTTTATTAAATCGCTCATGGAACCTTTTACTCGAATTTTTCCAAGTTGGTACTCTTTGATAGGGCTTGTCTTTTTATCAATTATATCTACGAACGTCGATGAAGGCATCGTAATCTTTACGTCGACTTGATCAGGGCTACCTCTTTCCACTTTTCTCAACTCACCATTTTCTACTTCGAGAGTATAGCTAACACGAAGGTCGGGAAACTCGAAAACGATTCTTTTCGAAAAGTCTCTCAAAGACTCTATAACAGCCTGGTCCTTAAAACGTTCCACTACAACCTTCATTCGAGATTCTAAATTCTCTAACGCATACTCTACTCCCATAAGAACGTTTACTGATATCTAATCTTAAATAAGTATTGCGATCAATTTAAAAAATGATGATCCTTTCAGTTGAACGTGTGTAGAAAGGTAAAAGTGGGTGTAGTAGGGCTCGGAAACCAAGGAATCCTTCATGTGGCAGCGTTAAAAGAGGTGGGTGAGGCAGACCTCGTCGCTGTTGCAGATATGAACAGGGAAAGAGCTCGGCACGTTGCTGAAGAGTACAGGGTAGACAACTTCCACTATAGCGCTCTAGATCTCTGCAAAAATCCTGAGATCGACGCTGTAATCGTAGCCACGCCTGATCATCTACACTTTGAGCCCGTCATGATCGCGTTGGAAAACGGTAAACATGTTCTCGTAGAAAAGCCTATGTCTACTAAGTTGGAGGAGGCTGAGAAGATGTCCTTAGAGGCTAAGAAGAGAAACCTCTTTCTAATGGTAAACTTTGAGAATCGTTTCAATCCCCCCTTTAGATACGTTAAGGAACTCCTACAGGGCGACGAACTTGGAACTCCACTTCACGCTTATATTCGCTTAAACGACGCCATCTCCGTACCCCTTGGTATGCTGAGCTGGGCTTCTAAGTCCAGTGTAGCGTTCTTTTTAATGAGTCATACAGTGGACTTGGCTCGATGGTACTTTACTGGACCGGTACGCGAAGTTTACGCCACCTCTGTAACCAAAGTTTTAAGAGACCTTGGGACACCCGACGCTTACGGCGCGATACTTAAATTCGATGAGGGTTTCGCTTTGCTTGAAAGCAGCTGGGTGCTCCCTGAAACGTCGCCTTCAATCTTCGACTTCAAACTCGAGCTTGTATGTACGAAAGGAGCTGTTCACGTCGATACCGAAAAGGAAAACATCTCTATATCATCCTCTAGAGGTTATATTTTCCCTCACCTTGCAAAACAGTACAGAGTTAACAAAACAATCGTAGGTTTCCTCAAGGAAGTGGATCGCCACTTTGTCCGCTGCATCCTCGGCTCGTCCGAGCCCGCTTTAACAGCTGACGACGGGGTCGAGAACGTGAGAGTTATCGAAGCAGTTATCCGATCAAGCTCTGAGGGTAAACCTGTAAAATTATGAATGTCGCAGATGTAATACTTAACGTACTTAGTAGGAGAGGCGTCATTGAGGCGCTATTACTTGATCAGAAACAACTGGGTAAAGTTAGAAACCTAGAGGAAGACTACTCGAGGAGGTTGACGCCGTGGGGGTATCCTGTAAACCTCGGCGTTTTCGAATGTCTTAAGCGGAGGTATGTTTCAGCTGTGCTGACGACAAGCGGCTTTAAGTGGCCCTCGGGACCCTATGCCTTACTTAAAATCGGCGATTATGTTGTTGGAACCATAGATGAAAACGGGGTAAGAATAAGACGGGTATCTTTGCTTAAGCCGGGGGAAAAACACATGGTAGTGTTTTTACCGTTGAATATACCGGAGCTTGAAGACGTTACCGTGGACCCTGTCGTGGCATCCCCTTCTCCACCCACCCACAGTTACTTGATCTGGCTTTTTAGCTTAAAATGTAGTGAGTGCGGAACCCTCTTAGTTGGTTTTAACGGTGTCAAGGCATTGTAGATTAGTAGTACATGGAAACACCCAAAGTTTTTATAGGGTAGAAATGAAGAGAACGGGATACAATAAAGAGGTATATAGTGGTTAATATGGAAAATAGAGATATTGTAAGAAGAGTACAGTTAATAGGGAGATCTACTTATGTAGTATCTCTCCCAAAGAGCTGGGCTAAACGCGTGGGTTTGGATAGAGGGACTCCGGTATCGATACTCCTGGAGCCAGATGGATCTTTGAGGCTTGTTCCACCACCTCTACAAGGTGCTAAGAGACCCGAGAGTAAGATCGTTGTTGATGAAAACTTGAGCGAAGGCACTCTCATACGTGAACTAATGTCAAGGTACCTTGTCGGGTTTAAAGTGATTAGGATAGACCTTCCATCTGACGCTAGAAAGTACAGGGAAGTGATAAGGAGAGTCGTATCGAGGAAGATGATAGGAGTGGAGCTGTTAGAGGATGGAGAGCATTGTATGATACTCCAAGTCCTCGTCAACGTGGAGGAGCTACCCGTTAACTCGGTTATTCAAAGGATGGGGCAAGTGACCAGCGGAATGATCGATGACTCTATGGAGGGGCTCTTTAAGAGAAACGTTTCATTGCTAATGGATGTAACGGAGAGAGATGACTTCATAGATAAGTTGTACTTGTACCTTTTGAGGCAACTTAACGCTGGTGTCAGGGGATTCGTCGGAGTGGAAGAGATAGGGTTAAAGAGTTTAGAAGAGATAATCGAGTACGCTGTTGTTGGGAAGAGCATTGAGAGAAGCGCAGACCACGCTCAAAAAATTTCCATGAACGCTAAATCTCTCGTTGAAGCTAACGTGGCTATAAGCGGACTCGAGGATATGCTTGAATTAATAGCTAAGCTGGCGAAAGAGATCTTCCAGAACTCGATACGGTGTTTCATCCACAAGGATAGGACTAAAGCTTTAACACTTCTTGATGAATATCCGCCCAAGCTCGTAGAAGCTGAGCAAAAGTTCTTGGAAAGGATACTAGAAGAACCTTGCGATGCTAGGCGACACATGGTGATAAGGTTAATCGCCGACAGCCTCCGCAGGATCTGTGACTACTCGATGGACGTTCTTGAAGCAACCATAGATCTCTCCCTGGAATACTAAAATACATGAAAAGACGATTTTGTTGTTATAACTACCTTAATCACAACTTGTAGCGGCGTCCAGGCTATATATTTTCTAGCTAGGGGGATATAGAAACGCGATAGCGATAAAAGAGTGGCAGTTTTCATCTTCTCCGATGAGTAGTCTTCTAAAGTGTCCTGAGTGTGAAGCACTTTTCTACTATCAGGATGACCTCGACGCTCACTTTAACGCATGGCACAAGCCCGGAGGCCCCTTCTACCTAGTCTGCCCCAAGTGCGGCAAGAAGATGGAGAGTAAAGCTTCGTTAGAAGAACATCTTAGCAGACATCCCGAGGAGGAGAAGACTCACACTCAATTGGTTTGGGGGGAGGAGGAATTGGAGGAAGAGGAGGAAGAGTAGACTATATTTGTACTCTACGTCTTAAGCTGATATGCCGATGCCTATTTGAACTGTGTTTACGCTAATCATCCGAAAATTTGACTTATCGTTTTTATTCGACAGCTTGTTAAGCCCTCCGGTTGTTAGCGAGCGTAGTGTCGTGTTATTCGACTCTTGATCAGCCGGGAAGATGCCCCTTGAAGAAGGGTGCGTGCTAAGATTAGGATTTAGCCATCTGGAAACGTCCAAGTCCGTAGAAGCCGCGACCCCAGTTGTGTAGAGGTATGTCTACTCTCGCTGTGTCCCATCCCCTCCTTTCATCGAATACTCTCTCGTCTGCTCTAGCCGTTAGAACTTCGCCCACGTAGAAGATCGCGTCTTGAGCTTCTACACTCGAGTAAAGCCTACACTCTAGAACCCCTATGGCATCCTCTACAGCCGGGGCTTGAACTTTCTCACCTTTTACGGGTTTAACAATCTTCGTTTTATCTTCGTCGCGTCCGCTTCTCGTCCCCGCGTAGTAGATAGAGTTTAGCTTTTCCATGGGTAACACGTTTACGGTGAACTCTCGATAAAAGTCGATTAACTCTCGAGTGTAACTATCCACTCCCACTGCTACTCCCACAAGCGGAGGCTCTTCGGCTATAGGGGTAACCCAAGATGCAGCCATGAAGTTGACCTTCTCGCCGACTCTTCCGCTGCCGATCAAGTAAGCCGGTCTCGGATGCAAAATGAGATAGAACTTTTTAACTTCAAGCATCATTGCTTCTGCTCGTTATAGAGTATATAAAATTTCTCGGCGTCAGCTTCGTGTCCCTCCATTATGGTCCATAGACTTATTTTTGTCAACAAGCTGTTTTCCCTGTAGGGAGACTGAAAAACGCGTGTAAACGCTCCGGAATCCGTACCCATGCAGAAGACAAGCACCTAAGTCTACAGTAATATATTTAAACTTGGACGCTGGTTGAGAACGTGCATAAATCCTCAAAGCATGTGCTAGCTACGAGACCTTACCACATTCTAGCTGGAAAGGGGGACGTTGCTGAGAGAGTTTTAGCTGTAGGCGACCCCGGTCGAGCTGAGATGATAGCTACAAAACTGTTAGCTGACGCTAAGCCGGTTAACCTATATAGAGGCTACAACACCTATACCGGGTTCTTCAACGGTGAACGCGTTACAGTAGCGACACACGGCATCGGAGGGCCCTCAGCCGCTATCGCCGTTGAAGAGTTGCGGATGCTCGGTGCTAAACTTATAGTAAGGCTCGGTACCTGTGGAGGGCTTGTAAAAGACGTGAGCGTAGGAAGCGTAGTGGTTGCGTTAGGCGCACTATACCCTCCTGGGGGTACCGTCGGAATGTACGCACCCGGTGTCTGCTACCCTGCTGTCGCTGACCCTGAGGTTATACTGGAGTTGGAGAGAGGGTTACGGGATGAAGGGGTTCTAGTTCATCGAGGTATTGTCGCATCCAGTGACGCGTTCCATGCAGAGGAAGCTAATTTGGAACCTTGGAGCAAGTTAGCCGCTACAGCCGTAGAGATGGAGTGCGCAACGATCTTTACGGTAGCTAGACTTAAGGGCTTAAAAACTGGCGCAGCGCTGTTAGTAATCGATAACCTTGCAACCGGTGAGTTTATGGAAGCTGGTAGCGAAGAGCGAAGAAAGTTGGAGTTGAAAACGGCTCTTGGAGCTTTAAACGCGTTAACCCGGATAACCCTTTAAAAGTTTCCTTATCGATTTAGACTTCATCGAGTGTTTCAAACATGTACGTAGTTGAAGTGACGAAGATAATGGGTAAAGTCACAGGTTTAGCGTTCCTGCTGATGACAGCTTGGCTCCTTCTAGCGTCGCTTCTCCTAGGGCAGTTGCATTCTCACCCCTTTGATGTGATCCTCGCTGTAGCATCTATAGTCGTGCCACACGAGGCCATGCACGCCCTCGTCGCTAAAATCGTCGGAGGAAAGAAACTCTCTATGGGAGTATGGAAAGCAGGTAAACGAATAGTCCTAGGCTTCTACGTCTGCTTAGAGGAAACTTTACCTCGAAACCGCTGGGTGCTAGTTGCAGCAGCTCCCCTCCTGTTATCCCTCCTCGCCATCGTTCTCGCAGCAACCTTCAACACGCCTCTCCGAGGCTACTTCACGTGGTTTGCTGTATTAAACGCCGTCGGATGCTCCGGTGACTTGGCGTTGATCCTCTACGCGGTCTCCGCTGGCAAGCATGTTTCCATCAAAGACGGAGGGTACTATATAGGGATAGAAGGAGGCACCCCCTCCCCTAAAACCCTCATCGTTCTCAACTCGCTAGCGGCAGCCGGTTATGCGCTTCTAGCTCTCTATATATTGATGATGCTCCTTACTCCTCTCGCAACTATGAAAGGTTCTATCAACGTTCTAGGTGTCGAGATTGCTAAGATGAGGATGGTAGATAATGTTGTCGTGGTCTCCTTTTCTCAATGGTTCTACGCTTTAGCTTGTTTGATGACCATAGTTTCCTCTATTTCAGTATTAGTTTATAGTCTTAAACGCATCCCATTTTAACCCCTTTGATTACGGAAATTACGTGAAGGCAGGCCTCAACCTGTGGACTTTAATAGGCTTCGGTTACAGAGAGCGCCCCGACCTCGTTTGGGCTATGGAAAAAGCGAAAGAGATAGGTTACGATGGAGCAGAGGTAGTTTACGATGATGCGCTTCTAAATCCCCGTTCAATAAGTCCAGAGGAAAGGAGGAGGATGAAGGGGGTAGGGTTGGAAGTCCCAAGTGTGGCTACGGGAGTCTTCTGGAAGTATAACCTAGGTTCCCCATTTGAAGAAGAGCGTAAGGCTGGGATGGAGTACCTAAAACTGGGCCTCGAACTTGCTAGAGACCTTGACGCGAAAGTTTTACTCGTAGTACCAGCAGTCGCTAGACCGGAAGTACCCTACGAAGTAACTTACGATTACGCTAAGCTCTCGCTGAGAGAAGCAGCTAAGACAGCTGAAGATCTAGGCGTAATAATAGGTGTTGAAAACGTTTGGAACAGATTCTTATACAGTCCGTTCGAGTTCAGAAGGTTCCTAGATGAAATAAACCTAGACTTTGTACAAGCGTACTTGGATGTAGGGAACCTCGTAGCACTAGGTTACCACGAACATTGGATAAGCCTGTTGAAGGGGAGGATAGCTATGGTTCACGTGAAGGACTTCGACGTGAACGTGGGGAACATAACGGGTTTCCGCCACGTAGGTAGAGGCAGCATTGATTGGCCTAAGGTTCTTAACCTTTTAAGGAAAGCTGGTTACGACGGCTTCCTAAACGTTGAATGCCCCCCGGAATTTTACCCGGATCTGGAGAGGCCGAAGTACCCTGATGATGGAATTAGAGCCGCTATAGATAACCTCGAATCTTTAAGAAAATTCTTAACAAAACAATAATCTCTTTTTTATTTTTTATCTAAGGCTCTGAGGTACTTCCGATCATCATCAGTATCAGCAAGGCGCATCTCTTCATTGCCTTAGTTCTCTCTCATATAACATTTTTAATCTTCCCCTCTACAATTGAAGGGTTTCGTGTACGTGACGTTGCCTTCATCTGGTCCAACTTTGAAGTTTCTGGAAAGGCGATGACTATAAATTAAGGACACAAAAGTTTAGTATCAAACTGGTTATAAGGTTACCGTGAGTGAAAAAGTTAGGGTTTTCAAAAGAGGCGACGAGGAGGCTATCGCGTCACTTTTGAGGGAGTGTTTTGACACTTTTAACAACTATGGCCTTAACGCTGAGAAATGGCTTGAGTATACGCAGATTAACGAGGGGTTTAGGTTAGATGGCGCTTATGTGCTTGAACTCGATGGTACCATACTCTCTCACATTCAAGTAGTGGAAAAGAACTTGCGCACGGCAGCAGGTCTCCTTCCTACGGCGGGTATAGCCAACGTGGCTACGCATCCTGCTCACCGGGGTAAAGGCTACGCTACCCGTCTCTTGAAAAAAGCTTTGGAAGACTATAGAGCTAAGGGGTTCCCTCTAACCGCCCTCTTCACAGGATTTGCCAGTGGTCCACAAAAGATCTACAGGAAGATAGGGTACATGGATGTTTGCGTAGATAGAAACTGGGTAGCTCCCTTAGATGATGTTAAACGTCTACGACGCCGCCTGCCGTGGATTGAGTTGAGGGAAGCTGAAGAAAGAGACTTTAGAAGTGTTTCCAAGTTGTATGAGAAGGAAGGGGAGTTCTATACTGGCTGGCCGACTAGACCGCAGAGAGACTGGATTGAGAAGATGTTTAAGCGTACCGCCTACCATACCGTATTTTACGTTGAAAGGAAGCAGGGTAACTTTATCGTAGCAGAGGAGGGGGGAGAAGTACTGGGTTATGCCGCTGCTATGATTCCACCCTGGGATCGTGAAAGCATGAGTGTCGTGGAGATGCTGGCTAGGAGGGATAGACCGGATGTTCTTCAAGCTCTTCTCACCAGCGTAGTTGAAAGAGCTGAAGGCTTAGGGGCGAGAACTCTCGTCGCCAATCTACCAGCGGAGCCTCCGTTTAAGAAGTACCTGAGAGTCTTTCAGCCAAGAACGGGTGGGGGAGTCTTCATGAGCGATGTCTTAAGTCTAGACAGGCTACTCTACGGGGTTCTACCAGAGGCTGCAAAGAGCGTGACTGAAACAGTTTCAATAGAGTTTAACTACAGAGGGGATAAAGCGAGCGTGACAGTCGGCGGAGGCGAGGCCGCGCTGCACGGGGAAAAAGTTCAAGTTAGAGTGGATCTAGATCCTGAAGCTTTTAATAGGCTTCTGTTCGGCTACTCTACCCCCCTAGAACTCTTAATGAAATCTACTATAAGTAGTGAGATTCCATTAGAAAAGGTTCTAGAAATCTTTGAAGCTTTATTCAAGCCTAAGACAATGTTTATATGGCCGATTGACCATTGGTAAAAAGAAAAATTAAAGGTTAACGTAAAGGTAGTTTGACAGGAACATTCTTTCTATCGGACTCGTAGGCCGCTATAGCAACTTCCAGGGCTTTGTAACCGTCTAGCCCTGTAGCTCTCGGCTGTCCATCCTCTAACACGGCTCGAACAAAGTCCTTGATCATATTAGTGTCAGCGTCTGGTCCGAAATAGTGCCAAGTCAACGGCCGTCCATTTGAAACTAGATTTATACACGACCTAAAAGCATCTACGACTATGTAGCCCTCCGTCCCGAAGACTGCCAGGTAAACATCACCCCATATCGGCCAGCTATCGTGCCTAGACCAGCTGCAGTCAACACTACCTATTACCCCACTTCTGAATTTTAGAGATATCAGGGCGCAATCCTCTGATCTCAACACGCTTCTAATGTTTCTCCCAATTGATGCGTAGACCTCCTCCACCTCATCTCCCGTGTACCATCGCATCAAGTCTGTGGTGTGAACCGTATGATCCATGACTGCTCCTCCGCCTGCTAACTTAGGATCATCGAACCAGAGTCCTGGAAACTTCCCGTGGTTCGTGGTAGTTATAGCTAAAATCTTTCCAGCTGCCCCATCGTCAAGCATCCTCTTGACCGCAACCGTCGCATCATGGTATCTCATCACGAAAGCTTGTTGTAGCTTAACACCTGCTTTCTCGACGGCTTTTAACATGCGTTCTGCGTCCTCAAGGGTTGTCGCTAAAGGTTTCTCAACGATTATATGCTTACCAGCTTCAGCTGAAGCTATCGTGAGCTCTGCATGCTTAGCGTTTTCAGAGGCTATAATCACGGCGTCGACGTCGTTCCTCTTGAGAAGTTGACGGTAGTCAGCGTATGTGTCTTTAACGCCATATAACTCAGCAGCTCTTTTCAAACGTTCTAGATCATCATCGTATATTGCGACAAGCTCAGCTTCAGTTAGCTGCCGGAGAACCCTCGCGTAACTCCAAGCGTGTACGTGAGCAAAAGATAGGATTGCAAACCTGATTTTCTTCATATTACCTCACCCTCGAGAGGAAGCCTTACGGGTCGACCCGAATCCACCGACTTGACTGCAGCGAGAACCACTTCTAGTGTTTTACGAGCTTCCTCGCCTGTCACAGCAGGTTCCCTATCTTCGGAAACGCATTCATAAAAGTGTCTTATCTCCTTATCGTAAGCGTCTTCTTCGAAGTGCGTGTAGATAGCTGGTGGCATGTTAGGCTTATAAATCCTTAATGAAGCTGGAGACTGGCTATCCACGGTTAGCATACCTTTAGTACCGACTATCTCTAAGTACGTAGAGAAGGGGAATCCAACAGGTTGAATCCAGGAGCCTTCAACGTACGCTATGGCACCATCCCTAAACTTTAGAATAGCGTGAGTGTAATCATGCGACGTTGAGTCAGGAGTCTTGAGAACTCCCCCTCTCGCGTAGACTTCTTCTACCTCGCCTAAAACCCACCTTAGGTAATCCACGTCGTGTATACTCATGTCGACGAAGACGCCCCCGCTTAGCCTTCGATCTTTATGCCAGAAGGTCCATTCAGGGAAAGATGAATGCCTGTATGCTCGAGCTATCCTCGGCTCTCCTATCGCGCCGTTTTCAACTAACTGCTTCGCTTCCACGTATTCTGGCCACCACCTGAGACAGTGCGCAACCATGAACTTTACGCCGGCTTTCCTAGCAGCCTCTATCATTTCGTCGGCCTCTCTCAATTTCAAGGCTATCGGTTTCTCAACTAAAACGTGTTTACCGTTCTTCGCTGCGGCGATAGCTATCTCCGCGTGGGTATACGTCGGAGTGCAGATGTCGACTATTTCCACGTCCTTCATGTCCAGAACCTTATGGTAGTCGGTGAAACGGTGTGGCACATCGAAGTCTTGAGCCGCTTTCTTTGCCTTTCCTTCAATGACGTCGACAACCGCTAGAAGTTTGACGTCTGGGATTTTCTTCCATGCACGAAGGTGTACCCCGCTTATGAAGCCGCAACCTATGACAGCTACTCCAAGCCCCCCCATCAAGTCTACTATATCGAAGATGTGGTAAAATAAGATTGTGGCAAGGGTTATATGGATCTAAACCGAGTGAGTTAAAGTGTTGATCGAGGAGCTACTCGAACTGAATGTTCCAGCTCTCGAGAAGCTCTTTAGGGGAAGGGAAAGAGGTGGAGAAACTAGAGTAAAGCTTCCTTTCGCACTTAGATTAGACGGCGTAGGGTTTGGGCGTAATTTAAAGGGTTTCCAGGAGCCTAGGGACTTGAGCGTACATAATGCTTTGCTGCAGGGGGCCACCGAGATCGTTAAGCAGTTGTCAGCGAGTGGCGCCTACGTTACAAGCGATGAAGTTAACGTTCTGATACTGGGTCCCAACCTTCCCTACGCTGGCAGAGTTGAAAAACTTGTCAGTATATCCGCTTCCCTTCTCTCCTCATTTGTTTCTCTAACTTTGAACCAGCTGCTAACTTTTGATGCTAGGATAATCCCTCTAGAAAGCGTTGATGAAGCTAAGCTGTATGTTTCCTACAGGGCTAGGATTGGACTTAACAACTATGTGGGTTCAATGCTCGAAAAATCTGGTGTGAAAAGGCTGGAGGGAATGCAGTTAAGAGAACAATTAGCTGAACTTGAGAAACTTGGTATAATCGTTAAGGATCGCCCGCTCTGGGAGTGGGGTGGTTCAAGCATCCTCTGGCAGGTAAAAGACAAGGGGAGGAGGATTTCATTCTGTGAGGGTCCGAGTAAACTAATAGAGTCGCTCGAGATGTACAGGGCCCCTGAGTTAGATAAAAAGAAGCGGGGACAATAAAGTTAAAGGCGCGTACCAAGGGGTAGTTGGCGATGCCTATTGCTCTCGAAAGAGTGAAGCCAAAAGTTAATGAAGAAAGAGTTAAGTTTCTAAAGAGTATTGAAGAAAAATGGCAAAGACGCTGGAGGGAGT
The DNA here is from genome assembly GCA_025057995.1 of Thermofilaceae archaeon. Lineage (GTDB taxonomy): Archaea > Thermoproteota > Thermoprotei > Thermofilales > Thermofilaceae > JANXEW01. Next base: position 158,644 of record JANXEW010000001.1, on the reverse strand, counting down.
CTAAAATCTTCGAACCTGAACCTATAGATAACAAGAAAAAGTTCTTTATAACTTTCCCCTACCCTTACATCAATGCGTACCCGCATTTAGGTAGCGCTTACACAATCCTCAGGAACGACATCACGGCTCGATACAAAAGAATGAAGGGGTTCAACGTCCTCTTCCCGCAAGCTTGGCACGCTACGGGAAGCCCTATAGTTGCTGCAGCACTAAGGGTAAAGGAGGGGGATCAAAGGCAGATAGGGATACTCAAGTCGATGGGTATCCCTGAAAACGAGATACCTAAGTTTGCAACACCAGAGTATTGGGTTTACTTCTTTCACAAGGAGTGGAGGAAGGATTTTGAACGCTTCGGTCTCTCTATCGACTGGAGGAGGGAGTTCTTCACCACTTACCTTAATCCTCCCTATAACAAGTTTATTCAATGGCAATATAACAAGTTACGGAAGAAAGGGTTTATTGTTAAAGGTACACACCCAGTGGTTTGGTGTCCAAAGGAGGAAAAGGTCGTTGGCGACCACGATAGACCGGACGAGTACGCTGGCATAAGTCCGGAAGAGGTAGCTGTAATCAAGTTTAAAGGTGAGGACGGTCTCATCTACCCCTGCTTAACTTACAGACCTGAGACAGTTTATGGCGCCGTTAACGTCTGGGTAAATCCGGATTACGAGTACATAATAGCTTCCATTGATGGGGAAAAATGGGTTATAGGCGAGTATGGAGTCTCTGAATTTAGATCCCAAGGCCACTCGGTTGAGATCGTTGGGAAGATACATGGAAGAGAGCTTTTAGGTAAATTGGTTTTTAACCCCGTTACGGGTTGGCGGGTACCAGTTCTACCTGCTCTCTTCGTAGAGCCTGAACAAGGCACCGGCGTCGTAATGTCTGTGCCAGCTCACGCACCATACGATTACGCAGCTCTTGAAGACCTGAAACATGGACTAGCTGAGAAGTATGGGCTTGATAGAACAGTAGTAGAGTCCTTGAAGCCTATACCGATAATAAAACTTAAGGAGTATGGAGAAATTCCCGCTGAAACCGTCGTTAAACGTCTTAAGGTTGAAAATCAATTAGATAGGGATAAGTTGGATGAAGCTACAAGGGAGATATACTCAAGAGAATTCTATCATGGTGTACTCAGCGAAGCGTTCGGTAGGTGGGCGGGCGTTACCGTAGCTGAAGGAAAGGAAAGGGTACTCGATGAACTTATCAAGGTGGGCGTCGCCCTTAGACACTATACACTTCCCAGAACTGTTTACTGCCGCTGTGGGGCCAGGACGCATGTTAAGATTGTGGAAGATCAATGGTTCCTGAGGTACAGCGATAGAGAATGGAAACAGTTAGCTCATGAATGCATAGATTCTATGGAGTTTCTCCCCGAGAGCTTAAGGGAATACTTCCATAGACAGGTTGACTGGTACAAGGACTGGGCTTGTACGCACAAAGGCGAGTTAGGGACACCTTTACCCTGGGACCCTTATTGGGTTCTTGAATCCTTAAGTGATTCAACAGTGTACATGGCATACTACGTCCTGGCCAAGTACCTTCAACATCCTAACGAGTACGGTATAGATTGGGAGAAACTCGACGATAGTTTTTTCGATTACGTGCTCTTAGGTGAGGGTGACGCACGAAGCGTCGCTGAAAAGATCGGGGTAAGCGCTCAGCTTATCGAACAGATGAGGAGAGAATTCTTGTACTGGTATCCGGTCGACATGAGGATTTCCGGGAAGGATTTAATGCCGAACCACTTGGTCTTTTTCATTTTCCACCACGTCGCTATATTCCCGCCCCAGTTTTGGCCACGCGGTATAGGTATCAACGGGTTAGTGCTAGTCGCGGGGGAAAAGATGGCGAAATCCAAGGGTAATTTCATCCTTCTTAGGGAGGCGTTAGACTGGTGGGGGGCTGACGCGACGAGACTTGCTGAAGCCTACGCTGGGAATTCAGGGTTAGATGATGCAAACTTTGAACCAGAGTTTGCCGATAAGGCTGTCGACTTGCTCGTCGAATGGTATGAGTTCGCTGTAAATAACTATGGGCGGGGAAGGCTTGAATGGCTTCCGATTGACGACTGGTTCGAAAGCGTGCTGAATCGAACTATAATGGAGGTGGAGGAATGTATGGAGCGGGGGGACTTTAAAGACGCTCTAGTGAAAGGGTTCTTCAACCTTCAAAACAGTTTCAAGTGGTATTTACGCAGATGCGGTGAACCTAATAAAGAGGTTCTTGGAAAGTTTATAGAATATCAGACACTCATCCTAGCGCCTTTTGTCCCACACATCTGTGAAGAAATCTGGGAGAAACTAGGTAAACAGGAGATGATCAGCCTCTCACAGTGGCCAGTAGTAGACAAAGAGCGTATTAAGCTTGAAGCAGAGCTTGCTGAAGATATCGTAAAGAAAGTTTTAGAAGACGTTACAGAGATATTGAACCTTATTAAAGGCAGACCGAAAACGATTAAAATAATAGTGGCTTCGGATTGGAAGTATGGTTTCGCCTCTGCCGTCGCCGATGAAGTTCGCAAAGGGGTCCCTGTGAAAGAAGCCTTACGAGTGGCCGCAAACAGACTTGATCCTAGCTACCGTAAGCAAGCCGGTAAGGTCATTGAAGCGTACGCTAGAAGCCCAGGGTTACTTCAGCTCCTTCTGCCGCGTGAAATAGAGTACAGGGCTCTCACTACATCAGTCGACTTTTTCAGGCGTCAAACGGGGGTCGATGTCGAAGTTCTGAGAGAGGAGGAAGCACGGTCTGGAAGTAAGGTTCCACTACCGGGTAGACCCGCAATCCTCGTGTCCACAGAATAATAGGTCTTCTTCAAATATGTAGTAAAATCCTTTAACCCAAGTTTTTTTGTATATGCATGAGCCGGAAAGTAGAGAGAGTTTCAGCTTTCCGTAAACTTTTACGCGTCGAACAATGGTATAAGAATCTCATGCTAGGGGTACCTGCTATCTTTGCGCTCAAACTGGGCGATGCATCTATTTACCCTCGTTTGCTTCTCGGCTACATAACCCTCTCGCTTGCATCTAGCTCCGTGTACATTTTTAACGACATTAGAGATCTAGAGGCTGACCGCGCACACCCCATAAAGAGGTTTAGACCTTTAGCTTCTGGACAAATAAGTATAAAGGAAGCCTTTGTAATGCTAGCTCTTCTACTCGTTTCCTCCATTCTTCTCGCGTCGATGTTAGACAAACTTTTCACTCTCCTAGTAATCTTGTTTATCACTCTATCCACCTTTTACAGTCTTTTTCTAAAAAGGATCGCCGTAGTAGATGTCACATCTATAGCCTTGAACTATCTGATCCGTGTCGTCTCAGGTGCTGTACTGATCAAAGTAGAAGCCTCATCGTGGCTCGTCTCCGGTTTCTTCTTCCTAGCCTTATTTTTAGCACTAAGCAAAAGGAAAGCAGAGCTCGTCACCACAGGCTCCGGTGCGAGGGATGTCCTGAAAATCTACAGCCAACGTTGGCTCGACCAAGCGTTAGCTATGGCTGCAGCTATGACTATAGTGACATACGCGGTCTACTGCGCTGAAGCGCCTTTAGGACGCAGGCTTGTGCCTACGATACCCGTGATGGCGTTCTTCCTACTCCGCTACACTCTAGCTCTAGAGGTAAATAACGGCGAGCACCCTCACGAAATCATAATGAGAGATAAGCCTACGCTCATATCAGCCCTATTACTCGTTGCATCAGTTATAACCCTAGTGTATTTACCAATCGAATTTTAACTTCGAAACACAATCAGAGAACATGTGGACCGCGCGTTAGCTGAACTCCCTTATCTACCTAGCCCGGAGACAGTTGTTCGCAAAGCGCTCGACATAGCTGAGTTAAAGGATGATGAAACACTTGTAGATTTAGGTTGTGGAGACGGGCGTGTTCTCGTAATTGCTGCAAGGTACTACGGAGCCTTCGCAGTTGGGGTAGAGTTGAACCCTCTACTAGTTAAGCTGGCTCAAAGGGAATGTCGGTTAGCAGGCGTTGAATCTAGAACAGAAATCGTAGCCGCTGACCTCTTCACTTTCGATGTATCTCCTTTCGACGTCATTTACGTGTACCCCTCACCCTCTATCACGCGTAGACTAGAGTTTAAGCTTCAAGTAGAGTGCAAGCAGGGGTGCCGTGTCATCTTACACGATCACCCTCTACCCTCTGTAGAACCCCTCACGGTCGTCTCAATCCCTTCTGGAAGAATGCACGTACACGAGCTTTACTTCTACGTGGCCGGTAAGTCATGGAAAGTTCGACGGGAAAGGGTATTAAAGGTGCGTCGAGAATAGCTTTTGTGCGAAAAGGGGACTATGAGGAGGGGCACTTCTTAGACGTTCGAGGTAGAAGATTTTTCTTTAGGTTGTGGAAATCTAAGCGAGCGAAGGCGGGTCTTATCCTGTTTCACGCTCTCGGCTTACACTCTGGTAGGTACGCGTGGTTTTGCGATGAACTATCCTCCATGGGTATGACCTGCCTTGCCGTTGACTTATACGGACACGGGCTCTCAGACGGTATAAGAGGGGGAGGCTCCTTCAAGGAACTATATGGTTCAGCCAGTAAGTTCCTCCAGTTGTTTAACTCCAAGTATCGCGGACTACGCTGGCTTATAGCAGGGCACGGTACCAGCGCTCTATTAGCTCTCTTACTATCTACTCAGTTAAACAGTACGGTACTCGCGATCTCTCCTCTAGTAGAGGTTTCATCTTATATAGGTTCTATAACTAGACTTAAGTTACTTAAACTTTTGAGAAGAAAGGTTCCAGTAGTAGAGTGCCCTTTATATGATATAAGACACTGGGAGAACACGTTAAAGATACGAGATGACAACCTAGTTGTTAGGAAAGTATCTGCTAGCCTAATTCTTGAAGCATTAAAGACGCTACGCTCATGTCCCCCTATCCCTACTAGAGTCGTCTTACTATCCGAACAGACATTTAAGGATTATAAGGGTCTTCAGTATTTCAGATCGATTGCACGAAACATCGAGACAGAGATATCTTATGATCCTGAAAAAGAGGAGTTACCCTTCAAGCATTTATTAGGAACATTGAATATTTAATTTTCCTTTCAAGGGGTCGCCGAACCGACTTTGGGACTTCGGAGGGGGTTCCGCGGCCCGGCGACCCAATTATCGTTTGTAAGCACGGTACTTATGAACTTTACTTGTTTAGTGTGAAATGTGTTTTTATACTCACTGAATTCCTGCCTACCGATGGATGAGGCTTACAACGAGCTCAGATGGAATCCGTTGATAGGGGCTTGGATTGTGGTGTCCAGCAAAAGGAGGGGTAGACCTTGGAGGGAAGGAGTTTGCCCGTTCTGCCCCGGAGCTCCTGAGACAGGCTTCAACTGGAGAGTTCTATCCCTTAACAACAGATTCCCGGCACTGCGGTTAGACGCTAGAACTTCACGTTCAAGCAGAGACATTTACCTCGTTAAACCAGCTTACGGTTACTGTAAAGTTGTCGTCGAAACCCCTGAGCACCAAGGTGACCTCGATAGTATACCTTTTAATGATCTGAAGCTTTACATAAATGAACTTATTAAAGAAACAAGAGAACTATGCTCTGATCCTAATATCCAGTATGTAATGCCCTTTAGGAATAAAGGAGAAGAGATAGGGGTCTCACTCATACACCCGCACAGCCAAATATACGCGTTACCCTTCATCCCACCGAGAATACAAGTAGAGATGAGAAACATGGAAAAGTTCTGGAAAGAAAGAGGCGAATGTCTTCTTTGCAAGATTCTCTCCCTCGAAATGAATGAAAGAGAAAGAGTACTCTACTTTAATGATAGTTTTACTGCCTTTCTACCGTTCTTCGCGATGTGGCCCTACGAGGTCCATGTCTACGCTAGGAGGCATCTAGGCTGTTTATGTGAACTGGATGAGAAAGAGGTTGAAGACTTAGCAGATGCTATCAAAGTTGTTACCTCTATGTATAATAATCTCTTCGACTTCAGCCTTCCATACATGCTCGTGTTTCACCAGAGACCGTGTAAGGTAAGTGCTGATTACTACCATTTCCACTTGGAGTACTACCCCATCCACAGGGACCGTGATAAGCTAAAGTTTGCGGCTGGCATAGAATGGGGTGCTTGGACGTTCACTTACGATTCTCTACCTGAAGAGAAAGCAGCGGAACTTAAGGCAGCCCTCTCAAGGGGGCTGGAGAAGTTAAGCAGTAGCGGCTACCGAATAAAAGGAAAAGCGATATAGGCCCGTAGACCTATAGTTTCTTTATAAACAGCTTCCCGTATTAAAAGACCTAATCTTGTCACATCAGCCCCGAAACTTTCTAGCAACCCCTAAACGAGTCACGGATGATGATCGACACTTATTCTAAACAGTTGAACTAAAATTTACTTTACTTCTAGAAATTGAAACTATTCATACAGCTGAATATGCTCGAAACAAACGCGTAAAGTTGATTAATACGATTGTTCAGGTTACGCTGTGGAGGCGAAACCAGCTGAGTTCGAGCAACTCAAAGCTCAACTAGATGAGGCTCTAGAATTGATCGAAGCTAGCAAAGCTGAGACACTACTAGCAGCGTTGAGAAGACTGTCAAGCAGTACAACCAACCCTCTCCAGGCTTATATCTGGGGAGAGGAGTTGGTGATAGCTGTCGGCAACTACTCAATCTTAAACATAAACATCAGCGAGGGTAAAGTACGTACATGGGAGGACTGGAGAACGCGGCTCGAAGCTGCTGCTAAAGAAGTCTCCGGCTGTGTAGCCAGAAGGCTAATGGTAACCTTACTTGATAAGGGTGAGGGAATCCCGAGTAAACTAAGAGACGAAATTAGTCAGGTATTAACCTCTGTAGAGAAGACGGAGGGTGAAGATCTCAAAAGATTGCTTGAGAAGTTGAGGTATATGTTAAACGAAGTTAGTGAGTTTTCAACCGTTTAGATTACCTATAGCTCCCTTGTTGAACCTTTATAGCTTAAGCTTTTACTCTTTATGTTAACTCTTACTTCATTGCATAATGTATATTTTCTTCTGTTTTTAATCTTCACAGTAAATAGGTTTTAATCAGGTTTATTATAAATGTTAATAGAAAAACTAATTGATAACCTTTTAGCTTTTAGGTTTATGATGTACAACCGCGCGAATCTCGACGAGAAATCTCCTAGCCATCTCACTCTTAGGTCTGTAGAGTAGTTCCCATGGTTCCCCTTCTTCTACTATGACCCCCTTATCCATTAGAAGTATCCTGTCAGCTGCCGCCTCGGCGAAATCAAGCTCATGGGTTACTATAAGCATAGACCTCCCCTGTTTGGCGATATCAACCAACGTCTCAAGCACTTCTCGCCGTAGCTCCGGATCTAAAGCTGAAGTAGGTTCGTCGAGGAGGAGGAGCACCGGGTCCATGATCAAAGCTCTCGCTATAGCAACTCTCTGTTGTTGACCCCCGCTCAACTGTAGAGGATACTTGTAAGCGAATTCCTCAAGCCCGAAAGCTTTTAACAGTTGGAGAGCCCTGGCCTCAGCTTCACTTCGTGGAACCTTTTTTACAACTTCAAGAGGCAAAGTGAGATTTCTTAAAACATTCATGTGAGGAAAAAGATTGTATTGCTGAAACACGAAACCCGTTTTAGCTCTCACTTTCTTCAGGTCGACCCCTCCATCTGAGAGATCCTCACCATCCAGGATAATCCTCCCTGACTTTGGTTTGATCAAGTGGACTATACACTTAAGTAGAGTACTCTTCCCCGAGCCGCTGGGTCCCATTATGACAACCTTTTCCCCCCGCTGTACCGTCAAGTTAACACCGTGTAGTACCTCTTGACCCCCGTAACTCGCCTTAAGACCTTCTACTCTCAAAACCTGTTCCATCAGACCACCCCCTTCTCGTAACCAGGTATCCTCAACTTCTTCTCCAGACCTCTAGCAGCTTGGGAGAGAATTGTACACGCAGCTAAGTAAATCAAGGCTACAGCGACGTAGACTTCTAAGGCTCTAAACGTATAAGCGACGAGGTATTCTCCTCTTCTCGTGAGCTCTACGACTCCCAATACTGAAGCGAGAGAACTCTCCTTAACTAGGGTAACCATCTCGTTTACGAGCGCAGGTATAGCTGTTCTAAGTGTTTGAGGTAGAATGACGTGACGATAGGTTTGTAGAGTACTAAAGCCGAGCGACTCGGCGGCGAGAAACTGCATTTCAGGTATGCTTTTCACGGCACTCCTCAGGATTTCACTTTGATAGGCGGCGCTGTTCAAGCTTATCGCTATAACACAAGCAGTATAAGCATCCAACTTCAAGCCGAGAGACGGTAGCCCGAAGTATATGAGTAGAAGTTGGACGAGTAGGGGGGTTCCTCTAAACAGTTCAACGTAACCCCTGGAAAGCGTTGAGAAGGGGAGTGGAGCGTAGATCCTTAAAGGCAGGAGGATAACCGCCAAACCCAAGCCTAATATGAAAGAAACTAGACTTATCTCCAACGTGATCTGCAACCCCTTAACTAGCTCGGGAAGTAAGCTAGCAATGAAAAAGAATGATTCATTCATTTTCTAGCACCCTTACCTAACCGCCGCCTTCCAGCCATTTAGCGACTTCTGTTTTCATTATGTTCTCCATCCCTCCGCTCTCAAGCAACTGCTCTATCACTTTGTTAACTACGTACTTAAGGTCAGTAGCGCCCATCGGAATAGCTACTGAAGCCCCTATCCTCGAGCCGCCAGCGTAGAAAGCTGTTTCTAAGGTGGGTTCCTTACCGACTATAACGCTGGCCATTATATCTCCAATTATGATCGCATCAATATCTCCCCTTTGAAGCGCCATGATCATCTCAGGGTAAACCCTGTCATAGGAGATTATCTCCGAATACCCGCTTAAGGCGGATTTAGCCCACTCCTCTTGAATAGTACCTAACTGTACGCCGATTTTCTTACCGTATAAATCCTTGATTTGACTGAAAGCTCCAAGTTTATTTTTTGGGACGACCACCGCGTTACCCTTGCTGAAGTAATACGGTATCGAGAAATCTACTTGTAAGCCGCGCTCAGCTGTAGGAGTCATATCGGCGAGCACGATGTCCACCTGCCCATTCTTCAAAGCCTCAATTAAAGCCGCAAACTTCATATCGCGTACCTCAAGCTTTACACCAAGTTCCTGAGCTATCCTTTTTCCAATTTCAACGTCTATTCCGACAACGTTTCCATTTTTATCAATATACTCGAAGGGCGGCCAATCCGCTGATGTTCCCATGATAAGTACACCACGAGCTTTAATCTTTTCCACAAAACTCGGGTTAAGTTTCGATTGCAACTCATCAACTTTAGCCTGCAAAGCCATCTGAGCCGGAAGCGATAAAGCATAACCAACCGCTAGTCCAGCGATCAGAGCTACGACTGAAACTAGTAAACTCTTGCTTACCATCGTAAACCGTCTTCCAAGACTCTAAAAATTCTTTACGATATGATCAGTGATTAAGTAAAGAGTTTTTGTTCTATTTGAAACATATCTATACATAATGTTAAGGCGTTTTACTGAAGTTTAATTCAAATACTACTTTGATACGGGATATCTCGTGAAAGGGAGCAGGAGCATAAACCAAGCTGTTAGAGAGATCCTGATGTCTAAACCAATTATACTTGCTTCTCTCGGCATGGGCGTAGTGAATTACTCAGCACTTGCTAGGAAGCTCAAGAGGGACGTGGAGAAGAAGTTGGGTTCCGAGGTTAGCGAAGAATCGATCAAGATAGCTGTTGTAAGATTTAAGGAACAACTCTATCAACTGTTTAACACCGAAGGTGTCCTGAAGGTCGTCGCAGATAGTACAACTACGCTTGTTGATGATGTGGGGCTCCTCACCGTTAGAGCAAGCGACCCGCAGATTTTCTCTCCAGCCCTTACTGAGGCTAAAGTCAGGCTTATCCAAATTACGCAGGGGGTCCACACTTTGACTGTAGTGACTGATGAAGAGGTTCTAGATAAACTCTTGGCAGTCGTCGACCCCAGGCTCGTAGAGGCTGTGTACAGGAATCAAGCAGCGGTCATACTGATTAGCCCAAAAGACATTGTTACAACACCGGGAGTTTTGGCGTACCTAACCACTATACTAGCCTTCAACGGGATCAATATAACTCAAGTTATCTCCACGCATACAGACACGCTCTTCATATTAGAGCGGCAAGCAGCCATCGATGCTTACTCTCTCCTTAGGGAAGCGATAGCTGTCGCTCGGAGAAACCTCAGCAAACCTTAAACCCTTGCAACAGACTGTGTCACATATGTCTCAACCCGAGATTGAAGATTACAGTTTTGGACGAATAGTCGTAGGGGGATTAACGTACGATCGAGATATTTTAGTGACGCCGAGTGGCGTGATCAGCCCTTGGTGGAGGAAAGTAGGGCACCTTTTGACGTTAGAAGACATCAAAGCGGTGGAGGGTGTAGAGGTGGATTCCGTGGTTATCGGAACAGGCTACAACGGGATGATGAAAGTCCTCGAAGATGTCGGCGAATACTTTAGACAAAATGGTGTTGAAGTTTATATATTTGACACTCGTAAGGCTGTAGAAGTCTATAACGATCTTGTGAGGAGGGGTAAAAGGGTTTTAGGGGCTTTCCACTTAACTTGCTAGAAGCTGGTTCGGTGTCGGTAATGGAAACGATTCTTTCAATGTTTAAGAACAGGGAAGTGGCTCAAAGCATAGTGAAGGTCATCCAAAAGTACTCGTATGAGTTGTCGACGCGCGATATCAAGACTATCAAGTTAATGAACTTCTGTGGAACCCACGAGTGGACTACAGTCCACTTCGGGATACGCAGCCTGATGCCTCCAGAAGTGGAGCTTGTCGCAGGACCGGGCTGTCCAGTTTGCGTAACCCCCTCATCCTCAGTTGAGGGAGCTATCAAACTTGCTCTCGACGGAGTGACAGTCTACACCTTCGGCGATGCTTACAAGTTACCTACCCTCAAACCTGTGAAAGGGGCTCGAAGCTTAGCCGAGGCGAAGTCTTTGGGCGGCGACGTACGTGTAGTCTACAGCTTCTCTGACGCTTTAAGAGATTCTCAAAACACTAGGGAATCAATCTTTTTTGCGATAGGCTTTGAAACTACCGCTCCAAGCTATGCTCTACCCTTTTCAAAAAACATTGTGCCTAGACATTTGAAGCTTTTAACAGCCCTCAGGCTTACTCCCCCGGCTGCAAAGTACGCGATTCAGGCAGCGTTAAGCAGAGGTCATGAGCCGGTCCGCGGGATCGTCGCACCGGGTCACGTGTCAACGATAACGGGGGCTGAGCCATGGAGTAAGCTTGCCATCGAGTTAAGGCTTCCGGCGGTGATATCCGGTTTTGAGCCCGTAGATCTGTTGATTTCAATCGCTATCTTACTGAAGATGATTGTCGAGGAGAGAGTAGGTGTTGAAGTAGAGTATAAACGCCTTGTAACTTGGGAGGGTAATGTCCTCGCTAAAAAGTTAACGAGAGAGGTATTTGAAGTATCCGACGCAGCTTGGCGGGGTCTCGGCGTCATACCGGAGAGTGGGCTTGAGCTGAGAGGGATCTATAGAGAATTCGACGCTTACGAGGAGTACGGTCTACCTAGACCTTCGAGCGAGAGTGAGAAGGACATGCCCAGTTCCTGCATGTGTGCTGACGTAATCCTAGGTTTAGCTAAGCCTATCGACTGTCAACTTTTTATGAAGGGTTGTACCCCTTCAAGCCCTTACGGTCCCTGCATGGTATCAAGCGAAGGTACATGCGCCATATGGGCGAGATTCGGTGTAGGAGGGTTAGCAGACGATGTTGCTCGCCAGCTTGGAATAATGAAGCAAGCGTCTTAAACCGCATGTGGGGTAGGTTCGTGTGTGTTGGGGGATACCGGCGAAGGTTCTTGAGGTAGAGGGTATAGAGGCTGTAGTTGACTTGGGCGGTGTTAGGAGGAGGATTCTCTTACTTGTCGAAGGTGTATCTCCTGGCGACTACGTTCTCGTCCACGCGGGTTCAGCGATAGGTAGGATCGAGCCGGAGGAGGCTTTAGAGATATTTTTAGCCTTTAAAGACGTAGCGGGTTTTTTATCGCCTGAGATTGAGAACTCTCTGGAGAAGGCTATAAGTGAAGTGAAAGCCTCCTTAGCTAAGTTAAGTGAACGTGCAACTTAATACCAGTTGAAGAAACAGCTCTTGATGATCTTCGTAGCTTTCGAGGGGATAGACGGGGCTGGTTTAACTACTCACGCCCGCTTGACTGAGAGATACCTGGAGAGTAAGGGTCTAAAGGTTGTACTAACTAAAGAGCCTACCGACGGCCTAATCGGCGGCCTTATTAGAGCGTGTTTAAGAGGTGAGTGGAAAGCTGATCCAATGACGCTTCAGTTACTTTTTGCAGCGGACCGATGTCACCATCTCAATACCGTCATTCTACCCGCTCTTAAGTCAAATCGAGGGGTCGTCACTGATCGTTACCTTTTCTCCAGTCTAGCTTACGGCTCTCTCGACCTTGATTACAACTGGTTAAAAACGGTTAATTCGAAGTTCCCTCTTCCCGACGTAACCTTCTTGCTAGATATAGAGCCGGAGACTGCTGTAAGAAGAATACATGAGGATAGGTTTGCTGTCGAACTTTTCGAAGAGATTGAAAAACTTGAGAAAGTACGCTCGACATTTATCAAAATCGCCCATGAGTTCAGTAACGTACACATTATTAAAACTGATGATGAGGTAACAGAAGTTCAACGAAAAATAGAGGAATTAATAGATTACTATTTAAATAATCTTAAAGTTCATAGAAGCTCTCGACAGTAGGTTGGTCTAGCCTCTTTATGAGTTCAACTAGCAACTTTACTGAATTCGTTATGTCATCCAAGTGGACTATGCTAACATGGCTATGAATATGTCTCGTAGGGACGCCGATCACTATGCTTGGTCTCCCGGTTTTGTATAAGTGGAGCCTACCGGCGTCAGTTCCGCCTTTAGCTATAGCAGAAAGCTGGTAGGGGATTTTAGATTCGTCAGCAACCTGTATTACAAACTCCTTCAACTTCTGGTTTGGAATCATTGATGCATCAAAGGTGACTATAGTCGGTCCCTTCCCCAGCTTAGCTTGAGCGTCGCGCGGGTCGATGCCGGGAACGTCCCCGGCTATGTCAACCTCTGTTACGATAGCTACATCGTGATCAACAGCCCAACCCACTGTCGTGGCACCTCTCAACCCAACCTCTTCTTGAACAGTCGCGGCGGCATACAACGTGTTCGGATGCTCTACGTTACTCTCCTTAAGGAAGCGAAGAGTCTCAACAGCTAGGAAGGCTCCAAGTCTATCATCGAAAGCCTTACCCATTACAGTTTTTTCTGTTGCAGACACGAGGAAGGGAGAGTATGGGGCTACAGGATCACCCACCCTTACGCCGAGAGCTTTTGCTTCTTCATCAGAAGTAGCTCCGATGTCGATAAACATTCTATCCATTGTAACCACCCTCTGTCTCTCTTCAGGTGTCAAGAGGTGGGGCGGTTTTGAAGCAATTACTCCTGTTATGAGACCCTTACGCGTTTTCACAACAACCCTTTGAGACAATAACACTTGATCAAACCAGCCACCTATCGGAGCGAAGGTCAAGTAACCCTCCTTGGTTATACTAGTCACTATGAAACCAACCTCGTCCACGTGACCCGCTATCAAAACCCTAGGTCTCTCGCGCATCCCTCTCTTCTCTAAAACCAGAGACCCAAGGTTATCGCGCAAAACACCGTCAGCGAAGCGGGCTCCATACTCACGGAAAATACTCAACACGTCGTTTTCAAAACCCGAAGGACCTACCGCCTCACAAGCGCGCTTTAGGAAATCAAGTGCTTCTTGCGTTAACCTATATTCGCTCACGCCACAACCGGGATAGGCGCCTTGATTAATTTTTCCTCAATTATTCGCAGGAAACCTGCCCTTGCGTTAACCTTATATGTCTCAATATAAAAAATTCATAAACGTGCGAACAGGTCCTGGAACACGATTAAAAGGGAGGAAAGTCGCTATTATTGTCGCACACGAGTTCGAGGATGTCGAATTGCTCTACCCCTTCCTTCGCCTTAGCGAAGAGGGCGCCGAGATCACGATCATACCAGTTCCCATAGGGCTACACCCTCGCCCCGCGGTCCCCGCTAAGCCTGTTACCGGAAGATACGGGACTCCTGTACCCATGGAGGTTTTTGGAGAAGGGGTACGCTACGTCATGAAAAGCCTACAGGAGGTTAAACCCGACGAGTTCGATGCCATCGTGATACCCGGCGGCTTCTCTCCCGATCACTTGAGGGTAAGTGACCGAGTTCTCGAGTTTGTCAAAAAAGCGTATGAAACAGGTAAAATAGTAGCTGCTATCTGTCACGGACCTCAGGTTCTTATATCAGCCGGTCTCGTAAAAGGGAGGAAAGTAACAGCTTACGCGGCGGTGAAAGATGATCTAATCAACGCCGGAGCTATATTCCTCGATGAACCAGCTATCCGCGACGGCAACATAATCACTGGTAGAGTACCCGACGACCTACCCGAGTTTTGTGGACTCATAATTGAAGCCCTATCCCGTTGTTAAAAATTTTATTTTTTAGAATGTTTTTAATACTTGTTTTTGTTTCTAAAAAATTTCATATATATTTATCAATTCAATATAATTTAAGAAATCGTTAACATAAGAGGATAGTCAACACAGACAATAGATATTAAAACTTTAAGAGATGAATTATAGGATTATCTTAAATGTTAAGAATACTTAACGTTATTTCAAGTGATTAAAAATTATTCACTTACCTGAAACCTATCTACACAAGCTATTGACTTCTCGAGAAGCGTCGAAATAATTCGAAGTTGAGAAAAAAATCTAAGATAAGCGAGTATCTAGTTGAATACAACTGCTAGGTTCTCGCGAGCTCTCTAAAAGCATTTTATCTACACGTTCAATCGGTCATAACACGTTATCTTCAGTCCGTTACCGTACCGAGCTTTAAGGGAAGATGCATCACGACGTGTGTGTCTGGGAAACACGGGCCTTCGAGCGAAAAGCTTGGGCCAGAAAACCCTTCTGGTGCCTTTTACAAAGATTCCTTGGTTGTAGAAAATTAAAACATGGAATATAGGGAACAATTTAGAATGTCTCTTTAGTACTATTACGTTACATCCCGCTCTTGGAACCTTCTGTTTGAAGACTTAACAACCCCCTAGCTTTTTCCAATCTTTCTCGAGCGCCAGAAACGAGGAACCGGTAATCGCTGCCGAGAGCTATCAGTTTAAAGCCTAGACTTAGGGCGTACTTCAGGGACTCGTCGTCTGGACAATACATTCCGCCTGGGATGTTAGTGTCTCTTGAAGCTTGCGATACTCTTTCTAAAGCTTCGATAACGGGTTCCTCCTTCCAGGTCCTGTAACCGTAAGAGAAAGAAAGGTCGTTTGGCCCTACGAAAAAGGCATTTACACCTTCTACAGATAGGATATCGTATATGTTTTCGACAGCCTCTCTGGTCTCAACTTGAAGTATAACGATGACTTCGTCAGCTTTCTCATAGTATTCTCGGGTTTTTAACCCGTAGAAGGCTGCGCGTCGAGGACCTACTCCTCTTATGCCGTTGGGAGGATACCTCGTGGACTTTACAGCAAGCTTAGCGTCCTGAGAATTGTTGATTAACGGGAATAGGATGCCAGCGGCCCCGAGGTCGAGTACCCTTTTAACGTATACCGGGTCGTTGAAGGGTACTCGGATGATTGGAGTTGCGTCGTTGCGGACGGCCATAAGCATGTACTCGAGAAGTTGAAAATCGTAGGGAGCATGCTCCATGTCGAAGAGAAGCCAGCTGAAACCTAGGAGAGATAACATTTCAACGACTTCGGGGTTACAGATGGTTACCCAGCTTCCCAAGGATACTTCTCCACGTTTCAACTGATTAGGTAATTTTCCTAACACAGCTTGCTCTAAAAATGTGATATAATAACCTTTTCCGACAACATCCTTAATAGAATAATCTCGACATCCTCTCTGGCGAGGGGGATGCCGAAGCTTGTAATCGCATCAGCCTCTTACGGGGTTCATACTCCAGAGGCGCTTCAACTCCTCTCCCAAGTTTTCGATGAAATCAGGAGGGTAGACTTGAAAGTGGGGGAAGCCGAGGATTCTACAGCTAGGAAAATAGGCGACGCCGACGCCTTGATCCTCGGCGCAGGAGGTACAGTTACTCGAAAAGTAATGTTGGATGCTAGCAACTTGAAGATAATCGCCAGGCACGGTATAGGGCTTGACAACGTTGACCTTAGAGCCGCGAGCGAACTCGGGATTCCAGTCACGTATTGCAGGCACACTGGAGAAGAAGTTTCCGTCGCCGAACATACGGTAGCTCTAATCCTCGCCTGCGCTCGAAGGCTTGTTGAAGCTGATAAAGCTGTACGAGAAGAGAGATGGGGTTTACGAGCTAGTCTGATTGGTTTAGAGCTGAGAGGAAAAACTCTAGGCATTATAGGATTTGGAGCTATAGGTAGGGAAGTTGCTAGAATCATGCGTGAAGGCTTTAGAATGCGCGTCATAGCCTACGACCCTTACGTTCCCGACGCAGTCTTCACAGAACATAAGGTCGGAAGGGTAGACTTAGAATATCTCCTGAGAGAGAGCGACGTTATTACCATCCACGTACCCTTAACCTCCGAGACAAGAAGACTACTCAACAAGGAGCGTATTCAAATGATTAAGAAAGGGGCTGTTCTCGTAAACACGGCTAGAGGTGCGGTTGTAGACGAGGAAGAGCTCTCAAAGGCTCTTACAGAGGGAAGGATCTTCTACGCAGGCCTTGACGTCTTCGAACAGGAGCCGCCAGCGGGTAGTCCGCTCCCTAAGCTGCCTAACGTAGTCCTTACACCACACGTCGCCGCTTTCACGAGAGAAGCTCTCTACAGGATGGATATCGCCAACGCCGAGGATCTAGCGCTATTCTTCAGGGGCGAGAGGCCACGCCATCTCGCTAATCCAGAAGTATATGAGATGGGGCTTCGTGCCAAGCAGGTGCGTAA
This sequence comes from Thermofilaceae archaeon, assembly GCA_025057995.1. Taxonomy (GTDB): domain Archaea; phylum Thermoproteota; class Thermoprotei; order Thermofilales; family Thermofilaceae; genus JANXEW01. Next base: position 141,652 of record JANXEW010000001.1, on the reverse strand, counting down.
ATGAGGATTCTAACAGTGGATATAGGAACCACAAACGTTAAGGCAGCTATCGTGGATGAGCAAGGGAGGGTAACTAGAGTAGCCTCACGTGAAATACCCCTATTTTCACCCGAGCCCGGAGCCGCAGAACACTCGCCGCTAGCGATATTGGGAGCAGTTTCAGAGACATCAAATATTGTATCGAGGAATTCGACTGTAGACGCTGTAGCTCTATCCTGTTACCAACACGGCTTGCTCGTCGTCGATAAAGAGTTTAGACCTTTAACCAACGTAATCACCCACATGGATTGGCGCTCGACACCTTACGTTTCAGAAATAGAGTCTAGAGCTGAGGCTCTCGAACTCTACAGGAGAACCGGGTGTCCACCTCTCTTCGTGTACGCGTTACCTAAGATAATCTGGTTGAAATCTGTTAAGCGGGACGTTTCCTCTGGACATTCACGCTTCCTCTTACTTAAGGACTTCATCATAGCTAAAGCGGTAGGGGAGCCTTTCATCGACTACGGTAACGCTTCCGGATCCCAGCTCTTCAACATCCACAGCCTCAAGTGGGATGATCTAGCTCTAGAGTTAGCCAGCATATCCGAAGAGCAACTTGCCGAACCTGTTGAAGGAGCCAGGGTACTTTGCGAACTTAAGGGTAAGGGAGCAGAGTTTTTCGGAGTTAAAGATGGAACTCCCCTCGTCCCGGGCACCTTTGATGGTGCCGCGCAGAACTTCGGCTACCTGCTAGAAAAAACAGACGAGGGAGTCTTGAATCTTGGAACGACAGCTGTAGTGAGGTTGTTGAGTGGAAAAATAGTTCTCGATCTACAAAGCATGAGAACGTTCTGCTACTATGCTGCCTCTGGACGATGGGCTTTTGGCGGTAGCACAAATAACGGAGGATCTGTGCTGAAGTGGTTAAGAGACTCGCTGGGGAACCTGGAAGTCTCTGCAGCTGAGTTACTGAACGTAAACCCGTATGAACTATTGTGCAAGGAAGCTGAAAACGCGCCGCCAGGTTCCAATGGGCTACTCTTCATACCATTCATGGCGGGTGAGCGCTTCCCGTTTCGAGACCCCTACTCGAGAGGGGTGCTTATCGGTTTACGTTACGACCACCGTAAATGCCACTTGATTAGAGCCTTTCTAGAAGGTGTAGCTTTTACCGTGAAGGCTCTAGTTGAAGCTATTGACCGACTAGGCTTCAAGCTTGTTAGGTTATATGGCAGTGGAGGAGGGATGAAGTCTAGGCTTTGGGCAGAGATAATCGCAAACGCCACTGGTATACCCATTGTTAGGGTTAAAGAGGGGGAACACGCGTCCAACAGGGGGCTCGCCGCCCTGGCTTTTACGGCCCTCGGCTCAGTGCGCGACTTCCATGAACTAAACTGGAGCTTAGAAGCCATCGACACAGTTGAGCCCGAACCGGGTTTAGCAAAAGTGTATGACGAAGCTTACAGTCGATTCCTAGAGGCTTACCGGCAGTTAGCCCCCCTGTTCAAGAAGTGGGAGGAGTGGAAAACCCGTATCCTTTAGAGAGTTCTAAACCACAAAGACCGGTAGATCCCTTTTTATTCCAGAGTGTTGTATGTCCTTCTAGCAAAAGGTTAATCCAGTTGGTCTCGCGAACTCTGTTATGAACATTCGGAAGATTTCTCTGGCTCACGGTGCGGGAGGAAGGGAGATGAACGAGTTGCTCGAGTGGCTCGTCTTTTCAAGAGTTGAGGAGAGCATCTCCTCACTAGGGGGCGTGGGTCTACATGAAACCGATGATGGGGCAACAATCCCTCTAGCTAGCGGCGAACATATCGTTGTGTCTGTAGATGCCTACACGGTCAATCCTTTGGTGTTCCCTGGCGGCGACATAGGTAAGTTAGCAGCGTGTGGCTCGATAAACGACGTCGTTATGATGGGGGGTAAACCGTTAGCTGTTTTAGACGCGATAGTTGCTGCTGAAGGATTGGATATCGAGTTACTCAGTAGAGTTTACGAGTCGTTTCTCGAGATTCTTAGAAGCGAACAGGTTGCTCTGCTAGGAGGAGACTTTAAGGTCATGCCCCGAGGCTCGCTTGACACGATAATCTTTTCAACTACTTGTATAGGGGTGTCTAAGCAACCGATCGTTGATTCGATGCTTAAACCAGGGGATAAAATCATAGTCACGGGGTACCTTGGCGATCATGGAGCTACTATACTCGCCCTTCAACAAGGGTTAAGTGTAGAAGGGGAAGGATTGGTGAGCGATGTTAAACCACTTACCGCTCTACTGAACGTTTTTGAGCGATGGGGTGGAAGCGTTCACGCCGCTCGAGATCCGACTCGTGGAGGTTTAGCAGCCGTCTTGAACGAGTGGGCTAAGAAAACTGGTACAGTGATAGTCGTGGAAGAGGGGGAGATACCAGTTAGGCAGCAGGTCCGAAGCTACGCTGAGCTACTCGGCCTTGACCCGCTTTACTTGGCTAGCGAAGGAGTTGCCGTCCTAGGCGTAGATAGAGAGAGCGCCGAGGATGTACTTGTAGACATTAAGAGATACGGTTTTCACGACGCCAGGATCGTGGGCGAAGTTAGAGAAGGGGGCAGGTATGCTGGAATCGTCTTGCTACGTACAGAGGTAGGCGGACACAGGATACTTGAAGCCCCAACTGGGGAACTTGTGCCTCGTATCTGTTAAAAAAATGTTGCTAGGGAGACTTAAGGATCAGCCGGGCTGCTATCGTTTCCCGTGTCTCCAATCACTCAATACTGCTACCTTCTTGCCGCGGACCTCCATCAAGTACTTATACGCTGATAGAGCCGCTATCGACCCCATTCCCGCAGCTATAACAGCTTGCTTGTAAGGCATATCGGTTACGTCTCCGGCAGCGAAAACGCCTGGCATAGACGTTCTGCCCTCCCTGTCAACCACCACTTCACCTTTGTCATTTAGGTTAACAAACCCTTTCAAGAAACCCGTCTTTGGCTCATATCCTATTTCAATGAAAACACCGTCCAACTGAATCTCACGCTCCTCATCCGTATCCCTGTTTCTGACGACAAGAGCTTCCACGCGTTTTGAACCCTTTACGGCTACCAGCTGGGCTCGGGGGACGAGTTCCACAACTCCTCTTGATAACAAGCTACGCACAGCCTCTTCGTCGTCGTAAGGCTCTGCGCTAGGAAAGACCCAGTAAACCTTTCTAGCGTATCCAGCTAGAGTGTTTACGCTTTCCCACCCGTGGTGACCCCAACCCACTAAAGCGACTGTTCTACCCTTAAACAGTGGAGCATCACAGACCACACAATAGGAGACGCCCTTCCCTCTAAGCTCCTTTTCCCCTGGAACGCCCAACTCCTTTGGAGCTTTACCGCAGGCCAGTACGACGGTAAAAGCTCTATACTCGCTTGATAACCCTTTAGCTACGAAGTACTCCCCTTGTCTACTTAACTCCTGTATCTCGTCGTAAACCACTTCAACGTCGTACGCCCTTACTTGAGCTTCAACTCTTTGGATAAGCTCATACCCTCTTATGCTCTCGAAACCTGGAAAGTTCTGGATCTCTGGAGCCATGACAAGCTGACCGCCGAGGTCGGCGCTCACAATAATTGTTTTTAGCCCTTGTCTAGCTGAATAGAGTGCGGCGGTCAAACCGGCTATACCCGACCCAATTATCAGGACATCGTAAACCTCCTGATCCATACGTGGACTCTGAATTAACGGTATAAAAAGGCATCATCAACCCCCCTTTACTTTTGTTCTACTCATTGGTTATCCTTTATATCTAGGTTTAAAAGGTTCTAAAGGACGATGGTCAGACTAGAGTGGAGCTCTGGAACTATCATCCTCCGAGAGGAACCGCCGCCACTCGTGGCGGCATACTTCAAGTACGATCCGCGAACCGGATGCTATCGAGCCCTTGCAATACAGTACAGGTGGCTGAAAGAGACATTGAATCTCCTTGGCATTGAATGCGAGGACGATGTCCTCCACCCACTTCAATGTTATATTACCCCTCAAGAGCTGCAATTGAGAAGTTACCAGCGTGAGGCCTTGGAAGCCTGGTTGAAGGAGAAAAGAGGCGTTATATCGCTCCCTACAGGTACAGGTAAAACCCTCATTGCGATTGCAGCGGTAGCGAAACTCGCTTGCCCAACACTAATCGTCGTACCCACCATTGAGTTGATGGATCAGTGGGAGGAGGGCATAAAGAGGCACTTAGGACTGACCCCAGGCAGGTACGGTGGCGGCGAAAAGAAAGTAGCCTGTGTCACAGTAGCCACTTACGACTCAGCCTACATAAACGTTGAGCAACTGGGTGACAAATTCATTATGATAGTTTTCGATGAAGTCCATCACCTACCCAGTCCAGGATATAGACAGATAGCTGAACTTTGCGCCGCCCCCTGGAGGATGGGGTTGACCGCTACGCCGGAGCGGGAGGACGGGTTACACGTCCACTTACCCTACCTTGTCGGTCCCGTAGTTTACAGGCGTTACTTGAGTGATATGGCTGGAAAATGGTTAGCTGAGTTTGACATCATCCGCGTGTACGCTCACATGTCTAAAGGAGAGCGTGAAGAATACAAGAAGTTCTCCACGGTCTATAAGTCATTTCTGAGAAAGAAGGGATTGAAAATGCGCAACCAGAAAGACTTCGAGAAACTTATAGCGTTAAGCGTACGGGATCCTGAAGCTAGAGAAGCTCTCCTCGCCTGGTTTAGAGCTAGGAGGATAGCTCTCCACGCGTCAATGAAGCTAGATCTACTTAGAGACATTCTAGCTAAACACAGGGATGACAAAATCCTGATATTTGCTGAACACGCCGACATCGTGAGAGCTATATCTTCGAAGTTCCTGATACCCGAGGTGACTTACAAGACCCCTGAAGACGAGCGCAAGATGATCATGTCAGCCTTTAGAGAAGGTAAAGTGCACGCTCTTGTAACTAGTAAGGTGCTTGAAGAGGGGGTTGACGTGCCTGACGCTAACGTCGCCATCATCCTCAGCGGCACTGGTAGTCGGAGGGAATTCGTACAAAGGCTCGGGAGAATACTTCGCCCGCGTAAGGGGAAGAGAGCTGTGCTCTATGAGGTTGTAACAGCTGGAACTAAGGAAGTGAACATCTCACAAAAACGGGGTAAAGCTCTCAAAGGGGTAGAAGATGCTACCTTCTAACCTTCTCGTAGCTAAGGTCAGAAACGGTTATGTAGAACCTCAGCTTCTCGAACCTGAGGGTCTCCCTCTAGCCATAGCGGCTGAAATACTAGATCGGATTCGTCAAGGAGTTGGGAAAGGTCGAAAGGAGCTTGAAGAAGAGCTCAGGGAACTTGAGGAGCTAGCCGTAGAGTCAGGCATTGATTTACGCTTAGCGAAGGCTATGGTCACCCTAGCTTTGAGAAAAGCGAAATTCGAGCCCCTCAGAATACCCGTCGACCCGGTTAAAGCTAGGCTTGAGATCTTCAAGGAAGCTGGAAGTGTTTACGGTATCGCCGTCCGGGATGAAGAGAGAGTAAAAGTCCTGCAAAACATTGCAACTAGATTAAACTGTAGAATAGAAGATCTTGAACTACTGCTTACTAGGTACCAGGATGAAGTGTTGATCAAACCTCCTGAGTTTACGCCTGTGGACTTAGTTAGAGAATGTAACCTTTCAATGGTTCAAACCCTCCTTTTTAGAGCTATGCACCTCGATGTATGGTTCAAATGTGATGGCGCAACAGTTAAGTGGCTGTTGAGGACTGTTAAGAAACTAGGCTTGCTCTACATAGCTGAAGAGGCGAGTGGCGGCGTGAGGTTACTGATAGATGGCCCTGTTTCTCTACTCAAGCAAACTAGGAGGTACGGCACTAGATTAGCGAGGCTTATACCTTACGTAATGCTAGCTGATTCTTGGCTTCTACTAGCTGATATCGAGGGACGTAGAAGTAAATTGAAGTTCAAGTTGAATAGCTCAAGTATCAACCTTTTCCCAAGGAGACGTGAGGAAGTTGAACCACTTTTCGATAGCAATGTGGAGAGAGAGTTCTTCAAGAGTATTTCAAGAGTCTCTTCTAATTGGGTAGTTAAACGTGAACCAGAACCGCTAGTAGCTGGGAAGCAAATCCTTATACCTGACTTCTCAGTCTCCCACCGCGGCAATAAGGTCTACATTGAAATAGTCGGCTTTTGGACAAAAGATTACTTGGAAAGAAAACTTAGGAAGCTGAAAGAGCTAAAGGATGTGAGAATGATCGTGGCTGTTGACCGGGACCTCTCTTGTTCATCAATAGAGGGCTTGCCACACGAGGTTGTTCTATTTAGGAGAAGAATCCGGGGCGTCGACCTTTACCCTGTTATTAAACGCTTCCTTAACGAAACTGAGAAAACAGTCGAGATAGAAGAAAAATACACTGTTGATGTCGATAATATAGGGGAAAAACTGCCGGATCTATCTGGGAGAACTCTCGAGGAAGCTGTAAGCGAATTAGAAAAAGCTGGGGTTAGGAATAGCGACTCGATAGATATTCTCGAGAAGCTCGGTTACACCGTTGAATGGGAGACTCTAGACCCTTCACGTGCTAGAGTAAAGAAGATCAAGTAGGCTTATTTAGTTGGGTTTTTGTACAGATTCTAGGTGAGTTGACTCTGGAGAACCCCCTTGTGTTGTCCCCTTGCCCTTCCCCAGAGCTAGTAAAGAAAGAGTATGAAAAAGGTTTGAAGCTGATCATAAGTCTAGATCCAAGCTGCAACGAGTTTCGAAGCACAGCAAGTGAGCTCGGCGTTGCCATCATCGATTTTGTTCTCCAGTCTCTTTCCACAAGACCTGTTGAAGAGATAAACGAACTGGCCTTCATCGGACGCGCTATCTTGAGAGCGGAAGGTAGGGTCTTGGTGCAGGGTTCACAAGAGAGCGATGATAGAAGCTGTTTTCTAGCTAATGCTTTGGCCGTCGCTTGGGGCCTTGACAGCACTTTTACTTGCCCTCTAAGCCCCGTTCAAGAGCTAGCGCTCTCGTGGTACGCTAGACTGCTTCAGCTGCTGGATACAGAAAAAATTCACAAGCTTTTTGAACTCGGCAAGCTTTATGACTTTGGTTCTGGGCTTGAGCACGCTTCAACTGTCGCCCATATAAGCTTAGATATAGCCACGGCTCTCACAGAAGGAAATGGTTTCACAAAGCGAGAGCTTGCAACTCTCTACGCAGCAGCTTTCCTCCATGATATAGGAAGGTATTTTTCCGAGAGGGGTCACGAGGAGGTTAGTGCACATATTGTAGGTTCACATGCCTCAAAACTAGAAGAAGACTTTGATATACCTCTACTCCTTTTTTGCATCAGACATCATAGGAGACATACAGAACCTAGGAAGGACCCTGAAATGGAGAAGCTGGGCGAGAAGAGCCTCAGGTTAGCCGCTATATTAAGGCTTGCGGACGCCTTCACCAACGTCTACGATAAGGAAGAGTATTGGGGAGCTCGAGGCTCCGGAGAAGGGGTCATGATTGTAGCTAGGTTTGTGAACAAACAAAGGTTTGAAAGCAAAGCAAAATTGTTAGAGGAAATTGGAATTAAAGTAGAGCTCAGTTCGCCGAGCTAGTTCAGCTCTTAGGCTCCCGCTCACCTTTCGCTTGTTCTGAGCTCATCATATTTTCACTTTCGGTTAAAGCTTCATATACCTTCCTTAAGTACTTAGCTCTCTCAGAAGATGGCAAGGTACCCCAGAGCAGCATCTGTTTTCTTAAATCATCGATGAACCCGTACTGCGATGGTCCGGTCCACACGTTTCCAAGTCCTTTAAGCAGCCTCAAGCTAACCGCCGCCCTCCATCCACCTACCCTCTCCCTAATGAAATAGAGAGTAACCTCTTGTTCTGTCGCCGTATCATAGGGGTATAGTCTGACATTGAAAACCAATCTCTTTTCCCTTATGTCAGCTTTAGGTTCGGAAGATACTTTGAACAACCTTCTTTCATAGCCAGCCCCAACATAGAACTCCTGCAGGTATATGATGACGGCTTGAGCCTCCCTTTCAGTGGGAACTCTGAAAGGCAGTGGTATATCCCACATGCTACCCCTGGGCGTTCTCGGAACCTTCCATTTCCGCTCCAAGGAGGGGGTCACGATTTTCGAGGCGAGGTATGCAGGGTATGCGGCTGCGATGAGCGTTGAGAATAGAACCAACACAACTACAAGAGATATGGCTATCGATGCATAATTGAAGACGAAAGCATACGGGAGGACACCCACTGTCCTCATAACTTTGCTTAAAGCCCAGCCAGCGAAGTAGCCAGCTGTAGCACCCATGAACCCGTATATAGCGAATTCTGTAATGAACATGAGCATAGCGCCGCTCGGCGATAAGCCTACGCTACTGTATGTGAATATCTCCCTGGACCTCTCCTTAACGCTACCTAAGAGCGATACGACTATGCTTAGGGAGGTTATGAGGAACGGCACAAACATCATTTCCCAACCTAGCGCCGCGAACGTCGGGAATCTAGAGTAAGCCATCGCCGATCCATCCTTTCTAGCTCCGTAGCATAGCACATCTACAGAGTAAGCCAATCTTCTGGCAAGCTCTTCAAACTCTGTTTCCGAAACTTCAGGTTTCAGAAGTATATCAACCGTAGAAATCCTACCACCCAGTTTCTTAACAAGCCCACTTGGCATTATTACAACCCTACCCCATGCATAGGGCTGAGGTACGACGGCACCTCCTAGAGGTACTGCAAAACCGTGAAGTTGCGCGTAGTATATTGAGTCCACAGGCGCCATTCGGCGACCGTCAGGATCCATTTTAGCGTCCATAGCCGTTTCAGAAAATACTCCAGTGATAACCAGCTTCATGCCGTATAATTCGACTTCGTCCCCAACGTCGACTCCGAGAGTCTCAGCCATTGAAGAGGGTATAACAATTGCCAGTTGGTCTTCGCTAAGGAAGGGTTTTTCTAACCCTCTAACCATGGCATCGGACAATAGCGTAGTAGCTTCCTCCGGTGTAAGGCCTATAACAACTGGTATGGGAGTTGTCGAGTTGTGGGTTATTAGTAGAGCGTAAGGTCCCAGATTGATGACTGCTGGAGAGTAGTAGACTAAACGTGGAGAAACGTGACCTCTATCTCCTACTATAGCTTTCAGCATTTCAACGGTTGGATAGTCTAAGACGTCGCCAAGGGTGGCGTAACCTCTCTTTAGGACGAAGCCGTAAAACGGAGCTCGCACGTTCTCAATCTGCTTGGGGAGGACCGCCGTGTGTGGTGACACAGAAGCCAGTGAGACCATAGCCATCGCGAAGACAGCTATGGGAACTAACGTTAGTATTGATCTCAAAGGCCTCTTCCTCATGTTCTCCGTAGACAGGGATACTGCCATTAGAGTTGCAGCGGTTCTTTCAGTTACGACCTCGTGGTAACCTAGGGTCTTGGCCGCGACTTCGGAAACAATATCTCTAGCTTCCCTGTAGAAAACCCAGAAAACTATCGCAATTAGAGCCAGTAATCCGATGGCTAAAGCAGCCAACAGCGTGCTAGGCACAACCCAGAACGCGGGATGTATCAGGGCGAATAGGAGGAATAAGGCTATCTCGAAGAGGAGAACGTTGAATATCATCCGGAAGCCTTCGCTCCTAATTAAGAGCCTTTCGATAAAGTAGGCTGTGACAGCGATGAAGGGGACGAACGTGACCGCCGACCTAATGCATTCATCGAATAGCGGCATGACCTCGTCTGAATACGATCGTGAAGAGTAGCTCCAAGCGGCGAGCGCGCTACGGTAAGCTTTACTCCACTCCAGACTTCTCAATGATTTGTAGGCTTCGTCGACATAGTGTCTAGAGTACTCTAGAAGCAAGTCCGCGCTGAGCCTTCTCACTTCTCTTGAGCTCACTATCTCGTACCTTTGAGAGGTTAAGGTATAAGTGCCTACGGCGTAATCGAAAGCCCAGTGAACTCTTTCACTGCCTATAGTTACGCCAGCCGGCCATCTCCCTCCAATTACCTGAGTAATCGTTAGATTTTCAACGAAACTGCTGAAGATGAGGTATGTCCCCGTGCGTTCGTTACTGCTTACGAAAGTATAGAGGGGTGTTATGCCCGTTGACGTCTCGAATTGTGAAGGCCAAGACCCTCCGCCAGCCCAGACGTTGGAGGAAGCGTAACGAGGGTCGTCTAGGGTGCGCCTCATCAGCCTTGGGTTGTAGAGGTCCATTAACACCCTGACGTTCATCGGCATAACGTATACGCTAGTGTAACCTCTAGCCACTAGAAGCGTGACTGTCGACGTTCCGCCGCTTCTCATACCCCAAGCTGGAGCAAGCATTAAAGTCTCGTTGATAGGCCTCCAAGCTTCCACGTACCAGCTGTTCAAACCCTGCGGCGTAACCCCGTAGATCAAAGCCGTCCCGTTTGCATCGGCTTTAACTAGCATCCAAGCGAACGGGTAAGAGCTCCACCTGCTAACCCTAACGATGGCGTATGGTACGCTGTCGTACCAACCTTTAGTAATATTGTACTGTAGAACCTGCACTTGCAAGTCGAGAAAACCCCAATATAGCAACGGGTGAAGTCGTGTAGGCGTGATTAAGCTCTTCATTACCCCGATTTCCTGCTCATTTAAGAGCCCAGCAGCTATGGCTGCAGCTGAAGCTAGCTGAGGTAAAACTCTATCTTCAAATCTTTCCCTCACGTACGATAGATCACTCCCAGGCTCTCCTTCGAGAGGTCTGTAACTGTAAGAAGTCCTCATCGTAAAGGCGGCCATACCCGCTACAACGAAGGGTTCTGTATCAAGAACGTAGGGTTTGCTCATCGTACTCGACCACATCCATTCGGGACCGTGCGTCAAATCAATCGGCCTAACCGCGCCTAACGTCGCTACTACCCTTCTGAGGCCCTCAGATCGCGGAAGGCCGGTTTCATTTAATAGAAACTCATTGATTAAGGGGGTGTAGGAGTTTACCGCTCCTTGGAGCCAGTAGAACTTGGTTGTGATAAAGGTTCTCCCAGAGGTTTGGTAGAAGTGACCCACGTAAATAAGCGAAGCTGTAGGAACGTCAGCTGATATGTCGAGACCCATCACGTACCAGATTGTTTTCTCTCCCCTCAGGAGCTCCGGATCTTGGAGTATGACCCACTTCACAAACTCTCTAGAACCAGTAAGACCGTTCCAGTGTCCAGACGTAAAGAGGAACCAGGCTGTGCGCTCCGGCTTGTTTAACGTAAAGTATCTCATCAACTCTAGTAGAGCTGCTGTAGACAAAGCCTCCTCAGTTGAGTTCGCTAGAGCCGGTACTACACACCACGAGTCGAAGTGGGCGACGAAGACGATGATCCCGTTAGTCTCTCTCGTACCAGGGAGCTTCACGAGGACGTTATAGCCCGTGACCTCCTTCAATTCCATGTCCGTGGAAACTTTAGCTTTCACTAAACCTCTACCTAATAGCTCCCGGAGTTTCGCTGCTTCCCCGGGCTCAAGGTAGAGCCTCATGAAAGGTATAGGTGCTAGGAAGTCGAACTTGTTAAGGGCTTCACGTTCAGGGCTGCCTCCCCCGAGAAATATAACAGCCTTTGCGCCAAACCTTAGAGCGTTAAGCCAGTTGTCACCACTACCGTCGTACTCCATCACTACTATGCTACCGTTCACAGGTTTCCCGTCAAAGTCTTCCAAGTCACCTTTACCTACGTAGACTAAGTAACCTTCCTTCTCTCCCCTCCCTGCAGAGATTCCACCGTTTGGCCATAGACTGAAGGCTTTCAGTCTAAGTCTTGTCGGTTCAAGAATTTCAACATAGCTTTCACTTTCAACTGGAGCTAACATCGTAAAATTCTGTTGCAAGAAAGTCAAGTTTAGGGAAGAGACTTGTCTAATTATAAACTGTCGGACTTCCTCGTAGCCTCTATACCCCGGCGCCCGAGAACCTAGAGCAGATATTCTCTCAGCTAACTCGAGTACCCTGGAGTAATTGTAACCTCTCATAGCTCCCCTTATTTTAGACTCCAGGCTGTTATCCTGAGGCTGGGCTACGATGATGGGAAGCGTTAAAGCTAGGAATGTTAAAATACCCGCCCAGACGGTAAACTTATTCACAGCTACTCACCACGGCCATGTCCAACTCGCTCGACCTATTAAACCTATTAGTGTAAAGACCGAAGCAGCCAGGCCGTCTCCAAGCATCGCCCCTGAGATTATTACCCCCTTGTAAGCGCTCCATGCTGATGCTTTATCCTTCCCTAAAAGCTTAGGGATAGCAAAATTACTAACTAGGGAAGAAACAAAGTAAATAAACGTAATTGCAGGTGTAGTTACGATTCCCATCGCGACTCCAGCTATGGAGAGAGGCCACTTGAAGACAATGTTCAATGACTCAAGTAGTGAAAACAGCAAGAGGAAGAATCCGGTTGCAGGAAGTATAACTGACGGTTTCAGAGGTAGAACGCCGGATGCCACTACACAATCATAAGCGGCAGAATCCCTCATGCCGACTGTAGACGGGTAAGCCATACTGGGTATAGGTGCTAGCCTCCATAAAGCATCGACGATGAAAATGTTTATCAAAGTCCCTATTATGAAAGCTAATGCTACTACTTTAGTAAAGTCCATAGGTCTAGCGCCGATCATTCCTGCGACCTTGATCGCTTGCGTGCCTCCTCCAGCCATCCCTCCTATGATGGGTGGACCGTAAAGTATAGCTGCAACTTGAGTCGAAGCAGGCACCTGACCGATCATAGAGTACACTACTGAATGCCACGTATACGGCGGAAGCCCTAGACCGGGACCAGCCTTCCCAGCCATGTAAGCGTTCGTTATGGGTATCAACAGCCCGAAGCCAATTACGATAGCTGCCACAGCGTAGATAGGTATTCCAGGCATTAGAAACCAATACATGAAGGTTACAAACCCTGTAGCTATGAAAAACATTGCTAGGAGTAGCGTAAGAGAGGGGTATTCTCCACCTCCTTTTGAACTCACTTTCGAGAGAGCAGCTAATGCTCTAGCTATCTCGCGCCTGTACCTGATTACAAGGAGAAGGGAAAGGGCTAGTTGAGCCCCCAGCTGGATTGGAGCCCAGATCCTTAACGTAGACCTTTCCACTATCATCCAGTAGGACATGCCTCTCTGATACTCTAAGGCCCAGTCTGGGAACATCGATCTAAAAAACGGGTTTGTGATGAACAGCGAGTTAAAGAAAGTCCAAACGATGAGGGAGGTAACAAACGCAGCAGCAGTCACTTCTAAAGGCATCATGAAACCCGTGGCGATGGTCGATGGATAGAGGTTTACCCCGAATACTCCTCCAGGCAATACGTCAGTTATCTGCGGCGTAAAGTCGTAGAAGCCGATGGGAGGAGCAGGTAACCCGACTACGAAACCTAAGCTCGGCAGATAGAGGAGAACCGCTAAGAAGAGCAGGATACCCGTCGCAGGTAGAAAGCCCTTCAACCATTCAGCCGGTCTCTCGGAGACCATCGTGATGAAGGCTGCATCAACTTGAGCCAACGGGTAGGGTAAAGCTTCTACTTCGACGAAGAGGAAAGATGCTAACATTATCATGGAAAGCTCTGCAACAAGCCAGAGGACTGAGAGAGTTAGAGGAACAAGAAGGGGTAGTGCCATGTCTGGGTGGAAGAAGGTCCTCAGCTTGAATACAGGCGATCCTGCCGGAGGGGCGAACCACGTTGGTAGTAGACGAGCTACAGGCTCGCCTCCTATCGCGAACGCGTTTGTAACTTCGCTAACTCTCAAGTAGGATCTATAGATGACGCCGTATGAGTTGAAGAATATCCATGAGAAAGAGAGAGCGTAGAAGAGTGCGAAAACCTCTTGTTTAGTCAAGCTTACACCCAAGTAACGGCTTACGTAGGTGAATAGAAGCACTAAGGTGTAAGTGCTAACAACGCCTAAAGCACCGCCGGCTAAAGCTATGTAAACGTTAGATGCTACGAGCAACAACAGTAATAGTACGAGTAGGAGCACCATTCGTCTCGTTAAACCAGAAGCCCGCGTAGAGTATCCGCCGACAGGCTCCATAGTCATCTCGGTCAAACATACATTATATTACTATCGCGACATAGTTAACATTATTAGATGAGTATTCCTAACTTTTACGTTATCATTTAGTTTTATCATTTTGTTAATGTAAAACCATGAATATTTACTTCATTGTAAACCCTTTACTTCTTAACAGCTCGAACACTCTTGGTATCACAACCTCCGCCTGCTCGCTAGCGTCTACCTCAGCTAACAAACCTCTAGCCCTATAGTGGTCAATTATAGCTGCGAACTGTTGGCGGTATACCTCCAACCTCTTTTTTACAACTTCGGGCTTATCGTCCTCCCTTTGATATAGTTCGCCCCCACATTTATCACAAACACCGGGGGTTTTTGGTGGCATATACTTGATATGATATATCGTACCACAATTTCTACATATCCTTCTTCCACTTATCCTATCGATTATTACCTCGTCGCGAGCTGTGAAATTGATTACGAGATCGATTTTAGTAATCTTATCAAGATCCTCAACTTGTTTTAAGGTACGAGGGTAGCCGTCGAGGATGAAGCCGAGCGAACAATCGGCGTTGCTCAGTCGTTTACGAACCATTTCAGTAACTAACTCGTCCGGGACGAGCAAACCCTTCTCTACGTATTCCCTCAGTTTAACGCCTAGTTCGGAGCCACTTTTCATCTCTTCTCGTATCATGTCACCAGTCGAAATGTGAGGAATACCGAACTCCCTAGAAACCGCTGTAGCATAGGTACCTTTACCGACTCCTGGTGGTCCCATGAACACTAGTCGCATACTCTAACCCCTTCACTAAAAGCAAATAAACCTATATTGTAAGGACTTTATCTGAATCCCATTCTAGAGGACGGGATATAAAGGGGTTATGAAAACAGATTGTTAACGCTATACTGTGCTCACGTCCTATAATTTACCTCTCCTAAACATCAGTGTTCTTTCTCGTATACTCTACTCCTCTTCGTTCTAAACTATCTTCCACCATCCTTACACCTTTCGCAAACTTTTCATACAGTTCATCATGAGATCTTGAAAAGACTGTTACCGTAACGCCCCACCCCTCCCGTGAGAAAACACTCTTCTTCAATTGAGCGAAAAGCCAAGGGGCCGTCTCGGAAACCTCTTCTATGACACGTTTAAGAAGAGTCTCATCCCATGTTTTCGTCATAATGTGTACTGTTACGGAGAGGTTCATTCCAAGTAACCCTCTCAAGTAGGAGTCAATTTCATCCTCCAATATCTCAGCCACCTCTAAGAGAGTTCCAGGTACGCATAGTATATACTTACCCTCCTCTTCTAATAGAACTGCGGGAGCTGGTCCTTTAGGATTCGCAAAAACGATAGCACCTTCGGGCAGCATTATGAGAGTTTTAGCTTCTTCTGGAACATTGAAGACACCTTTGTTAGAAGTCTCCTCCATCCCGTAAAGGTAGTAATACTCTTCCACCAGGCGTCTAGCGTTCTCATTCTCGACCAGAGGTCTACCGAGAGCGGATGAAACCGCCTCGAAGACAGGGGCTGAACCCGGTTCAATTCTGCTGACTATTATGAGTAGATCACATGTGTTAAGGTAGATCCTAACAGCTTCCTCGATAGCTGAGCTGGAAGCTTCTACTTCAATGGGGTGGTCCACTTGATAGCCTATGGCTCTCAACCTTCTAACAACCCATTCAGCGGACTCGCGCGAACCGGTTATGTAGATTACCTTAGCCTCAGCGCTCTCCTGAGGCTTCAACTCCATGAAATTTGGAAAAGCGCCGATTGAGACATACTTCATATAATCATCCTCTGATGCTCTCACCCTGTCCGGCTGGTGAAAGGGGTAAAAAGTTTAGCTCAGCCCTTGAGGTTGTTTAGTGTCCTTAAAGCACTTGGGATTGAGTAACTCCTTGAATTCCCTTTGAGTGTAAACACGTTGGAAAGCTCACCGTGAAGCCGGTTTTAACTAACTTGGTGAACTGGAAAGGAACGAGTTGCATTAAGTCATCTGTCAACGTTTAGCCGAGTATCTTTGCCAGCTATGTTGGGTCTTCAACCCGGAGCGTCATAGTATTCCAACAGTCTAAGCGAGCAACGATACGTGGCAGTTGCCATATTACTGTAGGTTTCTCCGAAATATCAGTCTAAAAAAGTTAATGGAGAAGTTAAAAGCCTGCAGTCTTTACTGGTTTTGCATTGACAGTGGTTCCCATTATCTACTATATAACGTAGGGAATAAAGCTTACAGAGCTAAAGGTTGTGACTGCTGTGAAGTCAAGGCTTTTTGGAAATTCGTCTACAGTTTTGCCACATTCCCTTGAACAGGTAATACTCCATCAATGGAAAACTTGTTCGTTGTACTGCATCTGTCTCGCGGAAGTGAAACATTCGTTATTAAATTAAGATTAGCTGGTCTGAATGATTGCCAGACTACGAATGTAGCATACAGCTACGTAAAACTATTCCTCGTTACTGACGGGGGGAAAATATCGGTTTAAGCTTCCCCTATCTTAAACGATGTCGAAAGCGGTTTATACGGGGAGTTTAGAGGGGGCTTGTGAGGAAAATATCCTACGGGGTTATTGGATGCGGCAACGTTTCAAACAATTATTACCTCCCTTATATCGTCAAGAACCATAGGCTTGTCGCTGTAGCTGACTTGCTAGAAGAGAGAGCTAAAAGAAGCCGTGAACTTTGGAAAGCTGAAAGGTGGTATAGTGATCCCAACAAGCTACTTAAGGATCCAGAAGTTGAAGCAGTCGTCATAGTTACCAGTCACGAATCACATGCAGAGCTAGCTGTTAAAGCAGCAGAGGAGGGAAAGCATTTCATTGTACAGAAACCGATGGCCCTATCTATTAGGGAGGCTCAAGAGGTAGTGAAAAGCGTTGAAAAGAGTGGTGTTGTCGCTATAGCTGAACCTTCTGATTCACATTTATCACCTCTATATCGGGTACTTAAAGAACTTCTAGCCGATGTTGGTCGTCACTGTTTTTCGATTTGGCACACTGGTCATAGTGGACCAACGTGGTCTATGGATTTCTTCAAGGAGGAGAAGGGGGGAGGAGTCCTTTACGATTTAGCGGTTTATGACGTATCGAAGCTAGTCACGCTTTTTGGTGAACCTAAAAGAGTCTCTGCATTGGGTTCAATATTCATGAAAGAGAGGACAGTTATCCAGCCAGAGTCTGTAACAGAGGCTATAAGACGTGACACGTACGGAGGCGGAGTATACTACTTCCACGACATTAAACCCAAAGTGTCTGTAAGTGCGACAGCTTTTGATAACTTCGCTGGCGTATTAGAGTACGACGGTAGTCTAGCAGTAGTGTTGGCAAACTACGTCACTTTCACAAGCTTACAGATGCCCCCCACACAGATCTACTGTACGGAGGGGGTCATAACTGTCCACCCATATGAACCTCTTATCACAGTTGTAACAACAAATGGGGAAGTAAAGAGGATTGGGAGGGAGAGAATTGGAGAGCGTAAGCCGTACTACCACGCTTCTATCGATCATCTAGCTGAATGTATTGTAAAAGGTGAGAAACCCTTACCTTCTGTGGAATGGGGGTATAGAGTAACGAAAATACTTCTAGCTTTGAATGAATCAGCTAAAACGGGAAAAACCGTGGATCTTAGTTAACTTCTATAGGAGCTCAGCTATTTTTACAACTCTTTTCTCCTCTGCAGACTTTAGAGCAGCCTCTAGGACCGCCTGTAACATTATCATCTCCACCGGTTTCGTTATGGGCTCAACTCCTTTCTCTACGACATCCTTAAAGTGTCTCATCTCAACTAGGTAGGGGTCCTCCTCTATGAACTTCAAATGCTTATCTACGAGGACTCCCTCCTCGCTGTAAACCTTCCCACCGGGGTACTCGAGACCGGCTCTATCGCCCAGTACTATCACCTGGAAGTGGTCAGTTGACACGTGGGCTGCCCAGCTAACCTCCAGGTACACAGTGGCTTCGTTCTTCATACGTATCCATGACGTTGCAAGGTCTTCGACTTCGAAAGGTCCGCCGGGCACGGGCTTGCCCCAAGTTCCAATACCCTTACCTTTTGGACCGAATTTAGCGTAAGTCGACGAAAAAACCTCTACTGCATTGAAGTTGTTCATTAACCACATCGTTATGTCTAGTGCATGAACCCCTATGTCAAAAAGAGGGCCTGAGCCTGCCTCCTTCTTCCTAGTAAACCAGCTTCCGAAACCTGGGATACCTGACCTTCTAAGGAGGGAGGCTCGCGCGTAGTATGCTTCGCCTATACCGACGCTTTCTACGTACTTTCTTAAAGCTTGGCTGTCTGCCCTAAATCTCATCGTTAAGCCTATGAGCAGTGACCTTCCAGAGTGACGGCTTACGTCGAACATATCCTTTACTTCCTTAACCGAGAGGGCTGGAGGCTTCTCGCATAAAACGTGTTTCCCCTCTTTCAATGCGTCGACTGTGATTCTATGGTGGAGGTAGTTGGGAGTAGCTACTACAACGGCATCTATATCGCTTCGGGCGATAAGATCCTCATAGTTAGTGTATACGTGCTCGACCCCGAAGCTGTTTCTAGCATATTTAAGTTCGCTCTCATCTATATCGCATACCGCTACAATCTCTGCACCAACGGTCTTTAAACTCCTCAAGTGAACCTTGCCGATGGAACCGCAGCCGATAACCCCCGCTTTCATAGGTTGCTCGAAAAACGGTTGTTAATTAATCTTCCCCTCTATCTTTTTAAGAGAAAGCTTTAGGCTCGCTATCCAACTCAAACTTGATTACCGCGTCGTAAGGATCTGGAGGAGCCGGAGGTAGGCCTTCGAGGAAGACCCTATCCCCCTCTTGTCTAAACTTTACTTTCCTCCCGTCAGCCAGAAGGTGGGCTGAGAGTACCGAGTTCCCTACGCGAGCTACAGTGATTCGACTGCCTGGCCACCGTAACGCATGAATGTATGCGGTTCTTCCTTTAGCCGTCACAGGTCCGACGCTGGACGTAAATGGCGCTCCACTGGCTCCATAGATCGACTCGCCGTTTACCCGCATCCATTCACCAATGTGAGAAAGGATCTCTACAGCTTCTGGAGGAAAGCTTCCGTCCCCTCGAGGTCCAACGTTTAAGAGTAGATTACCCCCCATGCTGACGATTGTCACGAGCGTGTTAATTATCTGCCGAGGGCTTTTCCAGTTTCGATCGCCCTCAAAGTATCCCCAACTATCGTTCATCGTCATGCAAGTCTCCCACGCTCTTCTCGGGGGAGACCACCATGGCACGTGCTGCTCCGGTGTTTCAAAGTCACCGGGTAGACCCGTTCGATTGTTTACTATTATCTGGGGTTGAAGTCTCCTGATTTTATCTAAGAGCTCTTGTGCCCTCCAATCCTGAGCGGTATAGGGCCAGTTACCGTCAAACCAGAGCACGTCTATACGACCGTAACTGCTACAGAGCTCCTCTAATTGGCCGTGCACGTACTCTAGGAAGCTTCCCCAACCTTTTGGATCGTTGACTGGACCTTTCCAGTATGCATCCCACCTCCAGTCGAGGAGTGAGTAGTAGAGACCGACTTTCAAGCCTGCTGATCTACAGGCTTCAACGTATTCGGCTATTATGTCAATGTTGGCTGGCGTTTTAGTTGATTTAAACTCGGAAAACTTGGTATCGAAAAGGCTAAATCCATCATGGTGTCTTGAAGTTAGAACCATGTAGCGCATCCCAGCGTCTCTGGCCATTGCAGCCCATTCAACTGGATCGAATTGTTCAGCTCTAAACTTATGGGCGAGCTGAGCGTATTCGTCTTTAGGAATACGTTCTAAGTACATGACCCATTCGCCTCTTCCAAGCAGAGCGTAAATACCCCAGTGGATAAACATCCCGAAACGCGCTTCGCTAAACCACTTTAGCCGGTTTTCCACGTTGTTTATCAAAATAGTTGCATTAAAATCGGTTGCTGCTTAAGCACACAAATATATCACCGCTATATATGCCCACCATCTGTGAACGGGAGCGAGATCTTCGTAGGGGTGGACGGTGGAGCTACCAAGACCCTTGCAGTAGCCGCTAAAAGGGATGGTTTGATAATAGGGGTTGGTGAAGCTGGGCCTTCAAACTACCACCTAGTGGGTCTCGAGGGAGCGGTTACTAACATCAACGCGGCTATCAAGGAGGCGATAAAAGGTGCGAATATAGACAAGGCGGACGTTGTAACACTCGGTCTAGCGGGTATGGACACGAAGCGGGACTTTGTAGTATTTGAGAGAGAAGCCGCTCCTAAGGTTGCCGGGAAAATCGTGTATGTTAGACATGATGCAGAAATCGCTTTAGTGGGCGCTACCCTCGGGAGTCCTGGAGTAATAGTGATAGCAGGCACCGGGTCTGTAGCAGGCGCTAGAAACAGGAAAGGAGAATACAGCAGGTGCGGAGGTTGGGGGCATCTAGTCGGCGATGAAGGGAGCGCCTACTTCATAGCTAAAGAGGCTTTACGAGCTATTCTCTGGGCGTACGATGGGAGGGGGGCTCCAACTGCTCTAACAGAGGAAATCTTGAGGGCTTTAAGCATAGAGTCCCCTGAGGATATAATCTCCAAGGTTTATGTTGAGAGAATGAGCGTAAGGGATCTAGCTAGGCTGGCACCTTTGGTAACGGAGGCGGCTAGGCGGGGAGACAGTGTGGCTTTGCAAATTGTAGAAGAATCTGCTCGTCAACTGGCGTTGCATGTAGTATCACTAGTTAAAAAACTGAAGATGATGGAGGAGCAGCCGATTAAAGTGGCTTTAGTTGGAGGAGTGTTTAGAGCTGGTAACGTGATCGTCGACCCGTTTAGAAGATTTCTAGAGAAACATTTCGCAGTTGAGATAGTTAAACCTGAGCTCCCACCTGCTGTCGGAGCTTTACTACTTTCTTACATCTTACACGGTGAGGAGTTAAGTGGGAGCCTCTTAAACAACATCAAAAACTCTTTACAGGATTTCTCGTCGAGAGTTTAGTTAAGTGTAAGACCTAAAGAAGCCTCTTCAGCCTTCAAAACTAGTGAGTAGGGAAGGCGGCTATCATCTCGTTTTTCTGGGAAACCGGGGGGCTTCCGAAGGTGGGCTTCATAAACAGTTATTTCTACTAAACTCTCTCTACGCTCACTACGTTCGTTTTTAGCAGGATGTTTGTCTATCGAGATGATAGAGACCATTCAAGTCCTAGGCTTGAAAGTTAAAGATTCACCTTAACTACCTTTGACTTACCTTAGGGATGTCTATAAATGGCCAAGCTAGAGTCCACCACCCCCTACTTTTCAATTAAAACAGAAACACCTTTTGCTTCCGCTGGGAACAATTACTAAGGAAGAGAAGGCAAGCTACATAGTTGACCCAAATCAAGACACGTTTCAATAAGCGGGTTTCCTATATTCTTAAAATTTTTTAGTTTAATCCAACACATTAATTAGGACCCCTCCCGTCTTAAATTTGTGAACGGGGATCATTTTAAGGTGAGAGGTTCAGAGGTCATAATTGAGAGAAACGGGTTCAGGCTTGTTTTTAAGCCCCGTTTTTCGTTAACGGGGGAGCTCTCAGATCCGATATCAATAGAAGAGAGTGTAGACGCTTTACGTGTAAAGTACGAAAAGGGGGAGGGGAGGCTACTCTTAAGCTCGTTCGGTTCGGATGTCGTAGGAGTAGTAGCGGAAGCTGAAGGGTACAGCAGTAATGGTATACTAGTTGAATTAAGGTCTAGGCTGGAAGGATTTCAGCAGCTTCTCCTCTTCCACTTCACGTACGATCCAGACAAGTACTTCGCTGAGACACCAGAACCTTACCAGTATCCTCAGTTTAGAGAAGCAGGAGAGTTGGAGTACAGTCCTTGGAGCTTCCCTGTACACACGCGAAGCTTTGATGGTTTACCGTCGAGCCTGAAGATCTCTCAATTCCTCGCCAAGGGTGATAAAGGATACGTCTTTCTATTACCCATATCTGATTCAGGCGCACGCGGCTATATGTCACGTGTCGAGAGAGGAGAGTTTAGCATTTTGTTGAATAGGCTGAAAGAGGGCAGCTGGAATAGAACGGGAGTGTTCGTTTTCTCCACGTCCATCGACCCTTACAAGGCTGTTGAGTCGGCGTATGAAGCTGCTTTCTCGTTAACAGGTAAACTCGACGCTTTGAGGAAGAATAAAAGGTTACCTGAAGTCTTCAGGTATTTGGGTTGGTGCTCGTGGAACGCGTGCTGGCGTGAACCTACTGAAGAGAAGGTTGTAACTGCTTTTAGAACTCTACTGGATAAGGGGGTTAAACCCGGATTCACGTTGATTGACGACGGATGGCAGGATGAGGAGGACACTCGAATAAGAAGCTTGAACCCCGATCCGAGGAAGTTTCCCGTCGGGTTTGCAGCAACGGTGTCTAAACTTAAGGAAATGGGCTCCAAGTACGTTGGTCTCTGGCATACCCTAAACGTACATTGGAGGGGTATAGCTAAGGGAAGCGAGCTTGCTGAACGGTGGAAGGAACACTTGCTCGAATTTCATGAACACTTTGCTCCGGACCCGGGCAAGTCGTTCTATATATTTAGAGACTGGTACTCGAAGTTGAGGGACTGGCGTTTCGACTTCGTTAAAGTAGATAACCAGTCATCCGTTGGTTACACTTACGCTGGCCGTATACCTATTGAAGCAGCTGCAAAACAGCTTCACGAAGGACTTGAGGCAGCTGCGTACGTAAGCTCACTAGAAGTTCTAAACTGCATGTCTCAACAGCCTGAGAACGTTTTCAACTGGTTTAGGTCTGCTGTAGCGAGGAACTGTATCGACTACATAGTTCCTCACAAGAAGTCGAGGAATAAACTTCACCTCTACTTTAACGCGTACAACGCGTTGTTCATGTCTCAAGTAGTTTGGCCTGATTGGGATATGTTCCAGAGCCATGATCCGTGGGCTTTACAACAGGCCGTAGCTCGGGCGACAAGCGGCGGTCCCGTTTACCTTACCGACGAGCCAGGCAAGACTGTACCAGACATCGTTAAACCGTTAGCCTTCACCGACGGCAGCCTCCCGCTTCCCGATTTTCCGGCTCTACCTACAGAGGACACATTGATGAGAGACCCATATAATGAAGCTGTTCCACTAAAGGTTTTCACTCAAGTGTCTGTGGACGGCTTTGGAACGTACGGTCTTGTAGCCGCGTTCAACATAAACAGGGATGACTCTGTGGTTTCGGGCGCTGTAACGCCTTCTGATGCTCTGCTACCTGAAGGTAGATACTGGATCTACGAGTACTTCAGCAACGAATTGAGGGAGGGCAGTGCACAATTCAAGCTGAATCCAATGGATGTGAAACTTTTCATCATAGTGCCGAGAGCGAGTTGGCTAGCGCCCATAGGATTGAGAGAAGTGTACATAATGCCCAGAGCCATTGAACACGCTTGCGTATTTGATGATGAAGCTTTGCTTAAGGTTAAGGAACCTGGTCTACTCTTCGCGAAGACCGAGAGAAAAGTGAAAGTTGATGGTGGAGAGATCTTAGAAGAGGAGCCTTTGCTTAAGGTAAGGTGCTTAAGTAGAGTAATCCGTCTAAGCCGAACTTAAGGTACAGAGCTCGCGTCACACCTATCGTTAAACCTTCGACATTTTTTCACCTAACCATAAATAATGAGGCTTCTTGCGCGTGCATGCGTTGTTGGAAAGTGTCGGGGGACAGCTTATCCACAGTTTCGCTAGCAAAGATCTGTCTAGAATAGTGAAGAGAGATTATCACGGAAGGAGAAAATACTTTTATCTTGTTTGCGGGCTTCTAAGGTTTTTCTGATGGATTAACCCTTAAACGTGATATGGAGTACAGGTCCTTAGGCATCGTTTTTCAGGTTTAAGTTTTCAATCAAATCCTCTGTTAGGGTAAAGCATATTCTTGAGATACGACTTGCTTTGAAAACCGTTCTCGAGTTTCGGTTAACTAGATGAATTGCTATAATCTATGTTCTCTGATAAACAAAAATCTATTTAAGAGAGAAAACTTGTTTATGGCAGTTAACTGTCCTAAAGATCATAGTTATATATCAATCACATCACTAAACTTGAAAACCGTAAAGTTTAGGAAGTGTTTACATATGGAAACTTTATGTGGGCTGAGTGTTTGTCTATGATGTTTGAAATAGACACGCTACAATTGTCGATAAGATTAAGGGTGAACGAAATCGATATATTAAGCAGAAATATAAGAAAAGCGTGGCTGTCCCAGGAAAAATTTTGTCAACCCCACCTAAAATAAAGGTTCTTGAAGCGCTCGGTTCGATAGCTGATGGGAGAGTAAAAATCGTGGATGAGAATAGGGCTATTGTCAGCTCCTCGATGGGCGAAAAAGAGTATACTGTCTACGTCGACACCATTAAGGGAATCGCTTTCAGTGATGATAATGGAACAAGATTCAGGGGCTACGTCGGTTACCCTATTATCGCTGTCTTGATGATGAAAAAGCTTCTACCGTTCGAAGAGAGGATAGCCGCCGCTCTATCGGGAATACCCTGGAAAGAACTTAATGAGAAGTTCAAAAAGTATGCCTTAGTTGAGGATTTAGTGAAGAGAGAAGCTGAAAGGAGAGGAGTGAAAGGAGATGAAATCGAGAAGTTTGTATCGTTAGTGTTAAACAACCTGTCTAAGATACCGCTCCGTTACGTTGAGAATCCTCCACTGCTTTAATTAGAGCGCTGACGCTTTTTCTAGGTACAACAACCTTGTATCTGGATTGTGGCCAGAAGCCGTCCCTAGAGAGAACTCGACCCCCCAGGTCGTTTATGATCTTAATGAACTCTGCGTACGTCAGCTTTCTATGGTCGATCACTACTTCTACAACTGTGCCCCTTACTGATTTCATTTAATCCGTTACTCTTGAAAAGAAAGGTGGAAAATAAAAGTTCCGCAAAGAATCTCACAGTTTCCTGTATCCTAATTTGTTTCAGAGGTCTGTAACCAAATATGGGCGACTATTGCACGAACCATGAAATTCAAAGTCTTTACCCGGATACAGTCGTCATACTCCTAGTAAGGCTAAGCTACTATACTACCGTGAAGCTCAATAAACGAAACTTTGATGCTGAACCGCACGTCCGAGACTTTTCACAGGTTCACTTAAAGGTTGGAGACCTAGTTGAGAATCAAAACCGTCTCGATCCCACAAGAACAACCTTCTAGGTTGAACTTAGTCTCACCCGCTTAGTTCATCGTTAGAAACTTCGAGTCTCTATAGATACCGAATATTGGCGTGGAAGGTAATTTTATCAAATTACCTTACGGAGTATACTAGTGAAGACTAGGAAGTTGGTTAGAGTCACGGTAACGTTGCCCGAGGATCTCTTGAAAGAGTTGGACAAGATAGTTGGGCACGCTTTTAGGAGCAGGAGTCAAGCGGTCGTCGAAGCTGTGAGACAACTAGTTGATTCTATTGAGCTAGGCTTTGAAGGGGTAATTATCGGCTTAATCTCATACTATTTCGAAGGCCGCCACACGATGGAGGTTTTAAGAGAATTGGGGCACAAGTATGCTGATGTCATTGTCACAAGCTTGCATTTTCACGCCAGCAGTGATCTATGCCTAGAAGTCCTAGTGGTGAAAGGAGAGGCTGAGCCTGTTGAGAGGCTTGTTGGAGAGCTAAGGAAGGTAAAGGGAGTTAAGAACGTTAAAGTGGCCTTCACACGTCTCAGGGAGGAGCTTCATTGAGTATATGTGGAGCGTTAGAAGTCCCTATCCTCGATGCACCGCATTTAACGAACTCTAAGGCTTTAGCGTAATTAGAGATCCCTCCCGCTGCTTTAACCTTAGCCCTCCTCACCGAGCTGAGAATTATCTTCACATCCTCTAGAGTTGCGCCCCTCGGTCCAAAGCCTGTGCAGGTTTTAACGAAATCGGCGCCCCCCTCTTCCGCTAGCCTGCTCGCTAAGGCAATCTCGCTTGAGGATAGATACCCTGTCTCGATTATAACCTTGACGACTATCTCTTTACCAAGTTTTTCACCTGCTTTCTTCGAAGCCATCGTGACATTTTCAATATCTTGCTTTACCAAATCATAATCACCTGATTTGAAGAGTGGAATGTTCATTACGAAATCCACTTCTTCAGCCCCTGCCGCGATCACCTGCTGAGCCTCCCTAACCTTAACCTCGGTAGGGCTTGAACCAAACGGAAATGAAACTACCGCACATACTTTGCTGTCGCTTCCAGCTAACTTTTCAGCCGTGAACTCTACAAAGGGGGGGAGGACGCATAAGACACCAATATTGTAATTTAATACTTCAATGCAGGCTCTTTCTATCTCTTTTAAAGTGTTTATAGGTTTTACGAGAGCGTAATCTATAACCCTCGCAAGTTCCTGCCTTCTCATCGTAGGAGAACCCCTTATCACGGATATATGGGTTATGTCAACTACCTACAGTATCCTCGAGAAAATACTCCCTCGACACCTGCTTAAACTCCCGCTGTGATCTAGTTTATTCTGTTAACCTGAAACGCTTCTTTTTCTTTTCAACTAGTAACTCTATCTTCCCTTCTCTCCCTAGCCATCCTAAAGCACCGTAAACATCTGTGATCTTTAACCCCGATCTAGCGACAATCTCCTTGACCGTTAAAGGTTGCCCAGCTTCCTTTAACACCTTCCAGACTTTCCCCGCGTTAACTCCAAAGTACTCTTCAGGTTTCACGATTTTTATCTAAAAATTATTTTCTTTATAAATTTATCGATAGAGATCGGAAAAAATATGCGAAATCCACTAAGCCAAGGCTTCTCCCAAATCCTCCTTTAGATCCTCGGTATCTTCCAAACCCACTGATAAGCGTAGGAGGTTATCCGTTATGCCGAGTTTTAGACGCTCATCTTCCGGCAACATCTTTGCCGCACTAATCACCGGATAAGTTAACAAGCTTTCTGTTCCCCCGAGGCTTGGAGCAGGCTTTATTATTCTAACTTTTGAGAGGACTTTCTTAACTTCACTCTTTCCGCCTTTCACCTTAAAAGAGAGGACGCCTCCATACAATCTACGTTGAAAAATCTTGTCTGCTATAGGCTTGTACGGGTTTGAGTCTAATCCGGGGTAAAAAACTTCTTCGATTTTCGGGTGGTCCTGGAGAAACTCCGCAATCTCTAAAGCTGTTCGAGAAACTCGCTCAAACCTGATTTCAAGTGTTTTCAACCCTCTGAGCGTTAGGAAAGCTTCAAACGGGTTCATTATCGTACCCATCTTTCTCCTCCAGTCCCAGATGTCCTTGAGAAGATCTGCATTACCGGCTACACACCCTCCTAGGACATCATTGTGACCTGCTATGTATTTGGTCAAGCTTTCGACAACTATCGTTCTTGCAAGAGTGGCAGGTTTAAAAACTACAGGGGAAGCGAACGTGTTATCAACGATAAGTGTAGTGCCAACATCCCTACAGTTTTTAGCGACTTCAACCACGTCAAGAACCTTAAGCGTGGGGTTCGTAACCGTTTCAACGAACACGACATCCCCCACTCTCACTTGCTCCGCGAAAGCTTCTGCTGAAGGCCACACCTTTAAGGTTGTAACTCCAAACTTGGATAACTCTTCTGCGAGCTGAATAGTTGCACCATAGGCTTCAGCTGTCACGAGCAGTCGGGAGCCTTGCTTAAGGAGGGCGATGAAGAGGGTGGAGATAGCTCCCATCCCACAAGAGAAGGCAAGAGCATCCTCGCTCTCCTCTACAGCGGCTAAAGCGTGCTCGAGTGCCCTTACTGTCGGGTTCTCCTCTCTAGAATACTTGAGCTCCGTACCTCTATCCGTGAGCCTTGTTTCTCCCGTTTCGCGATCTGGTTGCTCGAACATGGCGACTTGATATATAGGGGGGAGGAAAGCACCATACCTCTCGTCAAAGTATCGATGCCCGTGAACCAACTTTGTTGAGGGGCGCACAAATAGTCTACAGGTACAAGCTGATAAGCGTGTTGGAGGTAACGGTTTAAAGGGTGTAGAGAAAGCTGGAGTAGGTATGTCTAGCTCAGCCTCATCACGAGCGCCATCTAGCGTGGCGAACCTAGGATGCCTTTTCGATTCAGCTGGCATGGCTGTGGAAGCTTTTCACGATGAAGTCTACGTAGTCGAGAGTAGCGGGAGTTTGGAGGTGGATGTAGCCGTTGGAAACGTTCCCAAGGGGGAACAGAACGTAGCATACTGGGCTGCCCGCTACCTATTAAGGAAGGTTTACGGTAGAGAAACTGGTCTGAGGATTGTCGTTAAGAAGGGAGTTCCAATCAGCGCTGGCTTAGGATCTTCTGGTGCGACAGCGGCGGCTACAGTAGTTGCAGTGAACGAACTGTTGGGTATAGGGGCTTCCGCTGGCGATTTGCTTGAAGCAGCCGGCGCCGGTGAAGCAGCTGCCGCCGGTTCCCCTCACTATGATAACGCAGCCGCCTCGTTGTTTGGCGGGATAGTCCTAGTGGACCCCCGCAACCCGCGAACATTCATCACCTTTGAATCTCCAAGCTGGTTGACCGTCATCCTTTTCTTAAAGCAATCGAGCGAGTATTCAAAAACGAAACTGATGAGAAGTGTATTACCTAGAAGCGTTGATTTGAGTGAATTAAGCTGTACGAGTTTTGCGGCCGCTGCTCTAGCCATGGGTCTAACGAAGGGCGTGAAACGCTACCTATCCTTTGCTAGCGAGGGGGGATCAGTCGAAACCACTCGTGCACGCTACATCCCGGGTTACTGGGAAGCTAAGACTGCGGCGCTTCGAGCTGGGGCTATAGCCTTCAATATATCGGGCGCAGGGCCTTCTCTCTTCGCATTAGCTGAAGAGGACTTGGCTGAAACTGTAGTTGAGTCTGTAATCAAGCTTGTTCCCGGATTCAAACCTGTGGTCACTAAGATATCTTCAAGGGGGGCGCTCCACAATGTTGAGAGTAGGCGATAACCATTCCCACCTCAACCCATTTAAGGGTATAGGCGTACACGAGTTCGCTAAACGCTTCATAAATTCTGGAGGGTGGTTTGTCTGCTTGGTGAACCTAACCTCCTGGAGCTACGGTTTAAAGGCATTGACCGTTGGAGACTATGAGAGAGTCTATAGAATAACTGTTGAAACAGCCAAATCGTTAAGGGAGAAGGGTGTGAAAGTGAGTGTGTTGCTCGGCCCCCACCCCGCGGAGCTCGCTAGACTCGTAGAGGAGGGAATTCCCCCCTCAGAAGCAGAACGACTGGTTATCGAAGCTTATAGGTTAGCGTCAGATTACGTGAGGAAAGGGGAAGCAGACGGTTTTGGTGAAGTGGGAAGACCCCACTGGCCAGCTTCGAGCGTTATAATAGAAGCTTGCAACGTCGTTCTAGATGAAGTTCTCTCTATGGCTTCGGACTTTGACTGTGTCGTTCACATACATGCAGAACAAGCTGGAAAACAAACGATAGACGATCTTTCTAAAAGGCTTAAGGGATGTCGAAAGGTTGTGTACCATCATATAGCGGGGCGTTATGCAGGCTACGCTTTTGAACGTGGGTTGATCCCTTCTGTCCCGGCTAAGGAAGAAGAGATCTTAAACGCTCTCTCGAGCGGCGAGAATTTCGTCGTCGAAAGCGATTTCCTCGACGATCCTAGGAGACCTGGCGCGGTTGTCGCACCATGGAGCATTTCAAGGGTCTTCAACAGGTTGATCTCTAAGGGGTCTATCAGTGTAGACGGTGCAAAACGTATTCTAGTCAGCAACATAGAGAAACTGTACGATGTACGCCTTGAAGGGTAAAGGCTAGGGACGGCAGCGACACGTTCTCTATAGCAAGTAGGCTTCACAACCTTCGTCTTCTAAGCTTAGGCGTAAAACAGATTAGCACGTAATTACGTCAGCTGACACATGTCGGTTAAGCTTTCGGTCATAACGGACGAAGTTTCTCAGGATCTAAATAAGGTGGTAAAGTTCGCCAAAGAACACGAGCTTCAAGGGGTTGAAATAAGGACGCTCTGGAACCTTAAACCTCAAGATTTGTTGGAGAAAGCCGGAGAGATAAGGAGTACCGTTTCCACAGCTGGATTATACGTCAGCGCTATAGCTTCACCAGTCTTTAAGTGTAGGCTAGATTACGAGGATGAGGTGAAAGAACACCTATATATCCTGAAACGTTGCGTTGCATTGGCCAAGTGTCTTGATACAAACGTTGTGAGGGTCTTCACGTTCTGGCGCCTAGGAAGCTTTGACGATTACAAGCTGGAGGTAAAGGAGAAGTTCATGGAGGCCGTCGATATAGCTGAGAGCGAGGGAGTAATCCTAGCCGTTGAAAACGAGCCGACTACTCACGTCAACAACGGGAGAAGGCTCCGGCAGTTCATCGAGGAAGTGGGTAAGCCGAATGCTGTCAAAGCGGTTTGGGATCCCGGTAACGATGTTTTCGATCCTGAAGGGGAACGCCCCTACCCTAATGGCTATAGTTTCATTAAAGATTTTATAGTACATGTTCACGTCAAGGATGGAAAACGTCTGAACGTAGGTCATGAATTTGTCCCCGTCGGCGAAGGGGACGTCGGATGGCTTGAACAAGTGGTTGCTTTGTTACGCGACGGTTACAAGGGGTTCTTTTCACTTGAGACCCACTGGCGACCGCTAGGACTACCGACAGAGCTCATTCAAATGCCCGGGGGAGAAGCCTATTCTGAAGCTGGAGAATACGCGTCCTCCGTGTGTGCTAGAAATCTGAAATTCATAGTAAGAAAAGCAGAATCTCTTGTCAGCAGTTAAACTAAGTCGTGCGTCTAACTGCTACAAGCTGAAGCATCTACCTTCAATTACCAACCTAAGCTAGGTTTTCGTTTCAACTATTTCCATCCCATCTAACTTAGGCTTCATTGGTTCCCTCATCGCCGTACAGCAGGCTTAATGTGCAAACTTATCATTCCACGCTTGAACGCTTTTTACACGATCTCAAGTCTTCCCCGAAAGTTTCAATCAATACGTTGAAAGGGGCCTCTCGATTTGGCGGGCGAGCCTCGTACAAGAGTTGACTGGATTATTTCATCAGTTAAAGGAAGTTGATTCTAATGAAAATACCGTTCGCTAACACAGTTACCCACGGCGTTAATGACCGCAGGATCAGGCGTCTGCCTATATACTCTCGTGAGGTAGGTATTGTCTAAGTGTCTCGCGTCCAACGCTAATCTTCGCTTAAGCGTAGCTGGGTAAACCGTCGAAGGATAAAATATTCTCTCGGTACTGCAGCGTGGGTTAGAAGCTACAGGTTAATCTAGCAGACGTTCGTTAGGTAAGGCCGTACTCTTCGAGAAGAGACGCTTAGCTCTAGTTTTTAAATAATTTTTTTAATCCCAAACTGGCGAAGCCCTAAACTCTCCCTTTAAGACAACTGTTGAAGTTGACCATATTTAAAATGGTAAAAGTATACAATTTAATAGTAAAACTTTATACTCGGATAAATTGTAGAAGATCGAGCAGGATGAAGCTCTCTATAACTGTCTACAGCCTGAGAGATTACATACTCAAGACTGGAGTCACAGTCCCCCAATTCATAGAGATTGCAGCAAGGCTTGGCGCCGAGGGTGTTGATCTCGGCTATTACTGGAGGGACAAGGAGGAGAAGGAACAAGCTAAAAAGAGGTTGAGAGAGACTGGTTTGGAACTCGCCATATACATAACCTCAAACGATTTCGTTAAACCTGAGGGGGAGCGCAGGGTAGAGGTTGAGAAGGTTAAAGCCTCTGTGCTTGAAGCGAAGGAAATGGATGCTAGTAAGCTTAGGATCTTCGCAGGGGATCTTAAGCCTGGTATCGATGCAACTGTAGCTGAAAGCTGGGTGATAGAATCGCTCACCGAAGTCTCTGATTTCGCAGCTGACGAGGGGATTATCCTAGCAATGGAAAACCACGGTAGATACTTTAGTAGAATCGACGTCGTTGAACGGATTTTAAAGGCTGTTAATTCGCCATCCCTCCGTTTAACATTCGACACTGGAAACTTCTCGTTGGCTGAAGACAATCCTTTGATTGCAGCTGATAGGCTTGGAACGTGGGTTTCCCACGTTCACGCGAAGGACATAGATGTTTGGGGTAAACCCTGCGCCCCTGGAGAAGGTGCCTTAGACTTTGAATCTATCACCATGAAATTGAAGGCTAAAGGTTATGATGAATTCCTTTCTGTGGAATACGAGGGTACTAGGGATCAGCTCGTAGGCGTGGGAATTGGAATAGGCTACTTAAGAGGACTTCTTCTTAAATTACAATTATTTAATAAAAAGCTTCTATAACATAAACAAGAATATTTTATATATTCAAGTTGAAAACATACTACAATTTTGTGTAACGTTTCAGATATGTTTAAAATGGGCTTTTAAGAGCCTTCTACCATGGCTGCTGTCAAAATTGTGAACTTTGTAAAACGTTTCGGAGAGGTGACTGCGGTAAACAACCTCAACCTTGAAATATATGAGGGAGAGATTTTCGGGTTACTTGGTCCAAACGGGTCAGGCAAGAGTACAACACTCCTCACGATAGCTACTGTGTATAAACCGACTTCAGGGGACATATACGTTTTCGAACACTCCGTTTCGAGGGAGGGGGATACAGTACGGAAGTTTGTAGGTATAGCGTTCCAGGAGCCGAAGGCCATGTGGGTTGATACACCTTACGAGCTTTTGTTGTGGCATGCTATGATAGTAGGCTACACCTCTCATGAAGCCAAGAACGTCGTAAAGGAGACAATGGAGAGATTGAACCTTTGGGAGCATAGGAAAAAACAGTTTTACCAGTTGAGTGGAGGTACGAGAAAGAAGTTGGAGATAGCTAAAGTCATGATTCAGCGTCCTAGGCTCGCGATATTTGACGAGCCTACTGCTCAAGTAGACGTGATAACCAAGCATGCTCTCTGGGATGTCGTGAGAGAAATGCGTGACAATGGATCTACTGTTATCGTGGCAACCAACGACATGTTCGAAGCAGAGAAAATATGCGAGAGGATTGCTATAATGTACAGGGGAGAGCTACGTACGCTCGGGTCAGTAAAAGAATTGAAGGACCAGGTTCCAGGTGGCGACGTAGTAGAGGTAAGTTTCGAAGGGGATCGCGAGGAAGCTAAAGATGCTCTTCTTAAGCTGGATGGAATCGGCAGATATATGCTTGGAAACGATAAAATAGTGGCTTATCTGAACAAGGGGGAGGAGAGGGCGGCTGAAATAGTTAGCGCTTTAATGAGTGCTGGGATAAAGGTGAAGAGGATCATGGTTCAAGAACCGACGCTTGATGACGTTTTCTTCTACTTTACAGGAGCCAGGTTGGGTGAGGGTTAGTGGACTTAATGGGAGATTTAAAGGCTCTAGGGCTACTTGTGCGATGGGATCTCACTCGCATGTGGCGGAGGCGAATGTTCATAGCTATGCGCGTAATCTGGTTTACAGTTCAAGTGTCCGTTTTTGGATTAGCGCTTTCAGCCATGGTCAGGTTCAGGGGTGTAGTTGCGCATAGTATCGACTATTATCACTTCTACCTCTTCGGCGTCTATACCTCAATGCTGTTCTCCATAAGCGTCTCTAACGCCTATGAAGTTGCCGAGGAATTCGAGGAGGGTATAATAGAGTACCACCTTTCTCTACCCATTAAACGCAGTATTCTTAGCACAGGCAGGGCACTAGGAGGGGGAATCGCAGCATTCATATTCACGCTACCTATGTACGCCATTGTTTTAACTCTGCTAGGCTGGGGGTCGCCTCTAGCCTTGTTTGCATCTCTAATAGCCGCGTTGATTTTCTCGGTCGGCGTTGTGGGACTTGTGTTATCTATTGTCTTAAGCGTAAAGTCCGGTGACGCGACAGACATCCTTTTTGGAATTATAGACGCCATCATCATCAGATTGAGCACGATATTTTACCCAGCTGTCGTCCTGGCTAAAATAGCGCCATACTATTACGCCGCCCTCGCAAACCCTATCTCACACTTTGTAGATTTGCTCAGGACGCTGTTCTTCTTCGAGGAGTATAAAATACTGGCTGTGACCGATCCCTTGTTGATGGGGTGCTACCTCCTAGGCTTCGCTGCCGGGCTCGTTTCAACGGCCATCTACATAGTTGAGCGCAAGCTTGAGGGGGGAGGATGGAGGTGAGAGACCAGGTTAGAGGGTGTTTGCTGATAGCTTATAGAGACCTGCTAAGGTTTTGGAAGTTTAAACACTGGTTGTTCAGTCAGATAGTCATGAACCTAGCTGATGTAGTCATATTCGCTCTAGTATTTAACAACATAGTCAACCGCCAGTACATACCCGACTACGTTAAATTCATGTCCACTGGCGTTCTCGCGGTATCCGTTTTCGCTTCATCTTTCTCGATAGCGAGAGAGGTTGGCGCTGAGATCAGAAGAGAAGTTGTCCAATACCTTTTGACGCTTCCTACGTCCAGAAACGCCGTTATAGCGGGACGTATCATCGGAGGTACCCTTAGAGGGTTGATCTACCAGACAGCGTTCATAGCTTTGAATTTAGCAGTGGTTGGAATACCCTCACCTAAACAATCGGTCATCATCCTCTACACCTCATTTATGCTTGCTGCCGCCATGTCGGCTTTAGCAATCGCTATCACCACTTCAACCAGGGACTTTAACCTTCAAGCCACCTTCAGGGCGTTAACGTATTACATGCTCTTCTTCTTTTCAAACGTGTTTTACCCGAGGGAAGTGTTAGCCCTACGATTCCCGGGGGCTTTAGCGACGATTGTCACTCACACGCCAATCTCTCTCGCAGCTGAGGTTTATAGGTGGAGTTTCGGATACAGCGAGTACATCAACCCTACAGCACTCTATGAGCTCACACTCTGGGCTTTCACCCTACTAGTAACCGCTTCCCTATTGTACAGAAGGAACATAAGCGGACGTTAGAAAGCTAAAGCTTTCTTGAAAATTTATAAAAAAAGAAATGAGAAAAAGAGAGGTGCGCGTCTTAAGCCGAGTTACCGCGAGAGTTTTCACATAATCATCTTACTACGAAGAGATCTCGCACCTCTCGAGACGCTTGCTATCGTCTCTTACGTCCCCTAGACTTCACAGTTAGAAGGTTGCCTAGTCTAAAAACAGGTATCGTTCAGCTAGCTTTTTAAACTCGATGACAGATAAGTTATCATGATAGATAGGTCGCAGGCCCTAGAGCTTCTCCAGAAACTAACTAACGCATTCGGCGTATCAGGGTTTGAGGAGGAGGTTAGGAGCTTCTTAGAATCCTTTATCGCTGGTTTAGGTTTTGAAGTGACGGTCGATAGGCTTGGGTCACTTATAGCGCGTCTGCCTGGGGTAGACAAGAAAGTGATGCTCGTAGCGCATATGGATGAGATAGGTATGGTGGTTCGGCACGTCGACGAGAGAGGCTTCGTTTATTTAACCCCCGTCGGAGGCGTCAATACTCGAGTTTTACCCGGTTCTAGACTCTTGGTGAAAACTGAAAGTCGCTTACTGGAGGGCGTCGTCGGTGAGAAGCCGGTTCATAAGATGAAGGAGGAGGAGAGGCGGAAGGCACCTGAGTTCGAGGATCTGTTTCTCGATCTGGGCTTAGCTGCCGATAGAGTGAAAAGTTTAGTCAAGCCAGGAGACCCTGTGAGTTTCAAGCCATCCTTCTCAACCACCGACGATGGTTTCGTTGTTACCAAGGCCCTCGACGATAGACTCGGTTGCCTGACCCTACTCTTAGTAGCAAGTGAAGTATTGAAGGCTAATTTAAAAGTTGACTTACATTTGGTCTTTTCAGCTAGGGAAGAGATAGGGCTCGAAGGAGCTAGAACAGCTGCGTTCGTCGTCAAGCCTGAGATAGCTGTTGCCGTTGATGTTACTCACGCAGGTGATACTCCAGTGCTGAGCGAAAGGGAAGCTCCCGTGAAGCTGGGCGGCGGACCGGTTATATCTAGGGGGGCAGCGTTAGACAAGACCGTATCTCAAGCGCTCATAGCAGCTGGTAATAAGGCAGGCGTCGATTACCAGCTTGAAGGAGAGGGTGCTAGGACAGGAACTGACATTGACGCTGTGCGCTTAGTAGGAGAAGGGGTGAAAGTAGGCGTAGTGAGCTTGCCTCTAAGGTACATGCATACCCCCTCTGAAATCGGTTGCATGAAAGATGTTGAAGCGGCAGCTAAGCTTCTCCTATGCTTTCTCTCCGAGATTTAAAATAGTTAGAGTTAACAAGCTTATCTTCAATTATAATTTTCAAGCTTTACGACATATTTTACTATTCAGTCTTATTTTTAAATATACTTTAAAATATCGTAACTACAAATTTACAAAATTTTTAGACAGTTAAGTTATTGAACATAAGCTATTGGCCGTAGTTTCACTATTTCGTAAAAAAATATTTAAGTAAATACTTACGCTTCAAGCTTCAGGTCCGCATGCTTAAACTTGAGGAGGTTATCCGGGCGTTGGAAAAACATGGGCTCGAGTACAAACTGGTGGAGCCTGGAAAAGCGTCTCAAACGAGAAAACTTCAGCTGGTTGCAATACCTTCAGTTGAGGTAAAAAGAATCGCTATAGCTGTACCAGATCATACTAGACCTTTACCATT
Source organism: Thermofilaceae archaeon (assembly GCA_025057995.1). Lineage (GTDB taxonomy): Archaea > Thermoproteota > Thermoprotei > Thermofilales > Thermofilaceae > JANXEW01. The sequence continues at coordinate 105,224 of JANXEW010000001.1, read as the reverse complement.
AACGGAAGTGTTAGAGGTTCTTAAACTACTTATCTCAGAGCGAAGTTTACTGATATTCGCTACCGGCACTCATCCAATGCCTCTTCACGAAGCATATAGGTTGCTGGGTTCGTGGGCGGAAAAGTTGAAGTTTAAGATACATGATTGTAGAGGTCCCCACACTCTAGTTGGTGTCACAGCTAGGGGGCTTCCGGTGGAGGTTGATGAAGACTTTGCATCAAGCGACTTTAAGGTCACTGTAGGCATAGTGGCACCTCACCCATGGGCAGGTTTCTCGGGGGGAGGGAAAGTGGTTCTACCTGGACTTTCAAGCCTTAGGACAGTCGTAGACCACCACTTGAAATGGTATAAAGCCGGACGACCTGGTCAGATTGAGGGAAACACGTTTCGCGAGGAGGTGGATAATGCTCTCCGCTTAGCTGGAGTGGATTGGTCATTGAACATAGTGTTAGACGAGAAGGGCGAAGTAGTTTTTGCTGATGGAGGAGACCCTATGAGTTCGTTCTTATCATGCGCAAAAGTTGCCGAGAGACTCTACGTTAGAGATATCGACGGGTTCTTTGACTCAGCCGTCTTATTCGCTGACCCTCTTGACACCGATCTTTACCAAGCTACTAAGGCTCTCGAGCTTTCAGCACATGCTGTGGTTGAAGGGGGACGTATTCTCCTCGTCGCGAGCTGTAGATTAGGTTATGGCAGTAAAGAGTTCGAATACTTTATGAAAATGGACAGGGATGATATAGTTAAAAAGATAGAGGAGGGAGATGTCGGAAACCTTGTTCCAGCGATTGTTGCCATTAACTTGAAGGAGATTGCTGAAAGCAGGAATATAGCACTCTTCAGTGAATTTAACTTTAAAGAACTCAATGAGATTACCACAATTAGAGAACCTCTAGAGGCCGTAAGTGTACTAAAAGGCAGAGTTCTAGTCGTAAAGAGGGGTGGGTTTACAGTTGCACGAGTATCGAGGTAACAATCTATATATTTTTTAGTAGATCACTTAAATTGTGGGGAACCCCGACGAGATCTTGAGGTTAATACCGTATCCGACCCATGGTCCTTTCAAGCCATGCTGGGATTCTCTCAAAAGTTACAGGGTACCCAAGTGGTACTCTGACGCAAAACTAGGAATCTTCATACACTGGGGAGTTTACTCAATTCCAGCTTTCGGAAATGAATGGTATCCACGCAACATGTACGTTAAGGGAAGTCCAGAGTACGAGTTTCATTTAAAGACGTATGGGCCACATACGGAATTCGGCTACAAGGACTTCATACCAGATTTTACGGCAGAAAATTGGGACCCCGACGAGTGGGCTAGAATCTTCCAAAAGAGTGGCGCACGGTACGTGGTTCTCGTCGCCGAGCACCACGATGGTTTTGCCCTCTGGGATTGTAGCTACACGCGATGGTGTGCCCAACGTGTTGGTCCGAGAAGAGATCTAGTGCGCGAGCTTGCTGAATCCGTCCAGGATAGGGGGCTTATCTTCGGCGTATCCTACCATAGAGCCGAACACTGGTTCTTTTTTGAGCCGGGTACTCGTTTCGACTCAGACGTGAGGGATGCAAAGTATGCCGATCTTTACGGTCCAGCTAGGCCAGCTTCACTGAATCCCTTGGAACCACCTGGTAAAGAGAACGAATACCCTGACCAGCGTTTCTTGGAAGATTGGCTTTTGAGAGCAGCCGAGCTGGTGGAAAAGTATAGGCCTCAAGTGTTTTACTTTGATTGGTGGATTTCAAACCCTTCATTCGAACCTTATCTTCAGGCTTTTGCAGCCTACTATTACAATAGGATGGACTCATGGGGGATGGAAGGGGTCATTAACTATAAGCATGCAGCGTTCCGCGACGGCACTGCTGTTCTAGACGTCGAGCGAGGGACGCTGGAAAATATTAGGCGAGAGACTTGGCAGGCTGATACATCCGTGTGCTACAAGTCTTGGGGTTACATAAGAGATCATGAGTACAAACCTTTAGACGCCCTATTAAGCCACTTATCTGACGTCGTCAGTAAGGGGGGTAACCTTCTCTTAAATATTGGTCCCCGCCTCGACGGAAGCATACCGGACGAACAAGTGAGGATACTCAGAGGCATGGGTGACTGGCTTTTTTTCAACGGCGAAGCCATATATGCGTCTAAGCCTTGGAAAGTTTTCGGTGAAGGATCGTCTCAGATTGCTGGCAAGGAGTTTGGGGAGCGAGACTATCGGTTTACTTGGGGTGACGTACGCTACACCTGTAGGAAATTGTACCCTTACGGGAACGTAATTTACGCCATCCTCCTAGGGAAACCTGAGAAATATCTGAAGCTCCGGGCGCCTGTAGAGCTAGAGGGGATTACAGGTGATAGTATAATCTCCGTCGAGCTTTTGGGTAAACCTGAGAAACGTAACCATGATTTATTAAGATGGACTATCGAAGAAAGATGTTTTAATATAGAATTTTCTGAGATCTCTACAGATATTAAAACTCCAATTGTAATAAGAATTCTTGTTAGATAATTTCTGTTTAAATTCTATTTTTTTACTATATGACAGTGGAAACATTTATATACCCATTAGGAGCTACCAACTCATGGAATACGTAAACCTTGGAAAAACTGGTGTAAAAATTTCAAGGATAGGGTTGGGAGCTTGGCAGTTTAGCGAAGCTTGGGGAGTTACCGAATACGATCAAGCTAAGGCCATAATAAAAAGGGCCCTTGAGAACGGTATAAACTTCTTCGATACAGCTATGGTTTACGGTAACGGTTTAAGCGAAGCTGCCCTAGGAAAAGCCCTCAGCGACCTAGGGGTACAACGTGATGAAGTAGTGATTACTACTAAGATACCAGCTGACTTCTTAAACCCTGTTGACATACCTAAAGCTGTTGAACACTCGGTAAAGTTGCTACGCTTAGGCTACGTTGACGCGCTACTCGTTCACTGGCCGCCCGTTTGGCACAATTATCCTACGAGTATGTACGCCAAAGCTTTGGAGCGTCTGGTTAACGTCGGGTTAGTCCGTTACCTGGGTCTAAGTAACTTCCCTATAGAACTAGTTGAGAGTTTTAGAAGCAACCTTTCGAGAAACGATGTAGAAGTTTTCCAGTACAGGTACAACCTGATTGAAAGGTGGGCTGAAGAGGAGGTCATACCCTACGCTCAGCGTTGTCAGATAACCCTGCAAGCTTGGAGCCCCATCGCAAAAGGAGCTTTGACGGGCAAGTACACTCCAGATAATCTACCCAGATTCGATGATGTTCGAGCTGCTGACCCAGTTTTCCATCCTCAAAACTTCTCGAAGGTTTGGGAAGTTGTAAAACTCTTGCAACACATAGGTGAACGCTATGGGAGAACACCAACTCAAGTGGCATTAAATTGGCTAATCACCACGAGCCCTGTAGTAGTGCCGATACCCGGCGCGAAATCACCCGCTCAGGTTGACGACCTAGCCGGAGCAGTGGGGTGGAGACTTAAACCAGAAGATTGGAGGCAACTGGATGAGGCAAGCAGAACAGCTGTCGTATCCTACTCCCTATACTACATCGAACGCGTACCAGAGCTTTAGGAAAGCATCGTTAAAGGTTTTAATATTTTTTAACTTTTCCCAAAAACAGACACTTCTACAGCCGTTATACTTTACCCTGATTTAAGCTCCTCCATTTCTCCTCATTTTTCGTTATCTAAGATAATACCTTTAGGTACTCTCGATCATTAGCATCATAAGGCATTCACTTTTTAGTTTTACATCGAACTGAGCTGATACTTATTATGAGGGAATTTTCTATTTTTATACTTATATTCAGCAAGCATTTATAGACCATAGTTTGAGCAGCTTTCGTGAGAAAACTTAGAGTGGGATTTATAGGTTGTGGTGGAATTGCAGCTGCTCATGCTAATAGGCTCTCGAAATTTGGAGAGATCGACCTTGTAGCTTTCAGTGATGTGCAAGTGGAGAAAGCTAAGGAGTTTGCTTCAAGATATGGTGGAAACGCCTACGACAGCTGGTCGGTTATGCTGGATAAGGAGAACCTCGATGCAGTGTTTATCTGTTTACCACCTTTCGCCCACGAAAACGAAGTAGAGGTGGCAGCTGAGAAAGGTGTGCACATTTACATCGAGAAGCCTATATCGATTAACTTAGATTTAGCTAGAAGGATGGTTAAAGCTGTAGAGAAACATGGGGTTAAAAGCCAGGTTGGTTACCAGCTTCGCTTCAGCTTTGCTGGCGAACGGGCAAAGAAGTTGATTGAGGAAGGGGTCCTAGGGAGCATAAGCCTGGTTTCAGGAGCATATTGGTGCCGCTTTATAAGAACTGATTGGTGGATCGATAGGAGCAGGAGTGGAGGCCAGATTGTAGAGCAGGCAACGCACTTGTACGATCTGTTGAGGTGGCTTTGTGGTGATGTGAAATCTGTCTATGCTGAGATGGGAAGACTCGTCTATCATGACGTCAAGGGTATGACCATTGAGGATACGAGCGGTGTCGTGTTGAGATTTAAGTCGGGAGCCATAGGGGTCGTATCCTCCTCGATAGGTGCTGTACCTGACCAATGGTGGATAAGGTGGGGTATTATAGGGAATAACGCCACACTCGAGTCTGAGGCTATCGACAGCTTGAGAGTTTATTACAGTTCACGTAAGCCGTTAATCTTTGAGACTTTGAGGGAGGTGGGGCGGGATCCTCAATTGTTGGCTGAAAGGGATTTCATCGAAGCTGTCCTTTACGATAAGGACACGAGGATACCTATCGTGGAAGGGCTGAAAACCCTTGAGCTTACTCTAGCTGCTGTTGAAGCAGCTGAAAGGAAAAAGCCAGTATATTTAGAATAAACGTTAATTTCTTACTCATATTTTTAGTTTCCTAACCAATCTACCTTCTTATAAAATTAAAACTTTTGTAAGATTAAAAACTGGCTAGATTCTTCACTCGGTATAGGCAAAAAGAGCCATAAGGATTAGTTTCCACATCATTGTAAGTATCCTAAAGGTTATTATATTAATGGTACTTAGATATTCGGAGTGATGAACGTTCCCCTTGAATCGAGTGGATGAGTAAAGATAGGTAGGCTGACCCGCCCCACTGACGCACACGTTCAGACACGACAAGGTCGAGGATGAGAGAACGTGCCGGCAGTGGGGTGACAAAAAGCAGGTTTTCCTGTCGTGGACGTTTGTGTTTAAACGCTTCCTTAACTAAATTTTAATAATTCTATAACCTGAAGCTTTTCTAAGCCTATTCATTATGGTTAGACCGAGACCTTTTTCTTCTACTCCCTCAGCGACTACGTATAGGAAACCTTCCTCATCTATTTCACGGAGGGTTTTGAATAGGTTCCTAGCTATTGTGAAAGGATCTCTTCTAGACCCTAGGTTCTTGACGGCGACATTGGGTGGGAGGTCTGAGTAGAACACAATTGTCTCATCTGTGCATAGTATACAGGTTCTCGCTGATGTTGAACTCGTGTATAAAGCGTGTTTTTTAACCGCTTCAGTTAACTTGATTAAATCCGCTTGATCACTGTACCGGCTGGATTCAACTACAGTCATTTCAGCTTTTGGAGCATAATGTCTATACTTCATACCGGGAGCTAGAGCTACTTCTGACTCATTCAACCCGCGAGCGAAACCGGGTATTTGCACTTTTAAACCAAGTACTTCTTCGAGTTTTTCTACCGGTAGGGCGCCCGGTCTTAACAATACAGGGGGTTTAACCGTTAAATCGAGAATTGTAGATTCAACACCATAAAGAGTTTCACCAGCGTCTAAGACTCCTTCTATTTTACCGTCGAGGTCCTTGAGCACGTGCTCGGCTAGAGTAGGAGAGGGGCTACCGGAAACGTTTGCGCTAGGAGCTGAGAGTGGTGCTTCAGCCTCTTCGATTAAAGCAAGTGCAACCCTATGAGCTGGCATTCGAACTCCCACGTTCGGTAGACCTGCCGTGACTTCAAGAGGTACTAGCGGGGATTTAGGTAGAACTAGAGTTAAAGGTCCTGGCCAGAACGTTTCAGCTAACAGTTCCAGCTCTTCTGGTACTTTAGATACTACATCATTTAACTGATTGAGATTAGATATATGTACAATTAAAGGATTGTTTCGAGGTCTGCCTTTAACCTCGAATATCTTCTTTACGGAATGTTTGTTGTATACGATGGCACCGAGACCGTAGACAGTTTCCGTGGGAAAAGCTACAAGCCCCCCTTGCTTGAGAAGTTCGGATGCTTCTCTTATAGCCTGTTGCTCGGGATTTGTGGGGTTAACTTTCCATAGCTTAGTTTTCATATTCTCCTCTTTCGGGAAAGATGTACTTTATTGGGTTTTCGCATGAGTGTGGATTAAGTCGGTCTTCGCCTCCTCTATGGGCTCTATCTCAACCAGTATGTTGTGAGGCTCGTGCCCTCGTCGGAGTATTGCTCTCCCTCTTATACCGCGTTGAAACCATGTAAGCTCACTCGCGCTAAGGGCCATGTATACGTGGGTCATGGAAACGTAATCAGGGTCGCTGTGCGCTAAAGCCAGCTTCCACCCAGCCGCTCTTCTGAACCCTTCTGGAACATCGCCCCATTCATGTGTTAGGATAGTTATCGCTAGGCCGAATTTCCTCAACATTCGAGCCATTGTAACAACACAGGGTTCTGAGAAACCCGGGGAAGGTTGCATGAAGAGGTGGCCTTCGTCAACTATGAGAAGCCAGCGCGGCTCGTTTAACCCTTGAGAAACTACATAGTCCCTTAGTTGAGCTAGGAGTAGATCGAAGGCGGTTCTCTGCACTTCAACCGGCATAGGTTTATAGTTGCCTTCTGACAGGCTTCCAAGACAGAATACTATAGGTTTACTTTTAGATAATAACCGAGAGAGTGAAACAGTTTTGCCTCCAAAATAGGGTCTAAGACGTTCGAGCTTCCAGCTAAGACTGCATTCACCTAGCCTATCGATTAGTTCTTGTAAACTATCGTTTCCAAGTACCAGGTGTTGTCTTAATAAGTGGGTTTCATATTCGCTTAATGGGGATAAGTAGGATAAGGCTCTGACCAAGTCTTCTAAACTATTTTCAAGGATATTGAAAGGTTTATCGATCAAGTCTATTACTTCAAAGTTAAAGCATTGTGCGAATGGCCTATATTCTCCAGAGGGGTCTATAAATATGGGTACGATTCCTTGACTTAAGGCTCTGAGAGAAATCGTCCTCGCCGTTGTACTTTTCCCAGAGCCCATGGGTCCAATCACTAGACCATGAACATTCTCTAAGAGGTCAAGTTCAAGCCATACTTCCTCATCTCTCCTTAGGCCATGTCCTAGATAGATTGCTCTAGGAGTCCTAGTGGTTCTAGGTCGCATAAAGATGTAAGGTGTCAACCAGACAAGTTGTTTATTGACTTTAAGCGACATATCCTTGTCGACTGGAATCCCGATTATTGCATGGAGAGTGTTGTAGTACGTCTTTTTACCAAGAAGTGAGGATAAGCTTAGTTTACGTTCAAATCCTAAAGCCTCTAAGCCTCGTGTAAAACCGTTGGTGTAGAATACAAATTTAAAAGGTGTAGCACCTGTTTCTAAAGCTTTATACAGATTAATTACGTTCATTGCTGTAAATTCATCGCGCAACTTACTGACTCCTGCTCTACCAGCTTCAAGAACCTCCATAGCCTTTTGAGCCTTAGCGCTCAGCTCTGCAGGATCTTCAGGAATAAGCAGTGACACGAATATTGAGTTCAACCAGATCATAGTACTTTTAAAACTCTTAACTAGGGCTCCAGCTCTGGCTGGATCAGGAATTTCGCTGACAATATATCTTAACTGTTCTAGGTCTTTAGGTTTTAAAACAATTTTTTTCCCTTTCACAACTTTTAACTCTAAAGGGATTAGGGGTGTTAAAACTAAGATGATTGGACTTAAATTTGAGTAGAAATAGATCAGCAAAAGTCCAGCAAGAATTAGTGTTATTGTCAATACGGGTGGTATAGGTCTAAAGAAAGTTTCCTCAAAGTCCAGCACTAGAGAAAGGACTTCTCGAGGGGGAGTAGGTTGAGAATGTATACCTAAACTAAGAAGGCGGCGTTGAAGATCCTGAAGAAGTAGGGAAAAGCCTTTGAGCACTTCAGGTGAAAGTTTTTTCACTAATAAGTTGACCTTTATGTAAAAGTCCCGAGAAGGTTGACCGCCGCGTGAAATAATGTTGACAGTTGTGTGCGGTATATGTAGGGATGAAATAAATGAAGCTGCCGCGTCACCTAGTTTGGATTCGCTATCAGGGTAGTCTAAATCTATGATTTTTAAAAACGCGCTTACGACAATTTTCTTTTCCATTTCGATGATTATATAGTCTCTTTTCATTTTAATATTATATACTGGATCGATTAAAAGCCCTCTCTCCCCATAAATTAATTCTATTAACTCCACTCTGTTGTGGTAAACGAAGTATGCCCCAACAAATGATGCCAAGGTTAATGGAGGCAACGGAGTCCCTCTTGCAAGGGCTAGTATTAGTGTTAACATAGAAACAAAGAATAAGACTATATGACTCAACCCGGGCAGATACATAAGGATTACCGTTTTCTCATGAATTCTTTCTTATTGACAGCTGGTTTAAACTCTCCTCTACCCATGCTTTTAGTTCAGTGTATTCTCGAAGGATTTTTATTAGAGTAGAGTCGAAACGCCTAATGTACTCTTTCCATTCGTTTAATCCAACTTGATCGAGCCCTGATGTTTTATGCATTAATCTAGTAGATTCAGCTACTAATGCATTGAGTTTATTTAGTTCACTATTCAGTTTGTTTAATAGATCTTCAAAAACACTTTCTAGTTTTGAAACCCTGACGCCAGCTTCCAGTGCCATCGCTATAGATTGTCCTGGTTCAGGAAGCGGTAAAGGCAAATTAAACCTTTGTAAATATTCTCCTATCTCTGTAGTCGATAGTGCAAGTTCTCTATAAGCGTGTTCAAGAAAAACTCTCGTCTTATGTACTACAGATCCAAAACCAATATCTTTCTCAGCTTCGGTGCTGACTATAATGTTTACTATTGTTTCGACAAGTTTTTCAATTTCATTCGTTTGAAGAGCTTGAGCGATAGAGTATCCTAACCAATACGGATCACCGCTGAAAGCGAGAGCTTCAGTGGCTTCTCTCAAGCTGTACCTTGATCCTCTTTTTATAGAGTCGTTGAAACCTTTTAGGAATCGTGATTCAAACGGAGAAATTTGTACGTCTTGATCCACTCCTTGATGTAGAGGCACGGTAAAAGGTCTACCTGATGTGTCTCCTAGGGTTAGGGATAAGTGAGGAAGTTTTACGACCCATTTTTTCAATTCAGTTGGTAGAGAAGAAGTAAACCAGGAGTCCCTGCCTTCTGCAGCATCCATAGCTAATCTCCACATAAAATATCTCCACGGCTCTCTCTTATCTATAGAGTGAAGCCAAACGCTTGCTAGCCCTACTCCGTTAATCTCAAGAGGTTTCAGGTAACCAATTTTTGTAATCCCTTCAAAAACAGCTTTCCTCCAGCTTTCTTCCAACTGAAGCTTACCTAAAGCTACTATGTCAGCTATACGGACGGCTACATGAGGGTTGTTTCGTATAAGCTCAAAAAAGACGGGGTTCTCAAACCTCAAGCCTATAGCTAGAATAGCCACTTTCCAAGAAACCTCGTACCTTGATCCTCGAAGACCCCCTTCTAGAAGGTTATAAATTTTTGCTGGTATAAAAACTTTGTTCATAGATATGTTAACTACTTTAATTTTATCTTTAATTTCTTGACCCTTAAGAATATCATCTGCTAGTTTAACTAAATTTTGCTCGAACTCCTTCTTAGCTTTTACTCCAGGCAAGCTCTCGAAAGATTTAACTGCCCGTCTTCCACTTGAGCTAGGTTTGTACTCTATCCAAATTCTTTTCACGAAAGGTGCTGCCGCTAAGGACGTTAATGGTTTAGAGTTCAAAATCCACGCGAGAGCGTAGAGGATATCACTCGCGATGATGAGACGCCTACCGATCGGGTTTAAAAAAGCCATTAAAATCCTATCATCGTACGGTAGTCGAGGGTCAACCCTACTTAAAGCCCACTTACGCGTGATATCGCTGGCTAATCCAAGAAGAGACGGTATAGGGTGTGAACCAGTATACTTCAAAGCAATGCTTAGAGTACGACTAGAGAAACGGGAAAAATTAGATAAGCGGCCTGCCCTCGCAAGACGCTGGAATTCTCCCATTGCTTTCACTTCCCTCATCACTCTAACCTTTAGATCAAAGGCTTCAGCCAGTAGGGGCCCCCTAGCTAGTCGAGAAGGCGACCCGCGGAAAACGCTAATGTGAAAAACGGTCTTAATTAGATCCTTTAATGCTAACCCTAAGTCTTCGTACAACTTAGTTGGGTGCTTCAAAGGTTTTAAGGGCAGAAGTGTAATAATTGAGACCCCACCCATCATCCAACTCAGTAAGTTGAATGCGATGCTACAGGCTACTATTGATACTGCAACTAGAGTTATGAATTGAAAACATTCAAAAATATCGTTTGCTATTCCCTTTAATTGGTAAGTTAGTTTACCGTTTACTATATCTTTTAAACGTGAATCGTAAAACAAGCCTAATGTAACGCTCTCATTCATTACAGTGTATCCTATAATATCGATTTCATTTTTACAATTCACATATCCATATACCAAAGTCAACTTTTCATGAAATTTTTCTGCATCGGAGGTCGCCACAGCTGGACCTACTACGGCTGGTTTGCTAATATTACCAAAGTATTTGGCTTTCACTGTTATTTTTGGAACTAATCTAGCCGGCCATAACGCTTGAGAATAGAACGTGAGGTTACCCCATGTTAAAGCATAAATTTTATCCTTGTAACCGTATAGGCACCTACGAGAGCCCTCGATAGAGGAAAGGGGTGGAAGAGACAGGTTGATAACTTTTGCAAACATGTCAAACCAGTCGGCTAAATGGTTACGTGCACCGTTTAGAGTGTAAGTAGTCCACTCTAATCTACAACTAAGCTCTGGCTTTAATCGTAAAATGCTACCGTTTAATTCAACTACGCTCTCACCGGGATGAAGAACTATAGGCTCACCGTTTTGGCAAAGTTCATCTATACTTACATCCCCTTCAATCCAAGCTATAACCTCCGTATAATTAATCTTGAAATTTTCCAATGTCTCTCCACCTGAAGATAGACTGATGACTTCTTCTCCCTTAGTGAAGTCACAAAACTTGGGATCTAATACTCCAACAACTTTATGACTTCTGAGGTAAGCTTCCTTAACTAATTGGGAATTAGAGCTTATATCCTGTGAATTCTCCATAACGAAGAAACCTTTGCCTAGCCAAGAACCCCATCTACGGGGGGGACCTTTCCTGCTTTTGTCATCATAGAAGAGGACTAAGATTGAATCAACCGTGCCCAACTTAAACGAAATTCTAGATACATTAACGAGGACAGGTATACAAGAGGGGACAAGATGATTCCCATAATTATCTGAACAATTAATTTTTATTTTAACTTCTGGTTGTACCTGGAAAACTCTTTGCTCTACAGGTAACCATAAACCCGCGTATACAGCGCCCTTTATTACGTACTCTCCCTCAGTGTACTCCAAGAACCATTGCCCAGTGGGTCTAACCACATTTTCACCTTGCTGAGTAGTGTAAACTGCAAAAACGCCCGGAGGAGCGATAAACTCCATTTTTTTAAAATGGTAGTCTGATCCTTCAATGCTGAACATTGGAACCTCCAGGAAAGCTAAGAGTTCTATACTTCCTAATTCAGAAACATTCTGAGGACATCTCCACTCGTTAATGAGTTTAGCAGTTGAATTTAGTACCGCAGGCAATATAATGGAAATAGACAGACAGAGAGCTAGAAATGTAAAGCCAAGTTTTCGGCTAGATCGTGGAAGTACGAGCAGACCTCCGATGGGAAAAAGTAAATATAGGATATCACTCAACTTAGCCGAAATTGTGTATAATTGTCCTATGAAAAAGGTTACGAGTGAACAGGTTAGGATCGCGTTAACAAGAGCTTGAAGAGCTCTAACTCCAGCTTGGGCTAAAGTGGATGCAATTAAGGCGAAACCTCCTGTCGACAATGAGATAATGATAAGTAAACCTAAAAGTATGGAGTTCATACTTGAGAGCGTCAACGCCCATTTAGTTGCAGTAGAAATAGTTATATTTGCATTATTTCGGATTTCGTATCCTATCCTTCTTGTTAACTCTCTGGAGAATAACGTAGGCTCCGTGCTACTGAGCATCACCGCATACTCGATAATGTTAAGTGTTAAGATAAGACCAGCAAAAACTAGGAATAAAACCATCTCAACTAAGCGTTCAGGGTCTCTCCTATATAGTGCTGCTGCTACACAAGCTTCTGCAAGTAGAAGGAAACCTGCGATCTCACCGAATTTCATAGCCTCAACCTAGAGATGAGTGTCTCAGGAAGCCCTCCGGCCGCAGCTGCACATCCAGCGCTAAGGGCTGCAGCAACTGCAGTAGTCAACGATATCCATGCAGCGAACTCGCCCATACCTTTAGCGTCAGCCACGACTTCTTCCACGGCACCAGCAAAATACTGTGCTATACCGCTCAATGGTACTCCAACGTACTTGAACCTTAAACTGCTTGCATTTTCATAAAAGTAGGGAGCTACGGAACCGACCAAGATCTGTAAAGACGCTACGCTAATAGCTAGGGCTGGCCCCAACCTTCTAAACTTACTTATACCAGTTAAGATTATTCCTAAGCTCATTAGGGGGGCGCCGAAGATTTCACAAAACCTAGATGCTACGAGAAGAGAACTAGTTAATGCTATTAAATAACCTGAAAATATGTTAGCTAAACTACTAGCTGCATACCAAGTCGTCGCTAGGGGGGCTAGTATACCGGTTAAAGTTAGATCGCGAGCCACTTTTGACAAATCTACAGCGTAAGATACGTACCTGTCGCGCACCCAAGCGAAAATTGATTTAGCTGAGGACATCGATACGGTTCTAATACCAAAAAACTCGAGAAAAGAAGGTGTCGTAAGTAGAACTGCCGCTAGAACTATACCAGTTATACATGATTCAAAGGCATTATAGATAATCAGATACCCCCTTGTTTTCAATACGCTTGAAGGGTTGTTAATCAACCATGCTCCATACGCTAATTCAGCTGCAATAAAAATTAAGGCTATAGAGTAAACCGACAAATCTATTAACACGACAACTTCACCTAAGAACTTCTGAAAATTTCATCCCAGTTTACTGCGAACGGAGTGCCCTGAGGAAGCAGACCTATTGAAACCAGTATGTCGGGAAGCCAAGCAGCTATAGCTAATACGATTAACCATAGGATAGGTCCTTCTATAGCTTCAAACAACTCTCTCTGAGCTGAAGCTGCGGCTACACTCCCGCTCACATGTTTGCGTAATGAAGCTAAGGCTGCTTTTACAAATGCAGTCATAAAAACAAGAATTCCTGTGGCAGTTACAGTCAATTTAACAGCCAAAGCTGCGTAACTACGCAGAGCTTCCCAGTTAATAGTTGGACCTGCAGCAGAAGCTCCGGGTGGTAGCCCTAAAAGGACCATGGAAACCAATCCGCAAAATATCCTGAAACAGCGTGATTTTGCCCACGAAGACCTTGCCCTCCTCACAAGAGAAGGTTTCTTCTCATGTTTTTTATTCTTTGATTGAATAATATATTGAAAATATTTTTAGAATTCGAAACACTTTAACGTTTAAAGTTAAGAAATAAAGCTGTTACATCATAAACACGGTTAAAATATCTTGAATAAATTTGAATGTTTAAAAATTCACTGATATACGCTTGAAAACTAAAGACTATTAAAATACGTAGTAGAGCCAATGCAAAACGCCCACGTTTTTTATCAATCAACATTTCTTTAAAATAACTCTAAAAGAATTCGGAAACTCTTGGCCTGTCAAGATAGTAACTATTTTTAACCTCATTCTTCCTTTCAAAATTGTAAAGTTAGCTGTAGGCACGCGTATTTCGACTCCGCAATCTAGCGAACGTACGCTTTCCTCATCTATAGCTACGTTGTTTAAGGTGAAAACGTCTGTAAACCACCCTTTTGACTGGTACACTGTAATAACAGCTGCAGCGAGCCGTCTTGCTTCAGCGCAGTAGTCAGGCTGTTGCCTCAAGCGGGGTAGCGTACTGAGAACAGCTAAGACAGTTGCTGTAACCGTAAAGTAGAGCAGGAGCCTCTCCATTAATTACCACCCACAAATACGGGTATGACTACACCCCACTCATCCTTCAAAACGTACTTTGCGCCAGAGATATCCAACGGTACTCCCACAAGCCACTCACATGGGGCTAGTAAAGTTAGATCAGCTAACTTCTCGGGATCTTCAATCCTAGGACATACTGTCGCATTGAAGAAAGGTGTTTTGAAGCTGTTACTGTACTTTAAGCGTACCCTTAGCATTCTTAAACTCACGACCGCATCTCCTAGAGTAACCGTCTTAACATAAGTCCCATCTACGCCTAAGCTCTGAATTAGTGCTTGAAAGTTAACGTACTCAGCTCCAGACAACGTCTGGATAGTGAACTTCACCGCGTACTCGGTAGTATAACTTCCATCGCTTCTAAACGTACTGTTCATAGGGTTGCTTTCAGTACATAGCGAGAAAGTAGGGTACATGCGGAGCGGTTCGCTACCGTTGATCGCCTGTAGAGTAACGACGAGTTGTTGAAGCCTATTACAGTCGCAAGTTCGAGAGAAGCAGACTCTAGCTATGTGAATGAGATGTGCCGCCTGCAAGTGCCCCCTCTCATATGCTACATATGGATGAGGGGTCCTCAAGGAGGTTAAGGCTATAAGCGTCGCTGCTAGTATAAGAGTTGCAATGAGTGCTAGTTGACCTTTATGTCTCATAAGACCACCTATGGGGTTATACAAATCTTCACTACATGTGGTGTCTCCAATTCGAAGAAAACTGCTGCGTAGCAGACTGATAGCTCGCTTAACCCCTCTCCGCCGCTTTTAAGTTGACCATCCACGTATAAGGCTGCTAAGTGTTCTCCAAGGCCCTGCTGTATTAGCTGTACGAGCTCGTCCACGTTACGAGCGTTTAAGAGAGCCCACGCTAGAGCTCTCTGAGCTGTACCGTGGTGCACAGGACTGATCTGGCGTGCTGTCAGAGAAGCCATGTAGACTGTTGCAACTGCGAACACTAAACCCAAAGCAGCAGCCTCTAAATGCCTCACAAGATTAGAAAAAACATCATATATTTATTTCTCACGCCCCTTAGGCAAGCACGCCGACTTAAAAATTACTAAAAATGTTAGAAAAAATCTAGCTTTTACCAGCACCTTGCGAATATCGCTGCACTGTTTACTGTTCGAGCATGAGGATAACTGTTTCAAATGTTGTTCGAGGGTATGATCCAGTCCCCGTTCCGTCATATCAGACAAGTATTTTTCCGCACCCTGCCTGTAACCCTCCCTCTCATTCTTACGTTGTAGTCGTTGAGAGTATCTCTGTTCACTTCATGCCGCCCCTTGCTTAACACCTAACTAGAATTTGATACTGTTTCAAGTCTTACGCTTAAGTCGAACCTGTATCTATGTGTGCAACTGATGCTCACTAGGCTATCGTTAACTTCCACGTGCCCGTTATTACTGTAAGTCACCTTTAGCAGCCTCTCGTCATAAACCTCATCGATACAATTGAAAGTTATTTGATTCTGAGTGTTGCCGTGACTCCGCCTATAAAAAGTGAATCTTTTCCAACCGATATTGAAGCACGTCTACGTTATCTCAGTTGTAAGTAATAAGCGCAACCTGTAAAAACTCTACCGCCGCCATCGGTTTTTTAGGTTCGACCTGTGATCCTTACTGTAGCACCTTGTGCGGGACTGTTAACTCCTTGTTGTTGACCCTTCCCACTTTAACGGTGAAAATGTTTAAAGTATCAAAGGTTGTACAGTAATCGCTAATTAGCGGGCTAGCTTTCACGGCCTACTGCCATTTTACGAAGCACCTGCTTGCACCGGCTACTGTTTCAAGCAATACTCCCTCGTCGAACTTTATCCAGCCAATCAAGCTGTTTGGAACCTTGACCCCATTAACTGTGACATAACCGTCGAAGTGAAAGTCACATTCAACTGTCTCCCATCCAGATGTAAGCGGTTAGCTGCATGTTATCCCGAAGGTAGACGCTCCTCGGATTCTTTACACATCCGTCATCCCACCTCCAGAAAGTAAATCTACCCCACCCTGCGTTAAAGTTGATTTGATCGATATAAACTGCATACGTGTACCCTTTCACCAGCGTAACGTTCACCAACCCCTTCCCGTCGGTGATGTAAGTTTGACCTGCAATTCTTACTTGCACGTTAACCGCGGGACCTACATCGACACCTCTGTAGTCTAGCCTGCGTACCTGAACCACCAACATAGCGTATGGTGAAGGAGGTACTCCTCCTGCTAGTATGACTCTCCTCTTGTAGACAGTTAACCAGCTCCATGCTGTGCCGTAAACTGCTTCCAGCGGAGTTATCGCGTAACACTTGCCTGCTTGACAGAGACGCGTAAATTCCACTTTAACGGGCCTAGGTAGAGCGATGAAGATTTCAGCGTCTAGAGGTGAAAAGTTTAGCAGTCGAGCCACCAGTTGAGGGTAGGGGTCATACCTAGCGTTCCAAAGCCTAGTCGAGAAAACCAGGAATCCCGCGAAAAGCAACACCTCAGCTAAAACAACTAGAGCTTCGTCAACTGCCACAAGCCCTCACCTCCACCCTAATGACTTTCACTATACGCCTCCCAATCCACTCGTAGCTAACTCCTGAAGCCTCCACTTTACCTTCGCTTTGTGCACTAAGACTGTAACCAGAGTCCTCGACCCCCTGACCCATGCAGAAGCTACTCCCAAGGGCGCTGCTGTTTAATGCCATATACTTCACATAAACCGTTAAACCGTCATCTGTAACGTCTAAGAGAGAAACTGCTCCAGCATGAGTCCCATTACCCCAGGCTACCCAAGCTTGCATCAACGACTCCTCGAAGACTGGGGCATCTCTTGCCCTAAAGTAAACTAACACTCTACTCAACGTCAACTTGTAGTGCCTACCGTCAAGCGTTACGTTAACTGACAGCGGGAGACCCTTAACGTAAACATTGAACGTAAAAGAGGCCCTGCCTGTGTTCAGTGCTCTGCGTATCTCAAGAGCGTCTTCCCAGCCCATGAGAGGTTCATTCCTTAGCAACCGTTGAACGTAAAACGATGTTACACCTGTAGCCGCTATCAAAACGAAGGTTGTTACTAAGTATTTTAAGGGAACCACCTATCTCACCTAGGTTGGAGAGAAGAAAACATATTTATTTTTTCCGGGGTTTTCTATCAGGTCTTGGAGAAAAGCGGTTGAGGCAGTTGTACAGTTCCTCCGGTATACTGCTCGGCAATAGGTGTATTTAATGAACCTTTCCATTGTCCTGGTTGAGGTACAAATACCTCAAAGGTTTCAAGGCTTCAGGTCTTTCCTCTACTGCTACTACATCTCCAATCTCTACTCGACCTATTCCATCACGCTCCAAACCATATGAGGAGGTGGAAGATATTGGAGTACTAAGGAGGAGGTTTGTACTCGATCGAGCTCGAAGTATAAAGCTCCTATCAGAAGGATCTTCTAGTTCAAGAGGAGGATGGACTCCAATACGCTTTGAGTCACGTAAAACTTTAGTTGCACGTCATACACCTGCTTCTTTACGAGGTTATGCTCTACACAACTGAACTTAACTCGAACATCCAGCGTGTCGACTGCTTCATCTGATACAACGTACTAATCTGTGAAGCTTCACCTCAAACTCAACACGAGGCCCTCCAACTTTACATTCGATCCCTCCTAATAGGTGTTAACTTATCGACAGTTTTCGTCAAAAAACCATGCTCCCATCTTTCATGAAACATTCGTCAAAGTTATATTTGTTTCTTAGACTTAGCTTCTAGGCGGATACTTGGCAAAGACCGGTACCGGTACTAGCGCGTTCTCAGTTACAAGGTACCTGCCTCCAGCTGGGATTGGATAGAAGGCTATCCAATCGTCCTTGCTTACTCTCAAGTTCACCGTGTACGGCGAGTTTACCCCAGTGAAAGTCATAGAATCCTTCAAGGAGTGGATCCTCCCCTCCTGCCCTACATCGAACGTCAAGTCAGCAGTGTAGCTTGCAAGGGCTGTGAAACCTGCGCTACTCTGTGAGAAACAACTCCATTTAATAGTATACGGTCCATTAGGGTCGCTCCATTCCAGTCCATAAGCTGTAGCTGGTGCAAGCTGGAAACCATACCTGTCGGAGCCCCAAACCCTACTTGTAGGCTGGTTTACTGTCCCAGCCCACTTAATATACAATGCGAAACTCCTTACGCTGCTATACCCGTCGCCTCCGAGCAAACCCATCGGGTAAGCTTTCCTGTAAAACTCCTCCGTATCCCCTAAACTTAGAATATATAGACTCCAATTTCCCCGCGTTTGAGAAGGGTTACTTACATAGTAGCCCACGCATCCTATTCCGGTACACCCTTGTTTCTCGAGAGTTACCACGAAACCTTTCAAAGGTGCGTGTACTTTGAAGCCTAATAGTTGTAGGTTTAAAGGTGGCTCATACTTCCAGGAGACGTTAATGTACAAGAACATAAAGATCTGCCTCCTCCAGAGAGCCATATTGTGACCAGTCAGGTTGTAGACAACCTCAACTCTCAGCCTGAAAGTTGAAACGGCGATGGGGTGCCAGAAGACTCTTTCAACCTGTTTACCTTCTAAACCCATGTATGCAAAGGACACGTTGTATAACGCCAAGCTGGACCCGTTTGCTAACCATAATCCTGTCGTGTCGTAACCTTGCCCCATTTCTTCTATTGCTATTTTCCAAGCTGAGAGCGTGATCAGTCTCCAATCCCTGTATTCGGGAGGTTCCACAACTTTGGGGAAGCTGGTGACGGTGTTGGAATTCCACTCCAATATTCTTACTCCTCCAGGCATATTTTTAATGTGTCTTGATGGGTCCCAGTCCTGCTCCATGTGCATCCTCCAGACCCCTGTAACGGGAGCCCACACAACGCTACCGTTAGAGTGTGTTAGCAGAGCCCACACCCAAGTCTTATCGTCTCTAAATCCTGCTTCGCCCGGAGAGGTCTTACCTGAAACCGCGTGAGTGACTGTCAACTGCCACCAACCTCTCTTACCCAAGTACTCCTCTCCTCCCGAAGCCGTGCCCGGAACGTACACTACAGGGTTAGCTATCGTAGCGCCCGGGGGAAGCATTGTCTGATTAGTAGCCGCAAACCTAAAGACAGCTATAGCCGATAAACCTTTGTCCCCAATAGTCAAGGTTAGGAGAGGGGTATTGCGATAGGACTGTCCTCTAAAACACTCGGAACCTACGCGCCAGTACGTGAAGATGGCACCACCTCCTTCAACGGGTAACAGCTGCACTGTCTGCCCCACTCTAAGCCAGACAACTTGATCGTAACTGAACCTAGCACCGTTAGAAGCGTTTGAAACCCCCCATGTTGTATCATGGGGTAACCAAGGCTCCCACCTCACTAACAGGGCTCTCTCATCGTAGACGTAGGCGACCAGGGTCGTATCGCCTTGTAGGTCTATGTTCCTCGGGTTTTGTGTACTGTGGTCGCTCCACATCCAGAAGACATAGCGGCGCCAATTCGTGTGTCCGGCGACGTTTAAGTTGGGACCGTAATATGTTGTGTCCACTAGTATAGTATGGCGCCCTCCTTGTAGAAAAACTTGGATTACCCCGCTTGCGTTTGCAACGTATTCGACACCATCTATCTTAACCTTTGTGCCGTTTGCTGGCTGCCCGTCAGGCTTAAGCACTCTCAAGGTCAGCTTGTAGTTTGGTGTTACTTGATGTATCGAAACCATTCTCCACGTGCTTCCATCGCCTGAGTATTGGCGCGTAAAGGGGGTTGTAATGTACTCCACTAGTTTGCCGTCCCTGTAGACTTCCCAGCCTATCGGTTGCGCGTTAGCATCTAGTTTTGAAGGATTGAAAAGAGCTACAAAACCGCTAAAGCTACCGTAGTACCAAGGGTTATTATTGACACCCGTTACGCGGAGCCTCTGGTTGTTTAAGGAAAGTAAAGCAGTGTAGCTGAGCTCTGAGCTATCGCTCGCTAGAATCGTGTATTGACCTGAGCCGGGCGAGGTTTCAACTTCGAATGTTGTTGACGAAAGGTATGATCCTATTAATCTCACCATAACCAGGTACGTGCCAGTCAAGCTCCTTGAAACAATCTGTTGGAACCCGCCCCACGGGCGGACGCTACTGAAGTCGTAGTAACCCTTCATGTTTACAGGCTCGAAGACGCTAAGCCTGTAGACACCCCACTGGTACTCCCAGTTAATACCTGTCTCAGCTGGTAGAGCACCCTTCAGCGCAGTAGCGTTCCACCACCATCCCCTTAAAAAGCTTGGACCACTCAGAGTTACACGGTATACCATGCCGCTGGTACTCCGGTAGAGGAAGCTCGCATTCGCGATAGCGAAGAAGCCGTCGCTAGTCCTTGACGTGTACTCGACCCAGGAAAGGCGGGGCGGAGAAGGGGGAGGCTCTAACTGCTGGTAGATGTACGCGCCAACCTTGAAGCCTCCGTAAAAAGCTAGGTACTCAACCCAACCTCCAGCGCTACCACAAGCGTTAACAGTAACTCCTGTAGAGGAGGGAGACGAGTAGGAGTTAAGACTCTGAATAGTATAAGGGTTCACCCCTCCAGGATTCGGAGCGACTACGAGCACGTCAGTCTTCGAGAAGATATGCGATTCTTCCCAGTTGAGCTGACAATTACAATGTCTCCCGACGAAGGAGTACGTCACACGAGCAAACGTCTGACCGTAAACAAAGTTTTCAAAAACAGCGAGAAGCTGGCTTAGACCATAAGATCTCCAACCAGAGTTTATCGAATAACTAAAGTTATAAGCCTCCATCGCCCACGCATTAAGCTCCTCAATCCTTTCAGAGGGCCAAGCACCACGCTTTCCTAATCCCAGCTCATCGAAAGCTAGGCTGCCGAGCGAGTAGGCGTAACAGTAAGGGTTGAAACCACAGTTTCTGTTGTCCTGCCAGTGGCAATGCCTGCTTCTGTCGCAAATTTCGCTACCACACTTATCTAAAGTAGTACAGACAGGTGCCGCAAGAGCTGACTTGATCACACAAGCTGTTATCAACGCTACTAGAACTAGTTTCGACAACACAGACCTCATACAAAAATAAAAAACAATTAGAGTATAAAAGTCTTTACGGTCTCCACTCCACCACTTCAACTTTCACGTACAAAATCCCGCTACAGGCGATATATAACCAGCCTTCCTTTATACTATCGAAAGTCTTACCACTGGGACCTGCTTGAGTGACACCATCTACACAGTAGTTTCTCGGCACGTTGGGGCTGCAGCTTTTCCCCTCTAGTTTGAGGTAGTCGAATACTCTAGGATCACGAGGTCCACCGAGAGGCCAAGGGTCATATCCTGGCTCCTTAAACACCTCTAGCACACGCCAGTCAATTGAAAAGATCGCCTCACCTTCACCGACAACACCACAACACGGCGGAGCAACAAAAGAAAGTTCTAAATAGTCTACAGTGTTCCTAACGACTAAACCGACGTAATTATCTGGAAGCACCTCCGGCTTAATATGCTTTACGTAGATTCTGATCTTGCCCCACTTCTCAGGCATTTCGAGGAAAACGCCTACTCGCCGTCCTTCTAGTCTAATCCAGCTGTCACCAACATATTCGTAATCTCCTACGAAGGGTACTACGAACCACCTGTCAGCTGGTATCATCTTGACTCTCACCACGCCTTCCGGAGTTATGATTTCGGCACTTTTTACGGGATACCTTCTCTTTACGAAAGCGTTGAACTGTTTAAGTTGTATATCTCCACCAACTTTTATGGGTATTACTCTGCTCGGGTAGTCGAAGTCTGTCATATTGTTGAGGGACCAGCCGAAAAGCCTCACTCTCCAGCCTGTTACGCAGACTAAGTGAGTGTCATTGTACTCAGTACACCCCCTCTGGTCTGTAACAGGAGTGACGAGTAGAGTCACGTTGAAGGGAGATTCCAAAAAGGAATCCTTCTCATAGAGAGTGCTGTTTACTCTAACAGGAGCGAGAATATTAGTTAAATGAATGAGAGCTAAAGCCCTGCGAAAAGCCAGCATGATGCTTTGGTCTTCCTCTAACCTTACTAGCGTTGAACCGTTCAAAGGCTCGAAGCCGCTTGGAGCCACAGGGGTCACGTTCAACACTTCACAGCTGTTAACCTTTAGCTCAATAGGCAAGCTATAGAAAGTTCCGTTAACGAGTGCTGAAGCGTTAAAAGCGTTGCTTAAGATTAGAAGAGAACGTTGGGATCTAACGAAGACGGCTCTAACCGTAGTGTTTCCGGCTACGTACAGCTCCAGTAGTGAAACATTTATCGGTGTCCCATTAACTTCAAGATGCTTTAACGCGAAACAAGGTTCTGGCACAGCTTCTACGATCGCTTTAAAGGGTTTAGTGAAGTTTACGGCTTTGAGGGGGGAGCCGTTGATAAGCAACCTTCCATAGCCTTCTACCTCTAGAGCTAAAATGTAGAAATGGGTCTTAGACTCCCTTGCGCTAGTCCGGTCTACGGAACCTCCTAGTGGTCTATACAATAAGAGAAGAGCAGCTGCTATCGCGATAGCTGTTAAAGCAGCCGCCGTATACTTGACTTTCATCATAAGTCCATTTGAGAGCTAATATTTATTGTCAACGCTATCAACGTACTATATGTAAAGAACCTACACCAAGGTTTAAGGATTATAGCCAAAGGGCATTCAACCTCTCGCCTTTACAAGGAGAAGAGTCCCGTTCACGTTAACTATGGCGTAACTGTAGCAGCGACTTCCACCCGTACCCTTAGAGTAGACCCTACCGTCAGGGAAGTAGAGAGACACACTCCATCCGTGAGGAGGTTTTACAGCTCTCCAGCCCCCTGTCGACAAGTTCCACGCAGCTGAGCTTGCCGCTTCTACGGCCATAGCGTAGCACTCGAAGGAGAGAGCGTATACGTGAGGGTTCCTAGCGTAGAAATGGAGAAGAAGCGTAGACGCCAACACAGTTGAAGCTACCACAAGTAAAGCGTCAACTTTCACCTAGGATCACGTTTCAAGGCTGAAAAACAGAGGAGGATTAAGAGCAAAGCTCTTGTTAAGATCAGCTGGAAAACAGTACTCGCGACTCTCCCAAGAATGAATGGGGAAGTTATGGAGACGACAACTAGGAACGCTGTGAAGAACAGGAGTAAGGTCGACGTTTCCTGTAAAGCAAAGTCCCTCAACTTCTCACCCTGTAAAGAGAGATGGGGCGTATGCTACAGCTAAGACCCACGCAGCCCAAACTACTCCAGCGCATAACGGCAGGTACAAGGGTAGAAGGTGTGGTCTACCCTCTCTTGCTCCGGCCGTAGCTGCGGCTAGAGTTAAAGAAACCATCGCTAGAAGAGGATCCATCCAAGTCTTCAATTCGGCTAAACCCGCTCCGCCGATGCCTGTTCTAGCCAACCATTCACCCCCTTCCTCTAGTATCGAACCCGAAGCAATTACTACTGCGTAGATTGCTCCGACTATAGCCGCTTCGACAACTGCATATAAAAGGAAGACCCGCGTCTTCGCGCGCAGCCTATTTACAAACTCCATCACTTGGGACATATATTCTTCAAGCTTACTTAAATTCTCTTGACCCCCATGTAAGAGTACCTGCCACAACCCGAGGGTAGCCGCCCTAGCAAACCCCTTCCACTCCCCGCTTAAGAGCTCCTCCGGTTCCTTGATCAACTTTTCTTTAACTAGAGTATGGTAAGGATTCCCGACGGCTCTAGCAGCTACCCGGACTATCTCCCTAGCCTTCCTTAGCCTCGCAAGCTCGCTCCTAGAATGATAGAAATGTAAAACCATCGTGGGCAGAGACCCCAAGGCTAAAGCTAGGGTTAATGGTGCCTCAATCTTCAGCCACCATAACAGGAAGTATATCGGAAATATACACAATAAGGTTACGTAAGTTTTCCATGGCGGAGTTGGTACCCCGTACTCCCACGGGAATACTACCAATCCAGCTAGTATAGCTAGGAGGAAGCCTATTCCGGTCAAAGATAAAGCTATTGAGGCAGCTCCCTTTCCTATGAGTGCCATAGTAGCTACAATCGTAGCAGGCACCGTGCTAGTGAAAGTGGAGACCAAGCTGTAAAGGTTAGAGATGTTATAGTCAGAAGTCTCCAGCGTAGTCCTCAACTCGGCTAACACGTCCCTCAGCTTCTCTTCTAAAACGGACCGGCTCCCGCTCCTCTGAGTATCTACCGCTGCCTTCAACACCTTCTTCATCTTATCAGATAAACCGTTCAGCTTAGCGTCACCCGAATAAAGGGTCTCAGGCTCTGGAAGATAGTCGAAACCATGCACCCTAACCTCCTTGAGCGTGGTTAGCGGGAGTTGAGGTGAAGATAGCATAATTAATGCAAGAGGGACTGCATCGTTCTCGCTCTTAAACCAGTTTGAGAGAGATATACCCCTCTTTTTGTTAGCCACGTGTATACATGTAATTATTTGATATAAAGTTTGCGTTACGGTTTAACTATCCTGAAGGCTGCACTCACTGAGTGTTGAATGCCCCCTACAGACATTGTTAAAGTTAGAGTTGCTGAATCACCGTCGTCTACTAAGCCTGTAGAAAAACTACAGCTCGCACTCCCACCAATCTCGATTAACGCTGGAAAACATGATCCAGAATAGCTTCCAACCTTTAAATGAAGCTCCGCGCTTTGCACTGTTAGCCTTTCTCCGCTCAAGTTTTGGACTGTGACAACGACCAGGCAAGAAGTAGTGTTGCATCTTGCATATGTTTCCACAACCTCCGGTCTCGGGAGCTTAAAAGCTCGTGTTGCAGAAAGAGTAAACCAGAACACGACTGCTGCGGAAGCGATTAGAGCTATAGAGAGCAGGAGGAGCGTTACCGGCGGAAAAACGCCGAGCCGAGCAGTAGTCAGATTAGCCATAAGTTAAAATATTAACAAGATATTATATGCTTTACGTTGGTTGTTTAAAAAAAGAAAATTGATTTTGTTAGGGTATGGCTGTCTTTGTTGCCAGTGTTACCACGTATGTTGTACCCCCGACCGAGTACCTCACCTCAACGGTTACACCCTGCCCATCAGGTATTGTACCAGTGGTAAGGGTTGTACCGAAGGCAAGGCTTTGACCTATGCTTAAAGTTGTAGCACCAGAAGCTGAAGAAAGCGATGTAGCTGAGGAGGCTCCAGGCAGCCAAACTTGAATTGAGAGGCTTGAGAGGCTGACGGCACCAACGTTTGTAATCGTGATAGAAAGTCTACAGGCTGAGGTGGAGCTGCAAGTGACACCGGGTCCTGTGCTAGTTGTAGTAGGCAAGCCCCCCGTCACGTATAGGGGGGAGACGTCGAGGACCGGCTGTTTTGTAGCGGCACTAGTTGAAGTGTAGAGGAAATATGCTACCATGCTGGCAGCCACTATAGAAGCCACTGTGACAAGTACTGTAACTATAGGGGGTACACCACCCTTATGCTTCATCGTATTAGAAATTGTATTCTTGTTTTTATTTCTTTCTCTCAAGGTAGGCTCACCCTAGTAGTTAATAGTATAGTTCCCCCGCTCCCAGTTAACCTTACTTCAACTGTTAAAGGGTCCCCTTCGTTAAACGTCCCAAAGGACACACCGGGGCTGGGGTGAGAAAAGCTTTGACCAGGCTGGATTACCACAGGTGTTGAGAACGTTGCATTCACGACTAGAAAGTCGCCCCTGTAAACGTACACCCTGTCAATTGTGACTGTTGTGGTGCCAGTGTTCTTAACCATTAGCGTAAGCCTGCAAGTTGCGGTAGCGCTGCAGGATACTGAGGCCCCAGATTGCGAACCTCCTGTCACGTAGAGTGGCGATATTTCAAGCACTGGTGTCCTCGAAGCTGCGCTAGTTGTAGCGTACATGAAGTAGGCTACGAGAGCGGAGCCCACTATTGCAGCTATCACAATGAGCACTGTAACAATTGGAGGTACACCACCCTTGTGTTTCATCAAGATAGAAAGAATATTTGGTTTTTATTTCTTTCGAAGAGCCTTAAGGAGCTTAAACGGAAGCTCATCTTGCTTAATTACAGTTACAACTTTGAATCTACATCCTTCAAACAGATGCGCTGAGACGTCTTTCTAACTTCCGCCGACAGAGTGCTGCATACGTCACAGTTCTCGTCTGTGAGCACAAGGATATATCTGAAGTTGGCCTACTTTAGTAAGTTTAAGCCCGGCTTAACTCAACGGAGAATTACAACTTACAAGGTTAACTCTGTTTCCAAGAGCCTTTGTTATGGTAAAATAATGTTTCTAGAATTAAATTTTAAACCATGAGTAAACGAAGAGCTGAGAAGTGTAAGAAATAAATAAATAGGTTTCTACTCTATGTTTCATGGAAGATAGAGAGCTGGAGGTTGTACGCTACGAGATGCTGCTGTTAGAGGAGGCTGAGAACTTGATCGAGAGAGTGGAAGAGAATATCCGGGAAGCATTATCAACTTACCATAACTGCATTAGCGCTGGCATGTCGCCGAAAGAAGCCTTCCTTCAAGCACTTAGCAAACTACCGACAATCCTCTTATCGCGCGTAAGCAAACCTAAACTCCAACAGTGACGGTATCCCTTATCTTTTTCATAACCCTAGGTAAGATATAAATAATACCTTAAACTTGATGTATTTTGAATGTAGATGTCTCAGGCTAAGACATCTGGAGTGAAGCAGGTAAAGCTGGTTTGCAGCCGATGCAAGGAAGCAAGTGTTGGAGCGTTAGCTTCTGAAGGTCTTCACGCGTTCATCTGCCCGTTTTGCGGTCAACCACACTTGCTACTTGAAGACGCTAACAAGGGTTTACGCGATCTCCGTCCAGTAAGCTACGTACCAGTCCGCAGGCCTTTCGATGTAGCTCAGATAAAGATGAATGACGAGACTCTCATACCCTCCCATTTGAAGACTCTTTTAGATTCCCTTAAGCGCGGCGTCCTGCCTCTAGGTGTCGATGAAACTCTCGAGCTTTTAATGAACCTGGGCTTGCTTGAGGTAGATGAGGGGGTAGACAGTATGAGCATCACAAGTCTCCTCTATGGTGGAGTTCACATCCAAGGTTGTTGACCGTTATGCCTCTCTTCTCTTACGCTGTTAAAACTTTCTTGAAAAACCCTTCGAGAGCTTTACGAGTGTTCAGGGTTACTAGGGAGCTTCAAAAGTACACCGTATGGAAGCTCTATGAGACACTTGAGGTAACAGGTACACTCGCTAGGCTTCAGGAGCAGCCTTGGTGGGAGTTCGCAGACAAGGATTTCGCCAAGTGGGTGTGCGAGATCCTCGTGAGTAACGGGTGCGCTGAGTGGAATGGAGACATGGTTGAGGTTCTATCCCCACCGAAACCCTGCTCGGTAACTACCCCTGATGTTGCAGACATGATGCCTGTTATCAACAGGGCTATAGCCCTCGTCCCCGAGATCTTGGAGAAGGGCGAGAAACCTCCTTTATCGAAGTATCGGGCCGAGTACGCCAAGACGCTAGGCAACCTAGCTCACAGGCTAGCTATCGAAGTATGTATAGAGGAAACAGGGTTAACAGAGCTACCTCAAGGAGCAAAAGTATTAAACGTTCCAGCAGAGGTTGGAGTTGCAACATTCGCTCTCTTAGAGTTAACGAGGGCTCACGTCCTCGCAGTAGACCCAATGTTAGAGAACGTTGAAGCTCTTAAGAAGGCACTTAAGCTGACTGGTGGGGAGGAGAGGGTCATAGTGCTGCACGCGCCACCTGAAAAACTTACTCTTCCCGAAAAGGGGGATGCCGTGTTGATGGCTGATGCAATCCCCTACCTCCTCAACCCTCGGTTGACGCTTATGAGAGTACGTGAAAACTTGAGTAAGGAGGGGTTCCTTGCCATCTACCAGTGTCTGTACTCGGGAACTGGTCTCACAGCATTTCTCCCCCACTACGTTTTCGGCGCTTACAAGCCCCCACCTAAAGGCGACGAGCTGCGAGAACTACTCAGGCAAACAGGCTTCCGGATTGTCAAATGGTTAGAAGAACAAGGGATAGCTGTAGTTAGAGCAGAACATGCTTAGCTTGTCCCTTACAGCAACCTGTGTGCAGTTAATAGGTTATAGAAATTTACCAAGGTCGTTGTATGATACGTTTTGTTTCTGAGCTGCTGTTTTTTGAGAACAAAAGTAGGCAACGCGAATGAGGATACACGGGTATGTTCTCATTTAAGCTGTTCCAGAACGCCTTGTTGCCCTTGATCTTAGCGTAGACGCAGAGCAGTTTATAGCCGTTATCTTCGCAGGCTTCAAACACTAAATGGAAAAGCCTTGGGAGATAGCTCGGGTTCAACCCTGTAGCGTTTAAAAGCTCTACTAAGCGTACGGAGAAAATCGCGCTTTTAGAGGCTGATGCCTTCAGTTTTAACACTTTCTCAACGGACTCCACCGTAGGTGAAGACAAGCCCCTTACCATATGCTCTTTTTCATAAGTTGTATTATTTATTTCTTACGCCCGGTTAGTAGGTTGGATAAATAAGAACACTACGTAAAACGAGAATGTGGTAACTTTACTAGCAAAAACCGTGAACCTGCTGGAGGAAATTAGACTTTAAGCGAAGTCTCTCGAAGGCACTCTGACACCTCTAGCTAAAGAAGCCGCAGTCTGTGTAAGACATGGGATACCGTCCTACTCTATCTACAAGGCCAAGCTAAAGCGTCTTACGCTGATTTTAAGTAAGCGGACAGTCCAATTAGCTCAAGTGAAGCTGAAGCCCTCAACACCTACCTAGGCATCAGCCTATATAGCTTAAGCTTGAGAATGGTAGCATACCACGTGAACAATACTTACCTGCCCCCTCTACACTTTAGGAGTGATTCAATCCTTTGCCACAGTAAGCTTCCTTGACAGTTTTTGCATGAAAACGTCTAAAACCAGCGGTAAAGCCATGGAAGACAAAGGTTCTAATCTCATCGAGAGGATTAAGAGCACATACACTTATCCCTATTATAGGATAAAAAGGTAAAAAAATAGATTTGAAGTTGTTATGGCTTAGCTACGGCGAAACTTACCTGGTAACCATCCGCTGTCTGCAGGGTGGCGAGGGCACCATCAGGGATCTGGTCTAGTGTCGCGTTAGTAATTGTGTACCTAAGGGCGGTACTACCGCCTGGAGGAAGCGTGCCTACGTTACCCTGCCCGGTTGCTGGTTTCGGGTTTGTGAACTGGACTGCCTGCTTGTTAACGTCCTGAACGACTATTATGGAACCTGCAAGGTTTACATCAGCTGTCCCATCGTTCTTGAACGTTACCCGCAGTTCAACGCCACCTTGCATAGCGTACAGCGTAGGCTGTCCTATCACCGTGAGAGAGACCTGTCTAACTCCTCTAGCTGTGGTGCTGTATATGAAGTAAGCGGCTAGAGCTGCGGCTACGACAGCTGCTACAACTATAATGACGGTCACTGTTGGAGGCATCGCACCCATTCTAGTCCTCATCAAAAATCTTTTCTGACAAGAAGTATTTAATTCTAACGCAACGAGGGACCTCTTTAACCGTTTCAACTCATCAGGTCTCAAGTTTCCAGTTAAACGTCTAGCCGCTTCCACGGCTTTGCGAAGCTCCTCCAACTCGCTCAAGGTCTCACAAGGTTTAATGAAATTAAAAATAATAAAATATCGAGGACAACTTATCAGCCTTTAACAATCGCTGCTGAAGGGTTGGAGGGCTGCTAATATGCCCGACATTAGAAGCCTCACCTTTCAAACTCGCTAAAGATGGACTCTAGCTCTTCGACAGTCATGCTTAAGCCACTCCCCTCGTCAGGAGACTTGACAGGTCTCTCACCTCGTTTAAAGTTTTTAAAACAGTCTAAAAGTTTACTGCCACGCCTTTCTTTCCCTCTTCTCTCACCCTTCTTTTTAGCCAGTTTATCAGCTTTCTCTGCCTCTTTTAAAGCCATTTTCGCAGCTTTACGCATCTCCTCAATCTCCTTCTTCAGAGGATCCTCTTCAACACTGAAGCCGAAAACCTTCTTCAGCCTCTCCACTATACCACCTCCTCAGGGATTAAGGGCTCCATCCTCTCGAACTTGACGTTACTCGGCTCTGCACATAGCTTCAACTTCAAGAAGTTGTACACTTCCTCAGACTCAGTCACTTCATTGACTGCGAACTGGAGCTCGGGTGGTAACAGATTCAGGAATTCTTCTTCAGGCAAGTACCTTCCACTCTTGTAGACGGGTACGAAACCTCTAACATCAACGGCGTAAGCAGCTTGAACTCCTCTCTGAACTCCACCTTCGCTTGAGACAACTTTCCCGCAGACAACCCACACGCGAACTGCATCTAAGACAGAAGCTTGCAGCCCGGCTGCTTGAATAAGGGTGTTTAAGCGTTTCAACGCATCCCCTAAGTCCCTGCTGTGAGCTGTAGTTAACACGGGTATGCCGGATCCAGCCGCCTCAAACCAAGATGAAACTTCCTCGCCTCTCAACTCGCCTACAACTAGAAGATCTGGTCTATCATACCTCCGAGTGGTTCGGATATTGGTTGTAACGTTTCTATCGCCGAAGCTGAAGTAGCTGACAATGTTAAGTCCCCTCACTTGTGTAGCTA
This sequence comes from Thermofilaceae archaeon, assembly GCA_025057995.1. Classification (GTDB taxonomy): domain Archaea; phylum Thermoproteota; class Thermoprotei; order Thermofilales; family Thermofilaceae; genus JANXEW01. The sequence goes on along the minus strand of JANXEW010000001.1, from coordinate 74,550 downwards.
CCTCCGATTCCTCTTCAACGATGGATATTCGAAGCCTGGGCCAAAAGTTTACAGCTGATCTCAGCACGCCTATTAGCGCAGTCGTCTTTCCGGAGCCGGGTGGACCGACGAAAATTAAGCTGTTTGGAGAAGCTGTAAGCGCTATAAGCCTTGCAAGCAGTAAAGGCTCAGTTGCAAAAGGTTCAACCTTAACTACACGGACTGCGCTTAAGTGCCATCCGCCAGTCAACTGGGGTAGAGATAGGTTTACCCGCCATCCTTGGAACTGTCCGCTGTCCTGAGGGTTTCGCTCGCTCAGTGGGATGCCAGCTTCGATGGCTATACGTTGAGCAAGCCTCTCTACAATCAATTGCCGAGGAAGCTCTACTATGCTCCTTCTACCGTCCACACCAGCGCTTATATACACTTCACCGTCTATCTCCTTAACGAAGATCTCTTGAGTTCCCTTGTACTCGGCTAAAGGCTGTAGAGGACCCCACGCTCCCTCTCTCTCAGCGTAGACTCTAATTACACTGTCCCCGAACACTAAGTAGCCGGAAAAGGTGCGTACCATCTTAGCCCCCTTTAAAGGTGGAAGAGGAAGTTCAACACCTTCAAGCCTCCCTGAGTCCCTTAACCTAACCCGCTGAAGCCTAAAGCGTCTCATCAATTTAGACTGAGAGGAAGGAGATTGAGATCCGATCTGAAGAGGTAGAAGTGACGAAGGAGGCTGAAGCTCGGCAGGTGGAAGTGATGAAACAGGCTCGATTGGTGGAAGAAGCTGAGATTCAGCCTGTGAGAGAGTAGGGGGCTGAGGTGTAGAAGGTTGTGAAGAGGGTTCGGCTGGTGGAGGCTGAGCTGCAACTAGAGGTTGTGAAGGAGGTTTAAGTGTAAGCTTTTTGAGATGCCCTTTGATGACGACCTTCTTAAGAGGCACTGTTAGACACCAAGTCTCTTGAGGAGCTCCCTTGCCTGCCTGATAGCCTCCAGCCTCCTCTGCCTTTCCTCAATTTCAGCGGCTAGCTTCCTCTCCTCGCTATCAAGTACTTTTGCGAACTCTTTCAGGCTCTCTAAAGGAGTAGTGTCGTATCCAAGATTCCGCAGGTTGGATGTAAGTGTCACGAAGTCAGTTGTGAGTTGCGGTTGTGACAGCTGATGTGACGACATGTGGGTTCTAGCCTCTGCTTGAGAGGGGGGAGGGGGGTTGGACCCTGTAGTCTCTTGCTTTAATCGTTTATGCTCTTCGAAGAAATCCCTAGGTTCAGGCTCCCTGCTAGAGACTCGTTTCAAGCTCATAGGATTGTTATAATTTATTGTTATTTATATCTTTTCTTCACTTTGAACGTAGCAATAGGTTAACCAACTTAGCTATAGCTGCATCATACTCTGAACCGGTGTAGTCGAGGACTCTGAGTGTTGAAGGAGATAAACGGGAAACAGCAGGCTCGTAAGGTACGGTCACGTAGTCAGCGTTAACCCTCTTGCAGAAGCTTGCAACCACTTTACTGTAGTGTTCGACAACGCTCTTCGGGTAGGGTCGCGGGCAGTTCAAGGCCACAACAAGCCTCTTACCGGAAAACGTGTACAGGGCCGACTCCATAGAAGCGGGATTAGGTTCCGTCACGATAAGGATAGAATGACTCTCTAAGATGAGAGGGAGATACCTGTCAACGGCATCTGAATCTGTCAACGCTGGGAGATCAATTATAACTAACATGAACTCTTGAGACCATTTCCTTACATTCTCTGCTACAAGATAAGAGTTAGCTAAAGGACCACGATTTACTGCTACGAACAGGTTCAAAGTGTCACCTTCAACCCGTCTAACAGAACTGGGGGGATCCTCCCGAAGATAGGGGGGAGGAACGTCGCCTAAGAGATAAGCGGTAGCTCCACCTTCAGCGCTAGCATCTATCAGTAGGGTCGACGCGACACTGGACGATACGATAGCTAAAGATACCGCTAGAGTCGTTTTCCCGGTTCCACCTTTCGAGCCGCTGAAGACTAAAGTAATCATAGGATTAAAATAGAAGATATAATTTAAACTTTACGTGATGTTACGCCTTTGATGTAACATTACATCAAAGGCGTAAATTTACTACATAGCTGTAAATATACTACAAAGAGTTAAAAATCTTAGAAGGAAGACAAGCCTTAAATTAGAGAGTAAAAGATGTACATGTGAACGATGAAACTAAGAACATCGCTTCGCAGCTTCTTAAAGAAAACAAATATCCCCACATCCTTGTCTTAGTCTTCCTCTTTCGTGAAGGTAAAGCCACACTTTCAAATATCCAGAGAGCATTAGCGGGCGGAAGGTATAGAGCGCAGTATAATTGGACGCTTGGGGTTTTGAACGATCTTAAGAACATAGGATTGGTGGCTGAAGAAAAAATCCAGTTTACAAAGTTTAAAGTACGTGTGTTCTATTTAACAGAACGAGGCAAACTACTGGGAGAATACTTCGCAAAAGTAATGAACATATAAAAGAAATTTATGTTCTCTTAATGAAAAAGTTTTCATTTATGAAAAATATGAACTAAAGATAAACCAATACTTACATCAAATAACCGGTTTATAAGTTTTAATTATTTTAAGACAACATGAATGTTTTCACATAAATTTTTTATAGAACATGGGTATGTCTCTGTGGAGAATATGGAACAAGTCAAATTAATACCGGTAGAAAAGTTATTTCCATCGTCTGCAAATGTTCGACTACATGTAGCTCCGGAGCTTGTACAGAAGCTTGCTGAAGACGTCGCGTTAAGGGGACTAATCCATCCGCTGGTCGTAAGACCTGAAGGAGTTGGTTACGGAGTAGTCTGTGGTAGAATGAGGCTTGAAGCAATAAAAATGATCCAACGCGAAAAACCTGATGTTTTTGAAAAATTCTTTGGCAAAGGCATTCCATGCGTAGTCAAAGAGATGACCGATAGAGAGGCAGTCGAGCTTTCGTTGAGCGAAAACATTAGACAGAACAGCCTCACACCCGAGGAAGTGGGAAGAGGGCTTGCTAAACTCTATGAAATGGGGTTAACAGAGGAAGAGATCTCCACCAGAATGCAGGTCGAGTTAGATGAAATTAAACGCTTCGTAAGGCTCTACGCACGTTTACGCGAAATAGCCCCGATCGTAGCCGAGTCCAAGCCCGGAAGACCTTCCCTTGCACCCAAGAAGAGAGTTAGTAGAACAGGAATTACCAAAGTAGTACGTGCCGTGGAAGAACTAGCCTACAGAGGGGTTATATCCGATCCAGAAAGTGTAGTCAAAAAAATCGCCGACGCTGCCTCAAAGAGAGGGTTGAGTACAAGCGAGTTAGACATCCTAGCCCGTAAATTGCGTGAACAACCTGATCTAGCTCGAGAACCTGAGAGAGTAATCGAAGAAATATCTAGTGAAGATATGGTCGAAAGGATAGTTTTGCTAAAGCGGCATATAATAAATTACATCGATGAGTATGCTAGGTCAAACAACATGACTTTCAACGAAGCTTTAAATAAAATAATTGAAGATTACCTCGCGGTAAAGGGAGTTGCAGCCTAAAAGTGGGTCCCGTGACCCAGAAAACGATAGACGCTGTAGTTAGGGATTTATTAAACGAATATAATTATATAGTCGTAACTGGTAAACCCTACGGTAGAAGAAACGAAGTTATAAAAAATATAATTACAACATTTAGAAAAGACTTCAACCTAATAGTATTAGACTGGTACGGTTTCTACGACAACCTTAACCTCAACATGCTACCACCAAACCTCCCGTACACCAAGGCAGCCCCATACCTTCACCTAGTCGCATCTTCCATGCTCGACCTCAACGGCTTAAAACCACACGTCGAAGCCACAGTTTTTGAAGCTACAGCTTCATCGCGCAGTCTAAAAGAAGTTCTAGCTATCTTAGCTGCAGCTACAGATAAAGGAGCTAAGTTAGCCTACCAAAAACTTTCACATCTTCTGCCCTATCTAGAAGATGACGAGACAACGTTACAACTAAAAAATACTCGAGTAAACTTAGCTTTAGCTAAACCCTTACATAGGATACCGCTACTCCAACTATGGATCGCGTATACGAGCGAAGTACTCGATACAACTCAAAACCTTTTAATAATTGACGAAGCAGGACACGCGTTAAGAAGATGTTGGTGGATATGGTTGATACTAGACGACCTTCAAGCAAATGGCACTAGACTGGTTCTTGTAGACCAAAAAATCCGACGCAATTACTTACGACACGCACTCATCTTTTCCGACTCAGATCTAGAAGAATTATATACAGCATTCCGATACAGAATCCCTGAAATTGTAAAAAAGAAAGGATCCTGGGACATCATCGCTATAGCAGGAAACCGAATTACCCCCATAAAACTAATATAAATCTAAAAATAACTAACAATTCAATAAAAAATTTAAAAGCACCGATCATTTAACTTTTTAATTTGATCTATTAAAAATTTTATAAAGCACTTTTTTATCTTAAAGCAGAAGATTATATTCAAACCTTTTTCTAATTAATAAATATCAATATTGATAATTTTATAACCTAATATTAACGTTAGATAAACTATATGTTTCAAGAAACAGTAAGCCAATATCTAAGATAAAATTCGACAAGTAACTTAAAGCAAAAATAGCATTACTAACTAAAGTATTCATTCCCCATTTTTGTATGATATAGTTTAAAAGGGAGTTTTTAATAATTAGCGGGCCCGCCGGGATTCGAACCCGGGTTCCCCGGCTTAGGAGGCCGGTGCCTCTACGGATCTCTTTCTCGGTCTTCCGTGCTAGGCCACGGGCCCTAGAATCTTGGTTTCATCGTATGTAGGCCTATTGACGTTTTAGGGTATGAGGTTTTTAAGCATTACCGGGAAACAGCAAATGGGGTGGAGTAAGTGGAGGTGATTTCTAGGAAAAAAGTCCTAGCTATAATCGTAGTCGTAATCCTAGGGGTTTCTCTGTTTGGGGTCACCCTTATTTTACAGCGGAAAGAGGTGTATAGCGTGCCGACGGTGGAAGTTCTCAGGATACATCCGGAAGCTGCCCCTCTCTATTCTCTAGTCGAGGTAGACGTGAATGTTTCAGCGGATTTCGACAACCCTTTCGACCCGGGAGAGATTGACGTAAGAGCTGTACTGGTGAGCCCTAGTGGAAGGAAGATCACTGTACCAGCCTTCTATTACCAAGAGTTTAAGCGGGAACTTGCCGGGGGTGGTGAGAGGCTAAGCCCCGTTGGTAAACCGGTGTGGAAAGTACGTTTCACGCCGACGGAAGTAGGTAGGTACGGGGTATACGTTGAGGCTAGAGATCGGAGAGGTTACACGGCGAGTAGTGGAGTTTACAGTTTTCAAGCTGTTCCATCTCAGCTGCCCGGTTTCGTCAGAGTAAGTAGTAGAGATCCTAGATACCTGGAGTTCGACGACGGTTCATCGACTTTCTTCGTTGGGATCAACGTTTGCTGGTCAGGCTCGAAGGGCACTTACGACTACGATGAATGGTTTGCAGCCATGTCGGCCGCTGGCATCAACATGGTTAGGATATGGATGGCTCCATGGTGTTTCGGGATAGAGTGGAACCAACTGGGTCGCTACAACTTAAGGGAGGCTTGGAAACTTGACTACGTTCTAAAGCTAGCTGAGAAATACGGTATATACGTGATCCTATGTTTAATGAACCATGGTCAGTTGTCTACGCAAGTTAACCCTCAATGGAGCGACAACCCGTACAACAAGGCTAGAGGGGGTCCTTTAAACAAACCGGAGGAGTTTTGGACGAACGAGGAGGCTATAGAGTTGTTTAAGAGAAGGTTGAAGTACATCGTAGCTAGGTGGAGTTACTCTACACACCTTCTAGCTTGGGAGTTATGGAATGAAGTCGACTTAACTGACAACTATATGGCGGTAAGGGAGCAGGTAGCGAAATGGCATAGGGAGATGGCTACGTATTTAAAAAGTATAGACCCTTATAACCGCCTAGTTACTACGAGTTTCGCAAACCCTAACCTAGACCCTCTCGTATGGACTTTAAACGAGATAGATTTCGTTACAATCCACAAGTACGGCCCTGAAGGCTTCCGAGATATCCCGATGACGTTACGCGAGCTTGTGCTTAAGGCTCTCGAACTTTACAGGAAGCCTGTGTTAGTCACAGAGTTCGGCGTCGACTGGAGATGGGAGGGTAAACCGTACTACTACTTTGATAAAGAGGGGGTTGGTCTCCACGATGGATTATGGTCTACACTCGTCGCTGGTTCTCCTGTGACAGCTATGTCGTGGTGGTGGGACAACTATGTACACCCCTTTAAACTATACTACCACTTTAAAGCCGTTTCAGAGTTCTTCAAAGGGGTATCCCCTACTGCATCCAACTTTAAGAGCCTCGTCGCAGAACCTTTGTTGCAGAATGAATCTAGGGAGGAAAGACAACTCAGCGACGTGAGAGTTTACCCGTCACTAGGCTGGGCTAGACCCTACAACAACTATTTCGTAGTTAAACCCGACGGTTCTATAGAAGGCGATATAACTCAAATACCTTCCTTTATCCAAGGTAGATCTCATCCAGAGTTGAGAAACAACCCGTTGTTTAAAGTCTCTTTTCCAGTAGGTGGAAGAATCATCGTCCACGTTAACTCCGTCTCACGCGCGGGCGCCGTGTTAGTCATAGCTATTAATAACTCAATAGTTAAACAAGTTAACTTACCGGACAGGGATGGGAAGTACGAGGCTTTTGCGAAAGAGTACGACATGGACGTCGTAGCTGACGTACCACCTGGGACGCATGAAGTAAGGATAGAGAATCTAGGTACGGACTGGTACACTATAGACTATATTATCTTTGAAAAAGCAGCGTTAAAGAGTGCTAAAGCCAGAGTATACGGGTTGACGAACGGGACTCTTGCCTTAGCTTGGGTTAAGAACCCTGAAAGGACCTGGTGGTCAGCCGTGATGAACGAAACTGTTGAGCCGATAAGAAACTTGAAACTAAGATTTAAAGACTTTAAGGATGGTTTATACATCTTAGAGTTCTACGATACTAGGCGGGGATCCTTCGTCTCCGCATCTAAAGTAAAGTCTGTCGAAGGAGCTATAGTCATCGAACTTGATGAACTTTTCGATGACGTAGCCGTCCGAATACGAAAGCTAGAAGAGTGAAAAATTAGTATTTTTAATTAAAATGTTAGAGTAAAATACACTTCAAAGACAAGTATATAGATAAAACCTTTCATATATGTAGTGATAGTTAGAATCACTGAACTCCATTGAGTTTAACATAGCTACGGTTGCCCCGATATCAAGAGTTAGACCGAAGCATACCGACAGGGGCTTGAATCGCTGTGCTAACCAAGTATTTTTACAATTGAGACTATATATTCAGGATTTTATTAGATAAATTATTATTTTTATTATTTACTAAAGTTATTTTTAATTTATTGTTGTTGAAAATGTCAAGAATAGATATTTAAAAATGTGTTGGGAAATAACATGTAAATGCTCGGAAAAGTGAATAACTAACGCTCGTGCCCTAAGCAAACGCTTGGGGAGCTGAGAGGATGCGGTTATGGAACGGGGTTGAAAGACCGATCGGTAGAGCGTTCGAGAGGAAAAATACTTCTTTAATTGATCGCTAGGCTTACGTGGTTATAGATAGTCGCGAAATACTTGAAACCCTCAACTACTCGTACTTCTACAAGGAGGAAGACGGGAGCGAACCTACTAGGTCGGATGTGCTATTCTCTGAACTTCTGCCACAGTTTTCAACAACACATCTAGGTAGAGAAAAACTCTACTTGCATCAACTCGAAGCACTCGACGAGCTGGAGAAGGGTAGAAACTTGGTGCTCATAGCTGGAACTGGTAGCGGAAAAACTGAAACGTGGTTCTTGTATGCGGCGAGGAAGAGGGTAAATACGCTGGTTCTGTATCCGACCCTCGCCCTAGCTAACGATCAAGTTCAGAGGCTTAGCCTCTACTGTGCTCAGGTAAACGCAGAGATGGTCCAGGTCGATTCTCCAACTCTACAGGCTGCCAGTAACGTAGGCAGAAGAGCTTTGAGGGAGAAGATACAAAACGCGCTCGTCGTAGCCAGCAACCCAGCCTTCCTCCTGCAAGATTTGAAGCGATACGCTTCCTCTCCTTCGAAGGGGTTTCTGGTATCAATCCTGCAGAAGTTTAATCTACTCGTCTTAGATGAGCTCGACTTCTACAGCCCGCGCGAGCTCGCCATTATCGTAGGTATGTTGAGATTGTTCGCCGAAATGGATTGGAAGCCTCAAGTCGCCATCTTAACGGCGACGCTCGGCAATCCTGAGGAGCTCGCGGAAATATTGAACGAAGTGAACGGGAGAGAGACGGCGATAGTACGTGGGAAACCCTTCAAAGTGTCTAACAGAGTCTACGTCATCCTAGGCAAGGACCTTGAGAAAATTAGGAACGCCATCTTAGATAGGATTGGAGATATCGGTAAAGTTGAAGTCGGTGATGACGTTAAAAGGGCTCTAACGGACCCGGAGGAGTTTAGGAAGAACGCTTACCGGGTCTTACTAGCCCTCCGCTCCCTAGGGGTGGAAGTAGAAACCCCTCAACCCGACTTGACGGAACTGTTGTCCCATTACACTTACGACGACGGCGTTACCTTAGTGTTCACTAGGGGGATAGCGTCCGCCGAGGAGCTGGCGAGGAGGTTGAGACAGAAGCTTGGACCCGGCTCTTCAGCGGTCTCCGCCCACCACCACCTTGTCTCCAAGGAGGAAAGGAGGAGGATTGAGGAGATGGCTAGGCAGGGACTGGTTAAGATCATAGTGACCCCACGTACGCTGGTCCAAGGTATAGACATTGGAAGCATCGTCCGCGTAGTTCATGCAGGTCTGCCGGAGGACGTTAGAGAGTTCTGGCAGCGGGAGGGGAGGAAGGGGAGACGCCGCACAATCCCTTTCTCTGAAACTATTATAGTTCCTTACTCAAGGTGGGATAGGGAACTTTTGAGCAAAGGGTTTAATGCTCTAGATAGATGGCTCAACCTTCCATTAGAAAAGACGTTGGTAAATAAGGACAATAAGTACTCGTACCTTTTCACAGGGCTCTTCAAGCTAGTTTCGACGCGCTCTCTCGGCTTGCGGTTGAAAGAAGAGGAGTTGCGCCTGCTTCAAGATTTAGGGTTGGTTGAACGCGGTGAGGTAACGGCTAGAGGTAAGCGCACGTGGCATAGGCTCAACTTTTACGAATTTGGTCCCCCCTACGGCGTTAAGAGGGTCAAGATCACGGAGAACGGTTTAGAGTACCTTCAAGAAGCCTCTCACGTAGATGTAGTAGAGAAGCTTCAGCCTGGATGCTTTGACTATACTTCAGATTTCGTTGTGACGAACCTTAAGGTAACCAAGAGCAGATGGGTAACGCTGGTTGAAGAAGAGCGTCCCACGTTTCAAACCGTATATAAACACGAGTTTTTGGCTCAAGCGTTTGAAGAATATAAGAAAGTTAAAGCTCAGTGGGGTGAGAAGGCGGATTTATGGTCTGACTACGTAAGAGGGCTACTCACTTCCGAGGTCATTTGTACGATGCACCCGCCTACGAGAGGTTTCGGACTCTACCTCGAGGTTCCCTACAGGGTTGTGTGGATTGTGGAGGGTGAGAAGGTACGCTCGAAAGTCGTCGGGGATAAGACTTACGTGTATAGACCGATTCGTGCGGTCGACGTGCCTTCTACGACGATGGGAAGGTACGAGGATTACGGCTATGGTAGGCTCTACGAGCTTGATCCTTCGGTGAACCTCGAGCTTGCGAGGCTGGGGTTGGCCTTGATCAAGGTTGTGCTCAGGAGGGTTTTCTCGATAGGGTTGAATAGGGTGAGCTACAGTTTATCATCCGTGGGAGGAAGAAAGACTTTTGTCCTGTTTGAGGACGATTCAGCCGGGCTGATAGAGAAGCTAAACTGGCTTGAAGTGAGACGCGCGGTCGAAAAATACGAGCCCGATGAGCTAGACGAGGCTTTGATTCAGCTCGTCGACGATTTCGCTTACATGAAACTGATAGAGATTGGATTCCGGTGGGATTTAGCGAGAGCTCACGCCGTCGCAGTCCTTGATACAGTCCTAGCATCTGAGAAGATTAGGATAACGGTTGGTGGAAAAGAAGTTCTAGCTCCGAAGCCATCTAAGGCGCTCAAGTTATTGGCTTTAGACGTCCTCCTCATACCTCTGACAGAGGATGAAGAAGTTTCTCTCGTCTACTTAGCTACATTCGACGGGGAGCGGGTCCAATCGCATAAGTTCCTCAAAGAGTTTTACCTTGTCGACAGGGGGTCAAGTGTCGCAGTCCAAACTATAGCTGATTATCTAAATCAAGGATTCAGCGTTGTACTGTACGACGCTAGTAGGGTATTTAGAGATCTGGGAGCAACGGGGTTGGCTGGGCTGAGGGCTCTCCTTAAAGGGTTGAGTGATGAAGGAAAGCTGAACGACGCGAACGAGCTCCTTTACTTGAAACTAGGAGCTAGAATAGGAGCTGATGAGTTAGCCACCTATTTAGGGTTTAATACACGATACACTTTGGATGATGTTCGAAGAGAATATGAAGAAAGTATGAAAAGAATAAGGAACCTTCCTTACTCCAAGTGGTTTGCTTTTACGCAGTTTCTTTCGAAGAAAGCTGAGGCATACTTGAGCGACAGGGTGAGAAACATATACCTCTGCTATTTAACTTTAAGCCACCTCGAAGGAGAGCCAACAGTTTAGCTAAAACCCGAAAACACTTTACGTGATAACATGGCTCTATAGTTAAAATTAAAAAGATGCCGATGATAATCAACGCATATGACGGAGGTGGAGGCCCTACTCGCTAAGATTGTTTCTACACTAGAGGGAGAAGGGTACAAGGTTTCCTTCATAGAGGGAAAAACGCGAGAGTTCGTCGTATCTAAGGGGGCTGCAACAGTATGCGTTGCGATCCAGGAGAGAGCCCCGGGTTTAGGGAAGTTGTCTCTAAGGATAGGGTGCGGTAGCGGTTTAACTATAGTGGACTGCAGCGATCTTACTCGAATCCGCGATTGCTTAAAAAGACTCGTTCAAGTTGTAGAAGAATCTACGCAAACTAACGTAAAGTAGAGCGTAAAACACATATCTGACAAGAGGCTAATCTATTGATGAGGCTAGGGGTTTCCACGTACTCCTATTGGCATTTCAGTGGTCCGAAAGGATCCTTGAAGGAATACATAGAGAGAGCTTGGTATGACGGTTTTGATGGAGTAGAGGTCCTGGCGAATCACGTTGAATCAAGATCGAAAAGTTACTTAAGAGAAGTGAAGAGGTTTGCCTTCGAGCATAGTTTAGACATTTACGCTCTCTCTATCCATAACAACTTTGTCAAACCTGATCCTGCAGACCGTGACGCTCAAGTTAACAACGTTCTAGCGTGGCTCGACACTGCACACGAACTCGGAGCGAAAATCGTGAGGATAAACTCGGGCAGATGGGGGACTGTAAAGAGCTTCGACGAGCTGATGGAGCGAAAAGGCATTGAACCCCCTATCGAGGGTTACACCGAGGAACAAGCAATAGAGTGGATCGTCGATTGCATCCACCGTTGCCTAGATAAAGCTGAAGATTTTGGCATTGTCTTAGGCTTAGAAAACCATTGGGGTTTAACTACGAGGGCTGAAACGATGCTTAAGATAGTGAAAAGGATTTCATCTAAATTCTTTGGAGTCATCCTAGATACTGGAAACTTCATCTACGACACGTATGACGAGCTCGAAGCTATAGCTCCGTATGCTAAGATGGTTCACGCGAAAACCTACTTCGGCGGGGGCGTATGGTATACCCTTGACATAGATTATGCGAGAGTCTTCGAGATATTGAAGAAATACAACTTTAGGGGCTGGATCTCTTTAGAGTATGAGGGTAAGGAAGACTACTCGGTAGGGGTGAGGAAGAGTAAGGAGCTACTTATTAACTTTATCAAACTTTCCAGTTATCTATAAAATTCTATAATTTATCTATTTTTCTGTATTATGTTGTATTATATTAGATTCACTTATCTTATTTAATTTTACCGTTAGGGGTGGTCGTTCGGGGATCAATCCTTCAGGCTTTCTTACAATGATAACAAGTATTAAGATGCCTAGTATAATGTAAGAGAAGTAATTTACGTCGAAAGGTAACGGTATATTGTGCTTTATGAACAACATTACTCTATCCAATAGAAGATATGTTGCAGCACCGACTAAAGAACCATAGGGGTTCCCACGCCCGCCTACCGTAACCATTAGAACCACGAGAAAGGTTCTCGCGACCGTGAAGTCATCGGGGTTAACAGACCCGATGTAGAAAGCGTAGAGAACGCCTGCTACAGAGGCCATCCCCGATCCTATCGCCATCGTCCAAGCTCTTATTTTCGCTACATCCTTACCGTACGCCACTGAAGCCAGCTCATCATCCCTGATAGCTCTAAGCGCTCTACCGAAAGGCGACGTCGACAGCTTGTACTGTATAAACCATATTCCAGCTGCTAAAGACGAACATAAAACTAACATCGTCAGTTCCCTCCAAGGGCTACGTAACCAGGCGAGGAAGTCGACGACTCCAGCTCCAAAGGTTCCTCCTAGCAGAGGCTCGTAGTTCCGCGTGATTACTCTCAAGATCTCGCTGAAAGCTATCAGTGTAGTCGCTAAGTAGTCTTCGCGAAGTCTCAACGCGGGATAACTGGCTAGGATACCGAGTAGCATGGACAGGGGGACGGCTACAATTAGAGTTACGAGGAAAACAGTTAATCCAAGCAGGGGGTTTGAGGAAATCCTTGCTGAAAGTAACGTAGCATAGTAGTAGCTACGAAGCTTAAACTCTCCCTCAAGCGCTACTCCAGTTAAGGTTGCACAAAGTCTTACGGAAAGGGCTCCTACGGTAAAGGCCCCGACTGCAAAGAAAGCAACTTTCGCGAAGTTCGGTAAACCAAGTTCACCGTATTCGAGCTCCATAGAGGCTGCTAAGATAACGTATATGGAGTAGAGCGTGCCTAAGCTGAGGACAAAAGTTAAGACTTCCATGGCTTCCACCCTTTTCCATTAAGGAAACCTGAGAGACCTTTAGGGGAAACGAGTAGAACGGTTATAATCGCTGAAAAGGATACTAGGGGTCTGTACGCCGTGCTAACTCCTAGGCTGGCTAGAACGTAGGTAAGAAAAACTTCTGCAACCCCTATCGTGTAAGCTCCGATTAAGCTGCCACTTAAACTCCCTACGCCTCCCACTATAACTGATGCAAAAGTTGGAAGCAGCATAGACCATCCTGTATCAGGGCTCACCATGGCTCTAAATGGTAGAAAGACTCCAGCTGCGGCAGCGAGCGCTCCTGAAAGAAACCAGCTCAATCCAAAAACCATTTTCACGTTGACTCCTAAAGCTTCAGCTAACTCAGGGTTCTCGATGGAAGCACGCATTGCAGTCCCCAATCTAGTTTTAAAGAGAAGCAAGTATAGAGAGACTAGTAAGATAACCGACGTCAGAGAGGAGAAGACGAGTACCCCCGGGATCTTTACACCAGAGAACTCGATCAGAAAATCATCAAACAAGAATAATCGAGTGTGGACTTTAAGCCACGCTTGGGCCAAGTCAGCGTAAATGTGTAGGGAGTAACGTAGAATAATGTCTAAAGCCATTGACACTACCATAAGCATAACCAGGTTAGCCCTCGTTCGCAGAGGCTCAAAGACTACACGGTAGAGAGCGAATGAGATTACTCCTCCAGCTATAAGGGCGAATGGTAGGCAAGCGTAAGGTGTTACGCCTAAAATGGTGCTTACCGTAAGGGCAGTGTACACCCCTACCATGACAAAATCCCCATGAGCGAAGTTCGATACTTTACATGTTAGAAGAATCAAATTCAATCCAACAGATAGCATAGCTAAAAGGTTGCTGTAGACAAGCGCTCCAACTACGACCTCTATCACTATGCCCCACCTATACCCCTAAGTATGTTTTAACGAGCTCCCTATCCTCCAATAGCTCTTGAGGTTTACCGTAAAACCTTGTTGATCCTGAGACCATGAGTAGAGCTTTATCGCTAACCTCCAACGCAGTTAAGGCGTTCTGTTCAACTAAAACAACAGCTAAACCCATTTCATCTCTGAGTTCAGATACTCTTTCTAAAACATGCCTCGCTAGATTCGGAGCTAGTGCGGCAGTCGGCTCGTCCAACATTATCAGAGAAGGGGTTCGCATTAAACACATGGCTAAAGCGATCATTTGACGCTCCCCCCCACTCATTGTCTTAACCTTTCTATTCAAGAGGCCCTTTACCTCCGGTAGAAAGGTGATAATGCCCTCGAAGCGCTTCCTAAAGTCGCTTTCATGGACATCTCGTACAGCTAACTCCAGGTTCTCACGACCGGTAAGGCTCTCAAAGACGTTTCTAGTTTGTGGCAGATACACTAGACCGTTGAGTGATCTCCTATAAGGAGGGATTCGTGTCACATCCACACCCTTAAAAAATACATTGCCCGTGAAAACTTTACAAAGCCCGAAAATCGCTTTAAGTAGAGTACTTTTACCACTGCCATTAGGTCCTACGATAGCTAGAATTTCACGGTCAGACACTGAAGCTGAAACACCCGAAACTATTTCTATCCTACCGTAGCCAGCGTGCAAGTCTCTTACTTCTAGAAGAGACATTCCTATTCACCTAGGTACGCTTTAGCTACGAGAGGGTCTTCGAGCACATCGTCCGGAGACCCCTGCGAGATAACTCGACCGTGGTGTAGAACGTATACAAAGTCTACATGCTTCAATGCTAGGTCCAACCTGTGCTCAACGAGAAAAGCCGCTATACCCCGGCAGCTCTTTAACTCCGTCAAAAACTTCATAATTCGACTAGCTAAGGCCGGGTTAACGCCAGCTAAGGGCTCATCTAACAGGAGGAGCTTAGGATCACTCATGAGTGAACGCGCTAACTCTAGCAGCTTCATCTGTCCACCGCTTAGAGTGGAAGCTGGCTTATTCCAGAGGTGATCAAGCGATAGCAATTTAAGTATGTTGAAAGCCTTTTCAATCAATTCATGTTCGTCTACCCCCCAGAGGGCCCGCATCGGGTTTGGGGTAGGGTCTCCGGCAGCCATTAGAACGTTTTCTAGCACGCTTAGAGAAGGGAAGACGCGTGGTATCTGGAAAGTCGATGCTATACCAAGCGTAAAACGTAGGTTAGGTGGCAGACTTGTTATGTCGTGGTCTTTAAATACTAACCGTCCGTCGTCAGGCTTGAGGATACCGCTTATGATCTGTAGAAAAGTCGTTTTACCGCTGCCATTAGGTCCGATCATGAGTGTTAGACTAGCCTCTGGTATGGATAACGAGACTTTGTGTAAAGCTTGAAGCCCACCAAAACTTTTAGAAATATTTTTAGCAATAAAAAAATTATTATCAAGTTTCATACTTTTAGGCTCCCTCATCCACCCAACGGTACAATAGTATCCGTATCAATCTGGTAAAAGGCTACGAGCTTCCAGTTTAAAGCTCCTTGATCCCTTACTAGCTGGTACACCCCGTAGTTTCCTGCCTTTCGATCACCGTTCTCATCAAGTTGAACGTAACCTGTTACACCGTAATAGCGTCTCGCAACTAGAGGTAGGAAGCTAGCCAGCTTTTCACCGTCGTACTCGCCTGAAAGCATTACTGAGAGAGCTATCATCCAAGTAGCATCGTAAGTGTTCATCGAGTAGCTGTCTGGATCCTCGCCGAAGCGTTGACGGAACCTCTGTTTGAAATCCTCTTGTAGAGGATTATTGGGAGGTATGAAGACGGTACATGGAAGACCTCCCAAGGAAACGGTTTCAGGTCCGGCTTCCGATATCAGCTTAGAATTCCCAGCTAAACCGTCTGTTCCAAACCATGACAGCTTCGACAGGACGGCGTTTTGAGAAGCTAGCTTAATTATTTGTATACCTTCCTCAAAGGAAACTAACACTACAGCAGTACCTGCACCCATTGCGCTCGCTAAATCAGCTGCCCTAGATATCTCAGCTGAGTACTCCTTAGCATTCGGATCATAGGGTACACCCTCAACTTTACCTTTCAAAGCTTCAAAATTTCCTTTAAAACTGTCGAATAATCCCACACCCCAAGCATCGTTGCTGTAAATTACCACAGCTTTAGTAAACCCTTTGCTCATAACATATTTGGCTAAAGCTCTACCCTGATATGAGTCTGGGGGAACCACTCTGAAAACGTAGTCTCCAGGTATAGCTAGTGCTATAGCCGTAGAAGATTGACTTACAACCAGCAGTTTATTAGCGTCGGCGAACGGTTTAACCTGTGAAACTTCTCTACTAGCCATCGGACCTATGAAAGCTTTAATCCCTTGCGCCGCTAGAGATTCAATCCTTGATCTAGCGACTTGAGGGTCAGTACCTGTATCCTCGACAACCGCTTGGAATCGGAAGCGGCTTCCAACAGCTTCAGCAAAACGGTTTATATCTTCTATCGCCATCAGTAAAGCTCCATTATTACGCCTTCCAAACGAAGAAAGGTCTCCGCTGAGAGGAAGGAGAGCGCCTATCTTCACCGTCTCAATTTGTTGCTCTCCCGCAATAAGGGATCGGGAGAAGTATCCAGCCGCAAAACCTGCGGCGAGCGCGACAATTACAAGTATAGCAGCTAAAACGGCTCTCTTGTTTGATTTTCCTTCTTTTGCTGCTTGCATCAGAATTCTGAGTTATACATGTTACTTTATAAAAATTCCTATCTTCTTAGCTTTTTCCATCATGATATAAAATTCATTCATATATATGCTTTTTCTAGGTGTTGTGTAGAATGTATCTTAATCTTTTATTCATAATATTAAATGTTTCCTAGACCGCTTTGGGGCCTTTAAAAGAGCTTTATCGCCCGGCAACGTTTTAATCCGAGTGGTTAAAGGGAGATTATGATACCGAAGCTGGACCTTCATCTTCACAGCCAGTTCTCTCCCTGTGCCGAAGACGTTAATATCATAGATGACGCGAGGGTTGCTTTAGAGCATGGGCTCCGCATCATTGCTATAACGGACCACGGTAAGGTTAGTAGACCCTCATGGCTTGACTCGTACTTTAGCGAACTGAACCGAGCTAAATCGATTTTCGGCGACCGGATGATTATACTTTCTGGAATGGAGGTGGATATAGTTGATAGAGGTAGTCTTGCAGTATCTAGCGAGATCCTAAAGTCGCTAGACGTCGTAGTCGCCTCTCTCCATGAAATACCTTCAAACGCGGACGCTGTAGGATACTGGAGGCGGAGTCTCCTTAAAGTTCTAAGTAGCGGTTATGTTACTCTACTAGGACATCCTACCGACATCGGATGGAAGGATTTGAAAATACCTAAGGAGTATGCGCTCGAAGTTCTAGATGAGGCGCGTTCAAATAACGTAGCTTTGGAGTTGAATTTCCATCATAGGGATCCTAAACAATGGTTTCTACGTCTTGGTATTGAGATGGGGGTAACGATTGTAGCAACATCCGACGCTCACAATCTACGTGAAATTGGTAATTTAGACTGGCATGAAAAGCAGGTTAGGATGGTGGGGTTTGACCCTAGGGATGTCAATTGGATTCCCTATGAGCGCTTTATATAAAAAATTTGAATAAATTTAATTAAGAGTACTTTATAAGCTTCTTGATGGAGAAAATAGGTGTTGCCCTTGTAGGAGCTGGCTTTGCAGCAAAGTTTCACGTTAGAGGCTGGGTTGGAGTTAGGGATTCTGACATCGTTGCAATCTATAGCAGAACGGCTGATAGGGCGAAGGAGACGGCAAATCTATGTGAGCAACTGGGTGTTGGTAAACCAAAAGTCTATACAGATCTCTATGAGATGCTGCGTGATCCAAGGGTAAACGCGGTCTGGGTGCTTTCACCGAACTACACCCGGTTGGAGATTGTAAGAGCAATTGCTGAAGAGGCGAAGCAGGGTAAAGGCAATCTTCTAGGCGTAGCTTGCGAGAAACCTTTAGCTCGGAACGTGAAAGAAGCAAGGGAGATGTTGAACCTTGTCGAAAAAGCTGGTTTACTACACGGCTACTTGGAGAACCAGGTCTTCATGCCCTCGGTCACTAGAGGTAAGGAGGTGACTTGGAGATTTGGCGCAAAGTACAGCGGTAGACCATACCTTGCTAGGGCTGCTGAAGAGCATGGTGGACCACACGCATCCTGGTTCTGGAAACCTACTCTGTCCGGCGGTGGCGTCCTACTGGACATGATGTGCCATAGCTTGGAGGCTGCACGCTATATGATATGGGATCCTGAAAAGGGGAAAGACACGGTTAAGCCCAAGAGGATCTGGGGCGAAATAGCGTCGTTGAAATGGACAAAAAGGGAGTACATCGACAAGCTGAAGCAAGCGTATGGAGTCGACTACTCGCTTGAGCCAGCAGAAGACTACGCCTCCGCGGTAGTGGTCTATGAAGATGAGCAGGGGAATGTGGCGCTAACAGAGGCTCATACGAGTTGGTCTTTCATTGGCGCCGGTTTAAGGCTCACGTTTGAAGTATTAGGTCCTGAGTATTCGCTTTGGATAAACAGCCTTCAGCCTGAGCTTTTCACATTCTTTAGTCGAAATGTCAGGATACCGCCTAGCGAGGAGTTTGTTGAAAAACAGAATGCTGATCAAGGTTTAATACCGGTTATACCGGATGAAGCTGTTACATACGGTTATCAAGCTGAAGATCGTTACATGGTTGAGTGTTTTCTTAAAGGAGTGCAACCTTTTGAAAACTGGCACGATGGTTTACTCATAGTCCAGCTGATGATGCTGGCTTACCTTAGTGCCGAAAAGGGGAAGAAACTAGACTATGAACCCTCCCTTGTCGAGGATTACATTCCGCCTGTTCAAAGGGGATGCTGGAACCCGAAGACTTTTCTAACATGAAACTTTATAGTTTTCTTTATACATCCCCTTAATCTCAGTTCTACAATCCGTAAGTTTTAACCTACTGCTACGGTTAGCCCAATCGTGAACGCGTACGCTTGTGCCGCTTACTGCATGCACGATCCAGCTGGTGTCGGAGTTGCTAATGAACTTTTGAAAAGCTTGAGTTACAGGTTGATTGAGGTTCCGAGAGCGAAAACAGCTTATTACATCACTGAGCTTGACGCTATCCTAGCTGGCTTTGAGGATGACGTGTTATACTTTGAGTTCTTAGACGAAGTTTGCGAAGTTGAGTTCTATATAGTTTTATCAAGACACTCAAGCGAAGCCGGTATAAGATCTCTTACCGTTCACCACCCGGGTAACCCGATGCGGGAAGCTAAGGCTGGAGGTAAACCGCTTGAGCTATCACCCTCCAACCCTCCCTTAGCTAAACAGCTTCTCTTGTATTTGGTTGAAAACTCTCGTTCACTTCCTGGTTTTGATGTAACCTACGAAGTAACCCATCACGGCCCCTCATCTCTTAAGAAACCGGTTACGTTCGTAGAAATAGGGAGTAGCATTCAAGAGTGGAGTCTCCCGGCTTCTCATAAAGCTGTGGCTGAAGCTGTCATTCAGGCGCTTTCAAATCCTCTACCGCCTAACATTGAACCGGTTGTTGGAGTCGGTGGTAACCATTACGCGGCAGCGTTTACTTCCAGAGCTCTATCAAGCAACGAAGCCTATGGGCACATTATTGCGAACTACGCTTTAAAATCTCTAGAGGAACCCTCTCTCGTCAAGAATGTCCTATTTCAGGCTGTCACTAGAAGCTATCTCAAAACTCAGAAGATTGTTGTCGAGAAAAAACTACGTAAAGCTTGGAGGGACGCGGCCGAGAGTGTGGCTGCAGAAACGCGTTTAGAGATCGAGTACATCTAGTAGACACGCTTTTAACTACCTACGAGGCATGGGTTTTGTGTACCTTAAGGCTGCCTTCGAAGGAAAGGGGGAGATTATAGCTTGGATTGAGAGAGAGTTGGAAGGGCTTCCGGTGAACGGTGTGGCCAGGAGGTGGAGGCAGGAGATCTACCTTGAAACTCCTTTTGACTTATCGGGTGAGAAGACCTCCGTCGTTGAAAGGGGTTCAGTAGCCTTCTGGCCTCCCGGTAGAGCGCTCTGCTTCTTCTACGGTTACAGTCAACCCTATAGCCCCGTTATCAAGCTTGGCTCGATAGTCGGATCCCCGGACCTTCTATCTTCAATAGAGGAGGGGTTAGAAGTTCATCTTGCTACGTATGTTGACTACGGTAAAGAAGGGGAGCTAGCTAGGGCGTTGAGGGAATCCGGGTTTAAATCTGCGTCCCATTCCTGGGAAGAGGAAGAAAAAGTGGGAGTTTTAGTCGAAGGAGTCGATTCGCGAGTTGGAGTTGAGGTTGATGTAAACGAAGACGGATACTATTCTCAAACACAATCTCTGACCTTCTTTGATAACTCTCCGCCTACTATGGCTTTTTTCAAGACGCTAGCTGGTGAACTGGCGCCAACGGGTATTCGGTTGGACGTTAATGAGGAAGGCTACATTATCCTGTCATGTTTTTCACAAAGTTTTGATGAGTTAGTGAGAGATCTAAAGCGTCTCCTTTCTGCTTACGTCTACGCTGAACGTGCCATGGTCACTTTTTACTCTGTACGTAGACCTGTATAAACCGGTGTGAACACTCTAGGTATTCTCACCTTCTCACTTTCATCAGGATCCACGTAGCCTAGCAGCTTTATATGTAAACCCAATCCTTTCTCTCTTATTGCAGTAGAAACTTCTTTGAGGAAAACAAAAGTATCATTCAAGTCTAAAAGAACATACGCTACCAAAGAGTTTTTTTTCGGCATAACTAGGTAAACTTCACGTGCTTTTAAGAGAGCTGATAACCAACCTTCGTTAACGGCTCTCACTTCTGAAAAAATTAATGGTTTTGCATGCATCCGTAAGGGATGAGTATCGAGGAATACTCTCAACAAGGGCTTCACGTGCAGCCTGAAGTGGTATGATAAGCGGCTTTTGCTAACACCTGGTAGTACCCCGGTGACTGGCGCAGAGAAATCTTCGTACAAAGCGGCTAAAATAGCCTTGTCCTCCTCGTCTAGGGTTGTAGCTCGTACTTTCAAGTCCGCTCTATCCTCATCCGATCTGAGTTCTGTGATGTGAGTCCAAGGAGCTGATGGAAATACGTCTATCAACTCGATAATAGTAGCATTTCGGGGAACGGTTATAGCGGTTGAGGACAAGTTGTTAGGGAGCACGTAGACTGCTACCGAGCCTATACTCCCGTCGAAGGTGTATACCTTTAGCCTGAAAACAGTTAGATCGTTGCTAGGTAAGTTTCCGCTGTACGTGAATGTCAGAAACACCCTCCCCAAGGCTGAAAAGGAAGGAATGTATCTGAGCTTTATGCCGATGCTCTTCATCCCTTTCAAAACTTCGTAGATGTACTGTTTAGAAACTCCAGCCATTCGTGCCGCTAGCGGAATTGAGCCGCGAGCTTCTATTAAAGCAGCTATAACCTTCAGTTTACTTGAGCTGATAAAGTCTGATCGAGCACTAGCCTCCATCCCAGTGTTTAAGTCTCGATGCATAATTTAGTGTTGCGCCTACTCTTCAACAGTATCTACATGAGCGCAACACTTATAGGTTAAGTAGATGGCAGCCGGCACGTGAGCGAAGAAGAAATGTTCGACCAATTTGATAAAATGGTACTTGTCGGTCTAGCGCGTGAATATTTTGGCAGTCTCTTGTTTTCAAGAGGTGGTATGAGCCAGCAGGAATTTGTAGCTAGAGCGGTAGCTGAGATCACGGGGGCACAACAAGGCACTAAAGAGTATGAAGAACTTGTGTCAAGGCTTTCTCAATCTGTTAAGAAACTCTCTGAGTGGGGGCTTCTAGATCTTAAAGAATACGAAGTTAAACTGACGGCCTGGGGTCAAAGTGTTGCGAACTCTATATCAACTGATGAGTTTACTAAAATAAAGGAAAGCCTTGCTAAAGCTGCTAGCAGAAAGCGAAGGTAACTACTATAAGTCAATTGAAATCGAGCGATTGCTAAGGAAAGCTTTCAGCTCCTCCCTAGTAGGCATTCCAGCTGTTGCCCCTCTCCTTGTGCATTTGATTGCTGCTACTGCATTAGCGAGTAGAACAGACTCCCTAAGATCTCTTTTCTCACATAAGGCGAACGTGAGAAAACCAGCTGCCCAAGCATCACCAGCTCCTGTCGTATCTACTACAGGTACTCTAAATGCATCTACCTGCACTTCTTCTCCGTTTCTTGAAGCAACATACGCGCCTTTAGCTCCTAGCCTTATGGCTACGTACCTTAAGTGTCGTTCATCTGAGAAGAGCTTGTCAGCTACCTTCCGATAATCTTCGGAACCGAGAAGAGGGGACATTTCGTCGTAGCCGAGCATCAGAAGAGTACTGTATTTTAGGGCATTCCTAAACATAGTTTTCGCCCGTGTGATTTCATTCAACCATATGTCTGATCGATAGTTAGGATCTAAGGAAACTTGGCCTCCAGACTCGAATACGGTTTTCATCATGTTAATTATCGTGTTACTTAATGGTGGTTGCGATAGCGAAACTCCTGACACATGGAGAACTTTAACTTTCTTGATGGCATCCAAGTCTATATCTTGCTCCTCAAGCTGGGCATCGGCGGTGGAAACCCAAGGTTCACGATAAAAGAAGAAATCGCGTTCACCATCCTGTTTAGCTACCACGAAAGCTAAGCTTGTTCGAGCTTTTTTCCTTACTACGAAACCCGTGTAGACGCCCATGTCCTCCAAGTACTTTAACAACATTTCTCCGAAAAGGTCATTTCCAACGGCTCCAATGAAAGCCGATGAAACTCCAAGCCGAGCTACCCCAACAGCGACATTCGCGGGAGCCCCCCCAAAGTGGACTTCGAAAAGCATTCCTTCACGATAAAATCCAGCCTGGGTAGGTATTACGTCGACTAATATCTCGCCCGCACAAGCTACATCAAATCTCATCGCAAAACCATAAGTGACGCCGAGTAATATATTGTTCTCTCGAAAGGATGAACAGGTTTCTAGTATCGTCGGGTTGCTCTCATATTTTTGATTACTCAGGAAGCTTTTGTCCTATTTACATAACGCTTAAATTTTTCAGTTTATTTCTCTGTGGACCGAGGTGATTACGTATGTACGATATGCTTAAGCTGATCCACCCTAGCTTTGCCGAAGCCTTACCGATCCTAACGAACGTGCTGAGCTCATTCGGTCTGCCGCGTAGCTGCTCAAAAATACTAGCTACTCTATACCTATCTGAAAAGCCTTTAAGTGGAAAAGAGTTAACTCAAATTACGGGTTATAGTAAATCAGCTGTATCAGCAACAATGAAAATGCTGGAAGCTAGAAAAATTATTACAGTATATAAACAAGGTAAAAACAGAATCTATGCACCGAATTTAACTTTCTCTCAGCTATTTATAGAATCTCACATCACAATATTAGAAAAAGCTAAATCGTTAATGAAAGATTTAAGATATAGAAAAGGTAATTCAATAAGTAGTAAACTTGAAAAAATGGAGAAAGAAATTTCAATAATTTTAAATTTATTAAAGGGAGATAAAGATGAATGAAACACTTTTAGAATTATATGATGACAATGAACTTGAAAAAATTATAAAAACGTTAAATAATAATGAAATTAATTTATCTAACAAAATAATCTTAAAAATTTTTAGTAAAGATAAAGTCAAAACAATAGAGAGATTGAGAGATTTTCTAATTTCTAACATAAACAAGTCGATAATAGTGTATGTAGTCGAAGGTGGTCAACGTGAAGCTTGACATAGTGATAACATCAGACAGAACGATGATTACACATCACCATGGAAAAGAGTTCCTAGGTTTCATGACCACTGGACCTCCCTTCGGTATGCCCGAGCGTCTGTGGATGTGGATCTGCGCTCCAAAACCAAAAGTGGATAATATAGGGAGACCCTTACAAGCTCCTTACGGTCTAAGGAAGGTGGAAGCTGCCCTTATCGACGCAGGTTTTAACGCGGCTGTCATAGATCCAGATCACCTTGGTAGACATATAAAATCAGCTAAGTTGCTTATGGTCGGTCATCATGACTACTTTGCGATGGCTTCACCCAGCGTTGAATGGTGGCTCTTGACAGGGAGGGAACCCGTCAACAGAAGGAGCTTTCTGAGATTGATGCGAAGACCAGAAATACGCGAAGCTAAGCTGAGGGGGCTAAAAATAATAGCTGGTGGACCCGCCGCTTGGCAATGGCTTTGGAACACGGAATTTCTAAGGGAGTTTGGCGTGGACACTTTAGTTGATGGAGAGGCGGAGAAAGTTATCGTAGAGCTTGCCGAAAAGGCTCTAAAAGGAGAGGAGCTACCGATTTACGTCTACGTCGGGCCCCACGAAGCCCCCTCAATAAATGAAATACCTGATATCAAGTACGCTAGCGTAAACGGCTTAGTAGAAATTATGCGCGGTTGTCCTAGGAACTGCAAGTTCTGCCCTGTTACATTAAGACCTCTACGCTTTTACCCGCTTGAGAAGATCGAGAGGGAGTTTAAAGTGAATGCTAATGCTGGAATAACTAGTTGTATCTTACACTCCGAAGACGTACTGCTGTACGGTTCTCGAGGATTAGAGCCCAACCCTGACGCACTAGTCAAGCTTCATGATACTGCTAAGAAATACTTCAGAACAGTCACGTGGAGCCATGTCACGTTAGCTGGAGTAAAATACGCGCAAGAGAGGTACGGGTTGATTGCGAAGCTTACCGAAATAGTATACGATGAACATCAACGATTCCTCGGCGTTCAAGTTGGCCTAGAGACAGGTTCAATGAGGCTGGCGAAGAAAATCATGCCTTCTAAAACGGCTCCCTATCCTGTGGAAATGTGGCCTCAAATAGTTGAAGACTCTCTAGCTATAATGCACGAGCATAGGATTGTTCCTGCTCTCACATTAATCCTCGGATTACCCGAAGAAGGGGATGAGGATTTAGCCGCTACAGCTGAACTATTAGACAGAATTAAGGGCTATAGGAGCTTAATCGTTCCAATGTTCTTCGTTCCCATGGGAGCTTTAAGAGATAGGGGTTGGTTCCTAAGAGAGCATGTGAAGGAAGGGCATGTAGAAATCATGAGGAGATGTTTATGGCATTCTCTCCGTTGGGCTGAAGACATTATTTCACGCTTTTATCTCAAAGAACCTCAACACGCTCCCTTGAGATTAGCTTTACGCGCGTTTATAGCCTATGTAAGAAGAAAAGGTTTGGAGATAGAGAAATGGTTGAGAGAAAACGGTTGGGATGAAATGGTAAATCCATCTCAGATGTCTAACCCCTTCCTAATTGCGCCACCGGTTCAAGTATAAGCGTCGGGAATACGCCTAATACTATAATAAGTAAAGCTAAGATGAAAGGTACCAGTGTCGAGATCCCTATTTCCTCCTTAACTGTTTTCTTGGGGGTCCCAAAGAACGCTCTCTTAAACCACCATAGACAGTAAGCAGCTGTGAGAACTGTTAAAGTTGATAACGCCGCCACCGCCGCCAAGCCTAGTATACCCTCCTTAACCTTCAACGATGCTATGCCAGTTAGGACAGTAAACTCAAGCCAAAAACCCATAGTCGGTGGAATGCCCGACAAGCATAAGAAAGCTATGAATGTGGAGATAGAAGTCACGGGCATAAAAGATGCTAAACCCCCGAGACCCTCAACACTATCATGTTCAACTGTTGACTCGAGCAACCCGCTTACCATCAATAACACTATTTTTGCTATGGAGAAGGACGAAAGGAAAAGAGTAACGCTAGCGATAGTAGTCTCGCCCCCGCTAAGTATCCCAAGTAGAAGATAACCGCTATGACTTATCGTAGAGTACGCTAACAGATTTCTAAGATCTTTCTGAGCTAGCGTAGCTAAACCGCCGTAAACTATGGTAACTATTGAAAGCAACGTTACGGCGGTACCAGCGTTTCCTACATCTAAGACTCCGGTACCCGTGAGAATAATAGCTCTTGCTATAGCCCAGCCGCTAACACCTTCCGCTATATTGACGAGCGCGGAAACAGGCACTGGCACCTCAGTATATGCATCTGGTAACCATACGTGCAGAGGAACTACGGCCATTTTCATTAACGGTCCTGCAACTAATAAAGTGAAAACAGTAACTAAGTTGGCTGGCGATTCCCGCTCGAGAAACAGCTTTAGATGGTTAAAATCTAGAACTCTATACTTGTCGTAGAGAATAGCTATACCCAACATGGTGGCTAGTGCGCCCGTCTCGGTAAAAACGACGTACTTCGTAGCCACTTCCCCCGCTTTCGGACCCCCGAAGATGACCATCAGCAACCACGTCGCTATCAGATAGCTTTCAAAAAAGAGGAAAAAGGTTGTTAGAGATCCGGAGAGAGGTATAGCGATCAGAGTTGAAGAAGCTGCGGAATAGAGTGTGTAGAAAACCTCAGGCCTATTTTTCCTGAAGAACCTATCCATATAACTAAGAGAATGCAAAGCTGTTGCAAAACATAGGAGGGAAGCTAAAAGAGAGCAAATAACGTTGAACCCGTTGCCTTCTAGAACCAACAAGCCGAGAGCAAGTTCAATTGGGTAGATTTCTAGCGAAGGTCTCCGATACGATGTGATCAAGAGCAGTGTCGAAGCTAAAAGTGAAAGTGCGACGACTAACGCCTCCTCTTTCCAACTTTTAATTATAGCTAATACTGGTACAACCAGTAAGGGGGCTAGAATTGCAGATAAGAGCATCACGTTTAATCACCCGGCTAAGATGATAATAAGTATTAAAAGGAAAAGGGCTGCGAGAACCCACAACAACTCTCGCAACCCCAATATTCCCGTTTGTAACCTCACAATCTCCCCGGATTCTGCTCTCACCAACCTAGAAACATTTTTGACGTAGCTAGAGTACCTCTGTTCTATGATAATCGAGGTTTCAGCTAGACGAGACACAGCATCGGCAACCTTATAGTACAAGGCGTTAATGTACAACCTCGATCTAAGTGTTCGAGAAAGTGGGTTCACTAAATCGACTGCAGCTTTACTCAGGCCCTTTGTATAGACCACTAAGGCTACAAGAGCACCCGTAGCAGTAGCGGCTAAATGGAAGAACGTGACTTCATACAAGTTCATATAAGTCAGAAAAGGGGTCGAGTGGCTGGCGAACTCGAAAAGCTTAGCTAAGCCCAAGATGAGTCCTAGGAGTGAAGGGATGAGGTAAGGTGCAGATGACAAGAGGTCCTCTTCTATATGGTCGGATACCCTGTCGCCGGAATCGGTTAGCAGTATGGACACCATCTTCACTGAGTAGAAAGCTGTAACGCCTGCAGTAAGTACTGCTAAAAGTGCGGCAGGCCTGTCGGACACGATCGCTGAAAAAACTTCCTCCTTACTCCAAAACCCCGCGAAGGGAGGAACACCCATTAAAGACAATGTAGAAAGTATAAAGGCGATTTTGGTTTTCTTCAGGTATCTTCCAGCGCCCTTCATGTCCCTGTAAAACCTCGAGCCTGCGAGATGTATCAACGTACCAGCTATCATGAAGAGGGATGACTTAAAGAGAGCGTGACTGATTAAGTAAGAACTAGCTGCCGCTATAGCTCTTTCGCCTGCCGTAAGAGCAGCTCCAAGTGATGTCATCATAAACCCGATATGACTCGCAGTCGAGTAAGCCAGTGTCTTCTTCAACTCACTGCTAACAGCTGCCTGAAGCGCAGCTACAAAAGCTGTAAAAGCACCCGTCCATGCTATATAGTGGAAGAAGAGTGAGAGGTTTAAACTACTGCTCCAGCTTATAACCAGCTGAGACAGCCTAGCAGTTAGGTAAACTCCTGCTTTCACCATAGTTGCCGAGTGGATTAGAGCGCTAACGCTTGCGGGTCCAGCCATCGCATCGGGTAACCATTCCATGAAGGGGAGTTGCGCACTCTTTCCAGCAGCGCCCATGTATATCAGTATTAAGGAGAAAAGCAGGAGATCACTATGGGCTGCTGGCACAGTCGAGAGAAGTTCTGTGAAGTAGAGGGTTCCAGTTAGGTTCATGAGAGTTATTAAACCAGCTAACATGAGGGCATCTGAGAACCTTGTGACTAAGAAGGCTTTCAACCCACAATGGGAGGGTGGGTACTCTTCCGGCGGTTCCCCTACCCATTGTACGATGCGAAGGTTTACATCATCCTGGTAGTAGTAGCTTATGAGAGTGTAACTGCAAACTCCTACCAACTCCCAGCTCATAAGCATTTGTAGTAGATTTCCAGAGAGGACCAGCAGCTCCATGCTGCCGAGGAACAGAAGCATTAGGAACCAGTACCTGCTGAGGTTCCCTTTCATGTAACTTAAGGAATAGACGAAGACTAGGAGCGAGATCCAAGCCACAATGTTTGCAAACAACAAACTTAAGGGGTCGAGTAGCAGACTAAAATATAGTTCGCCTAGGATTGGTAGTCTTAGCCAACTCCACTTGAGCTCGTTAGGTAATCTTGAGAAAGCTAGAAGACTAGCTATAACGGCCGTCAAAACGCTTGCTCCCACCGCAAGTACGTCTCCAACCCTTTTATTCAGTTTAACTGAGATTGGTGTCAGTAACGCGAACACTATAGGAGTGCACCAAACTCCGTGAACCCACTCATACAATCGTCATCACCCAGGTAGAACAGTTTTAGCGCAGGCTCGGGCTTCCTCTACTAGCAAGCTAGGCTGTAGAGACAAGAATACGATAATTGCCGCTATAAAGAATTCAGAAAGCAAGGCTGTTTTCGAAGCTTCTCGAGAGATATGGAAGCGACCCTTAAACATCCTAAACACGAAGTAAGCGTAATAGCCAGCAGCTAGTGCAAAGTTCGCTTCAACTAAAGCCAACACAATCAAAGAAAAGAGATCTTCAAGCTTGTATGCTATACCAGCTGTTATAAGGGATTTGCCGTAGTAGCCTACTAAAGGAGGTATACCTGATAAGCCTACAAGCGCAACTAGTGAGAAAGCGGCGGTGAACGGCATTCTCCTGCCGTAACCCTCTAAACTAGCAAAAAACCTGCTTCCCACTTCTTCGATAACATTTCCTACACAGAGAAACAGTAATCCTTTACTGAGAGCGTGCACAGCCAAATGCGACAAAGCTCCAGCGGCTGTGTCTATAGCTAGTTCTGTAGCACCTATCATCAACAACCTGTAGCAAGCTCCTATTCCTGTAAAGATGTATCCCACGTTCGCTATAGTGGAATAAGCTAGAAACCTTTTTACATCGTTCTGAATGAGAGCGGCTAAATTTCCTAGAAGACTGGATGCGACGCCAAGCACAATTAGAGCGTAGCTTAAGCCGTTGGTGAAAGGTAATACGCTGAGCATTAGACGAGTCAACATGTAGAGAGGTACTTTAACGACTACTCCTGATAAGAGTGCGCTGATAGGGTTTGGAGCTGCTGAGTGGGCGTCGGGGAGCCACATGTGAAATGGCGTGGCAGCAGCCGTAGTTCCCAAGCCGATTATCATCAAGGCTGCAGACATCGCAATTATTTGGGAACTACCAACTTTACTTAAGATTCGACTAAGCTCGTCTAAATTTGTTGTACCAGTTATACCGTAGAGTAAGCTAGTTGAATACAGTACAGTTAAAGCGCCAACCGTACACGCTAGCAAGTACTTAAAACTAGCTTCCGCGGGTTCCCAATGCCACCATCTGAAGCCGACCAAAGAGTATGCTGAGATAGAAGCCAACTCCCAGAAACAGTAGAATGTGAATAAGTCGTTCGAGAATACTGACCCGATTAATCCGGTGACTAGAAGTAACAGGAGTGTGTAATAAGAGGCTCTACTTTCTTCCCTAATGTATGAAAACGAGTAAAGTAGGGAGGGGACAGCCAAAATAGATATGATCAGGGTAAAAAACCTAGAGAATTCATCGACTTTTAATTCAACTACTGGTAGTGGAGAATTAATCAGTGGTCTATACACTCCGTCTCTAATTGTGAGGATAAGAATAAGAAGTGAAATCATACCCGCCAACGCTACGTAGCCGGGTAAATTAGGATAGTTCAGTTTCCTCCTCAAGACATCCGATAAAGAAGTAATTAGAATAAAGACGAAAGAGACCAACAGCGCGTCCTGGGGTCCCATGCTACCACCGCAACCTAGCTATTTTCGATGAGTCTAAGGTGCCATAGTGACGGAAAAGGATGGTTACGAAGGCAAGGGCTAACGCGAGAACCGCGGCGCTTACAGCCATGTTTAGTGCGACGTACATTTGTGCTAGAGAATCGATACCATTTTCCCTTAATCCCATTCCAATAAAATTCAGGTTTACAGCCGTAGCGATGATCTCAATCCCCATTACAAGTTTAATTAAATTACGTTTCGCCGCGATGCTGTATAACCCGATGGTCAGCAAAGCTGCGGCAGCTACCGTGTAGGCATTGATAACATCCATTCTTTCTCAACCTCTCTGAAAATGTGGGAAACAGCTGCTAGGATAGCTACAACGATCAGGAGTTGAGCTAACAGCTCGACCCATCTAGTGATCCACATGTAAGCGAGAGAGGCTACTCTAGCTTCTTTCCATAAGGGCGATATACCTGCCTCTAGCGTAAAAATTATTATTGTAACCGCCGCGGCAGAAGCAGCGGCCAAGGCTGATAAACGTCTACTCATTACGCTCACCTCTAGTATGTACGACAGATAGCAAGAGCATCGTCACCGCCCCGCCGTAAACGCTTAGTTGGAAAACTGCGAGAAGCCACGCTCCAGTAAGATAGTGCGCTATAGCGACTAGAGTACTCATCGCAGCTAAGGCTAGCACTGACCGATTTAGATCTTCAAGCTCTACAGCGATAAGTGAAGTTACCACAGCTGCTGCAAGGATGACCCATGTGAGCACCTTACTTCACCCTTAGACTAGACTTATCCATTACGAGTGAACCGCGATCTCTGCTCGCTTTTATTGCTTTCTTGGGGCATATCTCGACGCAAATATGGCAGAAGATGCAACGATCCAGGAGGAAGACTGGGCGGGCCCCTTTATCATCCCTATCTTGTTTTATGGCCGAAGCAGGACACACTCTCCAACAAAGCCCGCAGCCGATGCAGAGACTCCTTTCGAAACTGAGCATCCCTCTAAAGGTCGCGCTTGGCTCTATCTTTTCCTCAGGGTAGAGTATTGTAGCTCTCTTCCTGAAGAAATTCTTAATGGCCTCGAATGAGGTTACCACTTCAGTTCACCAAGACTATCGTCATCACGAGGTAGATGAGAGACAAGGGCAGGAGGTAATGCCAACCAAGTGATACAAACTGGTCTATACGCAATCTTGCGAAAGACGCCCTTACTAATGATAGCAGAAAGGTTACTGAAACTAGTTTCAAAATGAAATAAAAGGGCTGCAAGAATGGTTCGAGAGAAGGGGGGGAAGGTCCTACGGGACCTCCTAAATAGAGGTTGACAGCCAACCCCGTAAGCAGGAGAAACTCCATGTTTTTCGCTAATCTAAGCAACGCTAAACGCCAACTCGAATACTCTACAAGCCATCCTGAGACTATCTCACTCTCAGCTTCAGGTATATCAAAGGGTAAACGGTCGAGCTCAGCTTGAGCTGCAACTAAGAATATCAGGAATCCGATGAAATGCAACCCTACAATGTAGTATCTACCTTGAGCAACTATATCACTCAGCCTAAAGCTTCCAGCTATAACTGCGACGCTTATGCTCGACATCATAAGAGGTAAATCGAAACCGAGTAACATCAGCGCTGCTCGAGCTGCACCTATTTGCGAATACCTGCTCGGAGGAGAGGCACCGGACGTATACACAAGGAGAAGGTAAATAGTCAACAACGCGAGAACTACTATTAAGTCACCTTCAGTTGATAGAAGTCCTCTCACTGACACCATCGGGATAAACGAAACAGCTAATGTGATCACCACAAACGCCGTAATTGGGCAGATATTGAAAAGGATGCGATCAGAACCTGCTGGTATGATAGACTCCTTGGATAGTAACTTAAGGAAATCGGCTAAAGGTTGCAGAAGCCCTAGAGGGCCAACGTACATAGGGCCGACCCTATTCTGAAACTTGGCTACCAGCTTCCTATCCAACCATTCTAGAAACATCGCAAGAGTAAGTATGTAAAC
Source organism: Thermofilaceae archaeon (assembly GCA_025057995.1). GTDB lineage: Archaea > Thermoproteota > Thermoprotei > Thermofilales > Thermofilaceae > JANXEW01. Next base: position 42,536 of record JANXEW010000001.1, on the reverse strand, counting down.
CATGCCTGGATAAAGGAGCATACGTAAAAAGTTCATCATCGCCCTCGCCTCATGTCCAGCAATTCATTAAGGGGTTTCTCGAGTACGTGACCCCTTTCATCGAAAATAGTAACTCTTGCTGTACAGCATATGCACGGGTCTATGCTTGAGAAGATCACCGGGACGTCGGCTATATGTACAATCTTGCCGTTTCTCGATCTTAACATGGTTACCACTGAAGCAAGGTTAGCTAGAGTGGGGGTTCTCACTCTGTATCTCACAGGCCTGTCGCTACCGTCTGATTTTACGTAATGTAAAAGGGAGCCGCGTGGAGCTTCAACCCGCGAGGACATCTCGCCAGGTGGAGGTCTAAAAAACGGTGGAACCTTGACTCTCACTTCACCGGAGGGGAGGTGGTCGAGCGTATATTGAACCATGTTGATCGATTCAAGTATCTCGTCTAGCCTAACCATCGCTCTACCCCAAGCGTCGCAGGTATCGTATACGATCACGTTGAAGGGAACCTCTTCATGGGTAAGGTAGGGATCATCAATCCTAACGTCGCGTGCTATCGCGGAGGCTCTTGCGACCGGCCCTACGGCTAACAATTCTCCTGCTTCATTTTTACTTAGATACCCTACGCCTCTTGTCCTAGCTTGTATGACTGGATCAGATTCAAACAACTCTTTATACTTTAAGATTCTCTCCTTTAACTGGGTTAGAACACCTTTAATCTTGAAGACTAGACCGGGATCAACGTCTCTCCTCACCCCTCCTATCACGTTGTATCCAGTTGTAACTCGTCCCCCTGTTATCTCCTCCATTAGATCGAGTACGGGCTCTCTATCTCTAAATGCGAGCATAAAGAGAGTTTCAAAACCCATGGTGTGAGCAAAGAGGCCGAGCCATAGGAGGTGAGAGTGTATGCGTGCTAGCTCCTCGACAGCGAGCCTCAGGTACAAAGCCCTATATGGGGCTTCAATACCAGCAAGAGACTCAACGTTCGTGGTATAACAAGTTGTATGGGCAACATTGCATATACCGCATATCCTCTCTGCCAGATATAGCCCTTGGGTATAGGTCTTATGCTCAAGTGCTTTTTCAATCCCCCTATGCACAAAACTCGCGTCTACATCAGCGTCTACAACATGTTCCCCCTCAACCCTAAGTTTAACGAGTGTAGCCTCAGGATGTAACGGATGCTGAGGTCCCATCGGTAAGTATACGCCCATAATGTCACCGGGCCGGTTCAGGACGTCTAGCATCGTAATCTTTTCTTAGGGGATAAACGCCTTGAGGCCAATCATCAGGGAGGAAAGTCCTCGTCAATCGTGGATTGCCTTCGAACACTATTCCAAACATTTCCCATGTTTCTCGTTCGTAGAAAACCACGCCTGGGTAAAGGTCTATAATGCTAGGTATCCTTGGATCGTCCCGAGGGACGATTGCTTTAATTGACACTGAAACCTTTCGTCCAAGATGGGTTATTACCTCCAAGTGATCTCCTGCGTCTAAGCCTGTAATCGCATCAACATAGTCAAAGCCGAGCTCTTTGAGAGCTAAAACTGTTACTTTATAGTGGTCGCGGTCGACCGTAACTAGAACTCTTCGCTTCCCAATAGATCTAGCTTCAATTAGTACAGAACCTAGTCTTTCTTTCAGCTCTAGCAACACGGTCTTTTCATCAAGTTCACGGCCCTCATTCAATGGATTTCACCCCTAGCCAATTTCTCTCGTAACAGTTTCATAGCATCGAGCACAGCCTCAGGCCTTACCGGACATCCGGGAATGTAGAGGTTAACTGGAAGCACCTTATCCAATCCCTCGTAAACATTGTAGCAATTGTCGTACACACCTCCACTCGCAGTACACGTCCCTACAGCTACCACAAATTTCGGGTGCGGTATCTGCTCGTAAATTCTTATTAACCTATTCTTAACTTGACGAGTTACCGGCCCGGTGACTAGGAGAACATCAGCATGCCTCGGACTTCCTTTAAGAAGAACACCGAAACGTTCGGCATCATATCTAGGGGACAACGCTGCAAGAACTTCAATGTCGCACGCGTTACACGCGCCCGTATTTATGAAGAGCAGCCACAAGCTTCTAGCCTTTGCCCAATTAGCTATTTTAACCAGCATTCCAACCCACCGTCGCCACTAAAACTGAAAACAAAGTTAGGCAATAGGCTGAAAGTAGACCTCGGATAAGAGAACGGTATACATCAGGGAGAGGGTTGAATGAGAAGGCTATAAGCATGACTGACACGTCAATGACAACGAACAAACAGACGTACTTGAAAAGTGTTACTTTCACTGGTATCCTTTCAGGCGGGAGGTCTTCACCGCAGGAGTATGGCGATGTTTTAGCGCTACTTGAGCTAGTTTTCGGTGCTGTACTTTTATGAAAAGCATAAAATCCTGCTATTGTCAAAGTTATAGAAATTAATAGATACACTATGTCCGCTACCTCCTCCATATGCTAATCCCTTAAAGGGAGCCTTTTTAGCTATTCTCTCTAGCTAAGTGCCCCACTTACTTATAGCTCCTTTGTTAACTCCTCAAGCTTTGCTTTTAAAGCATTTAATTTTCTTCGTGTCAACTCCAACTCCTCTAAAAGTTTTGTATTCTCATCTTTAAGCTTCTTTATTCTATCTTCATAGTAAGCTCTTATATCGCTTTCTGGTACTAATTTATCTATTTTTGGTTCACCGAATACAAGTCTTTGTTTTTCTTCATCATATACTACATCGATATTTATTCTAATGAGGTCGCCTTTTCCACAACCCATCTTTTTGACGATCAATTCATACAGCTGTTGATTAAACTCGCTCACGTCTCTAATAATAACGTCTCGAGGGGCATACCCTTTAAATGCCGCCAACGCAACCCTGCGGATCTTGTCAGCGAAGCGTGCAGCCGGGATTATGCCTGTGCGAAGCTCCACTGTGCGAGGTGCTTTAAGCGTGACACCCGTATACAGCTGTTTGTACTCTTCAACTCTGTCTTCATCTCGAACAACTTCTTCTTCACTGTTCATAAGAAAATATAAGTTTTCTAGTTTAAATTATTAAGCGTTTCTATGAAACTAACCCTCGCTCCTCTCGAGCCCCTTGATCCACTTTCACAACCCATGCTCTTTTAGCTCCAGCAGCAAGAGCTGCTTCAGCGACTTTGCTCTCACATAACTCATCAACTAAAGCTATGAGACAGCCGCCTAAACCAGCACCACTAATTTTCACGCCATATGCCCCTGCTTCAAGCATATGATTGCGAATCTTTTCCAGTTCTGGCAAGCTGACTTCATAAAGATCACGAAGTAGCTCGTGCTGCCGGTTCATCACCCTCCCAAGGTTTTCAAGTTGAGTGACACCCGGCTTTACACCAGCCTCCTCCAATTCTCTAGTGGAAACGCTCTCGCCCTTGATCATTCTTAGCGCCACTAGCGTAGAACGGTGCATTAGAAGTGTAAACCTTATTCTTGCAGCAGCTTTAACGTCGATCATTTTTAAGTAATCTTCAAGCTCATAAAGGTCTAGCTGCTCCCACCTAGGTTCCCAGTATTTCTCGCCTAGAAGACTGCGTAACCTTTGAGGTACATTCATTTTAAGCAGCTGAGAGAGTCCTAACTCGATTTCAGCTTGTCTTACAGGGTGTATCGCCGCAACTCTATGTTTAATCCCTGAATCAGCAACGACAAATCTTAAACCTGTTAATGGCAGCTCCTCGACATCATACGGAGGGCGAGTATGGAGTAGGATAGCACCACCGTAAGATGAACCATACTGGTCAAGCCTGCCGCAAGGGATACCCATTATCTTGTTCTCAGCTGTGAAAGCAAGTTCGGAAAGATCTTTTTTACTTAAACCAAACCCAAAGTGTACATCTAAAAGCTTTAAAAAAGCTACTTCAAGCGCTGCGCTACTTCCCAAGCCACCTCCTGCTGGAACGTCACTATCTATGACCATTCGAAGACCTTTTTCCAACTTGAACCCAGCATTCCACAAAGATAGAACACAAGCCCTTAGGTAGTCACCAAAATGGCCGCCACCTTTCAGCTCGGGCTTGAGAGCGAACTTGTCTGATGAGAGTCGCCCCTCCCTCCGCATATTTAGGCTGATAACCTCAAACTCGTTTGTTTCTTTCAACGCCACTGCGTAAGTACGCAAGTTAACTGCAACAGGGATCACCGGAAGACCTTTGTAGTCCTGATGTGTGTTGAGGAAGTCGGCTCTACCGGGTGCTGATGCTATGCTCAACGGTCTACCGAACTCCTTCAGAATGTTGCTTACAACGCTTGATCCACTCCTCGGGGTAAGGAATTTGTCGTTCACGCAAGGTATTCCTAAACAAAGCGTATAAATGCCTTGACCCATGCTCGGTGTAGGCTAGGATCCCAGGGTAGGCTATCTTTTAATCCCTTATGTAACGTAAGTTGTATTATTTTAAACGAAAGACCGATTATATGAGAAACTGTGGTTTAAAAGCTCACAATTTGGTTCCTAGCTCATCAAAGCTATTACGATGATGACTTGCCGTATAATGTCGTAAACATACCATCAACGCTTATCTCAGCTGCTACGACGGGCTTCTCTAACCCCCAGTTTACTAGTACTTTCGGGTGTACTTCACCCATATACCCCAGGGTAATTCCCTGTACTTCGATAGATGCAAACCTACCTTTGATGAACGACGGGTGTTCGCTAGTTCTCAGCGTGTACTGTAGACCGAGAAGTCTTAACAGAGAGTCGATTATGGCGTGAATGTCGTTTAGCGTGACCCTGTTATCAGAGATCGTTAAAGCTATTCTTCTTTCCTCTCTAACCATGTTATCCTCCCTCTCGTCAAGCATCGTTACGTCACCACATTCGAAGATCTTCTGAGGGAAGTCGGCGTGTTTGCTATTAGCTAAGACCTGAAGAAGTTGAGGGATTAACCAAGTTCTTAGGCAGGAATACTGGGACTGTCTCGGATTAAGAACCTCAACAGTCGGATTTTCCGGTGCTTCCATTAAAACGTATAGAACTTCTTTGCAAGTCAACATGTAGTTAGAGACCTCTTGAAAACCAAAGCCTGCGACAAGTTCCCTAAGGCGTCGACTGAAGGAGTTTATAGGATGCTCCCTTCCAGGATGCTGTGGCTGCATAAACTCATGAGCTAGCCTATTGAAACCATAACCCATTATGGCTTCCTCGACGAGGTCAACTGGATGTATTATATCGAACCGGTAAGCCGGTACGAATACCTTGACCGCCTCTCCATTTGGTACCGCGCCCAGCCTCATACGTTGAAGATATTCAACTACCTCTTCGGTTTTCATACACACTCCAGAAACTCGTTCAACTAGACTTACCTCAAGCCTTACTTCACGGGGTTCAAGGTTCAGAACTCGTGTACCCATGGAATCTTGAACTTCGACAAGTCCTATTCTCTCACCTCTTTCAGCAAGCGACGTTGCCATTATGCTCAAAATGTTCTCTGCAGCTTTAAGATCTGTAGAAGTGACATCGATTAACACATCTCTCGTCTGCTCTGTGACCTTCGTATCTTCGCTGTTCACTATAGGTGGCATCGACAACACTGTGCCTTTACCGTCTACAAGGAGCGGGTACCACTTCTCGCCCTGAATCAGGTGAGAGTACTGGACACCTTTAGGATGCCGCTTAAGCACGTCTTCCAAGGTCATTTCATCTGAGAACTCCAGTGGTGTAAACCTAACTGATCTAGGGTCAGCTTTTACGTACTTTACCGGGAAACTCACCTTAGATAGGTCGTACACTCCGATAGATACCTTCCTACGGTCCCTCCCATATGTCGCATGAAGCTTCTCCTGAAGTTGCATAAACTGTGTTATAGACTCATCGTCTAGCCGCAGCCCATGAACTGTAACAAAGAGAACATAGGGTCTATACTCCGGACCTTGGTTGATAGCTAATCCCACCTTTTCACTCTGAAACACTCTTAGACCCTTTTCTATCTCAAGCAGTCCTTTCAGGGCACGGGAGAGGCCCTCGGCTGAGAAAAGGTCTGGTCTGTCGTGAGTTACTTCGTACTCAACGTATCCGCCCTCTATTCTTTCTAGCTCGCACTTTAGTTGGGGTAGAAGTTCTTGAAGGGAATCTAAGCTGATTTCCGAGCCTACTAAGCGGCTAAGATCGAAGACTGACACCTTACAAACTGGTATATCTCACCACCTCACCGGAATTCTCCAGTTTCTCAAGAACTCAAGGTCTTGGCTAAATAGTAAGCGTATGTCGTCAACTCCAAGAACGGCCATCGCGATGCGGTCAATGCCTATACCCCATGCTGCAACGTTACATTCTTTCACACCTAGCGGTCTCAAAACTTCAGGTCTAAACATCCCTCCAGGGAAAACTTCCATCCAACCTAGCTTGGGATGCTTTATGAAGCCCTCTACACTAGGCTCTGTAAACGGGAAGTACGCTGGTTTTATCTTAACTTCACCTAAATTCAACTCTTTAGCTAACTCATTAAAGAAACCAACCAAATGTTTCAAAGTGACTTTCTTGCTGACAATTATCCCTTCTAGCTGGTAGAATTCCATGCTGTGTTTGGCATCTAAGTTCTCCGGACGGAATACCCTATCGAGAGCAAAACATCTGTATTCTCCATCGCCCTTACTATATATCGTTCTAGCCGATACCGCTGTAGTTTGAGTTCTCAGTATCAAGCGCATAGCTCTCGTTGGATCCCAGCTATAGCCCCAGCCAAGTGATCCTGTACTCCAACCGTTCTCGTGGACGGCTTTCACTCTCTCGACCACTTCCAAGTCCCGTACTCTACCCTGTTTAGGGTTCTTCAGAAAGAAGGTATCGTGTATCTCCCTAGCTGGGTGATCTTGCGCTTGGAATAATGCGTCAAAGTTCCAGAACTCGAGTTCGACATGCGGCCCCCTCATTTCTTCAAACCCCATTTCAGTTAGAAGCTCTCTCACAGAATCAAGAAACTCTAGGTATGGGTGCTTCCTACCTGGGTAAAGGCGGGGTGGGGGAATCGATACGTCGTACTCCTTGAAAACAGTGTTCTTCCATTCTCCGCTAACTATGATATCCGGTGTTAGAGCTGTCGCTACCTTAGCGTACACCAGCTTACCCTCTCTCATCATCTCTTTCGCACGTTCAGTTAAGTATACGCGAATTTTGACGATTTTCCTAATGGAGACGATCCTTCTCTTCTTTAGAACCTCGACTTTTTGAGGCGGAGGTGGGACGCCTTTCACTAAAGCAGATATGTAGCTTCTTAAGGTTCTAGCTTCTTCTAGTGCATCAGCTAAAGCCTGTTCGCTGGCTAAAGTGATAGTCTGTCCATCTACTCTGATTGCCCCTAGTCTAGCTAGATGCATGACGCCGATTTTAACTTCTTCACTGGAGAGCTGAATGCCTAACTCTTGGGCTTTAAGTAAGGCTTCGCTTAAGGTTAGTTCACTGAACTCCTTGAGAAGTATCCCAAGCTTTTCTTCTGGTAGCATCGACGTCAAGTATTGCTCGCCTTCACTTGTCAATTCGACCTTATCCACAAGCTCCTTTTCAACTTCGAGAATACCCTTGGCTTTCAGCTCCTCAATCACACGCATCAAATCCTCTCTCTTTTGACCAAGAAGCTGGGATAGTTCATCTAGATCGCGAGATCCTTCATAACATAAATCCAGCAGAGCCCTCTGCCTCTCATCAACTACTAAAATTGGCGCTCCATACACCCTCGCCACTAACCCGCTACCTATGCAGCCTTTTAAACCTTTAAGCTATTAAGAACTATTGATCTTTGGTGTTAACCCCTTCTAGTAGAATTTACTTTCAGTGTCACCGTAAAAAAAGGTTTCGATCATACCCCCTCCCCAACTATACCCTCTACATCTTATCAAACGCTCATTTTTCATCATTCCGATGGGTATGCGTTCACTTGAGGACGTGAGAGTAAGGACTCTCCAAGCACTTGCCACAATTAAAACGATAGATGGGAAATACACTGAGACTGCGGCAAGGTATCTGAAATACGCTGAAAAGTGTAGTTCGCGTACAGCCCACAACCGTCGAAGGAAAAAATAATGGAAAATACAATCAACTGGCCGATTCGACCCCGATCTGGACAACTCGAAGTCGCTGAAAAACTAGCTGAATTACTTAGCTCGGGGGCTAGAGTCATCTTCTCTGCTCCCACTGGCTGGGGAAAGACAAACGCCATTATCGCCGCGTTAATCAGATCTAATGCTTTACCCGCATTATGGTTAACGAGGAGTTTAACGTTAGGTAAAAGAGTGGGCGAGGATGCTGCTCTATGGGGGCTTCAGGTTTTCACCGCGGGCGGAAGGGAGAAAGCTTGCCTACAGGTGGAAAAGTTGGGGGATGCTGTACACGAGTTTTGCAGGTTGTTCAAGTATAAGTGTCCTTACGCCAAGCTGCCCTCCAAGCTTCCCATCGCCGTTAGCTTCGAAAACTTAATTGAGATTGGTGAGAAGGAGGAATGGTGTCCTTATTACGCTCAAGACTACGTCGAGTGTGATATACTTGTCCAAAGTTACTATAGGAGGATGAAATACTCTAAAGCTTTTGTCTTCGACGAAGCTCACAACCTCCTTAAACCAAGAGAGAAAAGTTATTCGCTTTCAAGGCTTGTTGAAGCAGTCTCAGCGGCTAGAGAGTACTCTGCAAGCGATAAACTCGTGAGAGAACTTTCTTCCCTAATCCGTTACGTGTCTATAAAAGATGGTCTCTTGAATGCCCGATTATTTATATCAGATCTAGAAGAGCTTCGTAGGCTGATCTATGAAGCATTGGAGAAGGGTGATGGAAGGCTTTATCCGCTCCTTGAGATGACCTCAGCCCCCGCTTACATCGAGGGGAATAGGATTACCGTTTTCAAACCTCAAAAGTTCTTTAACGTTAGACCAGCGGTTTTCGTGAGCGCAACATTGCCGCAACAGGCTAATGCCCTTTTAACCTGTGATTCGGAATTACGGATACCCTTATCCGTGAAACCCCAAGCTGAAATCGTTGAGCTTACGACTAAGTTCGATGAGTTCGACAGTAGGATGGTCCTAGAGTACAAGAACTTAATGGTAAACGTTTCAAAAAAGCATCGTAGAGTCATAGTATTCGCCCCTTCCGAGAGGGTTGCAAACGAGCTGATGAACTGGGCGACTTACTGTGAATGCGAACCACCCAGCGATTGGAACGGCATCCTCTTGTTAAGAGCTAGGGGACGTTTCAGCGAGGGCGTCGACATACCGGCTGACTGCGTAGTACTCGCAGGCGCACCGTACCTCCCACCCGAGATCAGCGACCAGATAGCCGTCCTCTACAGGAGGATGGGTGTAAGTGATCCGGTTCGCTCAGCTATAGATCTACCGATGCTTATCACAACACTGCAGTGCATTGGAAGAGCCTGGAGAAACCCCTTTAATCCACCTTACGTAGTGTTAGCCGATAGAAGATTCCAGCGTTATGACTTAAGCGAGTACTTAAAAATCGGTTAAGTCAACGTACTTTGCGCGTACCTTCCTCAAGGGTTCTATAGTAGACTTCTACGCTTAACACGGAAGCCAAGTACTCAGCACATCTTATCACTTCTCGGCTTGGAGTAGCTTTCTTCCTGGAGAAAGGTCCCCGAACACCTTCATACGGTATGAATTGTTGTACCACGTAAGCTACTCGACCTTTCGCGTTTTTGAGGACCTCTTCGAGCCCAACCGCTGCCTTTAACACATCTTTGCTATTGATAACATCTGGTACAAGAGTTGTTCTCAACTCGATGTTGGGGACCTCTAAAGAGACTTTTACGCTCTCTATAATTTTTGAAACAAGTTTTTGTGCCAATTGTTCACTTATCCCAGTAGCTGTAGCATATAATCTAGGCTCATCAAGGGGGGCCTTTATGTCTATAGCTACGTGATAAAGGAAGGGGGACAACGCACTCAACGCTTCAGGCATAGTACCGTTAGTGCTGAGACTTACGGGTAGACCTACTTTCTCAGTAACACTCTTGAAAAGCCGCTTAAGCGCATTAAGTTGGAGAGTAGGCTCGCCGCCCGTAACATGTAACACATCCACAAAGCTCTTCGCGTGATCAACGATCTCAACTATATCCGCAACGCTGACAACCCTCGCAGTCAACCCCCTGGCGACGTCGGCGTTAGAACACCAAGGGCACTTAAGGTTGCATAGAGCGAGCCAGAGAGTGAATGAGGAATGCTCGAGAACATCTACAAGGCTTACTTCTTTCCAACCACCGATGAGAAGAAACTCACCGGCATGTCGAAACTCTAGCCTAAAGGGTTGCCGCATACTGTTTCCTTAGCTTGAACTCGCTCTTCTTGCCCGGGTTCCATTGGCGCACTGGCCTATAATACCCGACAATTCTACTCCAAACTTCAGCCTGCGACTCGCACTTGGGACACTGCCAATAAGTGCCTACAGAGCTCCAACCACAACTTCGACAAACGCTTATAGTGGGCGTTATGGAGAAGTACACTACCTTTGTGTTTATGGCTACCCTGTGAATCAAGTTCTTAAGAGCCTTGGGGTCAGGCTGCTCGTTGAGGAATAAATGCATCATAACCCCTCCTGTAAACTCTTGCTGAACCTCTCCCTCCCATATAGCCCTCTGGTATATGGGTAAATCTGCATAGTATGGAACTACACTGTTACTGTAAAACGGTGTTGAACCATCACTTGGTATAAGCGCCTCACCCCTCTCAACCTCCTTTCTGAACAACTGTAAATCGGAGGCTGCCAGTTTATAACCGGTGCTCTCCCCAGGTACTTCTTCAACGTTGTACAGGTAACCGTCTAGCTCCTCGATCTCCTCAGCATATTCCCTGACGCTTCTCACCATCTTACGCTCGAGCTCGATCGCCTCCTGTATAGCCTTCATAGAGCCCTCAACCCACAGTTTCGGATCCCTTAGGAAGTTGGCTGCTGCTTCAGGTAAGCCGATCAACCCGAATGTGTTGAAGTGATGGTTAAAGTGTCCAAGGTAGACTTTTGTAATAGGCATTAACCCAGCTCTCAAGCTTCGCTCGTACCGCATCCTCCATGTGATCAATACTTTCCTAGCCGTTTGAAGACAATCATGTAAAAGTTCTTCGAAAGCACCCCACTCGCCTTTACTGAGCAACGCTAATCTAGGAAGGTTCACCGTCACAACGCCTATACTGCCTGTGGCGTCAGGAAGCGCCCAAACCCCGTACGCCTTTCCACCGTCTCTCATTTTCAGGAAACGCTCGAAGGCATCCTCCTCGTCTGCGTAGCTGAGCTTCAGCCCGTAATTTATTGAGTGGTTTAAAACGTGGTTAACGTCTATCGTGAGCCTGCAACACATGCTGTAGAGAGCTTCTACGTTGCTGGCGTAACCGTTGAGAAGGTATGCGCTACCTCTTTTAGCTAACGCCTCGAAGATGACGTCAGTTAATTCGCCCCATCTTCTCCCGCTCCAGTCGAAGTTCTTTGTCAACAGTAGGGTAGGAATAGGGAAGGTGAAAGGCTGGCTGACAGCATCACCTTCAACGTAGAGCTCAAAGAGGGCTCTGGCTACCTTAACTCCTTCGTCCAGGTAGTCGGCGAGAGTCCCCACTCGCGAACCAGCGACTAAAGCCTCACCTTCCAACATTTCCGTACTGGTATCAAGCACAAGAGTTATGTTGGTAAAAGGTGATTGATAGCCAGCTCTAGCGGGGTAGTTAAGCTCGAAAAGCATAGCCTGAAGAACCTGTTTCACCTTTGTGTATTCCAGCCTATCGTGGGCTACGAAAGGTGCGGAGTACAAGTCAAATGCGCTCGTAGCTTGAGCTCCAGTGAACTCTTGAGCCGCCATGAAGAAAAAGTTCGTGAGATGAGAAACAGCCGTATCAAAGTGTCTAGCCGGTCTACTCACCACGTTGGGCGTCTTAAGACCCAGCTCGAGAATCTTCTTGTAACTCCAACCTACACAATAAGGTATCCAGAGCGAATCTGGAAGCTTATGGATGTGAATATCCCCCCTATAGTGGGCTTCAACGGCTTCAGTCGGTAAGTAAGCAGTGAGTACTTCTGGAATTTCTATCAGCTTTTCAAAAAGGTAATTACGGAAATTGCTGTAACTAAAGTTGGTATTGGCGTTTTCAACGACCTCCCAATCCGCCCTCTTAAGGTAGGACCTTTCGAGATCCTGAACCAGCCCACTAGGGGGTTGTCTTACTAAAACTTCACTACTCACCATATCTGTCTGCGAGTTTAAAATGTCATGACTGGGGGATATAAGCCGACTTAGAAGAGAGGTGAAAGTATTAGTCCTAGCTACTTCCCTCATGTAATCAGTGTAGTATAGAAAGCTTATCTATACCCGAAACCCCATTTATTATGACCAGTTCCAGGTCGATTTCGGTTAGAAAACATAAGATTCTAAAGAATCCCACATGACATCCCACTATAGCCGCTGACTCAACTACGATTCAGAATTTACGTTTAGGAGAGTATATTAAAAGTTCTGTTCAACCGGGGGAAACAGACATATATCTCACTTGTCGTGGGGGATGCTGGTGAAGGCATTGGATGAACTTTACGCTAAATTAAGGGAATCATTCTTAAGCTTTGACTTTGACAATGTTAAAAATTTAGTTAAAACAATATTAAACACGGGGGCTTCACCGAATGAAGTTATTGAAAAGGCTCTCAGACCAGCTGTGGAAGAAGCTGGGAAAAGGTTTGAGAAGGGAGAGTTCTTTCTTGCTGAGTTAGTAGTAGCTGGCGACCTCTTCAAGGAGGTGATGGATGAAATCCTAATTCCCGAGATACAAAAGCGAGGCGGTTCAACTAAAACCTTGGGAACTATCGTCATAGGCACGGTTAGAGGGGACCTTCACGATATAGGGAAGAGTATAGTCGCCACAATGCTTAGAGCGGCCGGTTTCAACGTTATCGACCTGGGCGTGGATGTACCCCCTGAGAAGTTCGTCGAGGAGGCTGCCAAAAATAGTGCAGACATAATCGCTATGTCAGCCCTACTCACGACAACAATGCTGGAGATGCGTAATGTGATAGAAGCCCTCAAAAAATCCGGTATTCGTGAGAAAGTCAAGGTCGTAGTTGGAGGCGCGGCTGTGACAGAGGATTACGCTAAAAGCATCGGCGCGGATGGTTACGGCGAAGACGCGGTGAAGGCAGTTAAAGTTTGTAAAGAACTTTTGGGAATAAGGGATTAAAAAGCTTGAAACATATTTTTCAATATTTAATACCAACCCCATACCGTGCCTAAGCTCACTGTTAAACACGTGAGAACATTCGACGTTGATCAAGGAGAAACTGTACTCGAAGCTTTACGACGGCATGGAATTACACTAGCTGCTGGTTGTGGAGGGCTAGGTTTATGCGGACTATGCAAGGTAAAGGTAGAAACTGGACATTTGACACCTCCAACCTCTCGCGAGATAAAACTACTTTCAGAACAACTTGCAGAAGGATGGAGGCTAGCCTGCCAGGCTAAGCTTGCCGGAGATACAAGAATAGAGGTTCCTTTAAAAAGGACGTTAACGAAGTTTAGAGCTAAAACATCAATGAAGATTACTCCGCCCGCGGTTTTTGTACCCTTCGAGCTAAGTACGGGGGATCCTTCCTATGAGGAGGAACTGCTCACAAAACTAGGTAAAGTCGGACTCAAGGCTACACGTTTGTCTCCATCGGCTCTAAACTTCATCTCTGAAAGGTTCTCGGGCATAGCCGTTATTGTGGGCGACGAGATCGTCGATATAACGGATACCTACGCAGGGTATGGACTTGCTGTAGACATAGGAACCACAAGCATAGCTGCTTCCCTAGTCGATCTGTCCAGCGGTGATGTTATAGAGGAATCCGTTGAGTTAAACTCTCAACTTAAGTTCGGCGCTGACGTAATATCCAGGATCCGCCAGTCAATCCAGGAAGAAAACGTGATCTCTCAACTTCAAGAGGCTGCTGTCGATACAGTGAATAGCTTGATCAACAAGTTCAACGTACCCCCGAGCAAAATCTATAGAGTTACCGTGGCTGGTAACTCTGTCATGTTGCATCTTTTCTATGGTATTAATCCGAAACCGCTTGGATTCTTACCATTTAGACCAGTTTACAGAAGGTCGCTCCTCAAGAGAGGGTGGGAGCTCGGTTTAGACGTCAATCCTCAGGCTCCTGTAGAATCCCTCCCCATACTCGGAGGATACATCGGAGGAGACGTCGTCGGTGACATTCTCGCAGCCCAACTGTGGAGGTTTCATACGGCGATGCTCATAGATGTCGGCACGAACGGGGAGATCGTACTAAAACACGGCGAGCGTTATGTCGCAGCCTCAACCCCAGCTGGACCAGCCTTTGAGGGGGTGGGGTTATATTCCGGAATGATGGCTGTTGAAGGAGCGATCGAAAGGGTGAGTTTACACCCTAGGGGAGGTGTCAGTTACCAAGTGATCGGTGGAGGAGAGGCTAAAGGGATTTGCGGCTCGGCTTACGTGGATCTACTTGCAGAGCTGCTTCGTAACGGGCTGCTAACTAGAGGAGGGAAGCTCGTGCCGGGTCCCCACGTAAAGGAGTATAACGGAATGTTGACCTTCGTGCTGGACGATGAGAAAAACATCCTCTTAACACAACGAGACATACGCAAACTTCAGTTGGCTGTAGCTGCAGTAAAGTTCACCGCTAAATTCCTTCTAAAGCATGTCGGTGTAGGAGTAGATAATTTAGAGAAATTGGTCGTAGCGGGGGATTTTGGATATCACTTAGATCTTACAAACGCCATGGAAATTGGTCTACTACCCAAAGTTAGTAGCGACATAGTTGAGTACATAGGCAACGGGTCGCTGACAGGTGCCGAGCTTTACATGACTTCGGATGAAGCTAGATCTAGAGCCGTCGAGTTACTTAACGAGTGTAAGGTCCTCGATACTCCCCGGGACGATAGAGCCTTCATCGCAGAGCTCGAGCTCAATTGGTAGTACATTCTTAGTTAGAAGTTTCCATATAAGTGACGACGCTGCCTCCGCGGCTCTCTTCACCTTATCGCTAGGCTCTCCACCAAAACTGAGGTTCTCTACGAAGACACCTATAACTAAGACGTTTTCTGGGTCTATTCCTACGGCTTTAAAGAGTAGGTTCAATGGGATGTTATGCGTAGTTTGAGGTTGAAGAACTTTCATTCGGGAAAGTTTCGAGATGACTAATCCAGTCCCCTCTCCTAGAAGCGCGTCGACAAGGATGACAACCCTTGGCTTAATATCGAGTAGAACACCCACGATATTTTCCGGTGTAGAGGCAAAGTAAACGGATGGCAGCCTTAGCTTTTTCAGTAGGCGGTAAACCATATAGCCGAACCCGTCATCCACTCTCAGAGGATTTCCGACGCATAACACGATGATTCCACTAGGATCTGGTGACCTACCTCGCACCTTCCTTTTCACCTCTCGATATCATGTATCCGTAGCCTCCTGCCGCAAGCAAAGATAACCCGACTATGGATGAAGCTACAGCGGCTATGTTTAAAACTGTGAGGTAACGGTAATCCACGCTTGAGTAACGTATAGAGATGTATCCCTTTACGAGACAATCAACGCACTTTAAAGTCACTACGAGCTCGCTAGGCGTGTGGTTAAGAAGCATATTTCCTCCTCTCTCGAAACGAGTACTCTTACCGAAATCGATGAAGTCTAAAACCTGACCTTGGAAGATACCTTTAATGGAAAACTCTACGGGCTTTGAAGAAGAAACGTTCACGTAATAATAAATTCTCTCCCCGCTCGCGTCCGGAAGAGGAAAGATAAAACTGCTTACGTCTTTAACCATGATATCGAACTGTTTTTCAACCTGCATGCGTGGAGAAGAATAATACATCGCCCAGAAAGACAATAGGACAGCTAAAACAGAGAGAGATGTTCCAAGTACTATTGCGGCGATTAGCTTAATTCTTCGCGTAGAGCCAGCATTTGACGACATGGCCAGGCTTAACCTCAACATTCGGAGGCTCCTCACTCCTACAAACGTCCATGACGTAAGGACACCTCGGGTGGAAACGACAACCAGGCGGAGGACTAATCAAGCTAGGCGGCTCGCCGGGGGGAACCTTCCTCAACCTTTTCCTGTTTTCCGGATCGGGGTCAGGTATCGCGTTTATTAAGGCTTGACTGTAGGGATGCAAAGGTTCTCTAACTAGAACATGTGATGGAGATTGTTCAACAAGATGTCCAGCGTACATTATAAAGATGCGCTCGGAGAAGTAGCGCGTTGTTGAGAGATCATGGGTTATGTAGACGAAACTGATACCCCTCTTCTCTTGCAGCTCTCGCATCAACGTTAGTACCTCAACCCTTACGGAGGCGTCGAGCATTGAAACAGGCTCATCGGCGACTACGAAGCTTGGTCTCAGGATCAACGCCCTCGCGATAGCAACTCTTTGAAGCTGGCCTCCACTCAACATATGCGGATACTTGAAGGCGAAGTCCTCCACAGGCGTCAACCTAACTTCCTCTAATGCCCTGAAGACCATCTCCCTACGCTCCTCCTTAGAGCCCACCTTATGGATTATCAAAGGTTCCTCCAATATCCTAAAGATCGTCATAAAGGAGGGCATTGCTCCATACGGATCCTGCTGAACAAGCCCCGTCTCTCTCTTATACCAGAGAAGATCCTTACCGTTAAGCCGAGTGATATCTCTTCCTTTAAAGATTATCTGTCCACTAGTTGGATCATATAATCTTAGAAGAGTCTTACCTAGCGTTGTTTTACCACTCCCGGACTCGCCTACTAGCGAAATCGCCTCTCCCTTCCCAAGTTCAAAGTTTACATTGTCAACGGCTCTCAACGTGAGCGGCGGAGCTAGAAGCCCTCTTCTAACCGTAAACCATTTACTCAAATCCTTAACTAGAAATAGTTTCTCATCAGCCATGTTAACCACCCTTCGCGTAGAGCCAGCATTTGACGACATGACCAGGCTTAACCTCAACATTCGGAGGCTCCTCACTCCTACAAACGTCCATGACGTAAGGACACCTCGGGTGGAAACGACAACCAGGCGGAGGACTAATCAAGCTAGGCGGCGCCCCTGGGATAAACTCAAGCTTCTTGTCTGCCCTGAGGCTTGGGACGCTCGCCATCAACTTCTGGGAGTACGGGTGCTGAGGGTTGGTGTAAAACTCCTCCGAGGTTGTTAGTTCAACCATGTGTCCAGCGTACATGACCATCACTTTATCCGCTAGCTCGCTCGATAGGGCGATATCATGTGTTATAAAAATGTAGCTGACACCCCACTCATCCTTAATGCTCTTCAAGAGATTCATAATATTAGCTTGAGTTATTACATCAAGAGCAGATGTCGGCTCGTCCAGTATCATCACGTAGGGTCTCGTTATCAGCGCCATAGCTATTATAGCCCTCTGCTTCATCCCACCGCTAAGCTCAAACGGGTAGCGATCCGCAAAGCTTTCATGCACGCCTACCATTCTCAAATACTTCCTAGCCTCGGCGAGAGCCTCCTCCCGAGGCACTCCCTTATGTATCACCAACGGCTCAGCGATCTGGAATCCAACTCTTAAAACAGGATTAAGAGAGTTTTGAGCACCTTGGAATACCATTGAAATCTTACTCCACTGTACTTGTCTCCTAAACTCTTCCTCGCTTAACTTCATCAGCTCTCGATTATCAAGTACGACACTACCGTCAAATGTATGGATATTCCTCGGCAAAAGTCTTATCAAAGCTCGCGCTAACGACGTCTTCCCACAACCGGACTCTCCTACAACAGCTAGGGTTTCACCCCTCCTTATATCGAAGCTTACACCGTCAACGGCTTTGACGACACCCTTCCTAGTGGTGTAGTATAGGCGAAGATCCTTAACTGTAAGAATACTGCTCACATAAACCACCTCAAAGTTCCCTTAACCTGGGGTTCACAATCTTATCTAGGGCGAATCCTAGGAACGCAAAAGCGAAAGCGGTCAGCATAAGCATAGCAGCTGGCTCCAAAACCCAGTAGTATAAACCTCTATACAAAGCACCGTTGCTATAAGCCTCGTTTATCACCTTCCCCCACGTTGGAAGGAAGGGGTCGCCCAGACCTAGGAACGCTAAACCAGCTTCCAGGAACACGTAGCCAGGCACAGCACTAATAAGACCTGGAACAACTGGAGGTAGAATCTTCGGGATGATGTAAAAGAGTATTATCCTGAAGTCCGATGCACCGTAAGCACGCGCTGCTTCGATGTAAGGGTACTCTTTCAGCTGCATGACGAGGGCTCTAGTCCCCTTTATGCCACCCCCGAATATACTTAGAACGATGACCACCATAAGAAGCACCCAGATGTCAAGCCTATAGAAGATTGAGATCATTATAAGGAACGGTAGGAAAGGTATAACCATGTAAAGCTCAGTAATCCTCTGAATTACCGAGTCAACTAGTCCTCCATACCAACCGCTCATAACAGCTATAAGCATCTGTAGGAAAGTGGTTACTAAAGAGGCAGTTAAACCGAAGGCAAGCGCAATAGGCGTCCCCCATAACAAAGGTATTTCTAGAGGCCTCCTCAAATGATCAGTTCCAGCTATACCATATACGGTACCATAGACGATAAGCTTCGCATCCAAGTCGTCATTTTTACTGAAAACAGTTACTTCGAGACTTAAAACGTATTCACCTTTCTCTACTTCAAAGTCGCCTCCACTAAGAGACTCAGGAGTTACCTTACCAAAGAGCAACTTAAGCACTGTAACTCTGTCGCTAACATTCACGGGGTATTTGGTCGTGTAAAATTCTAAAAGCTTTGTTAAAATATCATTGTTAGTTGAAATGTATAATCTGTCATCTGGTGAACGAAGAGAGTATCGAAGTAGTTCTATCTCTTCTCCATTGGGTTTCTTCCATAAAAGGCGTAAGTAGGGAGAAGAAGTTGTATAATTGGAATAGAATAGTAGATTAAACTCGCTAGGCAATTCATCGTAATCAAACTTTAACTTATAAGTAATTAAGATCTTCTTCATGTCCGCTCCAATAATATCTAGTGAAGCTTTGCTCGATGACGGCTGTTTCACCCTACTATCGAGTACTACAGTTCTCGGAAGCCTCTTACCCAAGAATACTTCAATCCACTCTGGTGCAGCAGTTCGAGGGTTCTCGATCCACATGCTTTCCTGTCCTCTCCATAATCTTATAGCCTCGTTGTACGGTATAGCTATTAAAGCGAAGATCGATAAAACTAAGAGCAAAGACAGAATCGCGAGACCAACTATCCCTGACTTGTAAGAGACCAAATCTCTTACAACGCCTTTCAAACCATAATCAGATACAGGCTGGCTCATATTCTCACCCGAATTGAACTTTAATCCTAGGATCTATAATTCCATATATCATATCCAGAATTAACACCGTTAACATTAAGAGATATGCGTAAATAACTGTGAAACCCAATATCACTGGCGTGTCCATGTTCTGTATAGCTGTATAAGCTACGAGCCCAAGCCCCGGCCACCCGAACACTGTCTCCGTGATTATAGCGCCACTCCATGAACCGATAAGACCCAATGCGAAACCAGTGACTATGGAGGGTAGCGCAGGCCTAAGAATATATCTTCTTTCAACAAGGCGTGGAGGCAAACCCTTTGCTTTAGAAGCTTCAACGTAGTCTTCTGTAGAGAATATGAGGAAAAAAGTCCGGCTACTGTACACTCCGAGGAAGAAGCCCGATATTATCCAGGAAGCCATAGGCAGGATCATATGTTTCAAGACACTTAAAGTATACAGTATTGGATCCTTTGGCGGCGGAGTATCGACGAATCCGCCTCCCGGTAGTACATGTAGCCAAGTGTAGAATACCAAGATTAGGATTATACCATAAAACCAACCAGGCAGCACTGAGGTGGGAGCTAGAGTGACAATCACCTTATCGAGCAAGCTTCCATGACGTCTAGAAAGGTGTAGCCCCAGCAGCAAGTGAACGAAGAAGTTGATTAACATCACAGTAGTAAAGAGCATCACTGTAGCTGGTAACCTCTCTAAGATAATGTTCTTAACAAGCCTTGACCCTGTATCACTTGTCATAAATAGAGCACGCCCTAAGTTTAAAGTAGCTGAGTCTCTTAGGTAGACTATACTTCTGACTAAAAAAGGTTGATCTAAACCAAGCCTCTTGATCTCATTCTCAATTATCTGGTTAACAAGCCTCTCCCTCTCAGCTCCTGAAAGAGCCCTATAAACCGGGTTACGGTTAACCTCATCCCAGACTCTAGTCCTCAGATCTGCTAGAATGATTTCGTCGACTTTTCCACCCATGTTAGCAACAAGAATAGTTAGGTAAATGCCTGCAAGCATTGTCAAGTACAGCACTACAGCCCTCTTCAGTATGTACTTTACTAGTCCTTTAAACGGCATGTCGTACCTCTCCCTCAAAATCCCCTTTATTAACCTTATTATAATTTGTAAATCATCTAATATTATTTAGCTAAAAGGATTAGGAAAAAAACTTAAATACACTATTAGAGCTATTGGAATATTATAAGTATTATAAAAAATTTATCAACCAAAATAATTAAAAAATTTTATAATATATTATATTTTAAAAAATTTTTATACTTATTTTGCAGGCGGTAAAGTCTGTGATTTCTGTTTCTTGATAAATGGAAGTGCTAGTACTACTATAGAGAGCAATAACGCCACGGCGGCTAGAGCCATCACGATGTTAACTGTATTGGAGAGAGCGTTTAAGCGGTTTTCAACTTCACTAAGTCTAGCGTTTAGACTCTGTTCTAAGCTGCTTATTCTAGCTTCAGTGCGTCCAAGTAGTGTAGACATGTAAGCTATTTGTGATATAGCTAGGAATGACGCTTCAACGGTTGCTGGCATTGCAACGTCCTTGCTTAATGTGAACGTTAATATCTTGTAAGTACCTGGAGTAAACTTGCCTGTAGCTTCGCTAGAGAGGGAAATTTTGAAGAGACCGTCACTTACAGCTTTAGCTTCACCTTTATCCATCACGTTGCCTGAAGCATCCAGTACAAGATACTTGACAAACTCAATCCTCTTAGCTGGATAAGGCTGTCCCTTGAAGCTTACTCTCACATTTATGTCTGCAGCGATGCCTGGAATAACGTTCTCGGGAACCTCAATCTTTACTTCAGGAATCGGTGGATCTGCTAACCAAGCCCACCTGTCAGCTTTATCTGGATGGTTTCTATTTGCCTTAAGCACGGCTGTGTGCGCCATATAGTCTACACTATCCAAGTAGAAGGGGCCGTCTCCTACCCAGAAGTGTTTACGTTCTTTATACCAGTTCATGAGAGCCTGGTATCTAGCTTTCGCTTCATCCACACTTACGTAAGCGCTAGCAAACTTGCTGAACGGTATGTAACCTGTGTCGATCATCTCCTTTAGGGTTTCCTCTAGGATCTTTAGAGAAGGTCCTCCAATATAGTTCATCCATTCAACCTTCATTTTATCGGCCTTACTGGTACTAAAAGCTAACAACCCCTTCTCCTCTGCCCTAATGCCTATCGCAGTGGTATGCCAAGGCATATTGGGCCAACCTGCAAAGTATGTAACAATGAATTCCGCCTCTGGGTGCGTATAGTTTCCGTACCATTCAACTACAAGTGGCGAAGTACTTAGAATTCTCCTTCCAGCGAACAATGGTCTCCAGCTTTGGAAGCCCGGAACGGCCGCAGCATCGTAGAGGGGACTCTTGGGATCTACCCTATGGAAAGTTAAAGGCCAGGTTACGATCCAATCGGCTAGGGTCATCATAGTACCATCGTGGTATCTGATTTTTCCGATAACGTCACCGTAATTGGCTACGACTCTAACCTTCGCAGCTTTTACGCCGGCTTCACCCGCTGTTACAAGCTTTTCTGCGGCAACGTCATAGCCCCACCACGCATCAGGCGGGACTTCAACCTTATCAACGAACTTTACCGTTAGCCAGTCGCTAGAGTATATAGTGTCAACGCCTTTTTCAACGAAAAGGGTAACGTTCACAACCCTCTCTGGCATGGGTAAGCCAGTGTAGGGGTTTGTGAGAAAAGCATACGATACGAGCGGAGTCTGGATAACAGCGTCATACACCCAGTTCGAGCCGGCTACTGGGTTCCAAGGATCTACGAGCACTTCCCTGTTTCCAGCTCTGAAGCTTCCACCGACTCTATCGACAAACCTTGCTGTCCTCGACCACAACGCTGTCGCAAAGCCTCCACTGAGATCTGCTGCAAGCGTAACATCCTTCCTGTATAAATATGGGACTATTTGGTCGACTACCCAGACTCTTACGGAATCTTTTATCGCCATTTCAGCTGCTTTAGCCATAAGCTCTTGTCTCTCCTCAATCGTCTTGAAGGCCCTGTCCCAGAGTCTTCTCGCAACCTCGTAGAACAGCGGATCTGGTTTATAAGCTTGCCATAGAGGCTCGGGTCTGCCTAACGGCGTGTAGAAGAAAGCCCAAACATCTGCGGCATCTCTATCTACCGCTGTAGTGATCCAGCCTCCAGTGTATATGTGCCACTGCCCGTCGGCAGGGTTGCCTCTTAACCATATTGGAGCAGCCTCTCTAGAGGTCTTATACATCCTCTCAGTCTTGAAACCTAGTTTCTCCAGCTGGTCGGAAACGTAGTCGCCGATTTGTCTCCTCTGGTCCTCTACTCTAATTAGCGACTTTATAACTACCTCTTTACCCTTATAGAACCACTTGCCATCCTTGTATTCGCAACCCATCTTAACCATTTCTTCAAAGATCACAGTCTTAGCCAGCTCGAAATTATAGCTGTACTTGGCCTCTAGCATCTTCACTACATCCGCCAATTTTGCATAGTCGGGGAATGCGGAAATTAGCGGGAACCACTTTGGTCTAGCAAAGCCTAAGTGGATCTCGTCTACAATGTAGTTCCTATCGATAAGCCAATTCAAAGCCTCTCTGATCCTCGGGTTGCTGAACGGGTTAAAGGTACCATCTCTAAACTCGGGACCAACGGGGTTTGAAGTAATTTCGAAATAGAGACCGTAAGCGTATTTGTATCCGATATTGGGGTCAGCTTTAATACGTTCGACTAGTTTGGGATCTGCACGAACATCGATGAAGTAGGCGTGAATATCGCCCTTGCTTAACATGTCTACTACCTTAGCTGCTTCACCTTCCTTTATCCAGACTACCTCATCAAGCCATGGACCATTCGGTACTTCAGGAGCTGCAGATGCTAGAATGACGAGAGGTAGGTTAGCCGCCATGATGACGGTTAACAACAGGGACATTACATTTACTACTGTCTGTTTCCTCATCAGAATATGGCTTTGACTTATCCCCTTATATTTTTTCCTCACCCCCTAACAAAATATTTTTAAGGGAAATTATGGAGCAATCAATGTTTTTCGATCCGAAGAGTTTAGAAGAGTTTAAAATAAAGACTGTAGTCAGCTTTTCACCCTGTGAGAATAGCTAGCATAATAACAACAGTTATCCTGATCTTCGCGTTAGTGCCTGCAGCCTATGCGGAGCCAGAGGTAATAACTAAAAGAGCTTTAGTCTTGCCTGAAGGGTCTATACTCTTTTGTGGAAGCGTTATAGTAAATGGTTCAAACTTGCCAGCTTTCTTCAGCCTTGATAAACAGGGGAGGGTGCACGAAGCCTATTATCTAGACATTAATTTCAATGGCTCTTTCCTAGACTGTGCAGTGGGAGAGAGGGGGCTTGTTTTCTCTGGTTATTTAGAGATAAAAAGGAGAAGGGTACCGATAATGGTCAAAGTTCAAGAAGGTGATGTTAAGTGGAGTGTATTATTCCAAGGCGATTTGATGTTCGCTAAATCTCTAGCAATTCTGGAAGACGGTTACGCTGCTGTGGGACCAGTCTACGGGGCTGTGGACAGCGACATTGGAGTAGTATTTGTTGACGAAGACGGTAGGTTGAAAGAGGCTCAGGCATTTGGAAGCCTGGTTTATGATGACTTTGTAGAAAGGATTTACTACAAGAATGGTTCATTGTTGCTTGTCGGTTCAACGTGGAGTCAGAATGTATCATACTCTGATATATTGTTAGCTATAGTAAGGGAAGGTAATGTATCAATCTTAGCCTTCGGGGGCGCGGATAGGGATGAGGGATTTGCAGCCTTGCAACAGAATACGAAAAATGTCGTAATCGGCTCCTCACATTCCTCGCGATTTGGTCTCAGTGATGCATACTTTGTTGTGTTAGTCAATTCTTCTATCCTTAGGGTATTCTCATTAGGATGGCCAAGTTATGAGGGATTCGTAGATGTTTGTATCAAGGGTGATGATATGTATTTTCTCGGTTACTCGACTTATAAGGCAAAACAAAAGGGGGTTCTTCTACGCATTAAAGGGAACGAAGTGAAAAATAGTGTCTTCGTCGAAGCTGAGGGTGACGTTGTCCCTCTAAGTTTAGGTTTCTTAAACGATAGTATCTTGACGTCAGTTTTCTTGATGGGAGATACCCCCTTTGTCCTATACCTTAGTAGTGAAGATTTCAAACCATTGTCTTCATATACTATGGAGTCACGACACCAGTTTACAGTTAAAGTCCTCCAAGTGGATGTTAGATTGAATTACTGTAATTTAACCGATACCTGGTCAGTAAAGCGTCTTTCCCCCTCACTACGAAATCTTGAGATTTACAGCATAAAATTACCTGCAAACCTAAAACCTCTTAACTTAATACTAAATAAGCTAGAAGTAGAAAGCTCTGTTTTCACAGAGAGGGACCCCCCACTAAAAGTTATTTCAACATTTATAGGAGATAACCTCCCTATCCTTGTCGTTCTAATTCCTCTTCTAGCTATTGTAGCTTCGGTTGTAATTACGAAACGCAGGTTTTAGTTGAGTATTATGACTTAAGGGAGCAGCTTGAGCGGCGCTAGAACAAATGGATATTGTCCGCAGCAAACTACTTAAATCCTCTTAAATAATCCCTACGCACAGCCCCGGTCGTATAGCCCGGTCAAGTAAGCCGGAATTACGTTTCCCGGCATTGAATGCCGGCCTCTCGAGCCGGAGTAGGTTAACCATACGGTTGCCTACGGAGAACCCGGGTTCAAATCCCGGCCGGGGCACCATACCAACAAACTAAAATTTAAATTCAATTTAAGAAGTTAACATTTTTGTATATTTAAGATGTACCGTTAAGCCTTTAAACTATTGAGGCTGAGCACTCCCATGAGAAGGAGTTTACTGGTATATTTGGCGCTAGCGTTAATGTTAAATGTAATCCCTCAATTAGTACTAACAGCTCCACAAACTTTTGAATTTTCAGTACGGGTTACTGACTCTAACGGTTCCACGATGAAAGGTGTTACTGTACTAGTGTTCAACTTAAGAACGATAAGAGCAGTTTACACAGGCTACACAGACGAAAATGGACTCGTTACGGGCTCACTACCTTCAAACGAATACTATATCATATATGTCTTAAACACCGCTGGGAACGTTTTAACACATGTCCCAGTTCGGATAGACCTTTCAACCTACCCCAATGTAATCTCCTTAAAAGCTCACGCAATATTGTACCCCGCAGCCCGCATAGTGACTAGCGGACGCATAGTATACATCGGGGGTCAGCCGACGGGGTCGGCTAGAATAACCATACTTAACAGAGAAGGGGAGATGCTGTCAAGGAGTTTGGAAGCTGGCAGTGCGAGACTGGAGCTCGGCGACAAGAGAGAATTAAACATATCCCCGAAGTTAATAGACTCCTATGGTCCAACAGGGGATTACACCTTCATTAAGAGAGGCATCGGTTTTGATATTCTAAAAGTTAACGAAGCTCTAGTCCCTCTTAACATACCCTTAAGAGCGAGAATCGAGTACAGTGTACTTGACTTAAATACCTTCAGGATCGAAACACTAGGAGTAGAGCGGGGTTCTAGAGAATCCCCCTTAATCTTCGCTTCCTTGGGTCAGGTAGAGGTTGTTGATTTATTATCTGTCAGTCTGGAAGGTCAACTCAACAGAGCTAAGCAGGAGTTATCCGAGGCGCGAGACCTAGCCTCATTGTATGAAGCTATGGGCTTCTATATACCGGAGATACATGACCTCCTTAGAGTGGGCGAAGGATTAATAGCTGAAGCCGAGTCGCTGTTCGCGCAGAAAGAAGCGCCTGAACGAATTATCTCGCCGTTGGAGAGAGTACACGCGATATCAACCGACCAGATTCCTAAGAGGCTAGGCTTCCTAAGAGACATAGCTAAAGTAGGTGCAACGGTAATGCCCAGCTTCCTAGCTGTCTTCGCTGCTATCCTAGCTTTTTACTTTTTCAACAGTCAGCGCGCGAAAATGTTTTCCTTTACATTGATATACGCCGCCCTAGCATCGTCCTTCACGTACGTCTACCCGGGCTTTAGGTTGCTCTGGTCCCTCGATCAAAGCTTGTTTTTAGCTACAGTTGCGGGAGGATACGCCGCATTTTTTATAGTTGTATTTTTGCTACCGAAGTTTATCAAGGAACCCGAGCTACCCGGCGAAGTCCAGATGAGGGGGTTGGTTGCAGTTGCTTTTACCTTGGGGAAGCGCTACTCTAAAGTTAAAGCTTTAAGAACATTTATAACAGTCTTTAGCATAACAGCGTTTATCTGGGCTTTCACTGTACTCGCAACATTTGGCTCCGTATATGCCAAGATCGAGGAGAAAGGGTTTGCCGAGCATCCTTCTAACGTGCTTATCGTAAAGAGGGTAGTGAACGACACGCTCTCAGCGTTAAACGCAGAGCTTGACCCTCTACTTTTCGTAGGTAGAGGAGACGTCCAAGGGTACTCTACCGTCGTGTTTAACAGGCCTGACATGAGTATGAGAGCAGCAATATCGTACGGAGGACGGGAGGTCGTCCTTCGTTTTGCGATGGGAATCGATGAAAACGAGTTCAGAAACAATCCCTACCTGGGAACTGTCGTTACACGCCCAGTCGGCAGACCGGACAATAACAGTATCATATTGCCTGAGAGTGCTTGGAACCTGTTGGGTTTGAAAGGTGGTGAGGTTCTCGATGTTACTTTGGAAACGGGTTATGGCTCGAGACAACTTAAATTGACGGCTGTTGGTTACTTTAACGAATTGGCTTTTGAGGAGGTTAGAGACCCCGATGGAACCCCGGTGAGACCGTTCATCATTCGGAATGGGAGAATGTTGTTTGCAAACGGTAGCGACTTGTTTGTCACATCTTCACAGTTACTTTTAAGGCTCTTTCCACCCGAGGAGGGAGGGTATTCACAAGTCTTTTTCCTGTATAGAATCTCTTCGCAACCCGTTAGTGAGGAAGCAGGTACCTCCTTCATAAACGAGGTTGTCGATAGAAGAGGGGAAAGCTATGTCGGTATATCGTGCTACGGAGGAAAGTGTAGCAGGGTTTACTACGGGACGCGGGTACAGAGCCTCTTTGAACAAGACATAACGTTCTTCGTGCCTCTTTTCATCGTTATC
This sequence comes from Thermofilaceae archaeon, assembly GCA_025057995.1. Taxonomy (GTDB): domain Archaea; phylum Thermoproteota; class Thermoprotei; order Thermofilales; family Thermofilaceae; genus JANXEW01. The sequence goes on along the minus strand of JANXEW010000001.1, from coordinate 15,153 downwards.
GCTAACGTCCTGCTGAGCATGGTCAGCGTAGTTAGAGAGAGGAGAAGGGAAATTTTCATTTTCATGACTGTAGGCTTTAACCCGAGACAGATTGCGTTAGTGTTCCTGGCTGAAGCCGTTGTCTATGGGTTACTGAGCGGCGGGTTTGGCTATATTGCCGGCTTAACGACTTTTAGGCTTCTCAGCACCTTTGCGGCCTACCAGAACTTGATGGTTAGAGAGAAACTAGAGTGGTATTGGAGCTACCTAGCCATAGCCCTAGCGGTGGTGGTTTCTATAGTGGGAGCGATAAAGCCCTCAATGGATGCTGCCTACATGTTCGCTCCTACAGAAGTCAGGAGGTTAAGGATCTCAGAGCGTAGGGAAAGGGCCAAGCGTGTCGAGTATGTGACGAGAACAGCTGCAGCAAAAACGTTTTCCATACCGGGTGAGATACTAGCTGACGAGGGTGAAGTCGCTTTCTCCTATGTCTACTCCAAACTAGCAGATCTAAGCTACGGTGAGCTTGAAGCTGTTGAGGGACTTGTCGACCACCCAATGGAAGAAAGATCCGAAGGAACTAGGATTAAACGATTCACGTTCAGATACTTGAGCACAACAGAGATCGGAGTTAAAGCGGCAATTGACTGCGAACTCCGCTTCATACTAAGCCCTAAAGCAGAATCATATAGGGTGGAACTTGAAACGAAGCCGGTAGGTCAAGCACCTATAAGCCACATGGATTACGCAGCTGATCTCATAAAGAGGGTTATAAACGATTGGATGAACGAGAGGGAGAGGCTATTATTCGCTGCCTAGCTTGGCTTTTCTTCAATCCACTTTACCGGTTTCGGTTTTAAGTACTCTATTCTCTTCTTAGTCTCTTCTAGCTCCCTCTCAGCACCTCTAATTTTCATCTCTATCTCCCTTAGCTTATCTTCTACAGCTCTCCGCTTACCGCTAATCTGATGGTACCTAAGCTCGAGCATAGACATCTCTTCGCTGCTCTTAGCTCTCCTCAGAGCTTCGTAAGCCTCATCCTCCATCTTCTTTGCTTTTTCGTAAAGCTCACGAGCCTTCCTCTCTTCCTCACGCAGCTTCTCGAGTTCTCTCTCCAGTTCGCTCCTTCTTCTCTGGAGGGACTCAAGGTTAAGACTCTCCATCCTGATCCGCTTAACCACTTCTCTACCGGCTAAATTAGCGTTGCGTCACAAGCGTATACTGAGCGATTTCTCATGTTTTCATAAGTTTCTTATGCAGATACTCTAGAACCTTAGAGTGGAAACTAACTCGAGTGAGCTGATCAAAGCTCCACCCGCTGTTCAAAAAGTAAAGAGAGGTTTCGAGATGCTCGTAAGGGAAAACAATCCACCCCTCAATCATCTTTGAAAAGTACTTAGGCTTGTAACTACACCAAGGTTTTACATATATTGAACATGTTTCCACACTTTCAGCACCCTTCTCCGCCAAGAATTCTACGGCTGCTTTCAACGTTACCCCTGTATCCGCTACATCGTCGACGATCAGTACCTTAAGACCTTCCACGTTAAGCCCTAAATCCCCTACTATTTTAGGCTCCGAACCTCTCTCCTCAACTCCCTTATAGTATTCAATTGTCAAAGCTGTAACCCTTTTAACGTTCAACAGATCTGAGAGAAGCCTCCCTACTACAAGCCCACCCCGAGCTATCGCAACGAGAACATCGTAACCGTTGTACTCGAGCTTGGAGGCTAGGTATAACACATCATCGAAGAACTCTTCCCAACTTAGAATCACCAATTTGTGCGATCCTGTGTTTTCGCCCACATACAGCCTCCAACGTTTAGCCTAAATACTCTCTCTATTGACACGGTAAGAGTGACGATAGTTTTCATAGGAGGATCCCCAGGAGTGGGCAAGACTACGGTCGCTAAGATGCTGGCTGAGAAGCTTAACGCCGAGTACGTAAGCGTAGCCGAGCTAGCTCTTAATGAGAACATAGTTTTAGGCTACGATGAGAAACGGGCAGCCTATATAGTCGATGAAAGAGCGTTGAGAGCAAGGTTTCGTGAGCTTTCCTCTGCAAAACGTGTCGTCGTGGACTCTCACGTAGCCAACGTTGTTCCGCCGGAGATGGTTGAGGTTGCAGTTATCCTAAGGCTAGATCCGAGGGAGCTTGAGAAAAGACTTAGCGCTAGAGGCTACCCGAGGAATAAGGTCGTTGAGAACGTTCAAGCGGAGATCTTGGATGTTTGCCTCATAGAAGCTGTTAGGGTTTTTGGCTTTGATGCTGTTTTCGAGGTAGATACAAGTGGAAAGAAACCGCAGGAGGTTTTAGACGAGATCCTCAATATTCTCATCGAGAGAAGAGGGATGAAGCCTGGTAGCGTAAACTGGTTCGAGAAACTGGGAGAAGTAGCTTACGAGTACCTTAAAGAAAATTACACTAACACTTAAAAGCCGAAGATAATGTGCCAAGTGATGTATAAGAGGTTCCAAATCGCTCTGCTACCTCTAGCTATTTTACTTAGCTTAGGTTTATCCCTAGCCTTCCGTCAGACTCCCCCCTCTATTGTTGTTGAGCCTGTTAAAGTGACTGGTTGGCGTGAAGGGCCTGTTGCGCTCTTAGCACTAGGGCGTAACGATAGTGTATTTGACCTGCGATCATCTCTTAGATGTTTTTTATTTGAGGAAGAAGAGAAACCTCTCGTCTGGTTGGGCTCGTATACGCTAACGGGGTTTAAGATCTATGGTGAAGGTAAAGCCGTAGCTCTAGTAGTCAGAGAAGGGGGTAAGGGAGAGGCTTACACCATAAGAGGGTTAAAGGGTGGAGCTGAGGTGTTCATAATAACTGAGAAAGGCTCTTACATTACCGTGCTACCACTCCTACGAATTGTCGAGAAAGGAAAACTGATAGAAATTAGGGGGGAGGCCAAGGGCGCTTCTAAGGTTGAAGCTTACGCTTACTCCCTTCCTGAGGATTTTAATAAGTCAGCTCCACCGCTTTCCAGCCTTTTCGTAACAGAAAGTCAAGTTACTGATGGAATATACGTAATTAGGCTTGAGCGAGGAGGAGCTCCTTTCACTCAAAGGAATGTACCCCTACTCGAGATTAATAGTACACTCGTCCTCTATACCGACTGTTCTCATGCCGTGCTAAATTTAAGTGAAATCAGTCCCCGCGTTACTGTAAACCTTAACTGCCGCGGCTAAGTTCAGAGAGCGTACTACTGACCTTTGCCGTAAACTCATCAGCTAAGCGACGCGCCGTATCCCAGTCTTTAGCTTCGCTGGTTATGCGTACTAACGGTTCAGTGTTAGACGCACGTATCAAAACCCACGAGTCATCTATAACCACCTTTAGCCCGTCTATTGCAATGATTTCGTAGCGATGCTCCAGCTCCCTACGTAAAGCTTCAACCACTTTAAACTTCAACTCGTCTGGAACGTGAACTTTAGTGCGCACTATGGGATATTGGGGAGGCACGACTTCAGAAACTTTTCCAACCTTCGCAACAGACTCTGTAAAGTAAAGCATTGTGAGAAGACCGTCATCCATGTTCATGTTCTTCCAGACCACGTAGTGTCCGCTACTTTCGACGCCTAGAATTGCCCCGCTCCTAGCTATCTCTCTCACCATAAACGTTCTCCCAACGGGAACCCACAATATCCGGTGGCCTCGCTCCCTAACCATCTTCTCAAGCTGATTGGAGCATTCTACGTTGGCTACAACATCCCCGTAACCCATACCCTCCAGCATCACTACAGCAGCTTGCTCCGCAGTTAACACGCTCCCGCTTTCATCAACGTATACCGTGCGGTCGCCATCGCCATCGAATGCTACACCAAAGTGCGCTCGTCTTTTTACAACTTCATTCCTCAGATCGCTCAAGCGTTCAGGCAAAGGTTCCGAGCCTCTACCTGGAAAACGGGGATCTACGTCAGCGTTGATCGCGTAAACCTCGTGTCCTGCGTCTCTAAGGATTCGAGGGGCCACGAGAGCTGCTGCTCCGTTACCGCAGTCTAACACTATTCTCAATCCAGAGGATTCGGTTCTGGATAAGAGGAAACTTTCGTACTCGGGAAGAATATCTATTCTCGAATAACTTCCAGGATTTTCTAGGTTCAAATTCGAGAAGAACAATTCTTTGATCTTTTGAATCTCATCTGCTACAATAGGGTCTCCGCCGCTCTTGAACAGCTTCACGCCATTCCATCTCCATGGCAAGTGTGAGGCTGTGACGTAGGCAGCTGCGAAACGCTTGTGGAGAGTAGCATACATTATGGCTCCTATGGGAACAAGCCCTACGTCTACAACGTTCGAACCACCTGAGATTATCCCCGAGATAAGTGCATGGAGGAGGGGAGGAGAACTTGAACGTCCATCCATCCCTACGGCATATGTACCTCTTGCGTAACGTGAAAGCGCGATACCTATACGGGCGAAAATTTCTGGAGAAAGGTCCTCGCCGTAAACACCACGAATGTCGTAAAGCCTAAAGATGTTCTCAATCCCTCTCGGGAGCACGACGACTTACTGAGGAATGGGTAAATAAAGTTAAAAGTGGCTTGATTTAATGAAAACGTCCACGCATATCTTGTAGATACGAGGAGCGTACTCAGATACTATTCGAGCATCGACGATTTTCACGCTTCTATTCTTGAGGTAAGCTTCTCGCTCTAAAAGGAGGTAGGCTTCGCTATAGAGGTCGTACTCGGAAGCCCAATGGTAAAAGTGTATGATGCCTCCTTCGGGTCTAATGCAGTTAAACGCTTCATTGAGAAACATGTGAGCACCTTTAGGTAGAGGCATGACGACGCGGTCGCACATGCTGTACCAGTTTCGGGCGACGGCCTTAACGTCTCCAAGCACGGGAAGAACTTTACCTTCTACTTTGTTTAAAAGGATGTTTTCAACCATATAATTGTAGGCGTCAGGGTTAAGCTCGATCGCTACCACTTTCTCAACTAATGGCTGTTTCTTAGCTATCATCAAGGCGTAAGGTCCTACCCCTGCGAACATAACCATAACAAACTCTCCGGGTTTGACTTGACTAGCAACTCTAACCCTCTCTGTAGCCTCCCTAGACGAAAAGTACACTTTCCTAGGATCTAACTTCAACCTCACACCGTGCTCCACGTGTATGACTTCTGTGTTTTCTTCACCAGCTAGGAGTTCATATTCCCGTAGCCTAAAAGCCCCCTTCCTCTCAGAACTCTTAGCTAAAACCGTCTTTACGTTCTTATTCACTTTCATTACAGCTTCCGCAACCTTCATTTTCACGTGCTCGGGCGCTTCCTCCGGAAACTCTAAAATCGCCACAGCCTTCCCTCTCGAACCGATGATTTCAAAGCTGGATGGCACATACCTGACATCCTCCCCCAACACTCTAAGCCGTTCCCTCAAGCTCAACTCCTGACCACCTCCTTTAACGTTCACCCACTTCTCTCAAGCTCCTAGCTTAGATGAGAAAGATCATTAGCTTAAGATTTTAGGCTTAATCCACTCAACAAGCCTCGTGAAGTTTTTAAACATCGGCTCAGGGGGCAGCAGGGCGGGTGACCCGGGATGAGCCTTCCTGAGTAGTAAAAGCGATACGAAGTCCGAGCTCGGCATATCGGTTAGAAAGGAAGAGAATTTCAGTGAATGGTTCACGCAAGTGTTGACAAAGGCTGATCTAGTTGACATAAGGTATGGTGTACAAGGTTTTATCGTACATAAACCTTGGGCTATGAAAATAATCAAACAAATTTATAGGATGTTCGAGGAAGAATTGGAGAAGACAGGTCACGAGCCCGTCCTCTTCCCGCTTGTAATACCCGAAGAATATTTCGAGAAAGAGAAAGAACATGTAGAAGGGTTCAAGCCTGAGGTTTTTTGGATCACGGAAGCTGGAGATGAGAAGCTTGAACGTCGCCTAGCTTTAAGACCTACATCTGAAACGGCTTTCTACTCACTTTATGCTCTGTGGATTCAAAGCTGGAAGGAACTGCCTCTTAAATTATATCAGAGTGTAGCAGTTTACAGGTACGAGAAAGCTACACGACCTTTTATTAGAGGGCGCGAATTCCTGTGGATTGAAGCTCACTGCGCCTTCGCAACCAGGGATGAAGCCTTGAAGCAGATAAGAGAAGACATGGAGAACACTAGGAGGGTTGTATGGGATAGGCTGGCGATACCTTTCCTCTTCCTGAAACGACCACCGTGGGATAAGTTCGCGGGAGCTGAAGACACGTATGCTGCCGATACAATTCTCCCGGATGATAGGGTGCTTCAGATATCATCAACACATGATCTCGGTCAAAGATTCGCTAAAGTTTTCAACATAACGTTTGTTGATAAGGAGGGTAATAGAAACTACGTTTGGCAAACGTGTTATGGTCCAGGTGTGTGGAGGATTGTTGCTGCACTTGTATCCATTCATGGTGATGATAAGGGGCTCGTCCTTCCCTTTGAGGTTGCACCGATACAGGCGGTTATAATCCCGATATACTATAGCGAAGAGGCGAAAAGTGTATTGGAAAAATGTGAGATGATTGAAGGAATTTTAAAGCGATCCGGCTATCGTGTCTTCTTAGATTTGAGAGAAAGGACTCCAGGCTGGAAGTTTAACGACTGGGAGTTAAGGGGTGTCCCGATTAGGATAGAGGTAGGCAAAAAGGAGATTGAGGGGGGGTACGTTGTGATTTTCCGTAGAGATACAAAGTCTAGGATTAAAGTTAAGGACGATGAACTCTTAACGATGCTAGAGAAGCTGAAGGATGATATCCTTCTTACTCTTAAAAAGAGAGCGGAGGAATACTTTAATTCTAGAATTGTGAAAGTCCAGACGAGAGAGGAACTTATCAGAGCTGTAAAGGACGGAAAAATTGTGTTCATGCCCTTCTGCGGGAGCGAGGAATGCGCTGAGGACATGAAGGTGAACCTAGAAGGACTGCGCGTGAGGGGGACAGATATCTTCCACGAGGAGGGGGATTATGGGCTTTGCACTTGGTGTGGAAAGACCGCGCGTTTCATGGTTTACGCTGCAAGAGCTTACTAGCTTAACTTCAGTTCGTGCTTGGACGCCTCGTTGAAAGCTAGTTTCACGAAAACACTTCTAGCTTCATCTATCCATTTTTGTTTATCCAGTATGGAGCTTTTTTCATAATCATTTATAAAATCTTTCATTTTACTGAAAACCGAGAGGGCTATTTCGAGACTAGCCTTAACTTCTCTCTGATCAAGTAGCTTGAACAACGATCTAGATCTTGAAATAGCCTCTTCTATCGTCCCTCTCGCTACGATCTCGTATACCTTCGCAATCTTCCCTGGCATCCAACGCAGAACCCTACCCACTCTTTGAACCATCTGCCTAACTTGACCAGAACCGGATAAGATAACCGCCACGTCTGCGTCGGGAACATCTACACCTTCGTCGAGAACGGTGGTTGTCACTATTACCCTAATGTCACCCCTTCGGAAAGCTTCAAATGATCTTAGCCGCTCGCCTTTAGGTGTGGAGCCCGTTATCAAAGCTGATCGCTGCTCAACGCTTCTCACAGCGACGTAAGCCTCATGAGCTTGATCCAAGTACTGGCAGAAGACTAGTATCCTACCCTCTTCTTTCTTAACGATGTCTTTCAGAACGTCGAGCTTTGCTTTAGCTTTAGAAGCCAATTTAATCAAATCTGATGTTTCTCTCAGATACCGGTTCTCATGAGAAGCGGAGAGCTTCACGTACATATCGATTTCGTCGCCGCTCAAGTCCACGGGTATTTTCTCAAGCGCTAGGGGGGCTAGCAAGCCCTTTAGCACAAGATTGTAATAAGAGATGGTGTAGACAGGTTCCCCGCAAACTTTATAGATTAATGCTTCATTCATATCTGATCTTTTCGGGGTAGCTGATAGAACCATTGTATACCTTGATTTAACCTTTAACGCTATATTCTTGAATGTTTCAGCTGGTAGATGATGACCTTCATCACAGATTAAAAAACAGAAAGAATCATATATGCTTGGAAGACTGCGGAAGGCACTATGATAAGTCGCTACCGTTATTGGTTTTACTGTTTTCTCCCCTCCAGCTAGGATTCCCGCTTTAACTCCTAAGTGTTCTTCTATTCTTTTAACCCATTGTTTTGCTAACTCAACTGTTGTAACACAGATGAGTGTAGGCACCTTGAGCTCAGCTATCGCCGCTAGAGCAACGAATGACTTGCCAGCTCCAGTCGGCATGATTACAGTTCCTCTACAAGCAGCGTTCCTCCAAGCCTTGAGAGCATCCTCTTGAAAAGAGTATAACTTTGGACTAGGAATGTCCATCAAAGCACTGCTTTGAGGCCAGTTAATTTCACTCGTGTGAGAAAAACCCATCCTCTCTATAAGGTTTTCTAAAACAGGTACTAAAGTGAAAGGTATTTTTACAGCCCTCCTCGCGATAATTTTAGCTAAAGTAAGACGTTCTGGGACGAGTTCCACGCTTTTTTCAACGAGTTGTTGACGGTAATACTCGACGGTGAAAGCTCTCGTGATCTCAGAAATATCTTTCTCGCTTAAGGGACGAGGAAAAATCGCTAGAGCTCCGCTATCTCCAAACTCTTTAATTTTCACAACAAATTGATATTCGGGAAAAGTTAATTTTGAAGAAAAATCTCTAATAAGGTTAGCTTGCTCAGGAGTGAGCATCGGATCTAAAGGGTAAAGCAACTCTAGTAGAGCATCTGCAGCTTTGTTTAGTTCAACACCCCATTCAAGCACCTCCTCGATAGCGGATTCTAGGTCCAGTAACACGTATTTTACACTAGTGTTCTTTATAGATCGTGTATAGGATTTAGCGTGTCGTTGAAGAAGCTGAAAACCTAGTGAATAACTGCTACTCGGCAGCATTAATAACCTACCCTTTCTAGCTTCTTCAACACGTAAAGCTCGATCCTCTGCCGTAATCTCATCGAGAAGTTTCAACCCTTTATCTCCGAAAGCTTCCTTTAGAGCTAATTGAGCTTTCTCATAATTCTTTAACACTTTTTCAACGCTTGTTAACCAAGCTTTCTCTTGAGAATCCCAGCGACAGAAGACTTTTACCAAGTTTTTAAGTTGCTGAACTTCATCCCATGTTTTTTCACTTGATAAGATGGTATCACCTACCTTTACTTTAAACAGTATCTTACGGGCTTCCTGCATTCTACCACCGTCGGAAGCTGACGATCAATTGACTCATAGCAATTTAACCTCATGTGACGTTGTTCAGTGGGTTAAAGGCACTCATATCTATTATCTTTGACAAGACTCTTAGTTCATAATTTTCTCTCTTTCTCCTTATAGACTTCAAGGCGTGTATTCAACTGAAGAAGGTTGTTTCACCGTCCTCATCAACCCCAGCGTAGCTAGTAACTTGTTCCGTTATAGAGAAAAAAATTCAAACATATTTATCGATACATTAGGTGGGGTAAGCATGAAAACTCTTTGGAAACAAAGTGTCTTAACGGAGATGGGGCTGACCCCCATTAGCTTAAGTGCCAGGGACTGGCTTCTCCTCTTGCTTCAAGCTAACGATCAGAATCCCATACAAGGGGAGGAGAGCATACACATAACATTTTTTATGATGCAGTACCCTCCAGTCGACTTTAAGCCCTTAGTGCTTTCAGTATTCTCCCAGCCCCTTTATGATGCCCTAGAACAGTTGATTAATGAAGGATTGGTAGAAAAAAGTTTTAGTCAGGAGCGGGGAAAAATAATTGAAACTTTTAAGCTTTCGGATAGAGGGGTTAGAGAGGCCGAGCTACTATATGAGAAAGTCAGGAAATCTTGGGTGATTATCGGGGACCTCGTGGCACGGGATGGATCAAAACTCTTAGGGGAATTGGAGGCGCTTAAAAAAACCTATAACGGTAAAGATCTTTTAGAGTGGTTGAGGATCTTTATGGAAAGGATAGACTCTCCAGAAAGCTCCTTCGACATATTTTTCACTAAAGCTGAATCCGATTATATGAAGAAACTATACAGAGTATATAGGAGGACATTAGACTTGCGCCATTTTTAAAATCATCTCCTTGGTCTTAAGATGAAAACGCCTCTTTTAAAACTTCGTTTAGTGAGTTGAAAGACCAAGTGTCACCGTTGAGGCATAGGTGGGCTGTTAAACCGTGATAGGTTATGCTGGCAGGGTCTATATACGCTACTAGTTCAGACTCCTTGACATTCTGTAAAGTGTGAAGCGCTGAGTGCATTTCTCTCAACTCCTCTGGATTTATATCTATTATTAAGATTAGTACTCTGTCCTCATTATGGGGTATGAAAGCATCGATCAAACCTGGAATACAAGCAAATGCTTGAAGGAGTGGAAGAGTTGCTTCATCATCGTTCGTCTTCACCCTATATATCACCGGAAAGCTGAAGAGCTTGGGTTCTACATAGTTTAGTAGCCACGCTGATTTCAAATGGTTGCGAAAATGGTAGGAGACGACCTGTTGAGGTACTTTCAGCTTTCTACCTATCTCGCTTAAACTAGCGAAGCAAAAAAGCTCTTTTTCCCTGAGTATGAGGAGATCCATTTTATCAATTTTAATTGGCGCAAGCATCTTTACCTCAAAGCCGCTCTCGAATGTATTAACCTTTGAAAGGAAATTGCGCCAGTTGATACTCAAAGAACCTCCGTCATGTTTTACAAGCAGATTCTCCGAAGGTACATACTTAACCTCCCATTCTTTGATCCAAAGGTTTTCAACAGAGACTGGAAGAAGTGAAGCAAAACGTCGTTCCATTCCTAGCGGAGGATTAACCTCCAGAAATATTTTTGGCCCTGTTCGATCCCAGGCTTTGAAAACCCTTTTAACGAAGGGTACTCTGTTAGTTGAAAAAAACCGGTTTAAACTAGGTACATCTTTTGCATTAATGTACATTGATGAAAGCCCGATAGACTTGTAATCAACGAGAAACCGAAACCACATTAACTTCTCCATTTTTCTGATTTTATAGCCTACATAAGATGGAGAAAACCCCGCTCTCTTAGCAACCTCAACAAAAGAGCTTGAAAACGGGATTGCTTTGAGTATCCTGTACTCGCTATGGGATACAGCCCTCAAGATCACGGAAGAACGGAACCGCAGCTGGTATTTGTTTTTATACTCGACTACAATACACTGCTGAGCGTGAAAATACACGCCAAGTATTTAAACCCCTTGAAAAAACACCTAAATGAGAAACATGCGAAAAATAAGGAATATAGGATTCGAGGAGGAAGAGTGGGAAGAAGAAGAGGAGTGGGAAGAAGAGGAGGAAGAAGAAGAGCTTGAAGAGTGGGAAGAAGAGGAAGAAGAAGAGTGGGAAGAAGAGGAGGAAGAGTGGTAAAATCATAAATCCAAAATATATTTTTGCAGTTGAATTCTGTGTTTTAATTATCGTGTCTTAAGTAATCTACACTAACTGCATCAGATCTTGAACTAGGCTTGCTATCCTGGATAGAGAAACCCAGGCACCGCCGAGCTCTCTCCAAGCGTCCGCTTGGTTCAACACGTCCTTACATTGTGTACCCCTCTTTTTATTTAAAAAACCATTTACAGCTTCTTCCTGGCAATTTGCTACAAGAATGGCGGTTTCAGATAAACCCTTATAGGGCTCCATGTACGTCATATGTTCAGCTTCGTCTCCTATCTCCTCTAACAACTTTGCCGCGACTCGTGAATCGACTAGAAACAGCCTTTCCCCACTATCTGTAAAGGGGGACTGTATAGCGCTTCTTATTATACGCACAGCTAGGAAATAAAGCCTGTCAAGCCTGTCGTCTCTCTCCCTAACACTCCGTAAAACATCAAAATCCATAGACTCTAATGCCACTGAAGAATCGACGTACATGCTTCTTGCAATTGAATCCATCCTAGACAACACTCCTCTTACATCGTACCCATCTTTTACAAAACAATGTAACACGAGCTTCTGTCCTCTATCCTCTACAACTTCCAAGCCTACAAGCAGGTTCAAAAGTCTCTCAAGCCCGCCCTTCCTAAGACTCTCAGAAGGTTTTTCGATCTCTATCTCCTCGTAACCAGCCAAGTAAGCTCTGATAACATCCTGCTCATTGCATCCTTCGATTCTTTTAACCTTGATTTTTTTAGTTTCATCCATGCTTTTTTCTAAAGGTTTTAGTAGAAGACCCTCATCTACGACTTCGGCTGAAACCAGACATCCGGGGCGAAGTTCTCTCCCTTCAACCCATTCCTTAGGAACCGACACATATATGCTGTTACCTATTTTCACTAATTTCCTATACACAACTTTCGGCATACCTAACCCAATGAATCCCCGACCACCTATAAACATGTATGTGGCGCTTACAGCAGTAAATATACTAGAGCTGAAGAATGTTTTAACTTGTACATCAAAAGGTATCCCGCCTCTTTTCGAACCGGGGGCCTACCGGTTTCCAACCTTATCGGTTCCTGCCGACTGCCGCGGGTTCATTCCCAGGCGCCTTGCGCCAGTCACCGCGGGCGCCTGCTACAGCCGGCCGCTCTACCGCTGAGCTACGCGGGGCGTAGACATCTCGGCTGAGCTTGCTTGGTCCCCGCGCCCGGATTCGCGAGAGGCGGGATCAAGGCCTTCTATACAGAAGGGTATTTAAGTTTTCGATACCGGTCTAAATGTAACTTCCAACCTTTTTAACTAGCTCTATGAAGTAACGGTAATTCTCCAGAGAGACATCAGGTGGCACAGAGTGATCTGAGCCTGCGATATAACCTCCACCCACTGCCGCGGTTTTAACTTTTGGTTCAACTTCCATCCTGATAGCCTCTGGACCCTTTGCTAGAACCCTAGCGTCTATATTGCCGATGAAAGCTAACCGGTCACCATATATTTTCTTAAGCTCCCGTACGTCCATTCCAGCTTTGACTTCTAAAGGCTGGAGGGCGTTGAATCCAGCACTAATGAAGAAAGGTATGAGAGGTTTGATGTTACCGTCGCTGTGCAAAATGCTTGGTTTGTTTCTCCTTCTAAATGGATAGAGTATACGAGTATGCTCAGGCATTATAAACCTCTCATACGTAGCGGGAGACACGAAAGGACCGTTTTTATACGCTAAGTCATCCCATACCCATACACCGTCTACGCCCATCGACTCTAAAGTCTCAGATACTCTGGAGAGGAAAAAGCCCACGCGGTCAAACATGTAGCTAACCATCTTAGAGTCTCGGTAAAGGAGTTTCAGTAGCCTGTCGACACCTTCTCCAACAATGTGTCTGATGTACTCAAAGGGCCCGAGTATGCTTGCAGCAACGAAGAAATCGTTTTGAAGCCTCGCTATGGCCTTTTCTAAGTCGCCCTTGAACGGGTACCTTTTACTTGTTGCTCGGAAAGGGAGTTCTGGGTCTAGTAGTGGTTCGATGAACTCCTTGAAATCTGTTAGGCCCTTTACAGCAGGTTCAACAGGTAATGGTGTCCCGCTTCTTCCTTTCCACGACTTAACTGCTACGCCGTAGGAATCTCTATAGACGATGTACTCTGCCCCCTCCTCAAGTACAAAACTATCGAACTTTGGTGATACATCAATACCAATTAGGTATATATCATAACCAAAATATTTGTGTATAGATACATTTTCAGGCAACCCTTCGCGCTTCCATCTATCTAAAGTCTCTGACCAAGGGAAATCTATGATTGCGACCCTATCCGGTTCTTCAAGATTCAAGAGCTTATATACACGCTCCCTTGAGTCCACAGGTTTAAGACCAGTTACAGTCTCCTAATATACTTGTTGAACCTACTCCTCATCATCTAAGTCAAGAACTTCTACTGCGTTGCGTTTTCTTGAAACTAAGGGTAGTATTACAACGAGCATGCCTACTAAACAGGCTATCAAGATAACCGAGGTAGGGGGGCGTGAACTTAATACTATGTACTCCCCACCATTAACAACGTGTAGCTTGCTTTTCAGCGAGAGTTCTGTTACTTCTAGAAAGTACTCACCTGGCATCAAGTCGAATACTGCTACGCCATCGTTACGAGTTATAGATGAGGTAGATACTTGCCCGTGCACGCTGACTGGGATGTTGGGAACAGGTCTCCCGAAGAAATCTAAGACCTTGACATATACTTTACTAGCTTTCGTTACAATGACGTGGCTGCTAGAGTCTATACCCACATCCAATTGTCCCTCAGAGATTACGACTCCGTTCTTTATAGCGGTATAATTGTACACTCCTGAGGGGACCGACTTAACCCGTACAAATCCTCCAACCTCTTTTGCAATATACTCTATGCCATCCTTATCCTTCAAGATGAAAGTGTACCCTAGTACCTTCTCCCCGTTGTGGTAAATTATGGACACTTCAACCTCAACTAAGGATGTGTTGACGATGAAGCTTTCATCAGAGCTCTCTACTTTAATCTGTTTGCGGCCTACTTCCTTGCCTCTCATTAAAACGCTGACTATGTAGTCTCCTGGAGGTACGTCCTCAAAAACATAACAATTTTCAACAACCTTCGCTGTCTCACGGAGGGCGTTTCTGGCGCCTATAAGGAATACCGTGGCGTTTAACGCGAGGTTGCCTTTTGAGTCGACAACCTGCACATATACGTTGTAAGAGTATGTTGGTAGCTTAACTAACGGTGCAAAACCATGTATAACTAGGTCGTAAACCATGATCCCTTTCCTATAAGCTGTTGCAACTATACTACCCTCCTCAGGTCTAATGGCGAGAGTAGCAGAGGTTCTTGAGGTTAGCGTTTGACTACCAACTGCGTACTTATAGGGTCCCTCATAGGTGAGGTTAACATAACATATGTTTCGACTGCTTATTATTGAAGAAGGGTTGAGTAACACGGGATTCTCGGGGAAGGCTTTACCGATCAGGTCCCCGGCTTTTTCACCCCTTTCAATTGATATTGAACAGCTGGCGGGAATATTTAGGTATAAGTAACGAGTAGTGGAACGTTTTTCATTTAAGCTGTTAAAGTAAATAGGATTTATTCTTGTTTCCATAGCGGTTTTGTTTAAAATATTTAAAATTCGCGTGGGCGAGTCGCCAGTTACAAGCAACGTCAAATCCCATAACGTAAATTCTCCTACGGATGTTGATAGATGCAAGGGTTTTACCGATAAAATGGTCGCTTTTGAAACGCCAATCTCACCTAGAACACTAGAATCTTTGATCAAAGCCTCAATAAGATACCCCCAGATTTTTTCACCTTGTTCAGCCAAAGCATAGAGGAAAGGTTTA
>JANXEW010000019.1:6385-7726 GCA_025057995.1 Thermofilaceae archaeon | reverse complement strand
CCATCGATCATTATGTTTACCTGCCAGTCGTCAAGCCTGTTGAGAACCCAGGTCTCGTGAGTGTTAAGCACCAACGTCCCCCCATACTCCTCTAAGAGTTCGACGAGTCTAACTTTCTTCGCGGGATCCAACTGCTCGAAAGGTTCGTCAAGGAGGATGTTCCTAGCGCCGCTAGCGAGGGCGAGCGTCGTGCAAAACGCCTTAATGGTGCCAGCAGATAGCTCCCACATCTTTTTCTTCTCCAACTCTGAGGTAGACAACCCTAGAGTTGACAACATTTGTTTAACGAGTTTTAGGTCGACGTCCATGATATCTGAGTACAAAAGGACGGTCTCCCAAGCTGTGACAGGAGCTAGGTTGTAGACTTCAGGCATGTTAACTGCAAGCATACCTAACCCGCCCTTCATCTTTGAGAGGGGAATACCTTCGATGAGTACCGTACCTCTAAAAGGGTATAATCCAGCTATGGTTTTGAAAAGCGTCGTCTTACCGTGTCCATTGGGTCCAAGTAGGATGTGTTTCCCCTGGAAGATGGTTGTCACACCTTTTAGAATCTCTTTGCCTCCTAACGTTACCCGCAAACCTTTCAACTCTATCACATCGCTTCTATGGTGACGCCTATCTATATCCCATTAAAACTTTCTTTTTAAGATTGGTAGACTCTAGAAAAGCTTAACGAGGTATATGAAATTCTTTCAATTATTTAGTGAAAGAAAGATTGCATGAACACGTTATAAATAAGATCTCTTAACTTGATTAAATCATATTGTTTAACGACACGTCCTTTGATGCGAAAAGGGTACAATCCTACATTTGACAGATAGAGAGAAGCTATTCAGAGTCCTCACCCCCCTCACTTACCTTATACACTTTCTCGAGAGACCCGTTTTCTAAAGCTATCACGGTTGTACCAGGCGGCTCTTCGATGTCAACGTGAGTTATCAGGAAAACTTGGTCGAAGAAACTTGTCAATTCTTTACTGAGGAGTTCAACTATCTTGTTTCTACGTTCAGAGTCTGAAGAACCGAGGGGTTCGTCGAGGAAGAGAAACTTAGGATACGTGCCCTTCGCAGCCGGCAGGAGGGAGAGGGTGAAAGCAACCCTCATCGCGAGAAGGAACTGATCGTTCGTCCCGCCGCTGTAGACGTCTCGGCGCATCCATCTCCCGGCTTCAGCGTCGTAGACTTCCACTTCATACGTCTGCGGATCTATTCTGACAGCCTTGTACCTTCCGTTAGTTATGTAGGAGACGATCCAACTCAAGTTGTTTTCAACGCTCGGCGCAAAAGCAGCTCTCCTCCTTGCCGCAACCCTCTTTAAAACCTCTACCGCCAAATCTCT
>JANXEW010000019.1:0-6377 GCA_025057995.1 Thermofilaceae archaeon | reverse complement strand
TGTTGTTTTCAACGCTCGGCGCAAAAGCAGCTCTCCTCCTTGCCGCAACCCTCTTTAAAACCTCTACCGCCAAATCTCTAGCTTTAACTTCGACGTTCAAGCTTTTAACGGTTTCCGCTAACTCCTGTAGCCTCGCCTTTAAACTCGGCAACTGCGTAAGCTCCTCCTCAACATCCTTAACCTGTTTAAGCAACCCTTCGTAACGCCCTTTCATCAACTGGAGCGCATCCCTTAGCTTACCGTACTTCCCGTAATGGAAACTCTTCACCTCCCCCACCAACCCTAAATGGTCTTCAGAAACAGGCCATGGGATACCTTCAACCGTCAACGGTGGTTCAGGCGGTTGAACCTTCTCGTAATCCTCTTCTAAAACTCTAGCATTCTCGACTAACTCTTCAAGCTTCTTTTCAGCTGCTTCCGACTCCCGCTTGAGGTCGATGGACTCATCCGAGTACAGTTTTACAGTCGTCTTAAGCTCTGAAATCCTCCTATCGAAAGAACTTAAGCGATCCTGTACTTCGCGCTTCCTCTCCTCCGCCTCGCTGACAAGTTCTTCAACCTTCTTCACAAGAAAGCTAGGTTCAGTCTGCTCGTCAACCCCTCCAGCTACAATCTTAAACTGTGAAGACAGAGACTCTAAACGGTTCATCAACGCAACCTTCCTCTCCTTGTAAGCGTTATGTTCCTCCCGATCCCTCTCTACTAAAAGAAGCTCTCCTTCTACCCTTGAAATCTTAGCTTTCAACTCGGTAACCTTATCTTGAAGCTTTCCGAGGAGCTTGCGTTTAACGCGTATACCTGCGAGTAGGGTGATAACGGCTAAAGCTAAAGCCACTAATGTGGAGAAGGGGTGGAGGGGCAAGAGGAGGAAACCTATGGCGCCAGCTGCAGCTGAGCCTAAGGTGCTCCAACGGGGCAAGCTTACCCTTCTAGTATCCTCTTCAGCTTCCCTCAAGGTTGCAACCAAAGCCTCCCTCTCCCTCTGAAGCTGGAGACCCTTCGCAAGCCTACCCTCAAGTTCACTTATCCTACATTCAACCTCCTCTAGTTCACGCGATGTTAAGGTAATATTATCCCATAGTTCCCTCACCCTCGCTCGAAGCTCAAGTAGACCGTTGAGTTCGCTCTCAACCTTCTTAAACTCTTGTTCAACTTGCTGCCTGTACGCTTCAACTTCCTTAAGCTCCTTTTGCAACCTTTCAATCCCCGCTAGCTTTTCGCTTAGTCTAGCTCTTACTTCATTCAGCCTTTTCCCCGTCTCCTCGATCTCTCGACGGAGAGCTTCAAGCTTCAGCTTAGCCTCCCTTTTCACCCTCAACACTCTTTCAAGCTCCTCCAAGTAGCTGCAGACCTCCCCCTCCTTCGCTACTTCATCCTCTAGACGGGGTATCTTATCCTCGAGCTCTTTGAGCTGCTTCTCCCAGTCCTCCAACTTCCGAGCTTTGTCCTCGAGTTCTATAACCCTCTTCTCCAGCAGCTCTTTCTCACCCTGTTGAGCTTCAAGTTTGCGACGATACTCGCGTGCTTCTTCAGACAGCTTCTCGATGGCCTTATTGTAGCTTTCAAACCCCATCATTATGTTGATTATAGCCTCTCTATCCCTCTTCTCCATGTTCACTATCCTTTCAAGATCCTTCTGCGCGATTACGTTAGTCACAAGCATCTCACGCCAGGAGATGCCCAAAAGCTTTGAAACCATCTCGTTAACTCTCGACACTCCAGTCGCTAGCAGCCTAAACTCGTCAGAGGAGGATTCTACAAGCCTCGCGTCAAGTTGACGCGCACCTGATCTATCGCTCTCTATCAACCGTTCAACCTTGTAGGTTCTCCCTCCCACCTCGAAGACGACTTCCACCTTAGCCCTGCTAGAACGATGGTTGACGACGTTCTCAAGACCGCCTCTAGCGTTCCTAACTGCGCTAATTATCCGGTGGTCGCCGTATAAACCGAACAGTAGGGCTTCGAGTATGGTTGACTTGCCAGCTTCGTTTCTACCTCTGATTACGTAGAAACCCTTTGAGATGTTCAACGGCTCTCTAAGTCTTAGCCTACGAAAGTTTTCAGCCTTCAAGCTTAAGAGTTTAACCACTACGCTTCACCATCCGCCAGACTCCTCCAACTTCTGCAAACCGAGCTTTAGAGCGTGCAACAACACCAACCTCTCCTCTTCGCTAACCGTTTTACTGAGCATAAGGCTAAACTCTTCCTTGAACGCTTCGATCGGGCTCTTAGCTTCAATCGGTTGATCTGCGGGCGTCTCAACCTCGCACCTTAGCTCGGAGTCGTCGATCACTACGTAGAAGAACAAACCTTCCAGCTTCTTAAGTAACGCAGCTCTACTGTAGCTTGAGAGCTTAGCTAACGGTATCCTACCCTTTACAACGAGTCTAAGCAGAAGCCCGACGTCAGGTGGAGGTATAGAAGAGAGGATGCCCTCTATAGGATCTTCGCTCGGACTAACTTCCACGTTTACGGTCTTCATCGGGCGCGCTCTCGTCTCAATGTACTCGACTCTAGGCTTCCCCTCCTGTGGGATTTCAACCCAAAGAAAGCCTTTACTAGGGTCACCTTCTTCTGCGAAACTTCTCCTTTCAGTACTACCCGGGTAAGCGGCTAGGCCGTCCTCAAGTTCTATTACAACCCTCGAGTGTACGTGGCCGAGGGCTACGTACTTGTAGCCTTTCGGCACGTCGTCTTTGACTAGGGTGGGGGCCTTCCAACTGGCGGGCGTCTTCACGCCAGAAAAGTTGTAGTGAAGCATCGCTATGGGGACGTCCCCTTCGCGTGGAAACCGTAGGTTCATGTACCTTAAAGGGTTCTCGTCAACAGGTACTCCAGGGCTGTAAGATACTCCGGCTACAGCTACGTCTAAACCTTCAACCCTCAGGTGTTCGACTTCAAACTCTTCAGGGGAAGAGAAGAACCTCGCATAGCCTGAGGCTTCGATCTCCTGGAGGGGGGACATCCCTTCCTCTACGCTCTTAGGCATGTCGTGGTTACCGGCGATCATGAAGCATGCTATACCTTCAGAGTGGAGTCTACGGAACGCCCTTATCACTTGAGTCCGAGCAGGGTTTCTCGGGTTTACCGAGTCGAAAAGGTCCCCGGACACGAGGAAAAGGTGTGGCTTCCGCTGTAGAGCTGTGTTAACTACAGAGACGAATGCATCCATGAAGTCCTTCCTCCTCTCCATCATTTTGGAGCCGAGGTAGGAGAGCTTCGGGTCCAAGTGGTTGTCGGCTGTGTGGATGAGTTTAACTGTCGCCATTCACCTTACACCTCCGACATCAAGCCTTTAGCCGTTGAGCGGCTAGGTTTCAATAAGATGCTCTCCCTCGCCCGCTTAAGTTCGCCTACCAAGTCTATGTCAGCGCCTCCTTCTCTCGTAAACCTCCTCCTCACCTTTACGATTACGGGTACTCTAGTCAACTCCCCTACGATCACCGCTTCGCCCACGTTTAAACCCGGTAGATCCGTCATAAGCTCCGACCCTAGCCTCTCGCTAGCGTTCGCAACAGCCCTCTGGTCTCGAGGGTTGGTGATCCTCAAGATTATCTGGCTGTTACACTGGCTGAGAACGTCAGAGTCTATCTTGCTCGGCCTCTGGGTTACGAGAATTAGAAAAACGCCGAACTTCCTCCCTTCAGATGCGATCGTCTTAATGATAGGTGAAGACATCGTGTGGCGTTCGGAATCCTTGGAAGGGACGAAACGGTGGGCTTCTTCGATTACGACGAAAACAGGGTAGGGGAAGACGCCGGTATGCCTCAACTTAAAAACCTCTTTTAGCACCCAGCTTACTATGTAGTCTTGGCTAGCGTCGTTTAAACCGGAGAGGTCGAGGACGCTAACCTGACCCGGCTTAAGTATCTCCTGGTCGACGGGCGTCGTATGTTTTCCAAAAACCCTAAACTTCATCATATTCGACAAGTGGTTGTAAGCCCTCTCAGCGTGCAAACTCTCGCGCTTGCTCTCTCTAGCCATGCTTTCGAGAATCTCTAACAGGTCGTGGAGATCGTAGTCTCCTTTTTTCCTCAGAGCGTAGATGGCGTTTTTGACAGCCTTCCTGACGTTCGTCCAATGTTCTGGTATACCAGCTATTTCAGCGATGTCTGATAGTGAAAGGTCGCTAAATTTGACCGTCAGCTCTCTAACGTCGTCGAGTTCGCTTGGATCGTAACGGCCCGAGCTGTCCGGGTTCCTGAACACTACGACTCTATCAGAGTATTCGTGACGTGACATGTCTACGCCCCTACTCAAGAACACGTAGTCTGCGTGAGGGTCGATGACGACCACAGTGGCTCCAAGCTTCATCAACTCTTCCAAGATCACTCCAACCGTATAGGACTTACCGGCTCCAGTTTGAGCTATCACGGCTAGATGCCTACGCAAGCCGTTGACAGACAGGTATACGTCAACTCCCAACCTCGACACTAGGGCGCCTACGTGTAACCCTTCTGAAAGAGGATAAGAGAAGAACTTTCTTACCAAGTCATCCGGCGCCAAGTAGACCGGGTTGCCCGGGAAGAGGGCTCGACGCGGCGTTTTTACAACAGTTTTCCCTTCTTCATCGCATAGGAAACCCAACGCTCTAGCCTCGCATAGCAGGTTTGTATCGTCGATGCCGACCTGGTATATGCGCTCCAACGTGTTTAAGTCTAGCTTAGAGCTGTAAGCAGAGCTGATGGAGAAGACGTCTTTAACTTGGCACAGGACGAACACTTCCTCAATCCCCCCGCCGACCACTTCATGCGACTTTACGACAACGTACTCGTATTTTGGAGGATGTTTCTCTCTAGAGGTTACGAATATGAAGCTCTCGGGAGTAGCTTTCTCGACGATCCTCCCAACGTACTCAAGGGAAGAGTACACGTCTCTCACCTCTCGAGTGTACAATCAACTCACCCAACTCCCTCATCGCAAGCTTATGGTATAGCTCCAACGTTTCGAAAGTGGTCTTAACTCTACGGTCGGCTTCCAGTAGGAGCACGTTGTAACCTTGACGCCCAGCGTAACAACACGTTAAACATCTTAAAACCTTTTTGAAAACTTCCGATTCCCCTTCAACGAAGCGCGAGCCGTCGAGGGTAGGCAAGCTACCGTCGAACGCGACGTCAACTCTAACTGGATCATCGCCTTTCTCAAAGACGACGTAACTCGTTAGAACTGGAGGGAAGCTCCTGAGGGCGTCTAAGACCCCGTCTATTTTCTCCTTAACCCGTTCACCCATCCTGTCGGACGTCTTCTGAAAAACGTTTTTGAGAAGCTCCCTAGCCTCTCTAAAGTCACTCAACGCTACGTCGGTCACACCGGCGGAAATCTTCTCCAGAGACAGCTTCATTGGGGTACTGTAACCTGGGTCCAAGTTTAAGGAAACGAGTATCTTAGAGTCTGGGACAGGGTTTCTCGCTTCTTCAAACAGACCGTAGATGCGGGGATCCAAGCCTCTCCAAACTATAAGGGACCTCAACTTTTCAAGAGTCTGTGTAGGTCTCCTCTTAAGCTGCCTCCAAAGCGAAAGAACTTCGCTTCTATCATCTTCGCTTACGATAGATAAAAGGTTTTTCAACTCAGTAGATAGGAGTTCTTCCTTAAGAAGCGTAGACCTCGAGTCCTTGCTTACGCCTACGACGACAGCTTTCTTCTTTAAAGCGTTTGAGATCATCTCCCCGTACACTTCCATGTATTCGAGCATGATATCCTCTCTTCCATCAACCTCCAACTCCCGTAGAACGTGTACCATCCGACCGAAGAGAGAACCGTCCAGCATGATTAAACTAGCACCGTTCTCAACAGCTTCAATTCCTATAAGATGCTCCAAATGTTCCCTAACCAACCTCTTATAATCCTCATAGTCTCGAATATTCTTAGGGAACAGAGGATCCAGTCTCAACTTCCTCAACTCTACCCCGTTAGCCTCTAACGCTATCGAGCGCGTTACAAGAAGTACGCCCCCTCCGGAGACCTCGATCTCATCACTACTACTGTCGACAGCAAAAATCCTTCCAAATTCGTTTTGAGCTTCAACACCTTTAACCCAGACTTTCTCAACCAATCCCTTGTATCTCGCAGTCAAGTCACTCCCTTTACCCACAATGTTCAAAACCTCGCCTCTACTCCTTCTCAACTCTTCAATGAAGAGATCGACGTAGCGAGGCACATGAGAAACGTAACGAGGGTGATATATAGGCAGCCTTGATATAACGTTGAAAGTGCCTACCCTTATCCTCCTTTAAACCTTGACTATTCGATAGTTTTCAATCTAGCTAAAAGGTTTTGATCCAAAACAGACACTTTTTGTTAGCTTCTATAAATGAAAGCTTCAAGCTAAATAAGACGATAAGATAAGTTAACCAAAACTATAAATAACTCTAATA
>JANXEW010000018.1 GCA_025057995.1 Thermofilaceae archaeon | reverse complement strand
ACTAGACGCTCCAAACTTCAACTGGCTACCTCTTGCGCCTAGAGGCGAGCTCCTTAAACCTCTTAACCCGTTGATAGTGGTCGACGACAGGCTCACAGTAGCCCTCTATCCTCCACTTCAAAGGGTCGTGGACAGCCTCGCAACTCAAACCCTCCAGCTCAGGCAGGTACTTCCTAACGTACCTACAGTCTGGATCATACCTCCTAGACTGGGAAATAGGGTTAAAGACCCTCAAGTAGAGCGGATCTACGCCGACGGAGCTAGCCCACTGCCAGTTCCCCACGTTGAGAACCTGGTCGTAGTCTATGAGATGTTCTCTAAAGAACCGTTCCCCAACCCTCCAGTCCACTAGAAGATCCTTCGCGAGGAAACTAGCTAGAATCAACCTAACCCTGTTGTGAACCCACTTCTCCGTCTTCAACTGCCTAACGCCAGCGTCTACGATAGGGTAGCCAGTCCTACCCTCCATGAAAGCCTTAACCAAACTAGGGTCGTTCTCCCACTCGATACCCCTCATCCAGTACTTCAACTCCAGATCCTTCATCCAAGGGAACTTCTCCTTCAAGAAGTAGTAGTACTCCCTCCAAGCAAGCTGCCTAACAAACTCCGGAGAACCCTTAGAAACCCTGTAAACCTCCCTGATAGAGACCACCCCCAACCTTATCGCAGGCGAAAGCCTAGAAGAACCGTCCACACCAGGGAAATCCCTAAACCTAGCATAACTCCCAAAGTCAAAGCCCTCCAACCTCTCAAGGCAACCCCGAACAGACCAAAACTTCGGAGGCTCAGCCCCAACCCTCCTACAAGCCTCCTCAAACCCAGGTTCATCAAGGCTCGGAACCTTATCCACTCTAAATTCCGGGAGAATCCTGTCGTCAACCATCCTCAACCACCTCCTATAGAACGACGAAAAGTTGCCTCCCCCAGCGATCGAACCAACGTCAACTAGAAGGTTGTCCCTAACGGAGACATATTTAACGCCCGACTCCTTGCAGAGAGCTTCCACTTCAGCGCACCTCTCTTCACCGTCCCACGTCAAAGGCTTCGCAGTGAAGACTGCGTCAACCTTGTGCCTATCCAGAAGCTGTTCAAACACTTCGCAGGTCCTCCCGTAAAACACGTAAAGCCTAATCTCCTTACTCAAATGCCTTAGAGCGTCACATAGGAAGTTCAGCCTCTCATCCCCCTTATCTATACGAAGCTTCCCAAGAATCTCCTCGTCGATTACAAAAACAGGTATAAGCTCACTCGCGCGAGAAGCCGCTTCATACAAAGCTCTATTATCACGCGTTCTCAAATCACGCTTAAACCAAAACAATACCCTCCACAAGGCCCTTCAACCATGCTACAGTAAGAACACAGCTTAAGCTTATTTTTGTAATCTAAGTGATCACGAGATGTCCACTAGACTTATTTAAAGGAACTCTACAAAGGTGTTGAAGATGAGGAGAACTCCTTGGGAACAAGCTTCGATTTTTCTAGTTATACGTGAAGCACATATGAATCCAATTTGTAAAGCAAAATTCCGTTCACCCAGTTATTAGATTCACAAGATACAAAAACGGTACAACCTCTTGAGATGACTCTAGGTTAAGATTATGTAAAAGCTGCACCAGTCGGTTGTATTTCAAAGTATTTTAATAAACATGCGAATTGTATATATCTTTTAAGCAGAATAAAGGTGGTCAAGGTAAACAAACCTAAGCAAAGACTTGAACAAATAACTTAAACTCAGAAACTTTTAAAATCACATTCATTCATTTCTCTTAATCTGGCTCCTCCGATTAATACGTATCCTTTCACTAACTCTTACGAAAATGTATGGATTATTTCTTGAGATGCTTGTTCACGAAGATGCTCCACATGAGCGTAACTCGGCCGCGTTGTAGCTCCGATCAAGAGTCTCTCTATTAGACATCTTGGTCTCTCTAAAGGTACCAGACTCTTTTCGTATTTTATACCTTTCCCACCTTTTATCAAAGAGGAAAAGACATCTTCCGGCACCGCAACGAAGAAATCACCCTCAAGATTTTTTGCAAAACTTATTAATTTCTCAATTTTATCTAAGATATCTTCTTGGGTTTTTCTAACAGTTATTTCTATAAGTGCGAAACCTCTCGTCCGTTTCAAAGCTAAAACGTCTACTTCGTAAATTTCTTGAGTACCATCTTCCTTTTTATGATTTAATCTAATTCTAGGAATAGATGGGATTCCAGCTTTAACGAGAAGGTTATAAAGTTCGTATTCCAGAATACCTAAGTTCTCTAGGCAGACATTTAGGTATCCTTTCAGTATGTCTTCATCTATCTCGACGTTAATGCTTCTCAGCGTATCGTCTAGAGCTAGTACATGCTCCGAAAGGTAACGAGACCATATGCCTACTAACTCATAACTAGCTCTGGCTTCGTTCAGCAGATCATGTAAGATTCCGACCAGCAAGACTTTGTCGCGACCCTGAAGAGCCCTAAGTATGCTGTCCCCCTCTTTTTGTATAACTTTATTAAAGAGCTTTAGAAGATGAGTATTGTTGACGAGGTCAGCCATCCTACCACCGAGGTCTATGTAAGATATATGTTCATCAACAAGCCTCGCCCAACACATGTGAAGGGACGAGATATGCGAAAATTCTTCTTCCAGATCCACCACACCTGTTTTCTCTAGTTCTACGAAAATACCTCTATCATTCAACTTACTTATGGCTTCATGAAGCTCAACTTGCAGCGGAATCGCCATCGTAAAACTGGGTCTCCTCTGTAGTTTCGTAACAGCCTCATTGATCGCAGTTAATGTATTAACCCACTTAAGAGTAATTTGTTCATAAACAGAATCTTCCCTTAAAAGTATTGAAAACAGTTCATCCCCTAGAGATTTTTGCGAAGTCGTCTCGTCGTTCCCCTCCCCCAGCTCAGTAAGCTCACGTATATTTTCAAATATATTTGCGATTTCACCACGCATATTAACGGCGGATTCAATAACTTCATCGACAGCACTCTTAAAGACTTCAATTTCAGAAGGGAAGGTCCCAGAAAGCAGAGGCGGTCTCAGGAGCTCTTCCAACTCAACTCTAAGCGGGAGCTCCCGTTCGTAGGAATAAGTCTTAATAATAGACTTAACGTGCTTCAACTTCTTGGCAAACAAAGCGTAGATTCCCTGGAAACCTCGATCAACCACATTTTCGGGAGATACATGCACAACATAATAAGAAAATACAGAAAATTTAAATATGATTTTTACTTCCTAAAAATGTATGACATCTCAAAGTTCCGGTATCAATGAAGAGCTCCTTCTCAACTGGGGTTCTAGAATCGGCTTAGCGGCAAAGATTGAGAACGTTCGATCCAGTCAACTTGAGAACCTGATCGCCTCTCTAGACGTCTTTGAAAGTAAGGAGGCCCTTCTAATAACAGCTGCTTTTGCGCTTCGACAGGCGGAGAGACTCAACTCCGGAAGGACCATGGCAAGGCTCGTGAGCCAAGCGATGCTAGACCTTTACGAGAAGGGCGGTGGAAAAGAGGATGCGAGAAGGACCCTTGGCTTCGCTAAATGGGTTTATGAGGCTTTGGGGACTAAGACTATAAAACATTTGAAACCAGACCAAGTTACTCTTTTGGAATTGCTAAAGCAGCTCTCAGGCAGGTGAAGTCCTTGCCCACTTACGCTGACTTTGATAAAATCAACCTACTCACAGTCATCGAAGGTTGTTTAATTAACGAGACTCCCTTACGCATCGGCGTAGGTAGGGAGTCTTACCTCGGCAGCGCAGTAGATATAGGGCCCCTGAAGATTCGGATATCTGGTAGAGATGTACCATACATACCGGGGAGTAGCCTCAAGGGGTCTTTCAGAAGCCTCGCCGAATCCCTCGCGAGGGCTCAAGGCCTATACGTACACGACCCTTGGGACTTTGAAACGGCTGAAGACGAGAAAGAGAAGAACGACTACTGTATAATATGTGGGATTTTTGGCAGCACAGGGCTGGCTAGCCACGTGAGGATATACGACGCCTACCCTAGAAGAGATCCTTTGCTCTTCATAAAGACGGGAGTTAGCATCGACAGAGACTTCAGGGGTGCGAGGCCGGGGGCACTCTTCATTGAGCAACAGGTCATACCGAAGATTGAATGGTACTTTAGGATGGACGTGATCAACATAAAGCTCTTTCCCGAACCGGAAGAGGATAGAGGGAAGCTGTTGAGACAGGTGCTTGACCTACTAGTGAACGGGATTGTGCAAGTAGGCGCGCGGAAAACCGTTGGATACGGGTTGTTAAGGCTCACAGATGGAGTATACAAGGTTTACGAAATAAAGGAAGGAAGACTCAAGCAAACTCGTACCGAGGCTATCAAGGGTGGTAGCCAGTGAGCCTACAGATTCCTTGGAGCTCCCACAGGCTCCTGCTTCGCGACGTTACCTTTGAAGGTTGGTTAGTTAACGAGACTCCCTTACGCATCGGCGCGGGCAGGGATTCTCCCCTCGGCAGCGCGGTGGACTTAGCAGTTTTAAGAATCCTCATCAGTGGGAGGAGCGTTCCATACATCCCTGGCAGCAGTTTGAAGGGGGTCTTCAGAAGCACAGCGGTTCAGCTGGCTAGGGCGAAGAGACTAAGCGTCTGCAGCGGGTTGAGCGGGGACACTTGCATGGACTGGGATAACCCGAAGTTGAGCACTACCCTCCATAGGTACATTCAAGAGGCATTGAGAAGTAGAGAAGAATCCTTTGAAGCGATCAAGGTCTTCCACTCCGAAGCCTGTCTCCTCTGCAAGGTTTTTGGAGCCCCCTCATTCACCGGTCATGCAGAGTTTAGCGACGCATATCCTTTTGACGAGCATGGTCGACTAGTCGACGTCCCCGTAGGAGTAAGGACAGGCATCGCGATAGATAGAAGGACTGGAGCAGTAAGGAGAGGGGGATTATATACTGTCGAGTTCGTCGAACCGGGTGCCCGTTTCAAGTTTTCTATAAGATCTACAAACCTCCCGAATTACGCGCTAGGTCTTCTAGCGAAGATAGTTAGGGGTCTCAACGAGGGTTGGGTGAAAATTGGAGGGTTCAAGACTAGGGGATTCGGAAAGGTTCGCGTCGAAGGTCTCTCCTTCACTGCTTACTTGCCCTACTCTAACGGGACAATGCTTCCAGCCGTGGATGACGTGGATAAGGACGTCGACTTGTCCAACCTAGTAGAAGTAGTTGGCAAACAGTTGAGAGCTCCTAGCCCCAAAGCCCTACAGGTTCTCCAAAAGTTGGAAGAGGTGTGGGACAATGCAAACTTCACTGAAAGTCATTAAACGCAGGCCAAAAGACAGGAGCAGGCCTGAAGGCCTCGCCGGACGCTTAAATATCAAGCTAAGATCTTGTTCACTAAAACTAGGCGATCCATGCGATAGTTACCTGCACGTCGGCACTGAGACCTTGAGAATTTCGTTCGACAAAAGTCTACTTCAATACACTACAGGAGCTAAAGGCAGGCGTGAACTTGAAGAACTGGTGAACAAAATAAGCAAAACGATATCCCTCGAGCACAAGCAGTTTTCCGCCACCCGGGTCGGCCTAGTCATCCCGGGTGGCAGCGTGAAAGGGAACATAAGATCTAGGCTAGAGCTCAGTTTCATACCTAAAAACGACGAAGTGAGATCCTGCTTTATCACGGCCAAAAACCCTATTGATTCGTCAGCGAGAGGAACGCAAGGCTGGAGGCATCGCTTAATCTGGCAACAGGCCTTAAGCGTAGACAGGGAGGAGGCTTGTAGCTGCGAAGTCGACTGGGAGGATTGCGAAGTTTGTCTAACCTGCGACCTTTTCGGGTCAGCTGGCTTACAAGGTCTCATCAGTTTTGAAGACCTAGTCGGCGTGAATACATCCCCGGTACCGTTGGACTTACCCACCGGAGAGAAACTAGAGGCAGTTGCCCCGGGCAGCCATTTTAAGGGCGCTGTCACCTTTAAGAACTTGGAGCCCGTTGAACTAGGCCTCCTGCTTTACGGCATGGGGATAAGAAACTCGAGAGTAGGTAGACCCGTTCTCTTCGGAAAACTGAAGTACAGACGGGATTTGCCCTACATATTCGGAGTCGTAAGGTACGAACTGGAGAACGTCGAGCTCGCCCCCTTCTCTCAAACTCTCCAAATTGGTAACGTTAGGCTACCTCCCTCAACCTCCCTCGAAGGCGAAAAACTCGACGAAGCGGTCACCCAGCTCGTAGACCTCGTCATCGGCTCTTTCTCGGGGGAACTCATCGATGTCGATGAGGTGGGTGCAGTTGAACAGCTTACAGCTCAAGTTTAGGGAGCTCCACCCCGTCTACAGGGGGTTGCGAGTACCATTGTGGGAGGGCGGACAGGCCGTCTACGTGAGACGTTTAACGGACGAGGATAGGGAAGAATTCATCGAAGCCCTCAAGTTGCTTAGAAGCCTCCTCGAAGACCTAGTCAAAGCCTGGCAAGATATCGGAATCAAAGAGGATGAGTTGCTCGAGAAGGTCGCCGACGCTATAGCCCTGTTTTTCAAGTCGCCCCTCATCATGGAGGCTTCCCCGGTAGCGCCGACGCCTCTAAAAGCCCACGCTTACACTCTCCTTCTGCCCGAAAGGATTTCTGGAGAAGTCCTACAAGACCCCTTTAAATTCGCTGAAGCTATCGCAAACACTTCACCCGACACCTTTAAACTCGTAAGTATCCTCTTCGACCGCAAGACCTCTAAGCTATTGTTCGACTTGTGGACAAAGTTCCCTGCTGACACGAGACCAGGCTTCAACACCTCGAGCCTAGTAGCCCACTTGCTTCTTACTTCTGCGCTAGCCTGGGCGATCGAGAGCCGAGACCGTGCGCCAAAAGCTAGGTTAGCCTTCGTGCGGCTTGCAGCGATGCTCCACGACTTGGGTAAAGTCATAGACCCCGAAAGACACTACGAAGCTTCCAAGGGGCTGGTGAGACAACTCCTCGAGGGCTTAATCGGTGAAGGGGCGTTGGAGGCATTAGCCAAAGTGGTCTACGAACACCACCTCGTCGGAAGCAGTTTAAGCAGAGCCGACAGGTTGTCTTCGGCGGCCGACCGGTTAACAGAGCTTGTGGAAAAGTTGCTGGGAGAAAAGATTAGTCAGTTGGAAAATGTCTTGGGAGGTTCGAGAGACACTTGGGAGTTTTGGGTAAAAGCTTACGAGAGGGTTGAGGAGCTGAAGAGAGCGGGTCTCGTACGCGAAGATCCGTTCAAGGAGTTGACTAGAGAATTCCTCGAAGGGCTTACAAGGTTGAGACGGGAGGAGTTGTTTAAACCTGGAGAAACCTTACAGGGTATCTCTCTCGTGTTGATCGACGTAGGGTCGGTCCAAGATTTCATCTACAGGAGCCAAGAGATAAGGGTGGTCTCGGCTGGAAGCCACCTTGTAGACCTGGTGGTTCACGCCCACTTACTAGCCTTCCTAAGGGCTAAGGGGGTCCGTATCCCACCGGAGGCTGTCGTATACTCGGGAGGAGGCGTAATCCTCTTACTTTTACCGGATGAAATAGCAGAAAGTGTCTGCGACCTCGCTAAAGAGTACGAGAAGGAAGTTGACCTCGACATCTTTTGCGCCATGGAGCCTTTCTCGAGCAACTACGCCTTCGCCAGTCAACAACTCGCCCGCAGGATGGCTTTAAACAAGTACTCTCTAATGCCTGAAAACCTTGAAGTCGAACCCATGGACAAGGTCTGCAGGCTCTGCTTTTCCGCACGAGGGGACGACGTTGTAAACACACCTGAAGGAGTCGTCGAAGCGTGTAAAATATGCGCAAAACTCTACAGGTTAGGCTCCGAGTTCCATTTTAGAGCTAAATGGGAATCAACGATAGAAGTCGCCGGCGAGACGTTCAGCCCAAGGGATGCTTTCGACGAACCGTGGGAGGAGGCTAGGAGGTGCGTAATTGAGATCATCGCTGGACACGATCTGGAGGAGATTCGGAAAAAAACTCGGATGAGAGATTACGCAGTCATAAAGTTTGACGGGAACATGATGGGAGCTTTCATGTTGGAAGCCGTCTCCTTCGCCGACGCAGTTGAGAGGAGTTTCCGCATAGACATGGCCCTCAAGCAAGGTTACGTCAAGGCGCTAGAAGCACTATACGAGGGCGTAAGGGAGTTCGCAGGCGTCGAAGAAGCTAGAAAAGCTGTCTCCCAAGTATACCTCGGCACCGTGTACATGGGCGGCGACGATGGCCTCATCCTAGCCCCCTCATGGTCAGCCCCCCTGTTAGCCCACTTTATCGCCGAAGAGTTTTCCAGGCAGTTGGGGCTCGCGCGAGGTCTATCAGCAGCCGTGGCGGCTGGACCAGCTAGAATGAGCGTTTGGGCGCTCAACGATTGTGCAAGCGAGCTGCTTAAAGCAGCGAAGAACTCCGTGAGGAAGCTTGAAGGCGGCGGAGCCCAAGTGGGTGCGCTGATATTCGACTTCTTCGAATCGGGTTCACCCTCGGGTAGTAGCGCCGTAGAGCGTCTAGGCTACCTTTCAGATCGCTTAGCTAAATCCGCGTTAAGCCTTAGCGAAGAAGCCGTAAAGACGAGAAGGTTTGAAAGGAGAGCGGATAGTGCTCAACCTTATTTCATAGATTTACGCGAAGGACGTACTCCCGAAGCTTGGGAGACCGTATTCAAGACGCTTTTCGAGCTCGGAAGCTGGAGCAACGAGAAGAGCTTTGAACTCCACATGCATGCCCTAGGCAAAGCCTACCTCATCTCTAGA
The DNA here is from genome assembly GCA_025057995.1 of Thermofilaceae archaeon. GTDB lineage: Archaea > Thermoproteota > Thermoprotei > Thermofilales > Thermofilaceae > JANXEW01. The sequence goes on along the minus strand of JANXEW010000018.1, from coordinate 3,727 downwards.
CCCGAGGGCGAGGAGGAGAAGAAACGTTTGAAAAACTTGAGGAACGCGCTCCTGCGCGCTATGTCTGAAGTCATCGACTCTCCCTACTGGAGGGAGAAACTGTACATCTACGCGTTAAGGCAGATCTCGCGGATGGAAGAAGCCGAGGCTTACAGTGAACTCGCCAAACTAATTGAGGCTACATTAATCCAGAAAGGTTCACAGGGAGTCGTTCCATTGGCAGACGTTATAACTTTAATCAAGTTCACGAAAGGTGGTGCGTGGTGATCAAGTCCAAGCTGAAGCTTAAGGCTGTGACGCTTCTGACCGTAGGTTGGGGCGTACCTGAAGTCTTAGGGGCGGACGTAGTGCAAGTCAAAAAGTTGGTCGGCGACCGGCTTGAGCCCTACTTGCCGGGCAGCAGCGTAAAAGGGTCGCTCAGAAGCGCAGCCAGTAGGGTGGCAGAAGGGTACGGTTTCACCAGCTGCGGAGAAGTGGAGCCCTCTAGGATCTCGAAGGCCCACGAAAGCATGAATGGTCCATGCGACGTCTGTAAGGTATTCGGTTGGCCCAACGGTGAAGCCGCGCTATCCGTCGGGAACTTCAAGTTGACGGGTAGTACGAAGAGCCTAGTCTTGACGAGAGTCTCCCTAGACGACAGAACTCAAACAGCTGCGCGAGAAGCGCTCTACTCGACGGAACACCTGCCTCCCGGCACAGTGTTTGAGGGGGAGATAAGGTTCCTGGAGTCGAGGGCCAACCTCCTACCCTTACTCCTCCTCGCGTTAGCGGAACTTAGGACTGGGAGGTTCGGCAGAAGGTCCCTAGTCGACGTCAAGCTCGAGGACGAAGGAGTTTTCGACAAATTCGTCGCTGGAGAGTGGAAAGAACTGCTTGAAGAGTTGAGGGAATGGCTCTGGGAGGGGGTGGTTCGGCCGTGACGCTCTACGAGGCTCGGCTACTGTTGAAGAGCCCCGCTATAGTCACCGTGAGAAAGACAGAGAGAGGATACGTTAAGCCTTCAAGCTTCATACCAGGTTCCACGTTGAGAGGAGCTATACTCACCGCCTTATACCGGGCTGGTTCGATGAAAGAACAGGATCTAGAAGCTGAAGCTCGGAGCCCGAAGTTGCTCACGTCAGCCGCTTTCCCGGTCGCTGAAGGTAGACGGACGCTACCCGCGACGCCCTTCATAGCCTCCTGTAAACTTTGCGGCGCCACCCTGGACCTCACTAGAAATGCTGTCGAAGCTCTACAAGCTGGGAGAGACCCCGAGTTCCCGTTGCTCTGCCCCAAGGACGGCGGACCTTTAGAGTCCCTCTACTCTCGACCCGTCTACGCGAGAGATGGTAGACTTAGGCCCTTCAGGTTGAAGACATTCAGAGCGACTTCAGTGGGCATCAGCAAGGAGCGGGGGTCGGCTGTGAAAGGGCTCCTCTTCGACTATGAGGCAATCACAGATGGAGCCGAGTTCTGGGCTTGGATTGTTTCGCCGAACGACATGCAGATGCCGAGTAGGCTCGAGGTAGCGGTAGGGAGAGGGCAGTCGAGAGGCTTCGGCTGGGGGGAACTGAACTTGAGACCCGTAAGCCAGATGCCCAACCTACAGAAGAAAGTCTTCGTAGCCTTATCCCCGTTCACCCCCTGGAAAGAGATCGCTTGGGAGTCGAACAACCTAAAGGTGTCGAAGATACTGGGGAGGAAGTCCAAGGTACAGTTAGGTTGGGACATGGTGAAGAAAGGGTTACGCCCCTCAGTTAAGCTCTCCAAGCCTGGAAGCATGGTCGTCGCAGAGCTGCTACACGGTGAACCTCCGGCTTTTATAGCTGGCTTACCCGTTCAAGTAAACGAATCCTGGGTGGTCGGCTTAAACTCTCTCCTCACAGTAGACGAGTATTACAGGCTGATGGAGGTGACCGGCTGATGGCGTACCAAGTCAAGTTCGTAGGCAAACTCCGGTTTACGGCTAAGACTCCCGTCCACATCGGCGGAGCCGGGGAAGCGGCCACCTTATACGCGTTGAAACTAGGGCCCAACCGCTTCCTCATACCCGCGACAACTTGGAAAGGAGCGTTCAGGAACATCGCCGAGAGACTTGCTCCAACCATGCAGATGAACGCGCTCGAAAAGTTGGCGGTCGATAAGGTAACTCTCTCCGAAAACCCAAGGTCGAGCGTAAGGGATCTACTACAAGACTTCTTAAACTCTGTAAAAGGCGGAGACAGTCAGTTCTTTAAACCGGAGGAAGTCAAGCGAGTGCTCGCGAGCGTCGGATACAGCGAAGAAGAACTGTCCAAGCTCGAAGACCCAACCCTAGCGCTCACGGAGTTCCTAGCCTACCACTGTCCAATCGGAAGACTATTCGGAAACCAAGTGAGAGCAGGCAACGTACGTTTCACCGACACAATCTTCTACTCTTCAGGACAGTATAGACCCGGAGTCGGCATCGACAGGAAGACGCTCACGGTAAAAGAGAAGGCCCTCTTCCAAATCGAAACGAGCGAAGCCGGCGTCCCAGTGACGCTCCTGATTTTAGGAGAAGTCGACGAACCAGGCTCCACGCCCTACAAGCTCCTAGCCTCGACCCTCGAGTTCGTGAAAGAAGTAGGCCTCAACGTGGGCGGCAGAAAGAGCGCAGGCTTAGGCCTCCTACAACTTGAACACGCAGAATTCCACACCGTAAAGTTAAAGGAAGACAAGGGAGGGATCGGGCTAGGCAACCCGCTAAAAACCCCACCTTTAGATCTCGAGAACTTTACTAAACTTTTAAGAGGATAAGATAAAAACTTAAAACATTTTTCTCAACCCTCATCCGAGAACGTAAAGGCGACACTCGGACACTTCACCAGGGCACATGAGGACGGAGGCGACTCTGGCAAGAGGGGACACCGCCGCCTTCAAGCGCAAGCCGGGTAGAGTTAGACGGAGCGCCGAGGTAGACTAGCCGAAGGAGAGTTGCTCCCGAGCCGTAGACCTGAGTCAACGCGCGTGGAAACTCACGCTACACTATCCATCGTGGGGCACGAAAGCCTCCAACGAAAAACGCGGTAGGCGCCAGTCACCCCCTGGCTCCAACACGATACTGTGCGTCCAAACCTCGAGAGGTTAACCCCGTCAACAAACTTATCAACCCTCAAACTCAAAGGCTGCAAAGTGTCGGTAGGGTTAGGCATCTTCTGCTCCACGAGCGATAACAAGCTCTCTACAAACCACACCGTAAAGCTCAACAATCTAAGTGTCGAGACCGTCTTAAAGTCGTTCGAAAGGAACCTAGCCGACCTTCACAAGCTCCTAAAACTGTCCGTCGACATGGGCTTCACCATCTTCAGGCTCGGCTCAAGCTTCATACCCTTCGCCTCCCACCCTCGATTCCAAGAGGAATGGCTTAAACCGATAGAACAGCAGCTCAAGAGGCACGCGCCCACGCTTAAAGCATACGGCGTAAGGATCACCATGCACCCAGGCCAGTACGTAGTCCTCAACAGCCCGAAGAGAGAAGTCGTAGAAAGATCCCTAGCGGAACTAAAGTACCACTTCTGGATCCTAGACACGTTAGAGTTAGACAGCGAGAGCGTCGTAGTAGTACACGTAGGCGGAACCTACGGAGACAAAAAGAGGGCGATGGAAAAGTTCGCGGACACAGTAGAGGAGAACAAGTGGTTGAGGAAGAGGCTAGCGGTAGAAAACGACGAACGACACTTCAACGCCGAAGAAGTCGTAGAGCTAGCGGAAGAAACCCAGCTGCCCG
>JANXEW010000017.1 GCA_025057995.1 Thermofilaceae archaeon | reverse complement strand
TTCCCAGTTGCATCATAGTAGCGTTCGCCGCGATGGTTATACAAGCGTTGACGGGGGGCAGCGTAGACATGGAGACTGTGATAAAGGTAGCTGTAGGTATCGTAGTCACGCTCGTAGGGCTGCTGCTAGGGTTAACGCTGTTGAAAGAAGTTCTATACAGCATCTAGAAAGTTTTAAACACTCTTTTTTTTACCTTATACATATGCAGGCTAAAGTATCGTATACGTTTTTAGCCTTCCTAGCTTTAACCCTCTTAGCCGCAGGTAAACCGCCCACAGTATACAACGAGACGCCGCCGCCCTGGTACAGTCTAGCACCGGAGAAAGGGAAAGCTAGAGTTTACACGAGTCCACCGTCACCAGCCCAAATCTATTATTACGCTGGCGTAGACCCGCTTGAGAACAACGTAATCTTGGCAAGTTTAACGGCTGGCACCGGTATCGGTGGACCAAACGGCTTGTTCGGCGAGACCGGGTATAATACTGGAACGAGGACGCAATCCTACGGTTTCTCAACAGCTGCAAAAAGAAGTGGCAGCTACAGCTACCGTTTATCCGTGTACAGTAACGGAGGGTACAGTTGGGCTCGCGCAACGTTCACGGGTACAAGCGTGGGCGGTACAGGAAGCGTCTACGTTTATGGTACGCTCAGTTTCAGTAACGTCAACTACATGAGTGCAAAGGTTAGAGTATTCGTGAACGGTCAGATGGTGCGCGATTGGAACGGTCCACCAAGCTCTTGGACTCAAGTGACGTTCACTCTACCACAATCATTCAACGTAACCGTCTGGGTATACGTGTGGTCCTACAGTACCGCGTACACTGCAAACGCCACCCTCTTCATAGATGATATCACGCTCAACCCCTTATGGACCTGTACGCCGATTTTAAACTATGTTAACACTACGCACGCTGAATACACTGTAACGAATAACCAGGGCGTGGCTTTGACACTAGTCCCGTCACCCCCGCCTTGTACAGCGATGTTCAACGGAACAACATATACGCTACCGGGAGTGTATCCTACATCGCTACCTGCTGGAGGGACTGCGACAATCTATTGTCCAGCGGTTGAAACCCTGATACCCCCAAGGAAGAGTTACAGTTTCACGGTAAACGCTGTGAGAATGATGGCTAACTGTGGACCAGTCTACAGCGTAACCGTGACGCCTCTCGACGGGCTCCTACAGTACTGGTTTGACACTGTAAACTTGATACCAGCCCCCGGTCAGAAGACTGTAACCGTGACGTTGGGAGACTATGTACTCCTACGGGTGGGTCAGCCGGTGAACGTGACTGTACACTACGTTGACGGAGGGGGCAGCACGGTACAGGTCACAAACCATTACATTGTAGACGTTGACAGGTTCACGTGGTTTAACGTGTCAAACAGAGACGGTTGGATAAAAATCAACCCGGTCCAACCCTTCGAGACACTCAATGTCATAGTACCGCCGCCTCGAAGCAGCGTCTCATGGGTTTCCTTTATAGTAGAAGACTTTGGTCAAAACTTTACCGAAGTTAGACTCTATACTTTAGACGGGAAACTTGCGTGGCGTGAGAGGCTGAGCCCCGCGACTAGGACTGCAACTGCGCTACTGAAACAGTATGACACGTACGTTTTATCCGTATCGAAGCCAACGCTGGAGCGCGCGTTTGGCGCATTCGTAGTTGACAGGTCCATGTTCACGCTTGTGGTCCCACCGATTGTAGAACAGCTGCCACCGCCGCCGTACGCAACAGCCGTGTACAACTCTACGCTGAAAGCGTTAGTTGTAGACGTATCGTGTAGAAGCCGCTGTACCGTGACGTTGAGGAAGCACGTGTTGACGGGCGTAAACGCTACGGTAACGTACACGTGTTCAAGCAACAGGTGCCGTTTCACGTGGTATACAGGGGACCCAGTCTTCGAAGTTGAAGTAGTAGATGAGGCGGGGCGTACATCCTACAGGACCTTTACGGGGACCCCGGTGGAGTTGGTTAAGCCTGCTACAAGCTGGGAGTTGTACGCGTTGAACGCTACGCTGGGACCATTGGCTCGAAGCTGGGGCGTAGACGTTAGGACGCTGCTAGTAGTGTTCGCGAGTACAGCGGTGTTCCTCTCACTCTGTGTGGCAGGCTACATGGATATAGCTTGTATAGCCGCTGTAGCCGTGTCACTCTTGCTGCAGTGGCGTTACGGCGTGAACGTGTACACTGCGATGGTCACGGGAACGGTAACGCTTATAGGAGTCCTATACGCTGTAAGCAAGAGGTTGAGATAATGGCGGCTGCAGAAAGGTTCTGGGTCCTAGCTGTAGCGTGCTTAGGCGTAAGCCTCATCCTACCGATTACAGCCTCCCTCATGGGCGCACAGAACGCTCCCCAACTACCTTCTGCGCCGGCGCCGCCTGAAAACCCGTTCCAGTACGAGGGTAACCCGCTTCTACAAAACCTCCAGCTGGTGGGCGACTGGCTCTGGGTCGTAGGACGCGTGACACAGTGGCTTGGAAGCTACCCGACGGTGTTCAGAGCAACGCTAGCCGCACTAGGGATTGGCGAGCCTTGGACCACTGTACTATACTCCTTCATGCTTGTGTCAGCTTTCGCATTCGTAGTATACGTGGTGGCGAGGATAACGTTATGAGAGTCTACAAGTTGTTGACAGCAATAATATTGTACGCAGCTATAGCTGCAGCAGTCCCGTGGGACACGCCGTTAGACAACAGGACTAGAGAAGACCTTGAACGCCTCCTAAACACAAGCATCCGAGGAAACCCTATAGACTTCGCTACAGCGTGGCTTGACTCGAGAGTCGGAGCACAGACAGTACTCTTCGCTCTAATACTCTTATCAGCAGCAGGAGGATACATGAAGTCTAAGAGCGCGTTAGGCGGCGGGATAATCCTCCTACTATACTCGCCCCTGATAGCGTTCGAGCCCTTGAGGCTCTGGGGCGCTGCCTGCCTAGCCCTCGGGATAGTCTCCCTCCTACTCTGGATATTCCTCGGAAAGTAACAAATTTAAGACTGGGAAACGGAATAAACACATGCTGAGAAAGATCGCGGAAAAAGTCAGGGGCGCGAGAGAGAAAGTTGAAGCGGTCAGAGCGAAGCTAGAGGCTAGACGCGAGGAAGCTGAGAGAAAAGCGTTGGAGAGGGAGGTGAAAAGGATGAGAATGTACCTCGGCGAACAACGGACCGACATACCCGCTGAAGCACTCCGTAGACGCTACTACGCGTTAAAGAGGCAGGAGATGGCTACGAGGATGGCTGCACACAGGGCGGCGAGGATGGAGCTAGCCTTGAAGAGGGAGCAGGCTAGAGCAAGAGCCGCGGCGCTCGCACCCCTAATCCCAATCGCTCACAGGGAGGTAGACATCCTAGGCGTCAGACGCAGAAGGAGAGGTAGACCACGCAAGTCTGAGACGCTTGCAAGGATGGCGGCTGAGGAAGAGAGAAACTACTGGAACAACCTACTCGCCCCTATCTAACGCCCAACGCAACAGGAGAGCGAGAGGGAAAACAGCTACTACAGGAGCCAGCCTAGCATTGAAAAACAACAGAATCAACGCTAAAACACCGACTGGAGCAAGCTTTAATGCTGTATCCCCCTCCAAGAGAGACGCGAGAAGCCCTACCACGAGCGCAACCCCGAGGAAGAGGAAAAGCGAGTGTGGAAATAGGAGAAACATGAAGAGGAAGAGTAACGCCGCTATAAAGATATAGATGATGGAGTCCGGGTCCACGTTCTTGAAGGTGCACGTGTGTATTTCAGTGTAACGTGTACGGTTGCGAAAGTAGCCAAAATTGGCTACCAAGATGAACAATAGAAAACGCATTCGCCAGCAGCAAATCAACTGGGCTGATTATGGTCCTACGTAAAATCTTCCTTATATAATATATAATGTAGATTTACGGGGTCGCGGTGTTAGCAGTTTTCTCCTTATTACATAATATAAGGGATTCATTAGTGTTAATGCGGCGGTAGCGGAGTATACGAGCACGGCCTCGTTTTTTCTCAATACCGTCCAACACGAAGAAGGAGCCGTTGTATTGTACGACCGGGTATTCTGTTTCTATGATGTGGTGTAAAGTGCATACTAGAGCGGGGTTTCGGATTTTGTGTTTGAAACAGTAGCGGCCAACGTAAATAGACACAACGCTCCCCCGCGCGCGAGAAAGGTAGTATAGAAGGAGGTTGTAGGCTAGGGAGCGGATATAGTTTATCGATAACTCATCATGGATCTGCATGTTACTAGTAGTAACACATCTCCGATAAAAACTTTACGCTGAGACCCTACGATAGTAAAGGCTGTCACTATTCTCCTTGTAGAGAACATAACGCGCACCGCCAACGGTGACAGTCTTAGGCTTGGCGACGCGAACGAGGTTTGAGAGGTTGACGTCGCCGATAGCTTTCGCAACCTCGGTGACAAGTATACGGACCGAACCGCACGTAGCATGTATCAACATTACAGCGATCACTGCGCGGACGCGACGCTTGAACGTGACCCAAGCCTCAGACACGAGGGGGCACTCTAAAACGTTCGTTGAAACATATGTGCGACCGTTGAAAGAGATTGAGAAAGGTGAGGAAAGGGAGACAGATACGTCAGGGTAGAAGATGTTGACAGTTAACAAGTGTTTAAACGCGTGATCGTATACGTTTTTACGGTGCAAACGTTTACCGCACACAGGACAAGTCCTATACGATGACTCGGGGACCTCGCGCCGATCCCTACGGGAAGGCATGTTACTATAAGTAACACGGGTGGTATAAAAGCGTTGTGGCATGGACCCCATTCCTTTCCCGGAATCCGAGGACCATAAACCGAGGTGAAAGGAAATGGGGAAACAGCGTTTGAAAAGGTCCTCTGTCAGCCACTTGGTAGCCAAAATTGGCTACTTTCGCAACCGTACACGTTACACATAAACGTACGCACAAGAAAGATAGCCTATGAAACAAGTAGTAACATTATGGAGGGTAAAGTGCACAAGGTGCGGGTACGCGTGGTACACGTTCAGGCAGAGGATAACATACGTGTGCCCGAGATGCAACTACCACGGTAAAAACTTTGACGTTCTAGAGTTGGAGGCTAGACCGAAGAACGTAGCCAATTTTGGCTACGAAGCTACGAAAGAAGAGAAATCACCGTAACGCTACAACAGGGTTGCGTGAAGACTCTTCAATAGCTGTGAGTAAACGCAGGACGGCGAAACGTACAAATTCGCTCCTGTTAGAGAAAAGGTTTGCTTCAATAAGCCTATCGATCCGTTCTAAGACGCCGTATGGCAGACGGACCACGATGGGACCTGCGTTGGCTTTGGGGACTCTCTTTTTCACAGGCTTATTGGTTGACATACCGTGACTATATAATATGACAGTATATAATGTTAACGGATAAGGATATGATAAGACCATCTGCAACGAAACGCGCGATTATACAAGCGTATAATCAGCGTAAAACATAAATACGTATACTTCACTACCTTCTTAGTAGGTCCGGGGGATTGCGACTGGCAGAGGCTCAACTCCCAAGTCCGTGAAGCCTGGAAACATCCCCCGGGTCGGCGGGGGAAAACTGGAGACGGTGGAGAAAATGAGTATGGGTGTAAGCGAGAGGACAGTCATCGTAGGTCACTTTGACGTACACGGTATCACAGCAGCTTATCTAGCTGCAAAAGCCTTCAACGCTACAGAAGTTTTCGCGAATTATCCTCAAACCAGCCCTGAAAATCTTGTTTCAACACTACAGAACTTGTACGCTGCCGCTCCTGCCAAACTCCGCCTCATCATCGTTGACGTACCAGTTGATCTGAAAAACCCAACTGCTTTCGTACAGGGTCTCGAAAACCTTGCTGCGCGCCACGAGATTCTTTTCATGGACCACCACGAGTCCTCGATACCATACTTGCCACAGTTCAAGAACGTGCGTACCATTATCCTTGGTCCAAGCGCACTTACGCTAAACAACTTCCTATTATCTCAAATATCAAACGCGACGGAAAATGACAAGCTTCTATCCGTCGTTGGCGCTGTAGCAGACCGTGACCCCGAAGTGATCAGGAGAGGGGTTTTCTCTCAAGACATCCAGGCACTCAGTGACGGGCTGGACGTCTTGGTACGAGAGAAAGACGGTGCGCTTACAACTCTTAGACGCTTAGTTTCTGAGCCTACCGCGGTCATAAACGAAGCCAGAGCGAGGGTTGCCGCGATCCCCTCCGCAACCCTCTCAGCCAAGGTGGGGGTTGTAGCTGTTGCCAACGCTCTCCCCGAGGGGTGGGGACCAAAAGCACTTGAGCGACTAGCGTTTGCGCAGGGAGCATGGTACGCGGTGGGTCACGAGTTTGTGACCCGCAATAATCAATGGATAGTGAGAGCTATACAAAGATGGGACATCGCAGCGAAAATGTCTCACCTCGTTACCCCGGGCGCTGTAGCCCGGGAGCTGTGGCCTACGAGGAACGTGATAGGTCACCCCGCGGCTCCCTCCGTTGCAGCGACTACGGAGGGGGAGGCGCGGGAGATGGCGCTACAGTGGGCGCGTGCCATTTCAGAGAAAGCTACCGCCGCAGCGAGCCCAGTCACCGCAGCGTTCATCAGTGAGAGCAACGTCGGCATAATACTAGCTGAAATACTGCAAAGAATGGAGAAAATGTACGAAGAGTACCTTGAACTTAAACGAAAACAGGTTGAACTACTTGAGAGAGCTACACGCTCAACTACACGCTACGACTGAAAAAACAGCCGTGATATAGCTACCTTGATAGTATACTGATAAACACAAGCAACAGTAAAGCCGCTAACAACAGGGTTGGCAGCAAGACTCTACCTCCGCTCACGAGAGAAAAAATCCTATGTCTTTTTTTAACAGTAACGGCGAGGACCGTGTGAAAAAAAAAGAGTTTATAAATGTTTTATATTACCTATTTTTTCAAGATCGTTCTATACTGGGTTTTGTGTTATTCCTCGATCCTGATTTCAGCCTTCCCCTTCCTAATGAAACTTTGAACGATCGCGTTTAGAACGCTTCTAATCAACTTGGGGTGACGGACCACGCCTTCAGCCTTCAGCCTCTCTATGATCTCCTCTAGTGAGGCTGGTCCTACCGTTAGAGGTTCTTTTAACGTAGCCCCCTCGAACACGATCTCGTATTTTGTTACATCGCCCAGTGAATTTTCGTAGACAATTACTTTGACAGGAGCAACGGTGGCAACTATCTCCTTGTACTTGAACGACTTCCTGATTAGTTTCGCTCTAGCGAGAATAAGCCTCCTCAAGTTCGCTATAGCGTAAAGTTGTTTCACAGGGTCAAGGACCTCGATAACCGAGTCTCTAAACGGCGAGTGGGACTGTAGGATCTCAGACAGTTCATATATGATTGCTAGAGCCCTCCCCTCCCCAAGTTTTTCCTCTAACACTTCTTGAAGCCCTGACCTACCCGTCACTTTTTTCAACACCTCCTGAAGATCCGAGTCATCGCTCCAGGTTTCATCTGCAAACATGGCTTACACACCTTGGTGCTGATCCTTTAATATTGTATCAGGTTTTTTCGCGAGCAGGAGCGCCTGTCTTCCCTCATGCATTACCACCCTCAACTCAAGCAAGTCACCCTCCCTCAAACCAAGAGCATTGATCAACTTCCTAGGCAAGTGAATATAGAATAACCTGTACTCCTTTCCCTTTACCCTATTCGTTTTCCCTAATAATCTTATGTTTAATGCATACATGTATTCTCACCTTTTTCACCCTACTTGTTTTCACAAGTTTATATATGCATCTCTTACAAATTTTCGAAACCGGGCGGTTGAGACACAAGTTATCGAGAACAGGGTAAAGGAAACTTTTATAAACGCCGTTTATCCGCAAAAAGTGTGAGGCTAGTCGCCTATACGCGGGTAAGTGATATAAGCGAGAACATTGAAAACCAGAGGTACGCGATCCTGGAGTTCGCCGCCAAACACGGCTACCAGGTCTCCGCCTTCTTTGAGGACGTGGGAGTATCGGGAGCCTTACCCCCTCTCGGGAGACCCGGCTTCGCTGAAGCGTTCAACGCGTTGAAGGAATGTGACGGTATAGTAGTGTACGCTCTCGATAGAGTCGCAAGATCCCTCACAGAGTTAGTAAATATAGTCAGGAAGATAGAGAGCATGGGGAAAGTAATTGTAAGCGTCAGAGAATCCTGGCTCAACGAGTTAGACCCCCGCATACGGTCCTTGATAGTAGCTGTTTTGGGTTGGGCTGGAGAGATGGAGAGAGAATTCATCCGCGAGAGGACGCGCGAAGCGTTAAAGAGAGCGAAAATGCAGGGTAAAAAAGTCGGTAGACCACGGAAGGTTAGCGAAGTGTTGATTCGCGCAGCGTTGAAGTACATTGAACGCGGCTACACGCTGAAAGATGCTGCGAAACTACTCAACATCGGCTACACTACACTCGCTAAAGCAATCACACAGGACCCCACCTACAGAGAACAATACTACTTGAGGAAAGCGAGGAAGCCGGCTGAGGTCCGCAGGACCAAGATGGTGTAGCCAAAATTGGCTACGAAGAAAAGAGATATAGAGAAAACATACGCGTTAAAAACAAAACATAACAATTCTTTCCCAGTTGCAAATTCATGTTTCTTTTTGTTGGATGGGGTTGTTGGCGATGTTCTTTCAATTCCTTCCAGGTTCATATAGTTTTAGAGGCTACCGTTTTAAAGGTAACGTTGAAAATAGTTGGTAGGTAATTTTATCTACCAACTGGCTAGAACAAATACCTACATCATTCTGTATAGGATACGTGATAGAAATACTTATAAACCTGCGGTTGAAATAATTGTTGATGGAGAGGATAAAATTGTTGAGACGGAGGGTAAAGAAGAAGGGGAAGGAATACATTGTGTACGCGGTCTTTCTGCCACGGAAAATCATTGGAGCGCTGGGCGACGTGAAAATGTTTGACATACAGTTAAAAGCTATAGATGGGGAAGTTGCGATAGTATTGATACCTGTAAAAGAGGAAAAAACTTAACAGATAGGGAGTAGAGGGATGCACCATGGCGCGCCACGACAGTAGCCCTACCCCCTCTCTGACTCCCGGTACGGAGGATGAGACAGGGTATAAAAATGTTTCTGTTGAGGTCCTTGAACAGTGGCAGGTACAAGATATCGTTGTCTCTGCGTTAACGTCTAATTGTAACAGTTTGAACCCGGCTTACAAGCGTGCAGCGTTAGACTATATATTGATCAAGATGCTGAAAGTTGAAGAGGTAGCGAAGAAGTGGACCAAGATGCATGAGAAAGCTTTGAAACAGGGAGAGAGCCCGCTTACGTTGAAAGAGTTTATACTACAAAACTATACGGAGTTTCTAAGGACCTTGTTGCTCGTAGCAAAAGAAGGAGGGGTGATACCGGTGAAGATGAAAAGGCACACCGGGTACGACTACTATTTCGTTAAGGACCATAAACTGATAGACTGCGCTGAACAGAAACTACTTGAGGCTAGCACTTTCCTTCTGGACCTGGGGCAACCCGCTGGCACACTAGAGAAAGCGCGTGCAACGATAGCTCAGAACGGGGTGACGCTGGATCCTTCGCAACTGAACCCGCCGGGGTTTATACTGACGGAGAACGGGTTGGAGATAGACTTGTTGACGCAACAGCCTGTATCCAACTCTTACCACGTTTTCTCGCATTTTATACGGGTTGAGCTTAAGCCTGCAGACTTAGATGGGCTGAAGAGCCTGTTTGAACGCTATGACTGGGCGGAGTGCGAAGAGCTCGTGTTGAGAGAGAAAGCGCCTACGTTCCTACAACTATTGTCAAACATGTTCCCTACAGAAAAGGAGAGGGCGCAGGTTAGAGAGGCGTTCGGCGCCCTTTTCCTGCCTGAGCCTGTGAGAGCGGCTTTCATCATAGTGGGCGAGCCGGGGATAGGGAAGTCGGTGATGGCTGACGCGTTGAAGGACGTGCTCGGCGAATACGCTACAGCGCTTGACTTTGAAACACTATTCTCGAGCGAGGGAAAGAAGATCGTGGGCGAGCTCGCAGGCAGGTACGCGAACATAGTGTCAGAGTCCGCGCGGAACATGTTGACGCGCAGAGAACTGTTCAAACGTTTGACTGGAGACGTGGAGATAGACGTGGAAGTAAAGTATAGGAGACCGTTCCGCACCCGAAACTATTGTAAACACTACGTCTTCAGCAACGAGCTCCCCTTATTCAAAAAGATAGACCCTTCTACGCTCGAGAGGATGTACATTATAGAGTGCACGGGGACCAGACCTGAAAAACCGAACCCGAACCTACGGAAGGAATTAGCTAAAGAAAAGAAAGGGATATTCTTCTGGCTTCTACTCAACTTACACTACTTCTTGAAGAAAGGGTGCAAGTTCGAACACAAGCCTACGACGGAAGACGTGGAACGACTAGTGCTACAAGCAGCGTCACCCATCTCAGAGTTCATAGAGACGTACTGTGAGACAGGGTCAAGCTACAGCGAGGCTGGAGGGGAACTATATACAGCATACCTACAGTTTGCTAAACTAAGAGGGGACCTAGAGCCGCTCGGGAGAAACACGTTCTACAACGCGTTAAGAGCACACGGGTTCCAGTCCTACGAGCGCCACCACCAGACATGGTTTAAAGGCTTAAGACTACTAAAGACAGAAGACACGCGTTCACACCTAGCCGACTACTAACCTAGTGTTTCTTTCTAAAAACTGGTTTTCGAGTAACTCGGGGGAGTTTTTGGGGGAGTTTTCGGGGAGTTTTGGGAGTAAAAACTCCCCGGGGTCCTCTTTTCCTAAAAACATTTAGATGACACATGTGTAACATTAAATATTCATCAATAGGTCATGAGTATAGACTAAATATTTTTGGGGAGTTTTGGGAGTTTTTCAGGGGAAAAAAAATTGGGGCAAAGGGGCATGTAAATAGAAAAGGGGCATGTAAATAGAAAATATAGCATCTATATACTACGTAAGGTATAGGAGAAAATTTCGGGGGGAAAAACTCCCAAAACTCCCCAAAAATATTTAGCTCGTACTCGTGGCTTATTCTTGAATGTTTAACCGTATACACGTATAGCGTAAACGTTTTTAGGGAAAGGGAGGGTCGCAGGGTCAAAACTCCCAAAACTCCCCGAAAACTCCCCGAAAAACTCCCCGGGTACGTCTTACTTGCTTACTATCTTTTTTACCTCTGTGTTACAGGGACCTGTAAGGTCCCCACACTATAGAGAATAGGGCGTTGTATAAAAACACCACAAGTCCAACAATCATGTTTTAATATCATCACGTGTAGCATTAAAGGAAGTTTAATACTGACAGGAGTCTTATTAAAGGAAGTAAAGCAGAGAGGAAAAGCGAGTGTGTAAGGGGGTAACGCTACCGGGAAAGAGACAACATCTCTTTAAAACCCAACATCATACTAGTATTATTTCTTACTAGAAAACGTTCGCGTATTGTCAAAGTTGATGCGTTGTTTTCGTAGCCAAGCTTGGCTACTAAAGTTGTTATAGTTTAGCTAAACTATAACGACTATGTATTGTAGACTGTAATGGTCTATTATTGTCGCGTGGCTTGAGCTAAACGAAAATGGTGTCAGCGGAAATATATATTGTAGGGGTGAGCTCATGTGAGCTCATCTATTATACAATAACGTTATTGTATAAGTTGAGCTAAACGTTATTTAAATTAGCTAAACGTTTTTAAATAATGTATCCCGTCTATTTTCCCGTTTCCCTGCAACTTTCTTTTGTCTCTATATTTTTCACGATTTTTTTATATTTTTTATAATTTTTTGTATTTTTCCCGAATTTTCTATATTTTTCGCAATTTTTCCCATTTTCTCTATATTTTATATATTTTTTTATATACGCGTATTTACTTTTTTATTCACATATATGTGACAACAATTCTATATAGAATAATAATCTTCTTCAGCGAAAATATATACTATATTCACAACGCATTTTCTCTATAATTTCGTTACGTTTAACATTATTGCATATATAACATTCTTTAATACGTAAAGAACGTGAAACATTACAATTATATTAATTCATTGACGTGTGAGAATACTTTCGCTTCAATGTTGTTTACACGTTTGTGCACAGAATACTTTCACTCTTTTCACCACAAGATTTAAATACACTTGTATTACAAGTATAGTGATGGCAGCGGAAATGGAATTAAAAAAGGAAGAAGAAGAAATTGATCTGACACTACAATTCACTGATGATACGTTCGATGACGTGTTTGATTTTGATAACACGATTAGACGAATAAAAGATGAGATATCAAAGTTTGACATACTTTTCAAGTATGATTTCGATACAGATCTAGACAGTATTGAGTGCTTTCTCAGAGAAACGTTTGGTTCTATACAGGTCGGGTTTATTGGCAAGATCGCAATCGTCTATTACCTGGACATAGCTTGGCGGAAAAATGAACAGCTGCTGCGACTTGAGGTTTATCGTCGACGGCTACATGGAATTGTTGAACTTCGCTCGAGATACGCTGAGCTGGATCTTGATGAAAACGATAAACCTGCGCTTTCCTTTCGTACGCCGCGGTGCTATGTAGACATTGCCGTAGTTGTTGAACTGATACCGCTCATTGAAGAAGCTCAGTTCTTTAACATACAATGGCTTGGTCGTAGAGTGAGTATAATTCCACTGTTCAGATTGCACAATGATGTTTATATCGCACTTGTTATCAGCGTACCTTGTTGTCCATAATATAAATATAATTTAATTTATTATTTATTTTTTTACACTCTTATATGACACTGTCATATTTGCACTACACAACATTACAATATAATAATATTGTAATATTGTGTTGTTGAGCTTGCAGCTAAGCTTGTTGTTTTTTTAGCTACTGTAGAATAGTTTCACATTGCTGTTGTGTACACATTCATATACAGAATACTTTCACCCACCTCTGAGTAAGATTTAAATACACATGTATTACGAGTATAATGGTGAGAACAAAAATGGTAGAGGAGAAAAGAGAAACAAGAGACGTAGAAGAGAACGAGTTCGAGGAAATAATGTCTGATCCATTCATGCAAATTATATTGTATCTACTGAAGAGCGGGAATTCGGATATTGTTTATCGTTTCCTGAAGCAAGAGTTAGAAAACGCTGATTCGAAAGAATAATAAATAAAATTTAAAAATTTAAATTAAATATTTTTTTCTTTTTAATTTTTTAATCTTATATATTTTTATACCCCTATATGACACTGTCATACTCGCACTATACAATATTATAGTTATAATACATTGTAATATTGTGTTGTTGAGCTTGCAGCTAAGCTTGTTGTTTTTTTAGCTACTGTAGAATAGTTTCGTTTCGCTGTTGTATACACATTCATTTAATGAATACTTTCACTCTTTTCACCACAAGATTTAAATACACATGTATTACTACCATAGTGATGACAGACAAAAAATCATGCAGTTTCAAAGGTTGCAGGTTTAGTGATGGCAGCTATTATATCGACAGATCAAAAGGCTGGCAACAAAATGGTTGGTTAATAACCATTTGTTCAGACAAAACGATTAAGGAATTTCTTGTACAAGATCTTTGGTGGAATTATATTAATCATTTATTACAAGACCATGCTGATGACATAATCGAGGTGGAAAGAGAGTGGTTGATCAACGAAAGAGAGCGGGTCAGAGAATGGAAAGAGTATTATGATATTATGAAAAAGAACATTATGAAAAGAACAAACGAATAGACTAAGAAAAATAATTTAACTTTTTCTCTTTTTCCTTTCTTTTTCTTTTAAATTTTAATCTTATATATTTTTTACACCCTTATATGACAGTGTCATATCTTTCCACTTACACAATATTACAATTATATTAATTCATTGACGTGCGTAGAATAGTTTCACATTGCTGTTGTTTACACATTCATATACAGAATATTTTCACCCCCCTCTTAGTAAGATTTAAATACCAGGGTATTACCAGTATAGTGGTGAGAGCAAAAATGGCAACAGAGTTAAAGAGAAAGGTTATCTACGATATCGGACCCAGAAAGCTTGAGCTTGAAGAGAGAGATGACTACACTGCATTAATCTGTACTTACTTTCCGTTGTATCCGCTCGGCAACTACATGAAGCTTTATATAACGATTGACAAAAATAAGCTGCATGTCTATGAAGTTAGGGACAGTTGGAACGGGACTGGGTATTTTGACCACGGCGAGGTTGAGTTAAAAAACGAATACGCTGAAGAGTTAAGAACAAAGATGAAGAGTATTCAAAGTTTAGATGACTTCGCTGAACTCGAGAAAACGTGTGATAAAATAATACAAGACGAAGTAACGAGATTTGATGAGTTAATTGAGAGATTAAAAGATAAAATCTACAAACTAATGAACATGGTCCTCGGTGTGGAAGAGGAATAAAAATAAAATAACTTAAATTAAATTATTTTTTTCTTTTCTTTTTAATTTTTTAATCTCATAATTTTTTACACCCTTATATGACACTGTCATATCTTTCCATTTATATAATACAATACATATTATAATAGTATATTGTAATGTTATGTAGCTGAGCTGCTAGCTAAACTCCACCACTCAGCTTGTTGTTCAGTTAGCTTTCTTTCGAATGCTTTCGAGTGTTTGATGTACTAACTGTGAGCTCATTGTACTTTTAGCTAGTGTAGAATAGTTTCACTGTATCTCTCGTGTTATTGCTCCGTAAGGTTTAAATACCCTTGTATTACAGGTATAGTGATGACAACAATTATAGAGTTAAAGAAGGAGAATGTTTGGCAAGAGGTTAAGAAAACGCTTGCGGAAGTGTGGTCTCGTAGTAAGGGTGCTGAGCTTGA
>JANXEW010000016.1 GCA_025057995.1 Thermofilaceae archaeon | reverse complement strand
TATAAATAACTCTAATATATATGTTATTAATAGCAGATCAGTACTATTTTTAGTCAACATAAAACTTTCTATTAAACGTAGAGTTTTTACTTTAATATTGAAAGGATTCCAATTTTTTTAAAAAAAAAGTTTCTAACAGCTTCTAGAAAGTTATCAAGTTTAAATACCTGAGACTCTTCAAAAGGATGTAAACAGTTGCTTATTAGACTATACGTGTTCCTCAGTCGCGTCTACTTGCCAGCTCTTGCGTAGTAATCGCTCATGACCTGCTCGTATAGCCTGTCCCTCCTAATTTCCTCCAGTATTTTTGCAACTCTCGACACCCAACCTTCAAAGAACCTTCTACCTTTCTCAGCTGTCGCAGCTCGAGGGTCTCCGACGTAACCTTCTACGGCGTAACAGACCCAGTCAGCCATTGTCCGCACCCCTTCTACTACGCTTGCGGGACCTAGTTTAGCTGGCCCCTTCACCCGCTCAAGCTTACAGAGGTGTGGAAAGAGGTGTAGGGCTATGCTCGTCTCGATCTCGCAAGCGTGGCCTACGGGCTCTGTTTCCCGAATCTCGTTCAACAACTCTTCTAGACCCTCGATTGGTTCTACCCAAGCGTAGAGAAGGTAGCGTTTCCCCTTCTCCTGCATCTCTCTGACGAATAGCGAGAGAGGCCTCCTGTTGCCTCCATGTCCGTTGAGTATCAGGATTCTCTTGAAACCGTTCCTGTAGACTTCGTCGCAGATCTCCTCAAGTAGCTTGAGGAAGGTGGAACCGCTCAACGATATTGCTCCCGGGAAGTGGCGGTTCTCTGGAACGTAAGCGTAATACAGCGGGGGGAGTACTAGGGCTGGAGGGGAACGGCGGCTAGCTTCAAGGGCTACGTTGTAGATCATTAGGGTGTCTAAACCTAAAGGAAGATGAGGCCCGTGTACTTCAATAGAGCCTACAGGCAATACAACTACCGTCTTCTCTCTATCCATCGATGCTATATCCGGGTAGGCTAGCTCAACCCAGTTCACAGCTAAGTGTAAAACCACTCCGTAAAGAGTGTAGCGTTTACCCAGCCGCAGTAGAAGGTGTATCACATCGACTCCGTCTAGGGGCTGTTGCAGGCTTCCAGTCTAAGAACTTTAGATTCACAGCCCCCGACTACCGGGGAGAGGTTTCGCAGGTAACCACGGACAGCCTTATTACGTTATTAGATCCGTTTCAGTGGGGGCGGCCGTTAGGGATGGTGAATTGTCTAAGAGTATTCCACTACGAAAACATCCTTCAAGATTTCAGCCTAGCTTTTCTAGGAACGACCTTATCCTAGAGTCGGGATCTCTCTGGCTCAGGCTATTTCCTTTGTGATTCTCCAAGTTTTTACGTAGCCTTATTAGTTTTGAGTAACTGTTTTATATCAAGAATGTGTACTAGACTTGAGAGTGGATGAAAGTAGGTATTTTCACTGTGCTCTACAATGAACGACCTTTGGAGAAAGTTCTCGAGTACGTTTCTCGCGTCGGTTACGAGGCTGTTGAGCTAGCTACGTGGAAGGGTTCAAACCACATCGACGTCGACAAAGTGGTCTCCGGCGGCGCTAGTGAGTTGAGGAACATCGTAAACAAGTATGGCATGATGATTTCAGCTCTAAGCAGCCATCTTGAGGGTCAAATGGTTCTCGGACCGCACGATAAGTCTACTGACGTTTGGTTCAAGGGATCGCCTGAGGAGAAGGCTAAGTACGGTTCCGAGCGCATGAGGAAGGCTATCGAAGCTGCACAAGCTCTTGAAGTTCCCGTAGTCTGCTCCTTTACAGGCGTACCGGACTGGGGTAAATGGTACAATTACCCGCCTACCAACGAAGAGATCTGGTGTACGTATTTCGACTTGTTCAAGGAGCGTTGGCTCCCTATTCTCGACTATGCGGCAGACCACGGGGTCAAGATAGCTTTCGAGACACACCCGATGGAACTGAACTATAACCTCGATAGCGCTATTGCGTTGCTTGAAGCTGCCAACTGTCATAAGGCTCTAGGCTTCAACTACGACCCTTCTCACCTTCTCTGGCAAGGGATGGATCCCGCGTTATTTATCTACGAGCTTCGGGACCGGATCTTCCACGTCCACGCTAAAGATGTTGAAGTCGTCCCGCATGAGGCGATGCGTACGGGCGTCCTCGCTTACGGTCCATGGAACCGCGTCGCAAGGCCTGTCAGGTTTAGGACCGTCGGCTGGGGTCAAGTGCCTTGGCGTAGAGTGATAACAGCTCTTCTTGAGGTGGGTTACAACTATGTGCTCAGCGTAGAACACGAGGACCCTTGTTTCAGCAGAGACTCAGGCGTTGAACAAGCGATCCAGTTTCTGAAGCCTCTCCTAAAAGTTGAGCCTCCCGAGGTTAAACCGTGGTGGTGAATATTACAGCTCAGAGAAGGGTCGGGGTAGCGCTCCTAGGTTATGCGTTCATGGGTAAAGCCCATTCGCACGCTTTCAAGGCTATACCCCACTTCTTCCACCCTCCGCCTGCAGTTCCAGAACTCGTCGTCATCTACGGTAGACACGAGGAAAGGTTGAGAGAAGCTGCTTTAAACTACGGTTTCAAGAAGTATACGACTGACTGGCGTACAGCTGTTAGAGATCCCGAGGTAGAGCTAGTCGACAACTCACTACCCAACAACATGCATCTAGAGCCTACGCTCGAGGCCATAGAGAGCGGAAGGCACGTCGTCTGCGAAAAACCGTTAGCTAGAAACAGCGAAGAAGCTAGGAAGCTTAGGGACGCTGCTCGCAGAGCAAAGGTTAAGACCATGGTGGCTTTCAACTACCGGTTCGTCCCATCCATCCAGTTCGCCAGGCAGCTTGTAAAAGAGGGGACGATCGGCAGGGTATACCACTTCAGAGCGAGGTACCTTCAAGACTGGCTCGTCAACCCGAGTGCCCCTCTAACCTGGAGACTGAAAGCTGAGGAAGCGGGTAGCGGTCCCCTCGGGGACTTGGGCAGCCACATAATCGACTTAGCCCGGTTCCTAGTCGGGGAGGTGGAAGCGGTCACAGGAGTAGTTAGGACATTTATCGACGAGCGACCTCTCGTCGAGGACCCCTCTAGAAAGGGTAGGGTTACGGTTGAAGACGCTTTCGCGGCCACAGTTGAATTCGATAATGGGGCTATTGGAACTTTAGAAGCCTCTAGGTTCGCCACGGGTAGGAAGAATTTCAACAACCTTGAGATAAACGGCGAGAAAGGTTCAATCGAGTTTAATCTAGAACGGTTGAACGAGTTGCGCGTCTACCTTAGAGAGTGGGAAGACGATGGGTTGACAGGCTGGAACACCGTCCTAGTGACAGAGAGGCGGCACCCGTACATAGACAGGTATTGGCCATCCGGTCACATCATAGGCTGGGAACACACGTTCATCAACGAGATGTACCATTTCCTCAAGTGCATCGTCGACGACGAAGACGTAGCGCCTCTAGGCGCAACTTTTGAAGACGGCTACCGTTGCAACGTAATCATGGACGCCATCCTCGAGTCAGCTAAAACTGGGAGAAGAGTCAAAGTTTCCTTCTCGTAAACCTTCCCCCTTTTTCTATTTCTAGAGCGATGGGTTAAAAGTTGTGATGGTACGACCCTGGCGTGGTTAAAGTATCTGTGGTTACAGCGACGTATTGTGAAAGAGAGAACCTACCCGTGCTCGTTGCGAGGTTGAGGAGCGCTCTGGCAAGCTACGAGCACGAGATCATCGTCGTCGACGACTCTTCGCCTGACGGGACTTATGAGGTAGCGTTAGAGCACGCGGATAAGGCGATAAAAGTCGAGGGTTTCGGGCAGACGAGGAGCCTCCTCGAGGGGATTAGAGCTGCAAACCACGAGATAGTCGCCACCATCGACGCTGACCTTGAGAACCCGCCCGAGCTACTACCGTTAATGCTCAAAACTTTTCTAAACGAGGGGGTCGATTTACTCGTAGCTTCTAGGGTAGAACTGCCTCGAGTCTCTGAACGCATTGCTTCGGCCACCTTAGGGAAGCTTTTCGGTGTAAGAGACGTTTTCTCAAACTATCGTGTCTATAGGCGGAGCCTCTTCACAGGCCATGAGTTGACGCTCGGCGAAACGTTTGGGGGCGAGCTTCTACTATACGCGTGGGCGATGGGTTACCGGATACGAGAACTCACTTACGCTCCTCCACCCCGTAGACCCGACCCTAGGATAGGCGGAAGGCTGAAGGCTAACTTAAGGATCCTTTCAGCTTCATCAAAACTTCTGGGCTTGGCGTTAAAGTGGAAGTTTCTGAGTTGCATGCGTACATCCGGTAGAAAAGCTCCTCCAAGTTGCTAGTGGCTTCTGGATTGAAGCTCTGCAACCATTTCACAAGCTTCTCTCCACCAGTATAGAAGGTTAAGCGGGTGAAAGGTTTCTCGCGACCGAGCTGGTTCTCCTCTAACTGAAGCTTCCTTCTAACTAAGTTTTCAACGTATCTAGCGAACCCTTCTTTCCACTCTTGCCAGACCATGTACTCGTAATTCTTTAAGCTCAAGTATTCTCTCAACTCCCTCCTGACGCACTGGATTTCCACGTAACTGGCGTCAAGGAATCTTGAGTAAAGCTCGGTAAACGTGGGATCGCCGTACGGGAAAGAGTAGTTTAGCTCCCACATGTAGTTCCCGTTCTCCACCTCTTCTCTCGCGACCGTAAGGCTGTTCTTAAGCTTCTCCTCGCAACACTCCCACTGGTAGCAGTGGACAAACTCGTGTAGAGTTAGAACAACTTTCTCCAAACTAGCTTCCGAAGGTAGAGAGATTACGGCCGTCATCCTCCAATCGTTCTGTTGGAGCGGGAAGGCGGCGGAAACATTTTCAGGCATCCAGCTGGGAGCTGGAACTACTTTAACAAGCTTGTACTCTAGACCTTGCGGCTCAAAAAGGTAGAGTTCACGTTTTCTAAGCACTGCTAAAGGATACAACTTTCCGAACAAAGGGTGCGTCTCTCGTACCCTTCGCACATTTACTAAAAGCTCAGATACAAACCCGTAGACGTCCACGCGAGTCCTATCGAACTACTAGATTTATGTTTTCGCCAATCAGGGTTTAGCATAGAAAAGGGAACGATAGACTCCCCACCTAAGGGTGTATAACGAGGATCACATCTGCTTACACACGCTAAGCGAAACAAAGTATCCTACACAAACTTCTTCCGTAAGTTTACGATATAGGGCTGTGACTTTACAGCATACTTGTTGTAACAAAAGTCTTAAAGGTAGAACGACCCTACAAGCATATGATGTGTGAACCTTAAAGCCAGTCGCTGGAGCGCCATAACGGTATTTTAACCCCAACCCCCTTCTCTAAGGCTCTCCTATAGAGACGGAACGCTACTATAAGGTCTTCGCAAGCCATACCGATTGGACTGAAAAACTTGAGCCCCCTACCCCGCGCTCCGCCTTGTGCTACGATGTAAGCTATGTTTTCAACCTTCTCTTCACTTAGAAGACCTTGCCTCGAGAGCCTTGACAGCGAAGTCCATTCTCTCGCTTTAACCTGTTCCCAGTAGTCGACGATTATTCTATCCGCTCTCAAAACCGTAGAGTCCTCAAACTCGTTCTTCCCTATCTCAATACATACAGCATCTTCCTTCAGCCACTCGTCCTTCACCACTGGAGACGCAGACGATGTCGCAGTTACGATGACGTCGCTACTTCTTACAGCTTCTTCAAAGTTATCGACGACCTCTGCACCGACTTCCCTAGCTACGTTCTTCGCCTTTTCAACCTTCACATCGTATATACGGAGCTTCACTCTAGGCAAAGCTCTTGAGAGAGAGTGGGCAGCAGCCCTGCCGACTACTCCGGCGCCTACAAGGGTGGCTTCACTTGAATTGCTTGAAACCAGATACTTCGCTCCTACGCCAGCTACAGCTCCAGTCCTTACAGCCGTGATTAGAGCCCCCTCCATGACCGTCAGAGGTCGCCCAGTCTCCGGGTCGCTGAGTATGACTATGTCCATGCCATGAGGTAAACCGATTGAAGGATTACTGTAGAAACCAGCTGCCCACTTGATCCCTGCAACCCCAAGGCTCTTCAAATATGCGGGCATCGCAATCAAGTGACCCTTCTGTACTCCGTGCTCGCTGAAAAACTCCAATGCTACCTTAGGCGGCATTAGAACCTCTCCTCGAGCCAGCATCCTAAACACGTTCTCAACATCGGATAAAGCTGCGTCAAAATCCAGTAATCCAAGGTCTATCAGTTCCTCCCTACTCAAGTAAAGGATATCCAGTTGCACTAAAGGGTTGACTCAACCTTGTATTTTAACCTTCCCGAAAACTGTGTTGATCACGTGGTACGAGGTGCACCGCAGTTTGGGCATGCTGTGAGACTTTCAGGGTATACTGCTCCACAGTACCTGCAGGTTACCGTCCTCTGCTCTAAGACAGGTTTCTGCTGTACAACTTGGAGCTCAACAACTTTGCTCGTCGCATCTGGACGACCAGGTACTGCGACAACACCCTTAATCTTCCACTCAACTCTCCTGTCGAAGCTCTTAAAAGAGGGAGGTAAGCTAGGCGGTAAAAGGAACTTAAACGGGAAACTTTGCAAGACTCCAGGCGTTAAATGCGTTGGTCCCGAGAGCTGGGGTCTATCAGATAACAGCGTTGATGACTCCCACACGACGTTTTCAACTTCTCTTTTAAGGCTTGAATCGTAGACCTTCTTCCTAACCCGTACGCTTTCTACACACGTGAGCTCACATCGTATCTCGCTACAGTCAACTTCTTCATGCGGTAAGACGTGTAGCAAACCTTCGAGCTCCTCCCCAAGTTGAAAGACAGTCTTTTTAAACATTAAGTTAACTTCCACCCTAGGTGGAGTAACTTTCTCTTGGAGCTTCTTAAGGAAGCTCACAGGAAGTAACCTAAGCTCATAACGTATTAAGGTTTACGCTTAAAAGTTAGAAGAAAACTTAGTTTTTTAAGGTAAGTCAGCTAAAAACTAAGCTACGATAAATAGCGTTGATACTACATATACTAGTCTTCAACCCCACGCCCTTCCCCACATTTTCAGGGAACTTTCCAGAACTCTTCAACATTACTCTTACACCCATATACTCTAAAACCCTCCTTTTAAGTTATAAATTTGTAGTCATACCTCATCGCTCATAACTTAAGTTCCAGCAAGCAATGCCACCTCCTCATAAGGTGTAAAGCTAGAAAAGACCACCTTCATAGCCAGCGTCTCATAACCTTGAGTTTCATAGTGTCCGTCTCATCTAAGGTTGTGTCTATTACTAGCCTTCGGGAAACACTATACCCTTAACGTTCTCATTGTCTTCTTGAAAACATGTTCGCTCGCCTTACTATACTGGACTCATTTTTATGTCTGTGAAGATCCACAGTTAGGGCATTTTGGTAGACTTTTAGAATACGTTGCGTTACAGTTGCTGCATAGAACCATCTGTTGCCCTTGGCTAGGCTTCTCTTCAGCAACCTGTACTATGAAGCTTCTGCTGTTAGCGTTCGGGCGATCAAGCACCGAAACAACTCCTTTAACGCTCCATACAACTTTTTTATCTAAACTTCTCGTTGAAGGTGGTAAGTTTTCAGGTATGTGGACCTTGAATGGGAAGTTGTGCGCATAGCCAGGAAACATGTAAGTGAGACCGGATATCTGGGATTTGTGTGAGAAAAGCAAGGTGGGCACCCACTCTTCCCGTTCTTCTTCTCTCTTCAACGACTCATTATACACTTTCCTCTTACTCCTGATGCTTTCAACGCAACTGATTTCACACCTCACTCCACTGCAAGTGACATTCTCTTGTGCAGTTACTTGTACAGTTCCTTCAATGTATTCTCCAACATAAAAAGCTGGTTCTTTTAGCGAAATGTTAATGAAAATATTTGGTAAAGCAAGCTTTCTCCTAATCTTCCTAAAAATCTCCACAATCTAATATAAATTTGCTATTATTTAAACTTATCTTTAATTCTTATCATCTAAAAAATTTTAACTGCAAATATTTAATAAGTTTACTAATATCTTTCCGTATAAAACATCAACTCTATAAATAGCTTATAAGAATATTCTGTAACTATGAGTTTAATAAATTAATACCTAAAATATTTTATTCTAACTGAAATTAGTTTTCTTTAATATTTTTCCTAATTTTTAGACTGAGCTACCTTCTTATTGACTAACGTAATATTCGTATGATTTTTTAATTATAAGGTAATACTTATAGCTTACCTTACAGGGAGGTCTTGTGCACATCCCAGACGGTTTCCTAGACCCTGTTACAGCTGGAGTGACATACTTGATCGCCTTAAGCTACACTGTGTACGCCTTCAAGAAGGCGAGATCGAGCAGGGTAGAGCTGTTAGCGCCCGTCTCAGCTTCCATCTTCGTCGCACAGATGTTGAACTGGCCCCTTCCGGGTGGAACGAGCCTACACTTCGTCGGTGGGGCTCTAGCGGGGATCCTGCTCGGTCCATGGAATGGATACATGGCTATGTTCCTCGTCCTCCTCGTCCAGACGTTAATCTTCCACGATGGAGGCATCACCGCTTTTGGAGCAAACTTGTTGAACATGGCCATCCTCAGCGTCTACACTGGTTACGTGTTCTACAAAAGTTTCGCTCGCTTCCCCGGACGTGGAAAAGTTATAGGCTCCTTCCTCGGCGGCTGGCTTTCGCTAGTAGTAGCCGGATTGGCGTGTGGACTCCAGCTTGGTGTTTCAACGCAGTTTCCACACAACGTTACGCTCGCTGTACCAGTGATGGCTGGTTGGCATGCGGTTTTAGGTTTGGCTGAAGGAGTTATAACAGCTGCTGTAGTTTCATACATCTCGAGCAAGTCGCCTGAACTTTTGACGGGTGGTGCTGTGTGAAGCTTACGAAACCCTATCTTCTCGTGATAGCCCTTCTGTTAGCTTCTCCCATTTTCCTCGTTGCCTCAGAGCTTACGGGTTACCATGAGCCCCTCGACCTAGTTGCTGAAGCTCTAGGTCTCAAGGAGGCTACAGAGGAGTTCAACTGGACGCCTTTCCTGGATTACACAGTACCCGGGGTGCCCCCCGTTCTAGGCTACATCTTGACAGGGGCACTCGGGATCCTTGCAATACTGGTGTTGTGTAAACTCGTTGAGAAGGTTCGTGGTCGATAAACTTGAAGCGAAGACGTACCACGGACTTTCTACTCAACGAAGCTTTCAAAGCTTTAAACGTACTAGCTGAAGAGAAAGCATCTCTCTTCTCCCCCGGGATCGCTCTAGCTTCAGCATTTACCGTCAGCCTCCTAGTCTCATTTTCAGACAACTTCGCCAGCTGCGCAGCGGCGCTTGTTGGCGGTGCTATCTTCTCGAAAATCGGGAAAGGTTTCAAAGCGTGGTTTGGAATTGTAGCCGCTACATTCGTTTTCTCCAGTTTGGCAACGTTCTCGCCTTACGCGTTCACCCCCTTAACTAGCCTCTCTCAGTCGACGGTGGAGCAGTCTGCTCTAACTGTAGCACGGGCGGCTTCCGCGGCCTCCGCTTTAGCTGGCATCCTATCGTGCATCGGTTTGAATGGCTTCCTATCTGGGCTTAACCAGTTGCGAGCTCCTCGACAAATAACCGATTCTATAACAGTTTTCTTGAAGTACCTCCCCATCTTCGTAAGGAATTTTACAACCTTCATAGCCGCTAGAGAGGCTAGGCAGTTGAAACCAGGCTACAGTACCTGGACCCTAACTGCGAGCGCCGTAGGTGAACTTATGCTAAGAGGTTTCCAGAGAGCACGGCTTCTAAGTCTAGCGTTGGAAGCTCGAAGTTTCAGTCCCCCGGTTAAAACCGGTCAGCTTCCGCCTTTCTCCTCCCGCGACCTCGCTCCACTAGCTTACACCCTCTCTGTAGCAGTAACCTTCCTCCTGGTGTAGGAGAATGTCAGAGCTAGAAGTCAGAGACGTTTGGCTGACGTATCCGGGGGGTGTTGAAGCTTTGAAGGGAGCAAGGCTAAAGGTTCGTAGTGGAGAAATCGTTACAGTCCTCGGCGGGAGCGGCTCCGGCAAATCGACCCTGCTTCTAGTAGCCGCAGGTCTTCTGAAACCCTACAAGGGAGAGGTTTTACTGGACGGGAAACCTTTGGATGAACAACTACCCTCAGCAAGGAGGAAGCTTGGAGTAGTCTTCCAGGAGCCTGACGATCAACTCTTCAACCCTACGGTGTTCCAGGAGATCTCGTACGCGTTACGTCAACTGGGGTTAAACGACAGTCGAATTCAGGAGGACGTGAGGAAGGTTGCTGTCGAGGTGGGCGTAGACCACCTCTTGCACAGGTCCACGTTCTACATCAGCGGCGGGGAGAAGAGGAGGGTCGCTTTAGCGTCAGTGCTCGTATACCATCCTGAGATCCTTATTATAGATGAACCTACAGCTTACCTTGACCCTCGTTGGAGAGTTTCTCTTGAAAACCTCTTGAAGAAGCTTAAAGGGGAGGGGAGGGGCATTGTAACAGCTACACATGATGTAGACTTTGTAGCGAGAATTTCTGATAGAGTGTACTTGATGAAGGAGGGTCGAACGCTAGCTGAGGGAGATCCTGAAACTGTTCTAACGAACGTAGAACTTCTTCAATCGGCTGACGTAGAACCCCCAAGCTCCGTCAAAGTATTCAAGTTGTTGGGGGGCGAGGGTAAACCTCCGCTCAAGCTTGAGGATCTACCAGCTAGGTTACGGGGCCCGCCGGTTTAAGGTACTATCCGGAGCTGTAGAGCTTTTTTAACACCTTTTCCCGCAGCTCTCTTAAGCTCAAGCCCAGCCGCTTAGCTAGCCTTTCAAGGTCGACGAACTCAGGTTTCGCTCTCACTAGCTTCCCCTCTCCACCGTAGGCGAGCTTGACTCTAACCTTTTCACCTTGATACTCTATCTCGCGAACCTCTCGCTTCAACTTCACTCGTTCAACAGTACTGAAACGTACGCCTAACGTCCCAAGCTCAACCATCAGGAGATTAGCTAACTCAACCGCTCTACCAGGTTCAGTTAAAACTTGTACTAGGAAAGCTGGTCTACCTCTCTTCCCTGTAGCTGGTATCGTTAAAACGTCTAGAGCGCCTCTTTCAATCAGCAAGTCTCTCGCGTAAGCTAGAAGCTCACCGTCGACGTCATCGACGTTAGTTTCTAGAACTACAACCTTATCCCGTTGCAAATCTTCTTCAACGTAAACTTCAGCGACTGACAACGGCTGTGTCCCGTAGTCCATTGAGCCTGCGCCGTACCCGAGCCTCAAAACCTTGAGTGGAGGCGTCTCCGATACGAACTCGTCAGCTAAAGCCGCTAGGAGGGCAACCCCCGTTGGCGTCGAAAGCTCTCCTTCAACGGGACCTAGCTTGAAGGGTATGCCACGTTCAACTAGGATCTCCTTTACTGCGGGAGCGGGGATCGAGACGACTCCGTGAGCGATTTTAACCGATCCTCTACCGGTGGCTACCGGAGTTGCAAACACCTTCCCTTCGCCAAGTCCCAGGCTCTCAACTAAGAGCGGAGCTAACACGACGTCGAAGAGCGTGTCGGCCGAGGCGAGCTCGTGCAAGTGCTTCTTCGAATCGCCGTGTATTCTCCTTTCAGCCCTCTCAAGGTACTCTAGCGAAAGCTTGGCTCTACTGTAAACGTAACTGGACAAGTTTAGGGAGCGCCTGAGCTCGTCAAGCGACGCGTAAAAGTCGGTTATGCTCCTCTCTTTCCTGTTCTCTACAATCTCAAGCTTTAACGTTGTCGCAGCTATACTAGCTCTAGCAACCTTCTCGAGGTTCACGTTTACGTTCGTCAAGCCCTCGAGGCATGAGGGTAGACTAGCTGCTAAGCGACGCACCATTTCAAGTTCAGCGCCCAAGTCTAGGAGGGCTGCAGACAACATATCACCCGAAACCCCCGAAGCCGAAGCATCGATCAAGAGCGCGCGCACGTGTAGACCTGTGATGCCAAGCTTTTTCTTTGTTTGCTCCACCAGGGTTGCGCTATGACGTTGAGAGACGTTCTAGAAGCTGTTAAAAGAGGCGAGTTGAGCGTAGAGGAAGCTGAGAAAAAGTTGCGTCTGCTCGCTCTCGAAGTAGTGGGGGATTTCGCGAGGTTCGACGCTGGAAGGGAGCTTAGGAGGGATGTTCCGGAAATCATCCTGGGTGATGTTAAAGATGTCGAAGAACTAGCTGAAATAGCCGGGAGGGTTATTTCGACAAGTGGAAGAGTGTTAATCAGCCGTGTTTCAAGAGAGAAAGCCGACGCGATAATGGATCGAGTTAAACCGGCTAGTTCAAGGTACGTTGAGAAAGCTCGTCTGCTCGTCCTCTACGGTGAAGGTTACAGGAGAGTTTGGAGAGGCGGTAAAGTGGCGATCGTAAGCGGAGGCACCGCCGATATACCTGTTGCCGAAGAAGCTCGCGTAGTAGCGGAGGAGATGGGGTGTGAAGTGAGAAGCTGGTACGACGTAGGTATAGCCGGCCTCCACAGGGCTCTCTCGTCCGTGAAAGAGCTTCTAGAGTGGGGGGCTGACGTAGTCATAGTAGCAGCGGGGAGGGAAGCAGCTTTAGCGTCCCTCGTGGCGAGCCTCGTAGACGTGCCAGTCGTCGGTTTACCAGTTTCCGTGGGGTACGGTTTCGCCGGCCAAGGTTTAAGCGCTTTAGCTTCCATGCTGCAGTCCTGCCCTTTGGGATTAGCCGTCGTCAACATAGACGCTGGCGTAGCCGCTGGAGTTTATGCAGCGCTTATCGCAAACTCCATAGCTAGGGCTAGGAAGGGGAAGCTTTAATTCTCCAGGAAAAGGGCGATTATTCCTGTGACATATCTCGAACGTCGCAGCGACGGTAGGCTGGAGAAGCTGGTCGATTGGTTTAAGTCTAGGGGAGGACCCGTCGTCGTAGCTTTCTCAGGTGGTGTCGACAGCAGCCTAACTTTAGCAGCGGCCGTTAAGGCGTTAGGCTCAAACAACGTGTACGCTGTCACTGTTCAAAGCCCTTTACATCCTTCAGAGGAGCTTGAAGTCGCGAGGAGAGTGGCTTCAGCCCTAGGGGTTGACCACATCATCGTAACAGTTGACGTGTTGGGGGTCGAGGACTTCTCAAACAATCCACCCAATAGATGTTACATATGTAAGAAAAGCATCGCTACTAAATTGAAAGATGTCGCCGTTAAAGTGGGGGCGAAGAACATCATCGATGGGACAAACTTCGAGGACCTCAACGATTATAGACCAGGCTACGCAGCTTTCAAAGAGGAAGGGGTCTTGAGCCCGCTAGCGGAGCTGGGGTTTACGAAAAACGACGTTAGAGAGCTTGCGAAGACGCTTGGTCTACCGAACTGGGATAAGCCTTCAACAGCTTGTCTAGCGTCGAGAATCCCTTACGGTCAGAAGATAACTGTTGAAAGGTTGGAGAGGATAGAGAAAGCCGAAAAGATTGTGAGGAAGTTGACTGGCGCTAGAAGCGTGAGAGTTAGGGACCACGGCGACATAGCTAGAGTTGAAGTAGGTAGAGATGAACGTAAGCTTTTCTTCTCCCTAGAGTTGATGGACTCTCTAGTTAACGAATTGAAGCTCCTAGGCTGGAGATACGTTACGCTGGATTTGGAAGGTTACAGGAGCGGGAGTATGGATGAAACATTGAAAGAAAAACATCTCTCTAAACTCGGGTCAAAACTTGAGAAACTTTAACGGTAGAAACTTGACTACTTAGAAAACAATTTACCGTATTCCCCCTTTTGGTATACTCCAGCGACTCGGCCATCTACCAACCTTACGGCTCTATCACAGTACTCGAGTAACTCGAGGTTGTGTGTAGCCATAACGATCGTAACCCCCATATCGTCTATTAGCTTCTTGAAAAGCTCCATAACTAGTTTCGAGTTAGCTGAGTCGAGGTTCCCCGTTGGTTCATCGGCTAGAAGCAACTTGGGTTGAGTGACAATAGCCCTAGCTATAGCTACTCTCTGTTGTTCACCGCCGCTCATCTCAGTCGGCTTATGGCTGGCTCTATGCTGTAATCCGACGAGCTTTAAAGCCTCTAAGGCGGCTCTCCTCCTCTCCCCAGCTTCTACTCCCCTAGCTATCAACGGCAACTCTACGTTCTCAACGGCGGTGAGCCTCGGGACGAGGTGGAACATCTGGAACACGAAGCCTACGTACTCGTTCCTAAACTTGCTGAGTTCACGGTCACTTTTCAGGGAGTTGACTTCAACGTTGCCAACTTTTATCACTCCTTGAGTCGGGCGGTCTAGACCACCTATAAGGTGGAGAAGCGTGCTCTTGCCTGAGCCGCTTGGTCCGACTACTGCGAGGAACTCACCCTTCTCGATCTCCACTGTCACTCCTCTTAAAGCGTAAACCTTCTCCCTCCCTATCGTGTACTCCCTCCAAAGGTCACGGACTTCGACGATCGACATCCTTCACCACTCTATTCGTAACGTAAGGCTTTCACCGGGTCCAACCTTGCGGCTGCTCTAGCTGGGACCGCTGCTGCCGCTAAGTTTGCGACTAACGGAGCCGCTATAGCTACTGTGAGGATCTGCGGTGATAAGCTTGGTGTAAGCCTGATCACGAAGAGGGGTATTGTGATGAACCTTGACGCAGTAACGCTCAACAGTAAGCCAGCGGTTCCGCCTATGAGGGAGACGAGAGCAGCTTCAGATAGGAAGATTAGGAGCACGTCGGTTGAAGAAAAGCCCACGGCCTTCAGGATACCTATCTCCTTGACCCTTTGGACTACGCTGATCGCTGTGCTATCGAAAATCCAGAGAGCAGTAATGCCGACGCTTAAAACCGAGATGAACGCGAGGAAGGCTCCCAAGGAATTCACGAACATCCCCAGTTGAGCTACCATAGCCACGGGGCTGAAGACGTTAGATCGCGGCGGAGCTAGAGCTCTGACCTCGTCCACCACCGTTTGCACCATTGACGGGTCGTCGAGGGTTAAGATTACAGCCTGGTATACTCTACGCCCGCTAACGTACGTGAAAAACGCTTCTGGATCCATGAACACGGAATCGTCTATCGAAATCCAAGTCCTAAAACCGTAGGGTTTAGCCAGACCTGAGATAACCAGTTTCACGTCCTTGCCTCCAACCCTCGCTGTCAACGCTTCGCCTACATCATGTAACCTTGAGCCTGTACTCTGATCCATCCAGATGTTGGCTCCTATCACGACCCCCAAACCCTTCGGCTCCGACGTCCCTTCTTCGACGAACTCCCCCACGTTTCCTAAGCCGAGCAAGTCTGGAAGGTGGGCTGGGTCGACGGCCAGGATGGTGATCGACCTATAGCCGCTGGCCGTCGTAACTAAAGCTTGGACGGTAGCTACTCCGAACACGTTTTCAACTCTAGGAAGCGAACCGAGTAACAGCAAGTCTGCGTCGGTTAAACCCGGTGCCGTGTTGGTTACAATGATGGAGTTGGCTGCGAGCGTTCTACCTAGAGTCTCGCTAAAAGCGCGCTGAAAGGATTCGCCTAAACCGAGCGCGAGGATGAGGGCGGTTACAGCTATAGCTACGCCTACAGCAGCTCCAGCAGACCTACCTTTCCTCTCGCTTAAACCTCTGAAAGCGTAGAGGAGGTAGTCTGAGATCCTCACTTAGAGCTCCCCCGCTTGCTCAACCTTCCAGCTGCGAAGCCGATGGCTACTGCTATAGTAGCGAAGACGATAGCTAGAGGGTTTACAGTGCTACCCGAAGCCCTAGTCTGGTTGTTCCCCTCGTTTGCTTTAGTTTTTACAGTGAAGTTGATTACCCGTGAGGTAGACAACCGTTCCCCATAGTAGCCTTTGAAGTCAACGGCTACCTTCACTTGATATTCGCCCGGTTGCTCGACGCGAGCAGAGAAGGGGACGGCTGTTGGAGTATACGGGTTTAGTTGACCTATGAAATAGTAGGAGCTGCGTATCGGGGTGATTCCGGGCGGTAACATGATGGAAACGTTCGCCCCGTAGATTGGGGAGGAGCCCAAGTTCATTAGTGTAGCAGAGATTGTGACAAGCGAACCTACAGTGGGCTCCGAGGGGGCTACCTCAATAGAAGTGATCTCCACTGTAGTCTGCTCGACTGAAACGAAGTTGAGTGAATCCTTGTAGACTTTGAGGCCGCCGTCACTCCCTCTGTAGACGAGTGTGAAAGGTATAACCCTAGCTCCCCTTTCGCCGTACGGTACTTTCACTGTCACGGGGATTCTTACCTCTTCGCCGGGCTTCACGTTACCCACGGTGAGTACAGAGGGTTCGACAGTGACTGAGGATCCTGCTTGAGCTGCAAGGTAGAGCTTAGCGTCGCTAACAGTCTCTCCCCCCAAATTTCGTATAACGATTGAAGCTAAGCTAGATGAAGCAGTTGAGATAACTTGAGGGTCTAGGGAGACGAGTATAGCTACCGAACCGGTGGATAAGACGAGGGAGAACGTGTTCTCACCATATGAGCCCTTGGAGTCGATGAAGCTAAGTTTTACCATTAAGTTCGCCGCGCTCGATAAAGGAAGCAGCGAAAACTGTATCACCCTGGCTTCCCCTGTCGACAGGCTACCTAGTTCGACTTCAAGCGGGTTCGTTGAACCTATAAGCGTGGCTCCCGACGCTGATATAGAGACCTTTAAAGCCTCTAACAGTAGAAAGCCCGTGTTCGCGACTGAGAACGTCAAGTTGTTAACAGCACCCACGCTCAAGCTTGATGGGCTGACTGAGATAGCGAGCCTAGGCTCATACAACGGCTCGATCCTCGTCGTCATCGAGACACTACCAGGGTAAGCGCTTACAGTGTATCCAACCCCGGTTTGACGGGCTGACGCCTCATAGTTTACTAAAAGGGATAGCGTACAGGGACAATCGTTCGTAAAGTTTACGGAGATGTCGAAAGTCTTCGGAGTACCCGGCGTCATGGAACCAAGTTGAACTTCATTCGACCCTACCAACTGGCAGCAACCGTAACAGTCTACTCTCCCCTTTGCGTTCAACAGAGTTTCACTCCCGTACACCGCTACTGATAGCCTTAGAACTCCTAGAGTACCGGGCTCAAAAGGTTTCTTTACCCACGAGGCTGAGACTAGAGAAAGGTAGGGTTGGGCTCGTACACTCACCGTTGAGACAACTGCGAAAGCTAACAGCACCCACGTTACATACTTCCCCCTATACATCGCAACCAGCTGAAACAGCTCTTTTTAAAGGCGTCGAACAAGATCGTTTAACGGCTCAATTGTACAGCTAGTAAAGCTAGGAGGATTAGGAGAAGGACAGCCGACCCAAAATCCAGCGAGACTCTAAAAGAAGTCGCAGCTAGAACGACGGCTACGGTTACGATGGAAGAGAGAGCGACTACAACTGAGACTTGCCGAAGTTTCGCCGTAAAGTAGCCGAGGTCGAGGCTACCTTTCACCTTTAAGCAAAGGTCGATCAACTCCGTTAAGTAGATTAGAATTAGCATTGAAAGAGATGCTTTAAGCAAGTCCCCTGAAATGGACTCCATAATAAGAGTGGGGAGTTGTAATGCAACTGCTGCAACAAGGAGTTTACGGAGCTTCCGGCGCAAAGCCAATACCAACGCTATTACTGAAAACGTTGAGAGAACTTGGAAGACCGGTAGCAACCCGAAGCTTACCAATAGTGAAACTGTAAGCCAGAGAACTAGGGCGACGGTTTCCACAAACCTTCTAACGTACACGCTCTCTTCAAGCGATCTAATAGCGTCCACAGTCAATTCACCTCCACGCCCCGCCGACCCTCCCGCCTCGACGAGTAGCTCTCAACAGAAGTGTACCGGGCACCCAGTCTATGACTCTGCAAATGTTTGAAAGCTTTACGATAAGGCTGTTCCTCTCAACTTCTAAAGCTCTGTAACCAGCTCCAGTCTTCCCGTGTAAAGGGTTGGGGGATATCACCAGAATAGAGTAGCGTGGCGAGAGATCCAGTATCGAGTTGACGACGTTAGAGTCTAGGAGAGGAGTTATGGCTATAAACTCCGCGTTTGGTTTCAACAAGTAGGGCGTTAACATACTTAAAGCGTAATCGAGGGGGGCTGGCTCTCCAGGCTCTAAACCAGCTAGAAGGTAGAGGATACGGTCGAGCTGCCGTTTACCGAAACCCGGTCGAAGCCACATGCTATCCCTAGCCCTAACTACTAAGCCGACCCTGTTCCCCGTTCTCAACAGGCTGTAAGCTAGAGAAGCCGCGAGAGAAGCTTCAGCATCTACTAGATCCCAAACTTCCCAGCTGTTTAGGACGCCGAGGACGCCCGCGTCAACGACTATCAATACATCTGTAACCTTCTCCTCAACCTGTTCGTTCGACATTAGCTTGGAAAGCCTTGCTGAAACCCTCCAATTGATCCTCTTCAACTCGTCGCCTGGAACGTACTCTCTCACCCCGTAGAACTCGTACCCCTTACCGCTCCTCCTCGAAGGCACTTCGCCCGGCCAAACGCCCGTATACCTTGCTCCAAGCTTTAAACCCCTAGCGCTGAGCAGTTCTGGTAGAACAACAACTTCGCTTCTCCCGCCCAGCTCAACAACGTTCTCCCAGAGGTTCATCGGGTCGCTATAAACTACGAGGGTGGGTCCAAAGTTGTAAAGTCCCCTTCTAGGTAGGCGAACCTTGTAATCCAGCTTTCTCTCACCAGTTAAATTCAAGAGGATAATGTTGCTTCCTTCCACCACCTCTCCTCCAGCGGTGTCTCTAACCTCTAACGGGCAGCTTTCAGAGCTTGAAACAATCAACTCAACCCTCACTACTTCTCCCGGCATCACCTTACTCCTTTCGACAGCTCTTACCACGTTCACTCTAGTCGAGCGGAAGAAAACGCTCGAGAACCCAAGCGTCAAAGCGATAGGGACGCTAAGTACGACAGGCCTAAAGCTTTTCAACAAAACTGACGTTATCAGCAAGACTGCTAGCAACGCGAAGTACAGTAAACCCTTTAAAGTGAACTTAAACGGTCTTTGGGACAGGTACTGAAGCGATGACATCCCTAACCACGCTTTCAGGGTCGGCGCCCTTCACCCACTGCTCAGCCCTTAAGACGAGCCTGTGAGCCAACGCCTCTACGGCAAGCTCCTTGACGTCATCTGGGATTACGTAATCTCTCCCGTACAACGCGGCCCTAGCTCTAGCCAACTTCATCAACGTTTCAGCGCCGCGAGGGCTAACACCGACTTCAACTCTCGAATGTTGCCTCGTAACTCTCGCGACTGAAACGATGTACTCTAGCACGCTCTCATCAACGTGCACGTCTTCTACAGCCTTCTGCATCTCAAGTACGTCCCTTTGCCCAGCTACGACTTCGACGCGGGCTTCGTCGCTCCTCCTAGACAACCTCCTCTTCAGTATTTCAACCTCTTCCCTTTCGCTAGGGTAGCCCACCCTCAACCTCATTGAAAAACGGTCAAGCTGCGCTTCAGGCAACGGGTAAACGCCTTCAAACTCTATAGGGTTCTGAGTAGCGATGACGAGGAAAGGTTCCTCAAGCCTGTATGTGACACCGTCTAGGGTCACCTGCCTCTCCTGCATAGCTTCAAGCAGAGCGCTCTGAGTCTTCGGAGGAGCCCTGTTAATCTCGTCAGCTAGAAGAATGTGGGTGAAAACAGGCCCGCGCCGAAGCTCAAATTCACCGGTCTTCTGGTTGTAAACGTACGTACCAGTTATGTCGGCTGGCAGCAAGTCAGGCGTAAATTGAACCCTCTTAAAGCTTAAACCTAGGGCTTGCGCAAGAGTCTTAGCCATAAGCGTCTTAGCTAAACCCGGGTAATCCTCTATCAAGACATGACCTCGCGCTAGGAGCGCAACTAGAAGCTTTTCGATAACATCTTTTTTCCCTACAATAACTTTCCCAACCTCCTCAAGAACCTCTCCGCAGACTTTGCCGACATCTTCAACCCGCATACCACCCCCCCTACTATCAACCCTTTATCACTTTTAGCGTGCGACACATTAAACGACGCCACAGCAGAGTGAAGTCATTTATCCCTGAAGAGAGGGACTTTAGCGAGGCAAGATATCTCGAGTTATGAGCCCGTATTAAAGTTCACAGACTTACGAGGCTCTTATTCCAGTGACGTGGCGAGAGAACTGTAAAACTTTCCTCTCACCATAGGGCATTTATGTTGTCATGGGTTGGATCCTCCTCGAGTAGAGGTAAGCCAGCGATGTTGACATAGTCCACGACACTACCCTTGAGGTTTGGATGCATAGCGTCGATGCCCGTGTCTATTATCGTTGGTCCACCCTTAATAACCGGGATCTACGTTCAGGTTAGATTTGTCGACGCAGGGTTTGTCGAGGGAGATAACACCTTATGTGACTCTACCCTCTTTACAGCACTGTCTCAGCGTCAAAGGGCCAGTTGTTGCAGCTGGAGGTTTCATTGTTTAAGTTCGTGCTCACTTCTCTTGGCTTTTTAGAACGTTAGCTCATATTAGTGTAAATGCAACTTGTGAAGCCGATAGAAGAGTCTCCGTGATTTAGTTGAATAGAACTAATGTTATTTAAAGTGGTGCATGAATTAGCTTATCAAAGACTTCTTCTAACTTCTCTTAAGGGATCTTGCGTCTCCGAAAACGTTGTAACTTTTTCTTGAAAATCAGTAAGGCTGCCGCGGGACCTGTAACGGCCACAATTACAATAATTTCTGTTACATGCGTCCTATTATCAGTTTCAGGAGCTTGACCCTCAACTTCGACGATAGTTGTACAGTGAGTGAGACGGCCTGCAACGTCCTTGACTTCAGCTTCTATCTTGAACTCGCCTAAGGAGAAAGGCATTAGTTTCACAGTTTTCTCTGAAGCATTCCAAATATCCTCCGACTTCACCCATCTAAACCAACCGGTCGAGAAGCCGGGTGTCGCGAAGCGAACCGCCTTAACCAGCTGAGGGCTTACGACCTCTACTTTCACTAGAAAGTACTCACCTACGGTAGCTTTAGTGCCGTTTAAGAGTGGCCTCAAGGTGCAAGCAACCGGAGGGAGATCTAGTAGATGCGCGAGGGGGCAAACTGTTATAGGCTTTTCGTCGATGTTACCCCATCCGACCCTGTAGGGTTCGTCGATAAACCCGTCCTCGTCCGCGTCAGTGTCGATCCAGTCGCTCCAGTAGTTACCCCCTTGTTTAACGTACTCCCACTCGTTCTCACCGCACCCGGCGTTAGCCTGTTGACGATTCATCACGAAACAATTACCGTACACGAAGTTGGAGGATGAGCAAGCTAGCCAAAGGCCGAGGTCGTTCCGGTAGTGTATATTCCAACTTATTCGGTTGCCCGTAGACTCGTAGAGGTAGACTCCAACAGAGTTACCCTTCACGATGCTTTTCGTAACCGTATTATTGCTAGACTTGTAGAGTAGGATACCCCAGTTGTTACCGGTAATGCGAGAGGAGTCTACTACCGTCTCGTTGGTTTTCCATAGGATGATTCCAACGCTAGTTTTCGATATCTCTAAGCCCGTCATGTTGACACGCCTGCAGCGTAGAAGAACTATCTGCCCCGCCTCCTTTACAGTGAAATCAGTTGAGTTTTCCATGTAGATCAGGGGTTTACCGTTCACCGTGTTGTTGGCGACTATGTTGCCTTCAGAGTCGCTCAAGTAAATTCCACAACCTATAAACTCGTTCCCGAGGAGTGTAGTTCTCGGAGATGAGAGGAGAACGACGGCCCAA
>JANXEW010000015.1 GCA_025057995.1 Thermofilaceae archaeon | reverse complement strand
TATTATTTTTTTCTTTCTTGTATACACTATCTTTTTCATAAAGCCTAATTAACTTTCAGACAATCTATCTTTGTCTACTTTCATTAATGTTCATGTTTTTTGCAAGAATACTTTCACTCTACCTCTCGTGTGCTCACAACGTAAGATTTAAATACCAGGGTATTACAGGTATAGTGATGACAACAGAAATGGAATTAAAAAAAGATGTTATATGGCAGGAGATCGGGAAAACGATAGTAGACGTATGGTCTCGTAGTAAGGGTGCTGAGCTTGAGAGGTTGAAGCAATTCATTGAGAGTGAGTTCAATGTAACAACTAAGTGGGAGATTAAAGACTTCTATGATAAAATCTATTTGCTCAAGTTCGAAAATCTACCTGATGAAATCGAAGAGCATCTAGAAAAGTTTTACGAGTTTTATGGTAAAGATGTGTTTATCGCTTTGTTTTTTGCGCGTGACATCAACAAATATCGAAATGATGACTATCTCTCCGACTGGTTTAAAGGAGAAAAATACGTTGTGAAACCTGACGTCACTACTAAGCTTGTCATTTTCCCGCTTGCTTCGTTGAGTGAAAATGTAAAGATTGTCTTAGTTGTAGAGGAAAGCTACCGATTGTTTAGATAAAAATATATTAATTTATAATTTTTTATACCCCTATATGACAGTGTCATATCTTTTTTCACTATACATGTTAAAAAAATTATGTTTTAGACTTTTCTAGCTAAGCTCCTTTTAGCTTACACAAATATTTTTAAAAGAAAAAAAAGAAAAAATTTTAGCTAAATTGGATTCTCCTACGCTTGCTCGCCCTCTTCCTGTCTGGACTGTAGGGGGCTCACGTGTAACGCCTCTCTCATCATGTCACGTAACCATTCACTAATATTAGCGTAACCCATTTTAACGACGTGGACTCTTAGCTGGTCTCTCAACTCGCGTGGGACTCGTACCGTTATGACCGTCCAGTCGTTACCTTTTGTTGCCATATGATACCGGTACTATCATGGTATATAAGGTTATCGGTGACTTTAATGGATTGGAGGCATACTTTAGTATTGCGTCAGCTGTGTTTCTCTCTCAGCTGTTCGAGAAGCTTTCTCCGGCATTCCTCGCATACTGTTACACTGTTATCTATCCCGCACCAGGGACACGGTACTGTTAAACGTGTAACAAGCTTCTCTGTGCCACCGCAGAAACCGCAGAAAGGCGTAAACCCTCTCACCTCACCCTCCTCGCTTAACCTCATGACTAGCGTCTTGAACTGTTTCAGCTCCCTGTATCCCCTCTCCGTTATCCTGAAGCCTATGAGGACCCCATTCCTCTGTACCGGCTTTATGTAGAGTTTCTGTGAGAGGGTTGCTGTAACGTGCAACGCTTCATTCTCGTTTAGCTTGAGGCTCTCGAAGAGCGTCTTCAGTTTCTCCACGGGTATATACTCTCCAAGCTGTGCCAGTACGTTAAGGTAGAGGATTTCTTTATCGAAGTATGGCATGTCTTCGTAGCCAATTTTGGCTACCACCCTGTCTCACCCCCTTCCTCCATTTTCGCGTAGAGTTCAGCTTGTGTCTCGGCTTCGCGGGCGAGTTTCTCAACTTGCTCTGCTATATACCTGAGCTCTGAGGCTAGCTTACGGTACTCTATAGACTTGTGTTCGCTCAAATCTATCCTCCTTCGTTTTCGTGTAACAATCGATTCCAGGAGCGGTACCACCTCTAGCGTATCCTCTGTATCGAGGTTTGTAAACTGCGCCCCCTTGATGGCTGCCACGTTAACGTAGGCGTCGACGGGACCTACGTAACAGTACTGCGGCTTCCCGTCCATGTCTTTACCGTGGTAAAGGTAGAGGTAGTCTCTACCGTTGATGGACTTTACACGGGTTGAAAGGTACGGTGTATTGCAGCGAGGACATCTACCTATTGCATCCAGTTTACGTGGCATATGCTGACTGTATTTCAACGGTATATAAGTTTAATGTTACGCTCTCCCCGGCTTTAGTAGTCGTAT
Organism: Thermofilaceae archaeon; assembly: GCA_025057995.1. Lineage (GTDB taxonomy): Archaea > Thermoproteota > Thermoprotei > Thermofilales > Thermofilaceae > JANXEW01. Next base: position 24,239 of record JANXEW010000015.1, on the reverse strand, counting down.
GCCTCTAAACCATATTGCACCGGCGGCTCTGTAACTCGGGTATCCAGCCTCTCTCAACGCGTCGTAAAACCTGTTTCTCCCTAGCGGCTCTAGGTACCCTTTCAGCTTCGCGTACTCTAGGTATGCTTCATACAGGTCCAACCCCTGCTCCTTGCATCCGGGACCTGTTTCACACATTTTTTCAATGAAGCTTGCTACGCCGTCCCCCGTCACCTGCCTTTCTTCCACCATATCGAAGAGCTGTGTTAACTGCTGGTGTTCTTTCTCCAAGGCTGCAGCCCTCTCCCTCTCCAGGGCGGCGCGCACGTGTAACGGTATATTGTCTACGCGGAAGTAGTCGATGAAGGTTAACAGGAAGCGTTCCTCTCCGAGCACGTTGACGTGGCGCTGGTATCCCCTAGCCTCTCTCTTGTTCTCGTCAATATACTTTAAACTTATAATATAGTTAGCCTTGCTCCGCAACGCTCTAACGACGTCCTCTCTCACAGGAGTGGTCAACAGTACGGCTGAAGTGAGGCTTCTAATCATGTTGAAGATCGCTGAAAACGATTGGACCTGTTTCTCCCTCCAACCGTACCTATCCAACTGTTGACCGAACAAGTCATCTATCACGATCACAGGCGTTTTCTCGTATTTTTCCTTGCAGCCTCCCTCGGTCCACCTCTTGTACCTATCCAACATTCTCTTGCTCCACTCCCCGTACTGTTGGAACGTGACAAACGTGTGCCGTACAGCGTGTTGCCAGGGGTCCACGTAACCCAACTCCTTGTACACTTCTTTAGCGACCGCTAACGCATAGCTGGTTTTACCGCTGCCAGGCTCCCCGATTATAATCGCTACAAGTAGGCTCCCAGTCCCCTTCGCGCTAACGTGTGTATCGTATATCGTTTTAGACAGGCAGAGCATTATACCTCCTCCCCCTCTTCCCCCTCTACCTCTGTTTCACCGATTCGCACATGCCTGGTCCATAACGCGATACCATGCTGCGCCATCGAGTCTACTATAGCTGAAAGCCATGTCAGCGCGAGACGGTGTTGGAGCGCGTCAAGTTGCTCCTGTTCCTCACGAGTCAAAACCCTCCCCGGTATACTGGCTAGAAAATCCTCCAACTCTAAACGGGTTGGCTCTACAGCCGCGAGGACCTCTCGCCTCACTTGCTCGGGTAGGACCGCTGTCAAGCTTTCAAGTTCACGTAACGCGCCGTCAAGGTCCCCTTGCGCGCCCGCGAGGCTCCGCGCATACATTAACGACGATATAATGTGCGCAAGGTAAGGGTTTGTAACGTACGTTCGCTCATAACTCATAATTCTATCGTGATAACAGGTCACTTAACGTTTTCCTTTTCCTTTCAACTATAAGGATCTGCGGTTGTTGCGGCTGCTGCAGCTGCTGCTGTGGCTTCTCTACCTGGAATAAGGTGAGGTAGGGTTTCAATGTTTCAAGCGTTACGCCGACCCACACGATGTTGCCGTACGGGTTCTTGTAGAATATTACTTTGTCAGGGTCCAACTTTATGATGATGTTAGATTCTATGTTTTCATTCTCTTGTTTTAATACTGTTTTAACGCGTTGCTCCTGTTGTAACAGGCTCCGCTCTACTTCCTCCCCGAAGTATTCCTCTTCAGCCTTCAACGCTAACACAACAACAGCCAGGAGCGCGAACAAGCTTGTGAAAGCGAAGTACAGTCCCCACAAGCCCCCATCCAAGAACTGCGCCGCTACAGTCACTTGCGCCAAGTGTATCAACAGTACTGTGACAGCCTTGAAGCTCGGTCTCTTGTAGAGCTGTGGTACTTTCACGGGACCTGGTTTTTTCATGGGACCATCACCCTTGCCGCCTGTGGGAGTATCATCATCAAGCCTAACGCTACCGCTCCAACAAGGAGCAGTAAGAGTATGAGTTTGAAGTTGATGCGCGCCATCAACATGGTCCTCCTAGCGCCTTCCACGTGTTTGCTTAACGCTGCGAAACTCGTTACAGCCAGTGCAGCCAGCTCCGTGCTAGTGAAACGTGAGACGCGTGAAAGGACGTCACTCCTCAACGTTACAGGCTGGGTCCTTAACGTGACTGGAGGCAGCCCAACCTGTTCTATAAACGTTGCAGCAGACACCAAGTCATCAAGCGTACGTATAGTAAACGTTGGCGGCGAAGTCTCCACAGTCTCAACGCCACAATGCATTACCTCTTCTACGAGTGCGCCGCAGCGTTGACACTGTCTGAAACGCCAGTACAGTTTCAAGTGTTCGTTCACGTTCTTTTCCGCTTCAATCAAGTCCCCGTAGCCGCCCGCAGCCTTGAACGCGTCTTCATCAAGCGTAGCGGCTGCAGCCTCATGGGCTATTACACACTGTGCGCCTGCAAGACTGTACACCGTCCCCAGCTTCCACGCGCATGGAGCCTTGGTCCCACGGTATATCACAAGGTCCCCGACTCTATCCAGTATGGCGACGTCTATCACGCCAGTCTTTTTCACTACTATGCCTAGCAGGAGCCCCTTCTTTCGCGCTTGTTGCACCGCTAGCGCGAACTTTAACGCTTTCAACAGCATCCTCTCACCTCCGTTGCGAGCCTGTAGCTATAGCGAAGAACGTTAAACCTTTGATGCTGCGTGACAACGCGCTGTAGAATATCATGTTCGCAAGCGACGGTGGCACGCGTAACGCGTTCTCCATCCCCAACGCCTTGATCTCGAGGAGGGAGGCTAGGTGGGAGAATATCTGACCCTCCAGCATTGCATCGTTCTCTAGTACAGCCAACTTTACTTCGCTTGAGGCTTCAACGTACGGTAGCCTTCCTACGACTTCCTCACGTATCCTCCTGTCATCTTCTAGAAGCAGTTGTGCGACCTGCGGCTGCAGTAGGAAGTAGGTTGACGGCGGGTACGGCTGGGGCTGCGGCTGCGGTTGCTGCTGTTGCTGGACCGCGTCTCTACGCTTGAACATAGCGGTCACTCGAACGGTAACGTGAATATGAGGTAGATTGCGAAGACTATGTTTATGGCTATCAACACGTACGCTATGTAGACGCCGCCGAATACTACAGCGTTGAACTCTGCCTTCCCTAGCTCTGCGGCTCGCTCAGCTGCTGCAGCGAACTGTGGCAGGCTCGCGAACAACAGTATCACGGAGAAAAAGAGTAGGATGAAACGCGTGAGCCTTGACCTTATAACAAGCGAGAACACATCGAGTATAACGGCTAGGATAAGGTACGTTAGCCCCGCATAATAGAACTCCATCACTTTTTCTCACCCTCTTTTTCTCCCGTTTCACGCTCCATGTTCAACGCTATAAGGTGCCTCACATACTCGCTCACAGTGCTAAAGCCTAAGGATGCCGCCTTCTCGAGAAGGTACGTGTACATCGGCGTTGTGACTACGACGCGTATCTCATGCCTCGCCCTCGGGTTCAACGCGTTCGTCAACTGTTTCAACCTTCCCATACGTTAATGGAGTCTTAACGTATATTTATGAGTATCCACCAGACATCCACTAAAATCCACCCAAAGATTTTTGGGAGCGTGTTCCACAATTCTACATGGTGAGACCATATGGCTAGAAGGAAGGGATTTATCAATCAGATCGCCGCAGTTGTTGTAGGCATAGTCATAGTCTTGATCAGCCTGGCTGTAGGCTTCGCCGTCCTACAGGCTACCGCTCAAGCAGTATCTTTGACTGGAGCTTTCAACGATACTTGGATGAGAATCTGGAACAACATTAGCAGGAGCCTTCCACTCATCGGCGTCGTGTTCCTAGCCGCGCTCGGCGCGATGGCTATAGCCTTCCTCTACAGGGCTTTCGGCGGGGTAGGCGGCTAGCAAAGGTGGTGAGTCACGGCTAAGCGGGCGCGCCGCAGCGACGGACCTGAGACGGGTAGGCGCGTATACGTTAAAGCACATACTAGACGTTGGCCTAGACCGCGCAAGGAGAGGAACAAGTCATGAGCTACTGGATACAGGAGGCTATTGAAAAGCCCGGCGCGCTCCGCGCGTGGCTCAAGGCTAACAGGCGCTCTATACGCCGCGTCACCGGCGAGGACCCGTTCGACAAGCGTGGGAGAGTCAAAGTCGCCACGTTGAAAAAACTGCGTAAAGCCGCTAAAGCGGGGCGCGTCAGACTATCCGATACCACGCTGCGCAGGATAAACCTAGCTATAACGTTACACAAACTCAGGAAGAGACGTTAAAAATAATTTCTCTTTTTTTCTTTACTGTTTCTAGGCTAGGGGAGGGTATATGTCTGTTAGGAGGAATCTACCTGTCATGGATATAGAGGCTGAGGAAGAGAACAGGGGAGTGCAAGCCCCCGCAACGGTTACCGAGTATGCTCCACAGCCTCAACCCCCGCCCCAACCCGTGCAACCCCCTTCTACAATCACCTTGAACGGTAGTACAGTTTTGCCTATTGACACATCTCTCCCAGTCATGGATATCGAGTATACTCCCCCTCCATCACCTACTCCATCTCCGGGGGATTGGTCCACCACGTTAACGTACAAGCAGCAGCTTGAGGCTGCAACATCTCGGGATGAAGTTGAGAACATTCTAGAGATGCTCAGACAGCGCGGCTATATCGTAGAGTCTCGCGCACTATACTCAGAGGATGACTCAGGGTTGTGGACCGAACGCATTCTCGTGAGTGAACCTAAAACCGGGGAGTGGTTTGTCATGGATTTCCTGCGTGAGGGTGCTACATCCTCAATACTCGATGTTAAAGTTGTTGGCGAAGGAAAGTTTCCAGTGCCACCGGGTCACGATATTTTCCTACAGCTTGACGAGTGCGCCCGCACCGTCTTAGGAGAGTATAAGCCTGTGGCGCCGCCTAAGCCGGAGTATACTGTGAAACACTATGTGAAAGCCACTCGCCTCAGTGACGGTGCATGGGAGACTCAAGATATCGAGGTCCTACCGTTTGAAGAGTTTGTGAAACAGTACGGTCTCGAGAAACAGCCTAAAGGGTTCCAGGAGATGCAGTACCAGTTGTACCTCGCTAAAACAATTCGCGAGAAAGGTTTCACCCACGTTTACACGAAGGAGGGCGGGCTTGTTGAAGTCCCCGACCCGGCTGAAAAGATGAAGCTCTTACCCGGCGACCCGTTGTCTGCGCAGTTTTTCGGGTGGCATCAAGCGCGTGAAGAGTGGGCTCGCAACGTTGTACAGAAGGCTGCTACCCCGCTTGAGGCTGCTGCTAAAGGTTTTGTTTCAGGGTTTGTAGGCGGGCTTACGTTCGATCTTTTGAAGCCGTTCGGCTCACTCCCAACGCCCCCTGAATACCCTTTCAAAGCGCCTGTAGAGTACGGGACCAAAATCGAGGTCCCGCTCAAGTGGGTTGAAGAGGAAAAGCGCCGGTATGGTCCGGCTGTTACTACAGCTGCGGCTTGGACTGGCGCTGAAATGCTAGGCGGTTATGCTGGCAGCACAACTCTCAAAGCGGTTATCGGTAAGGCTGCTGGTATCGCGTTTCAGAAGTGGAAGGGGGTTGACGTGATGGAGGCTGCGCGTAAATACATTGCAGGCGAGAAACTTTCGCCTCTTGAAAGGTTGAAACTGGAAGCTTGGACTCATACTCCGGAGAAAGTTTGGAAGGTCCTGTCTAAGGCTACTGAAAAGACGGTCCACATGGTCCCTGAGGAAGTTGTTTCTTCTTACGCTCAGGTTGAGGAAGGGGGTCGTGCTGCATCTGTTTTTCACACACGCGTCTCTACTTGGCAAGAGGTCCCTGAGGAAGTAGCTCAACTATTGAAAGCAAAGAGTACTGAAGTCGGTTTTATACCCGTTAAGACGGCGTCAGGTAGGACCGTACACGTACCATGGGCTTCCGAGGGGCTGCATGGCGCTTTCACTGGTAGCGAGAGAATCCTTGTTGCAGGCGGGAAAGAGGCTGCAACTGGAATGAGACTTGCGCAGACTGTTTCAAGGGAGCCTGGGTTGGAGTTTATGCTCTCGAAGATGAAGATCCCGTTGACCCGTGGACTAGCGGAAAGTAAAGCGGGGTACGTGTTGGGCGAAGCGGGGGAGGAGGGTGTACGCTCATTGTTTTTCGCTGGAGCTGGTGAGGAGTATAGTGCTGCAGCCAAGGCTGTAAAGGTCCATGGTACCGTAGATGTTGATGACGTGCTTAGGACCGTGTTGGGTGGTGTGCCACCCAGCACTGGGGGGTTCACGGGTGGCGTTTCTTTAGGCGGTGGGGGAGCGTTGAAGCAGGGTTTGAAGACTGTGACGGGGTACAAGGTTACGGTCCCGGTTGCAACTTCTGTTAAACCTGCTACAGAGGCTGTTGAGAAAGCCGCCAAGGCTGCAGCTGCAGTAGCATCCATCTCTATAGCCCAGCCGAAGACGCTTGAAGCCGTTACAGTACCTGTCAAAACTGAAGAGAAAGAGGCGAAGCCTGTGCTCCAGACGGTCCTGGTTAAAGAGGAAAAGATACAGGGGCTTTTTACACAACCGCTCCCGCCTCCGCCAGCTGTATCCCTCAAAACTGAGGTGCGTACGAGGGAGTGGGGTAGCAGGCTACCGCTCCTCTATGTTCCCCCGGTCCCACAGTTGTTTGAGCCGCGTCAGGTCCAAACGTCTCTACAGGTCCCGAAGCTGTCAACGATACAGGTGACGTCAACGGACTTTCCGAAGTTGTCAACTCCTAGGGTTACGTCAACGCCTGTTTCGCCGCTTACGCCGCCTACGCTACCCAAGTTTCCGCTACCGGACTTCAAGTTGCCAGGGGTTGCAATGGAGAGGACGCGTCGTGGGAGAGTGGGAGAATGGTGGCTTGTAGACTGGTGGAAGGCTCTGTTTGAAGGGTGGTAGGAGTGGTGGAGGCGTGGTGGAGTCCAGTGAGGGTCCACGGAAAGATTTTTTGTATGTTGAAACCCTTTATATCTGGTGAGTACGATAATGGAAGCGGGTGGTGGACTTGATTGCAGTCTTGATACTCTGGCTGCTAGCGTTGATTACAGTCGCTTTAACGTACCCGTTGATAGTCTACTTCTACGTGTTAACGAGAGACATCATGATACCTACGCTGCTGGATTTGACGGGGGCGAGTATGCCACCCTTCCTGAAGGACCTGATGCCACTCGTAGAAGCAGCGATCTGGTGGTACCCGTACATAACCGTCACGATACTCACGATCTGGGTCCTCATGACAATGTTCAGATACAGTGTAGAAGGGAGAGAATACAGGGTGTAGAGCCATGAAGGTCAAACTCTTCTACCTTGCGTTGGCTGTTATAGTAGTGTTACAAGTTTTCTCTCCCCTGCTCTACGCGACTCCACAGTTGCAGGAGCAGCGTGGCAAGTGGCGTGGCCGGGGCTTGCAGGTAGAGTACATGGGTGAAACTTACACTATACCGTTGCCGCTTACAGTCGTTAACGAGACAACCGTGCAAGTGAACGATGTAGAGGCTCACCGTATAGTTGACACACAGGAGGGTCTGCGGCTGGTCCTCAAGTTTAGAGAGAACATGCCTGCGGTAAAGTACGACGTCATAGCGTTGCGCGACGTCAACATCGACTTGAGGAAGGGTAACGTGCAGAAGGTTGAGAGGAGTGGACGCTGGACCCACGACTTCGACGCTTTAATGCAGTATATAACATGTGACAGAGGGAAGTGTAACCTGCGGATGACCGCGGGCACCATAGTAGACCCGCTCATATTCTACAACGCAACCTCTAGAACATACGTCTTCGACAGCTTCCAAGACTACGCGCCCCAAGTCGTAGCGTTAAGCAACGCACACGTCAGGACCAGCGACAACTGGTGGAATGGCACAGTGTTACCCGACTACGTGACAGCAACTGGGAAAGAATTGAAAGACAATTGAGCGAAGGTCCTCTCGCTCCATCTTGTACATTACAGCAACTGGGAAAGAATTGAAAGGCGGGTTAACGATTTTCGACACTACTTCCCCAAGTTTCTCTATACAGCAACTGGGAAAGAATTGAAAGGTAGACACTCAGCATATTATTACGGTCGAGTTCGATATACGTCTTACAGCAACTGGGAAAGAATTGAAAGTAAGGACAGCGATAGCGATGGATATGCTGACGACAATGGTGACAGCAACTGGGAAAGAATTGAAAGTTCTACCGGCGATTCGAGAAGCCATGAGCGTCACAATTAAACAGCAACTGGGAAAGAATTGAAAGAGTATAAATTTCTCAAGCTCTGTTAACTCGTGTGAGTTCACAGCAACTGGGAAAGAATTGAAAGGAGATTACACAAGCGTTAGAAGGCGAAGCGATAACGCTTCCAACAGCAACTGGGAAAGAATTGAAAGTACATATTATACAATACTATTGCATAAGTGCCAGTGGAGTTACAGCAACTGGGAGGGAGTTGAATGTCGAGCTTGGAAAGATGTTTTGTGGAAGGTGTATTCGACCGTTTTTTGGGCTCTCGCTTTAGTTCGTAGCGTTTCTGTCCTAGTGTTGTACCCTTCTTGCTTGTCTTTCTCGCATGCTTTCTGAAGAATCTCGAGAGTTTGAGGGAGGCTGGTGAAGATGACTCTGTATCCTCGAGAGGTAACTTGTACGCCGTTTCTCTCAGGTTTAGGGAACGTTTGCTCGCTCTTCCTACTTTGGATAAACGATATGGCTTAGACAAGCTAACGATCTGAATGAAAATATTAGCTGAAGGCTTTCCTTTATAATTAGTTTAATTAAAGTTTTGGTGGCTGAGGAAAGAGTTAAAGAAATTAATAGTCTCGCTCAATGGCGAATCGAGGGTGACTCTAGTACCCTTAGGGGTTCATCTTATCGAAGGCTTCTACACGTCGTATGGAGGACTCGGTCGAAGGGGTTAACCGTTTTCCCGGGGAGACGTTTATCGCCTGGGGTGCCGGTAACCGCGTGATTTCAGGGTCTTTGCCTCTCCCAACGTATGCTTCTCGTAGACGGTCATGACGGAGTAGAGGTCTATCAACCGTTTGATGATGGAAGCACAAATCCTTTCAGCTTTTAAAACGGGCATCTTCCGCCGTGTGACGTCAGTCTTAGACCTACTGAAGTCGAAGGCGGAGGAAAACAATTCGCTAGCGACTAACCCGATTCCTCGCTCCTCTAGCCTTATGCCGTACCTGAAAGGTTTCGCGGCTTCTATGAGGAAATGGATATCCACCTTGAGCGGGGAGCTTTTTACATTAAGCTCCTCGAAGGTCGCTTTCGTCTGTCTCCGTTTAAGGAGGTCCCCGACCCCTTCTTCATCGAAATTTCCGGTGTCGAGGATCGACATCCTACACTTGAGGCTCCTTGGAAAGAACAATAAGTCGTTAGGTGTATCTATATGCTCAACTAGAGGGAGGTTAAACAAGGTTGTGAAGGGGTCGACGGGAAGTTTTAATGACTCTAACTGCTTTCGAGATCTCTCAGCTATCGAGTAGATCGCGTCTTCGATCTCTTCGTAGGGAGAGGTGACGTTCATGATTTCCTTCACGAGAACTTCTTCTCCCCCGCGACTGTTAAGGAGTAGAGCGAGGAGAAGAAAGTCGAGGGCGTCGGCGACCACTTCGAGAGTTTTACCCTCGTAAGCGACGTGGAAGCGAGTCTCAGTGAGTTGAAGCTTAACTTCCCTCCCGTGCCTCTCGTCAAAGGCCACCTTGTAGAGTATGAAAGAGATACGCCGATCTAACGGGTCTTCAGGGTCTGGCCATTCGGAGACTAGGACATGAGCTTTATTTCCAATGAGGATGCGCTTCTCTACCGTACCCCCTCTCCTTTTAGCTAGTACCGCGAAGGGGGCCACCCTTATGCTACCAGATATACTAAAACGATGGAGATTACGCGAGCTTTCGCTGTACAGCGAGCTTTTCCTAATATCTCGTTATTAAATTTCTCAAATTATCCATCTCGCTCCCCAGCTCATTACGCTCGCGTGAAGGAGACGGCGCCCCAGCCTCAAAGTGCATTGAGTAGAAAAGCAGGAGGCGAATATATAGGTGAAACTCTTTCGATTACTGAGAGCTGGGGAAAGTAGTTTGACGTATTCTCTAGAGCGTCGAAAAAGTCGCGACTTGAGTACGTGATTGTCGGGGCGGCACCGAGAGGGGGTTAATAGCGTTTCGATAACGGTGTCTTCGCTACCCTCAGGGAGATTTAGCCTCATCGATGGGATTCAGGATGCGGCGTAGCCTGTGTCCCTATCGTTTTTCCGTTTATCTACCTCGTTCACAGATGGGCTTTCCTACGGTTAGACGGGGTGCTTGGAACGTTCGGCTTGCTCGCTCGTAGACAGCGTTTGAACAGTTTGGCGGCTGTGGACTCATGTGCTAGCGACCTAACTTGTATCAATAATACGAAGTGCCTGTCCCCCTTCGCTAGCCCCCCTCCCTCACGGCCAGTTTCATCGTACTTGTCTATCGGTAGCTTAAGTAGCTCGATGTTTCCTCTTCCTTCAGCTCGACGAGCAGAGGACGCTGTACGCGAACTTTAGAGAAGTCGCGCTTAATGTTAGTGTAAGCTTACGGTTTGTACACCCCGCGGAGGAAGAAAGGAGGGTTAGGTTACGATAATTGTATCGTCGTACCTCATCTCACACCTTTTTCATCCTCTCACTGTCTCGTTTCCGGCGAGGTAGACGTAGCTTCCAGCCTTCTTTTAGAGCGTGTATACTTAGAAACGTAGGTTTTCATCTGTTTCCTCACACGTTTTGCCGCTGATCTTCATCCTTGCCATGAACATCGTGTACGATGTGTACTCTCATGCGGAGGCGGTCTTGTGGACTGGGGCCCTGTTTAAAGCACTTGCGACGGTTGCGGAAGCGTAAAGCCCTTGTTCTCTGTGTTTGTCGAGGATTGGTACAAGTCTGTGGCGCCCGCTCTAATGGATGCTTTACACGTGGTGGGTTCTCCTCTCGTAAAAGCCTGTAGGCTTGGGTAGATTCTACAACGACCTCCTACAGTACGCTCGGGGAAGACCTAGCCTTCCAGCAACTTATGTTCGTCCACGCGAGAAAAAAATAGTTAAACGCGTTTCGCGACGGCGATGCTAGACGGCCTCTACGTCGTTTACAATAACGCGGTAGACGAACCTGTTCTTCTTTTTTACGATTTCGCCGTTGAAGGTTACACGGCTTCTCGAGACGCTACGTTTACCAAACTTTATTAGAGCGAAACCGTCTAGGGTTTCTCCCAAAACCTCTTCTTCATCCTCTGTCACCTTGAAGTCTCCGCTGACGAAAAACTCCTCGTAGACGGGTTCTCTCTTGCTTAGGGCTGCTGCGACGGTGTGAAGAAGCTTGTCCAAGTCAGCAAACAGTTTGTCGCGTGCAGCGTTGTAGTCTTCCCCTTCTCCTTCGACCTTTAAGCCGCCCAACTCCTTGAGCTCGCGTCGTACTTTCTCAATCCTAGCCTTCACGGTCTCACCCAGAAAAAAGGAAAGCAGATGGCTGCCTCAAGGTCAGCCCTAGAAGGACGGTCGCGTCCTCTAACGTCAAGCCTCTTTTAAATTTTTCCTTTAAGTTTACCCTTTCCATTACCCCTTGAGGGTTGAGGTCCTCGAGACTTTAGCTGGTGTCAGTCGGTTGACTCTATCTCGCCTCCCGTCGGCGGGAGACTGGTCGTTTGCAGAGGCTTACTCCATGCTTTTCGAGTTCGGGAACTTCCTTTTCCTCTGTTGAGCGTGCTAGAGGGTTCAACCTCTAGGGCAGCTGTCGCCGGGCGTGCCTTCCCGTGTAGTGTCTGGGGAGGGTTGAAGGAGTCTTCTAAGCGAGTGTTTTAGGATTCAGCTGTAGCATATGGGTAAGAGTTGAAAAGTTTAGTTAAAGATGTTAATTGTTTTCAGTTTTAATTTTTATCTTGTTTCTGTTTTAGTGTTTCGTTTTGTGTTTTTTGCTTGTTGTTTTATCTTGTCTTTAGTTTGTTGAAGTTGTTTCGGGAGGGTTTTTAAGTGAGGTTTGGGTTGAGGTTTCGATGTTTGACGCAGTGGTCTTGACGTTGGGTTTTGAGCCTGGGCCTTTGATTACTGCGGTTGCTTCAGCTGTAGCTGAGGGCCTCTCGGAGGGTGCTAGGATCGTGGTGTTTGCAGCGGGTTTTCAGGATGAGCGTAGTGAACGGGCGTGGCTTCAGCTTCAACATGTTGTCGGTTTGATGGAGTTGGGGAGGAAGTGGGGTGTGAGGTTGGAGAAGTATGAGGTGCCTTTGGACGACATGGGTTCAGCCGTTCTCTTCGTTAAGAGGGTTTTGGACGGCTTGAGGGAGGGTTTCGTAAAGGTTTCGGTTACTGGGGGAATGAGGGCTCTAGGTTTGGCTTTGTTTATCGCGTACTTGTTCGTGGATTGGGTGAAGGAGCCTAGGGTGGAAGTCTACCTTGAGGGTAGGGGGGCGGCGTTGGAGTTGCCTCGTCTCCATAAGGTGTTGTCTGTGGGTTTGAGCAACGTTCAAGTGGAGATCGTTAAGTCTATGAAGGCTGGTGAAGTGTACTCTTCATCTGACTTAGCTGGCCTCTTGAAGAGGGATCGTAGCACTATCTTTAGGCATCTTCAAGTCTTGGTTGAGAAGGGTTTGGTTGAGAAAACGTTGGAGGGCTACAAGCTTTCTGAGCTGGGTAAGTTGCTCCTCTAGTACAACCGATCGTCGCGTTGTTGCATTTTTTCACTGCCGTTGGAGGTTTTGAACAGCCGTTCAATTTATAGAAACATTTATTAGGCGGTAGTTTATACCATTATACGGTGGGGACATGAGTCAGAAGGTTAACGTGTTGGATAAGTTGTTGAATGTGGAGGAGTATAGGAGGGCTAAGGAGTTTCTCGTCCGTTACCTTGCGGCTTACAAGGTTGTTGAACAGAACCTTTCTCTTTTTGATAAGATGGCTAGGTGTCGCGACGTTAACGATTTCGTTTCTGCTGTCTACGAGGGGGTTAGGGTGAAGGACAGGGTCTTAGATAAGCTGGTTGAAGGCGTCGAGAAGAACGAGCTTAGGGTAGTTTTCGAGTATAAGAACGTGAGCGACTTGAGGAATATCTTTAACGTTGGGCAGGAGCATATCGAGTTGATTATAGGGCTCGCTAGAGAGGATCCGAAGCTGGTTGGCTCTTACATCTCTGCTCTAGCTTTAGCTTACGGTGGTATAAGCGAGAGGAGGTGAGAACGCATGGTGTTCGTCCGCGTCACCGGTAGGGCGATAGTGAACGTGCACAGCGCTAACACGGAAGGTTCCGTGGGGAACTACTCGAGCCTCTCTAAGATGTTTATCGTGAGGAGGACTGAAGGCGGTTACGAGGTTTCAGAGGACGCGGTTATCTCTGGGAACATGCTTAAACACTGGCACGCTGTACGGATGGTCGAGTTGCTTAAGGAGCTTGGGAACGTTCCCCTCTGCGACTCGTGCAAGCGTTTCATAATGTACAGGACGAGCGTGGAAAGGGACAGCGAGTTCGATTACGTGACGGCTTGCGCGATCGAGGATTTACACGGTTTCCTGTTCCCCGATGCCAGCATCAGGAGGGAGAGCCTCGTCAAGTTCTCGTTCTTGTTGCCCGTGGAGGAGTTGAGGTCTGAGTACTCTGCGATCACCCACAACAGGGTTGTTTTGACGGAGGAGGGGAAAATCCCGGCTAGAGAGCAGGCTATGATGGTTTTCAAGAGGGAGCACGCGAGCGCCCTCTACGGGTTTGCGGCTTCCATGGACCTTAAGTACGTGGGTAGGTCTCTAGCAGACCCAGAGAATCAGAGCAAGGTTCTTGGACTGGATGAGAGGAAGGTTAGGGCTAAAGCTGCAGTGTTGTCCCTGTTAGACGTCTTTAGCGGCAGGTTCGGGGCTGCTGCATCGAGGGCGCTCCCCATCATGAAGTTGGAGGAGCTCGTGTGCGCCGTTAGTCCTCAACCTTTACCGAACTTGGTTCACGGCTTCTACGGGGATTACTTAGAGGAGAGCGGTCGGGTCCTTAAAGCGTATCTCTCCGTCGTCTCCAAGGGTAGACCCCTTAAGGTCTTCGCCTCTGGCGAGAGGGTTTCCAAGGTCTTGAAGCAGTACTTGCCAGACGACGTCTTGTCGGTGGAGGAGAGCGCTTACGCTGCGCTCGTGGACGCGGCTAAGGTGGTTGAAGAGTGGTTAAAGTAGTTGCGGCTAGAGTGAGGTTACCTGTTTTTTCTGTAGCTCATCCTGAGAGTTTTCAAGTTTTGTCGGCGTTGCCTGTGCCTCAACCTTCGTCGCTCGTGGGAGCGTTGGCGTACGCGTTGGGGGTTTCAACGGGGAAGGGTACGAAGGCTTGGGAGGAAGCGTTCGACCTCGTCAGGCACGGTAGGCTGCTGGCTGCTCGAGCTAAGCCTGGGGGTGGACGGGGATTTGATCCGCCTTTGATCCCGTCTCCTACGGTTGTTAGGCGTTTTAGGGTGGCTGACAAGGGTCACGAGAGCAAGAAGAAGGGGGAGAAGAAGCCGGTGGAGAAGCTGGTTGAGTTGGCTGGGTCGGGTGGCTGGGAGGAGGTTAAGAGGATCGTTGAGATCGAGTTGACGGACGCGTTCTATAGGGAGTACGTCATGGGCGTTGACCTATTCTGCGTCTGGGTCTTCCAGAAGTTTGACTTGGATGAGAGGGTGGTGGGCTTAGTTCACAGGTTGGGTGACACGGAGTCGTTGTGTACTGTCGTCGACTTGTACTCTACGGAGGCGCCTGTGGAGAGGACGAGTGTCGTGACTACGTCTTTCCCAGCCCCCTGGTTTGAGGGCGCTCGAGTCCTAGAAGGCACCTACCTTCCAGCTAAGATGTGCGATGAGGCGCGTAGGCTCGGTCTCTTCATAGTGCCCTTGAAGTATGAGATTGAGAGGAGGGGGAGGTTCAGGTACCCGGCGATACGGGAGTCTATAGTCAAAATAGATTACGGTAGGGAGGTGAACGTTTGTAGGACCGATTGGGGCGACGTAGTCTTGGGGGGTTAGGATGGAGTTGCATACCCCAGGTCACTCGGCTTACACCGATACGTTGATCATGTACGCTCTATCTGAAGCTTTTAGAGACCACTTGGAGAAGGTGGAGGGGAGAGACTACTTCTACACTCTAGTGATCGAGGACTTGCCTTTTGATGTTCTATCTCGGATGGTTAGCGGAGCTTACGAGACATATGAGCCTAAACTAATAGAAAGGTTTTCTCGGCTTCTAGATGAGAAAGAGATTAGATCGCTTGGTAGGGAACTTTACGACGTAAAACGGTTGGCGGAGTACTTGAAGGAGTTGACGAACCCTGGGCACTCTCTTGGAGAAGGAAGGTTTGGGAGGGGGAGCACGTTTAAGCTTCCTCTGATGCCTACGGCTGGGAAGTACTTGAGGACCGATTTGACTCTTTCTAAAAAGTACGATTCTTCGAAGCCTTACAACGTTTGTACGTTCTGTCAAGCTTTAGCTATGCTCGGTTTAGCCTTGGGCACGTTGACCACGCAGTATGGGGGTAGTCACATCGTCTCAACGATGATGTTTAAAGGTGAAGTGGAAGGGAAAGTGGTCGGAGATCTGATCGACGATTACCTGCAGTTGTCTACCGCTGGGAGTTGGCTCCAGAATGCTCTAAGTCGATGTAGCGACAAGCTGCCCGTCAGGCTTTTCGGTTACCTTACTCTCACGGCGTTAGATGACAGGTTGATAGTAGATTTGAGAGGTTCGGACGCAAAATGGACCGCTCTAGTAACCCTTTTTGAGAAGGTGAGAGTGGTTCAAGTGAGAGGCTACAGTACAGTTGAGTTAGACGGCATACTGGCGTCTCTAGCCGACCTTATCGATATAGACAAGAAGTTTAACACGTCGAGTAGAAGTAGGCTTATCAACGTGTGCGAATCGCTTTTGAGAGTGTGTTCTGTAGAGTCTCTCGAGAAGCTTTTCGACAGCCTCTCCACCCGTAGGCTTAGCGACGTCTACTCTTTCGCTCGTTCAGCCTACTCTAACTTGAAGAGGGAGGGTTTAAGCCTCTCTGCTAGCGAGTTGGTTGAAGCTCTCGCGAGGTTATGTACTGGAGTGTAGTAGAGAAAGTAGTTCGAGGGCGTGGAAGAGAGCTGCAAAAGTACAAGTACTTTGAGGAGACTTGGCGTCTCCTGAATGAGGGGGCGAAGCTGGTCGTTGTACAAGCTCCTACGGGTTGCGGTAAGACTGAAGCCGTGTCGGCGCCTTTCCTCTATGGTCTCAGCGTCGGAGCTAGGGGATGGTTTTCCCTAGTGCACGCTCTCCCCTCTAGGTCTTTAGTTGTCGCCATGAGACGGAGGTTGGCGAAAGCTGTCAAGAGCTTGGGGGTCTCTCGAGCTACGGTGACGGTCAACTACGGCGAGTTGCTGGCTTTGAAACCGTACTTGGAGGGCGATGTAGCGGTGACGACTTATGACACTCTGCTCTACGCTTTCTACGGGCTCGCCGTCCCCGGTTACCATGTTCTACTCCCGTTGAGTAAGCTCGCCGGCTCGTTGCTGGTGCTCGACGAAGTACAGCTCCTCCAGGACAACTACTGGTACTCGATGAGCCTCCTACCCGTACACGTCAGTAGTTTAGTTGAGCTGGGTGTTCAAGTCGTGATCATGAGCGCCACGCTACCGGAGGCTGTCGTGAACGAGTTGAAGGATCGTTTAAGCATATCATCAGTTAAACTGGAGAGGGTAACCTCCAGCGACTTGCCGCATAGGGGGAAGTTGCAGGTAGAGCTTAAGGAGGGTTCTCTACCTGTAGGAGAGGGTCTCGACGATCTAGTCTTGGGCCGTATCGTTAGAGAAGAGTTGCTTCCCGCGTTGATCGTTGTGAACACTGTCGAGAAAGCTGTCGCCGTATATAGACGACTCCTCGAGTTGGAGAAGTCTAATCGGTTGAATAGGGTTAAACCTCTACTACTTCACTCGAGGCTTACGACTAAGGCTAAGGAGGAGGTTGAGAGGCTTCTGGAGGGGGGCGGTGACTCGAAAGATTTATGCGTCCTGGTGGCTACGCAAGTGGTTGAAGCTGGACTCGACATGGATTTCCGTTTTCTGGCGACGGAGCTTTCCCCTGTGGATTCGCTGATACAGAGGCTGGGTAGGGCGGGTAGGAGGAGGGATGCTGAAGCAGTCGTCTTCCTCGACGTTGAAAGCGGGAGGAGCGTGTACCCTGAACTTCTGCTTAATAAAACGTTAGAGGTCGTTAAAGGCAACGAGGCCCAGCTTTCGGATTCTGTGTCAAGGCTTCAGTCTGCACAGGATTTAGTCGATAAGGTCTACACGGACGAGGTCATAGAAGAGCTGAAGGAATCGTTAGATTTAGCCAAGAGGAGTATGCTAAATAAGACGATGTCGAAAATCACCGATTTCCCGAGGACAATCTTTTCAGCTCCATTACGTAAGGATTTGAAGTCGCTTCATCTGCTTCGCTTGGGCATTGAGTTGCGTTGCTTGTACTTGGCCCGAGAGAAGGATTACAAGAGTTTAGTATGCTCTAAGGAAGTAGACTCGAAGGGGTTGGTTCTCAGTTTTGACGAAGTGAAGCGGAGTATAGTGAGAATCTCCCAAGAGGATTCTCGTAAACTCCCTCCAGCTCTCTTGCACAAAGTTGATGGGGAGGACAAGGCTGTAGTTTTAAAGGTTGAAGGATGCGAGAGTGGCGGCTTAGTCAATCTCATGCCCTACTTTAAGCCTCCCGAGGAAGCTGTTAGAGACCTAGAATCCGGCTTTGACGTGCTCCTCCTGTTGAACCCTGACTTCTACGAGTTCTTTGAAACGTATGAGCTAGGGGTGGTTAAACCGTGGGGTCGGGTTTAAACTCTGGGGAGTGTGATGTCCTTAGAAGCGTCTTCAAGTTAAACTGTCCTCATCCTAGTGGTAGCCCGCCCGCTTACTCGTACTATGAAAACGGCGTCGGCAAGGGTTGTTGGCTCGCGCACACCCTACTGACTGTAGTGGAAGCTTTTAACTTAGCTAGTGAAGTCGGAGGATCGCCTCTCTCAAGTAAGGTTAAGCCTGAACTCCTTTTGGCTGCAGCTCTTCTACACGATGTCGGAAAGCTGAGTAAAGACTACATCAATCGAGGTGGCTCGTACCACAACTTGATCTCAGCTATCGTATCTCTCAATGTTTTGAAGCGTTGGCCAAATGAGGAGGGATGCGTCGTCGCTCAAGCTGTTCTACTCCACCATGAGTCTAGGATGTGGCGGGTCATGTTTTCGCGTGATAAACCTTTAACTTTTGATTGCTATAGTTTAGTTAAAAAAATTAGTAAACAAATCGAAATGACAGATAAATATTCTTCAATCATAGATATGTTAGGCAATATGTTAAGAAGTCTAAAATTTTTAGAGGAAGCTAAATATGTTGAAACTCTAAACGGATTGTTAGACGCTCTACGTGAATTGAAGTTCCCCTTAAAATTAGAAACTGATGAGGAGAAAACCTTATGCAAAGCTGATCTCGCGCCGCGTTCTCTACCCATCTACTACCTGCTTCAAATGGCGGACAATAGGGCTGCTTTCGCGAGGGAGAGGTCCTACTGGAGGTTCGCTTTAGATGGGGCCGCTGAATCCTTTGGAGACGATATAGAGGAGTTTACGGATGGTATCATCGATACATTCAAGGGCGATAGTAGAATTTTCTTAACGTTAACGGGTGCTAAGCCTAGAATTTTACAAGGTGCTCTTGTTTGAAAGTGTTCGATGGAAACATTATTTAAGTAAGGATGTGAGTTTACCTGTGTACGCTCTGACGGTCTGGTTAGAAATTAGACCCTTGCAGAATTGTTTTGTCCCCTCGTTCACCAGCAAGGTGACTAGAACGGCTTTCGCGGCTTTAACTGGCGTTGAGCCGAAACTGGGTAGGAGGGCTTCCTTTAGTCTCTTGTTTAAGGACTCAAGACCCCTTTTCAAAGTCTGCGACAAGGATAGTA
This sequence comes from Thermofilaceae archaeon, assembly GCA_025057995.1. Classification (GTDB taxonomy): domain Archaea; phylum Thermoproteota; class Thermoprotei; order Thermofilales; family Thermofilaceae; genus JANXEW01. Next base: position 5,434 of record JANXEW010000015.1, on the reverse strand, counting down.
AGCCTTTGACGGTTAATAGGGATGAAAGGTTGAGGGCTAGGTTTTCGCTTCTCGTAGAGAACGTTCCCGAGATTCAGTTGGATAGCGTAGTCTTCAAGTTTTCAGCCGTTGAGTTTCTCGCGAGAGTTCAACAGGTTGAAGTCGTCGACGTTAGTAAGCTCTGGCTGGACTTGTCTAGGAAGTTCGTCGTCCGCTTTCTTACGCCTACTCTACTCCCGGTGCCGGGTAGGGGTCCGCTTATGAAGGCTCTAGGGGTTAGGAGGAGGTATAGGCTTCTTCCTGACTTGCCTTTGGCTTTAGGTTTGCTCGTTTACGATTTGAAGTTGCAAGGCGTAGACCTAGTTAGCTGTACGCCGGGGAAAGTCTTCAAGTGGGGTTTGAAGGCGTTGGCTGAACTGGATTACAGGGTGAAGCCTGTGAACGTACTCTACTCTGTCAGAGGCGGCGTCCCGGTGACTGAGCGGGGTTTCGTAGGCTACGTGTCTTACGAGCTTTTAGACTTGAATAGTTCCATGTGCGATGTTTTGAAACGTCTGATGGGTTACGCCGTACGCTTCGGGTTGGGTAAGTCTAGGGGTATAGGCTTCGGGCACGTAGAAGTCAACTCTCTCGAAGCTGTCTCGAGGATGTAACAGGTTGGCATGAACAAGGTTTAAGGTCCTTTAATCCGGTGAAACTGAAGGTTCTGAGTGTAAACGATTTTAACCTTTAAAGAGTTCTATCGATATGCCAGCCGATAATGTAAAAACTTTAATCGTCGCGACTTGGGGTGACCCGAGAAACTGGAGCTCCGTGAAGTATAGGGTAAAAGGTTTGGAGAAGGAGGGGGAGAAGGAGGAGGTCTTGGAGGGGAAGTGTAGCCTTCTACCGCTCATGTTAAAAGCTGGTTGTGACGCGAGGGCTATAGTCGTAGTCGCTGACACTCTCTTCAGCACGTTCGAAGAGGAGCAGCCCCGCGCTTGGGCTAATATCGAGGAGAGAGTTCGCAACAAGGTTAAGTTGTATTGGGAGTCTTTCGTTGAATCGAGTAAAGTTAACGGAGTCGAATTAAGTAGCGATACAAAAGACAGGTTGAAGAATTCTGTAGAAGTTGTCGTTTGCCCTGGCTTAGGGCGGTACAAGTTTGGAGATTTTCTATTCGAGTTTAGAGGCTCGCTTGAACTCTTCATGTCTACCATCCTACTCCACGTTCTGGAAAGAGCGTTGGGGATGGGTCGGGCTTGTGAGTTGTGGCTCGACCTTTCGCACGGGGTAAACTACATGCCGAGCGCTGCTTTAATCGCGGTTTCAAAAGTTGGGAGAATACTCAGTTTCCTCGCTAAACGTAACGAAGTGAAGCTTAGGGTCTTCAACTCCGACCCGTACTCTCGAGGAGTTGATGAACTGTTCATTAACGAGATGGAGCTCTCGCTTGGAGTCAACCAGTTGACTCAACCTGATATAGACGTCGACGGGAATAATCTCGTAAAAGTGGTGTACGATCTCCTCGAGCGGCCGGATACACTCTTCGGTAGAAACTTTAGAAGTGAAGCGAGGTCTCTCTTAAAATTAAAAGGATACGCTGAAAGGATCTCGAGTGTGCTAAAGGTTTACAAGGACCTCTGGTTTTCAGCCAGTTACTGTCTCCCTCTCCTAGCTCTCCACAGGGTTAACGAGGAGTTGAGTGGGCAAAGCTTCTTCACGCTCATCGATCTCGTCAAGACTGTTCGTGAGACATTCTACGAGATACTTAGATCGGTTAAGGTTACTCGAGAAGACAAAATTTTAACTATGGACACGGCGAATACAATAGACCCCGGGCGGTGGCGTCTCTTAGACACCTTGTTTGAAGTTTACGCTGTGATAGAAAGGTTGTATGAGGTAAGGGAGTGGTTCAAGCCTCTCGATCGAGGGGGTAGGTACGGTTTCAGGCTTTCAGACGTGATGAAACTGGTTGAGTGTCACCTGCAAAGGACGGCTCCCGTGGGCATCAACTTTATCGGGAGGGAAGTTCAAGAGATCCTACGTTACGTATCGGTTTTAGAGGGTAAGGGTATTCCGCTCGACAGCTGGCGGTTATACGATGATTTGAAAGACTTATACGATGATTTGAAAAAAGAAGCGTCAAAGTGCAAAGAAGAATTGAAGACTGTAGACGAACGGCTTGAGGAAAACTTCCACGGCTTAACACTCGCTGAGTGGATGAGGATGCGAACTCTTGTGAGATACAGGGAAGATTTTACACCCAATTTTAGCGACCGTAACTTCCTCGCCCACCTAGGTCTAACCTACAGGGACATAGAAGTCTACTACGAAAATTTGTCAAAAATACATACATAATATGATAATATAATAATAATGTATTATTTACGCGTTGTGAGTAGGCGGATGTAGTAGGCTAAGCCGAGTAGGCCTGAGAGGAGACAGAAGCTGTAGACGCCTAGGGTCGCACTCGGGTTGTAGAAGGGGTTTGCTTGTAGTGGGTAAAGGGGTTTGATGTCTGAGTATAACGGTGCGTCGAGTAGTACGTGGGATGTTGTTCCGAGTACTCCGGCTGCGAGGAAGTGGCTTAGGCTTGGCTTACGGTCTTCCAGTCGTATTGGATCGTAGAGCGGCTTTAGGCTGGGTTCGAGAGACTTCATAATCGTACCTATCGCGACCCCTAGTAGCGTGGCTGCGATAAGGGTGTGAAGGTAGCCGTGTAGTGGGTAGTCGAGGTTGAACGCTAGCACTAGGAGAGGCTCTACGTCGCAAGCGATGCTCGACAGTATTAGCGTGGGGACGTGTAGCTTCCTCCTCAAGGGCAGACCTAGCGCTAATGCAGGTCCTAGGTGGAAGGGTGTAAGGGGCACGTAAATTTACAGAGGGCAAGCTTAAATTATTTTACTTCCCGTCGAGAGTTTGGAGGGGTTATGTTCTCGTAGGGAGCTTACCGTCCCCCTCTAGTGTACCTTCTCACGTCTTCAACTGTCTTCAACTCTTTGAGTTTCTCGTTGTTCAGTAGTTTTCCGTCTGCTGTGTACATTCTCGTTTTCAAGTTTAAAGCTAAGGCGATGTAGGCTGCGTCGTAGACTGTTACACCGTAGTCTAGGCTTAACCTTAAACTAGTTAAAGCTAAGCTAGGTTCAACCTCGTGTAGGCTTAGTCCACACTTTGCTAGAAGGTCTAAGGCTTTTTCAGCGGTGTAGGCGTCTAGGATGCCTCGGAGGCAGTACTTCCTGAACGCGTTGGCAACCTCTAGCAGGAGGAAGTTTGGAGCGTGAACTTCTACTACGCCTTCCAACAAGTCGTCTCTTAGCTTTAGAGCGTCTTCAGAATAGTCTTCGGGGACGATCCATTTGACTACGACGTTGGCGTCTACTACAACTCTTCTACTGTCTCTCATCTCTATCTTCTCTAATAAACTCTACGGCCTTGTTCCCTTCAACCTTTCCTATAGACTCTCTAAGCTTATCCATCTCTAACTTAACTTGTTCAGCCTTCTTCCTCTTAGCCAACTCCTCTAGGAAGACCTTCATCTCCTTCACGTAGTCGACGCCGAGTTCTTCAAGCTCCTCCTTGAGTTTTCTAGGGACCCTCAAGCTTATGACTACGCTCAACGTAGACACCGTAACGCCGTCTAATGTAAACATAAAAAGTTTACGCTAGAAAGGGGTTGAGTAAACGGGATTTTGACGTTGCGGCTTATAACAGTTTAAGCCTCAAAGCCTCTATGAGTCGTCTAGCGTTCAAACTTGTCATAAGTGGCGTTTAAGCAGTTTTTTTATATTATCTAAGTTTTTGTTTAATGTCTTTAAGTTTAACGTTTTCTTCATAAGATTGGACGGTTTAAGGATTCTATGTAGCTTCTCGATGTTTCTTCTTTACAAGGGTTTGTACAGCGGCGTATTTAATTAGCTGGCCGCCCTTTCTACGTTATGGGTGGGGATAAGTGGCTGGCTGTCATACTAGCGTTTATCTGTCTGTTTTCGATACCTGTTATAGCCTTCTTGTTCCCTTCTATGGTCGCTTTCTTTTTCCCGTACCCTCCAGTTGAGGTGCCTGCCGTGGAGGAGACGGGTTGGACGTTGGAGGGGTTGAAGGAGGTTGTAGAAGCTAACAACAGGTTTGCTTTCAAACTCTACTTTGAGTTGGCTAAGGTTGAGGCTGGCAACGTCTTTTTCTCGCCTTACAGCGTCTTCTCTGCTTTCGCCATGGTGTACGAGGGGGCGGAGGGTGTGACGGCTGAAGAGATTAGAGGCGTGTTCTCCTACCCGGAGAAGGAGGTTTTGAGACCGAATTTTGCCGTCGTCTACAATAAGGTTAACAGGGTTGGAGCTGGGTACGAGTTGAGGGTTGGGAACGCGTTATGGGTTCAAGAGGGTTACCCGTTTCTAGAGGGTTACTTGAAGGCTGTTGAGAAGTACTACGGTGGGAAAGCCGCTGTCCTCGACTTCATACGTGCGGCTGAAGAGTCTCGTAAAGTGATCAACGGGTTCATCGAGGAGCAGACTAACGGTAGGATTAGGGACTTGATTCCACCCGGCTCCCTAGACGAGTTTACGAGGCTTGTCTTAACGAACGCGGTCTACTTTAAGGGTTACTGGAAGTACATGTTTGATGAATCTCTCACCAGGGAGGAGGACTTCTGGGTTTCCGCAGGTAAGCGCGTTAAAGTTGAGATGATGCGTTTGATCCCGAATGAGACGATGAAGTTCAACTACGCCGATGTAGGAGATGTACAAGTTCTAGAGTTGCCGTACAGTGGCGAGAACCTCTCGATGATTATAATAGTTCCAAAGAGTTTTGAAACTTTACCGACTTTGTCTCTTGAGGAGTTTGAAGAGATTAGGGCTCGGATGAAGATGGAAGAGTTTAACGAGATCTGTATGCCTGAGTTCGCGATTGAAGCTAAGTACTCGTTGAAAAGGGTTTTAAGTAACATGGGCGTACGGACTGCGTTTACTGAGGAGGCCGACTTCTCTGGGATGAGTAGCGTGAGAGGGTTGTCCGTCAGCGAAGTCGTACACCAAGCGTACGTTAAAGTCGACGAGAAAGGGTCTGAAGCAGCTGCTGCGACGGCAGTTGTCGTAGGGGTGACTGCGGTAAGGGAGAAGAAGGTTTTCAGAGTTGATCGCCCCTTCGTCTTCGTGATTCAAGATAGGGAGACTGGGTTGGTATTGTTCATTGGGAGGGTCGTCGACCCTTCTGAAGAAAAGCCTTAGAGTCTAGAGTCGTTTTAAATTTCTTAATTGTTTAAGTGTATCCTATATTTGAAATTGTTTTAAAGTTTTATATTTTAAATAAACTTTTTATCTTCTTCTAATTAAAGAGTTGTAAAGTAGATATTAATTCCTCTATGTGTTTTATTTCGTTTGAAGTAAAATATATGATGAATTCGAAATCCAAGATGTTCTGAAGTAAGTATTTAATTATTACAATTTGGATTGTATAAAATCTTTTCAGCTTGCAAATA
>JANXEW010000014.1 GCA_025057995.1 Thermofilaceae archaeon | reverse complement strand
TAGCCCGCATCGTTTACAGCTGGGACTACGGGGGTATCTAATCCCCTTTGCTCCCCCAGCTTTCGTCCCTCACCGTCGGGCGCGTTCCAGCCGGGCGCCTTCGCCACAGGCGGTCCTCCCGGGATTAACGGATTTCGCCCCTACCCCGGGAGTACCCCCGGCCTCTCCCGCCCCCTAGCCCGGCAGTATCCCCCCGCTCCCATGGTTGAGCCATGAGTTTTAAGGAGGGACTTGCCGAGCCGGCTACGGACGCTTTAGGCCCAATAAAAGTCCCGACCACTCGCGGGGCTGGTATTACCGCGGCGGCTGACACCAGACTTGCCCCCCGCTTATTCCCCTGGCTATTTAGACCAGGGAAAAGCCACCCTCATCGGGTGGCACTCGGGGTGACCCCGTCGCGGTTTCCCGCATTGCGGAGGTTTCGCGCCTGCTGCACCCCGTAGGACCTGGGCCCTTGTCTCAGTGCCCATCTCGGGGCTCCCGCTCTCACGGCCCCTACCCGTCTTCGGCTTGGCGGGCCGTTACCCCGCCAACTACCATGATAGGACGCAGCCCCATCCTCGGGCAGGCACAGCGAGCATGGCGCTGTGCCCTTTTCGACGCAAGCCCATTCCAGGTGCCTGCATCTATCGGGTATTATCCCCAGTTTCCCGGGGATATCCCCGTCCCGAGGGTAGGTTAGCCACGTGTTACTGAGCCGTCCGCCGGGCCCCTCCATGGCCAGGGGCCCTGACTTGCATGGCTTAGCCCCACCCCGATAGCAGTCGGGTCCGGCAGGATCAACCGGAGTCGGGTTTGGCGGGGTGACCTAGATTGCCCTGATACCGCGCCGAACCTTTCTTGGACCCGAACCTCCAAGCCCCTCTCCTGGGAACTTGGTTTGTTCGGGCCTGCACCCTGTCACCGCGGTTGGAGGCCACGCCTTCATTGAAGGAGGGCACGACCTCCTCACTATCTGGGTGAGCCGCCGTAAACCGCGGCGCAGGATCCTAGTAACGCGCAGGTTTTTATATCTTTCTCTTGTTTAATAGCTTGAATTATCGCGAAAAGAGTCTTAATGACTGAGAAACTAAACGTCGGAATTGAAAGCAACAGGTCTTCGGCTAACTCACGCACAGGCGAAACTGTATAGAGGAAGGAGATGTTGCCTATATTGTGGGGGAAGAGGACGGCAATAGTCTTCAAGCTAACAGCAGCGAATGGATATGCTACCCTAGAGGATATGTCAATGGAGAGTCCTTTAAGATTTCCCTGAAGAACTTCACCTATGGTGTAAGCTATGAGATCTTCAGAAGTATCAGGCATCACAACTAGAGGGTCATCTCCTACTTGATTAAGGGTTTGGGTAAGCATTAACCTGTACTCGGTGTAGGTAGTCGGGTAAGCTTTCACAAAAGTGTACTTCAAACCTTTCTCGTAACAAAAATTGTTAAGCGTAGGTTCGGCATTTATTTCTACTACGCTAATAGTTACATCGTAGTTTCTTTCTACCTCTTCCAGCAAAGCAACTAAAACTCTCGATGGGAGGTCGCCACGACCGCCGACAACAAAGTTGTCAATCCGCCGGGGACCACCTTTCCTAAGCCACTGCAAGAAACGTCTCTTTACTAAGGTAGATGTACATAGCTCACACAAGGGGATTTTTTGCACTTGGTCAACGTGTACAGCCGGTCTCAGACACTTTGCGCAGCGCATATATCTAGTATCCCCCTCAGATACCCTAATGCGGACTTACACTTTAAACGTTATTTGTGATCCTGAGGTCATAAAGGAAGCCTTACTAGCCTTGAACTTGCGTGAGTACTCCGTCCCTTTAGGCCAGAACTCCGGCGAGGATCGAGCAACTAGGGTGCTAACAGTGGAACATACTTCAACTGCATCAAGTTTAGTAAAGGCACTTGTTAAAATCTCTTACAGGGTACAGGGACGCAAGTATTGGAGTGATCTTTACTGGATCGAGATAAAGTCGGAGAACAATTGCATGATTGCAACGGTTAGACGAATTAGTGGTGTAGGACGAACAGATCCAGATTTTATAATAGACGAGCTTTTGAAGTATATAGTTACTCGCGTTTAAGAAGAACTGTAAGGTATTCTAGCTCTTAGAAAACCTTCCCTCTTTTTCGTTAATGGAATGGTAGCGTCGATGCCTAACTTGGAGGTTTCTAAGGTAAGTTGGTTGGCAGAAGGGTCTAAGCTGGAACCTCGCATACCTTTAAGAATAATTAAGTCTTCATCTGGCTGCATCCGGGTAGAAATAGCCCACAGAAGATCGTTTGGATCATCGATATTAATGTCTTCATCTACAACAATTGCAATTTTTAAGGATGGATGAGCGGCAAACGCTGCCAAGATGGCGTTTTTAGCATCGCCATCCACACTTTTATTTATGGAAATTGCCGCTGTGAGCCAGCCGCAACCACCTTCTATGAGCCTGACGGACCTTACAGAGGGTACGACTTTTCTTACGCTATCCCATATGGCCACTTCCCTTGGGAAGCCCATTAAGAGCATGTGCTCCCGTCCACCCTGAAGTATTGAATAGTAAACGGCGTCCCGTCTTGCTAGAATTTCTTCAACCTCGATGATGGGTTGATTTCTTATCTCATCAAGAGTTCCAGTTAGATCAACGAAGGGACCCTCGGGAACCTCGACATCTGTCAGAAGCTTACCCAAAATGATGATCTCTGACTCTATTGGTGCAAAAAGCCCATTTCGTGTTTCAAATACATGTAAACTGCCGCCAGATAGAGAGTTAGCCACTTCGAGTTCAAATACACCATACGGTGGTGAAGCTGCTGAGGCAATATAGACTTCGGGGGGAGCTCCTATGACTATAAGAACAGGAAGTGGCTTACCCATCTTTCTGGCTTTATTGAACATGATGTAAAGGTGGCGTGGGACAATCCTGATAGCCAGATGTTTCCGATCAACAACCATTAATCTGTGAACGCTGGCATTCAAAACCTCTCCAGCCAGCTCCCTGGCTATAATTATTCCTGATGTTATGTAGGGTCCTGCTTCGCCTTCGTAGCTTCTCAACACAGGTAAGAGGTTTAAGTCTTCTATAGGCTTAAAGCAACTTGGCATGCCCTCTACCCTAAGAGAATGAGGGTTGTTCAAAGCTTGAAGCATCTTTAAGAAAGCTTCCTCATCGTTTCTAACAGCTAAAGCAGTGTAGAGCATCTTTCTATTACATAGAATGTTCCCCACAACAGGCATTTCATATCCTACTGGATTTTCAAAGATTACTGCCTTGTTACCATCAAAGCGCTTCAACCAGTATGCACACTCATAGGTAACTGAAACGGGAGATGAGATTTTCTCTAGCATGCCATCTTTCTCTAGTAGTTTAACAAAAGAGTAAAGTCTCATAATCCTTTTGCACCTTTTATACTCGTTCCTCTTGTTTCAATACTCTGATGAAATCTGCGCTTATTGTTACAGGTAATGGATAGGCTGCTTCTGTGATCTCCACTTTAACCTCTCCTTTGGATTTATCAACCTCTAACACTCGTCCCCTCATACCTACGAAAGGTCCACCCGTGATCTCAACTAGATCGCCTGTTTGAACTATCTCTACCATTGGTTTCGGTGATACGAAACGCTCAAGCTCTGTAAACTCCATGCTGCCTCTCATCAAACCTCGAACATGCTTTAGCCCTTGGGCAAGCCTTTGGACAACGTGTGACCCATCGGATTCTGCGACTATTATACCACGAAGATTGGGCAGAACAGATAAAGAGTAAACCGGTAGACCGGCCTGTCTAGCCCTCTCCTCCATAAGCAAGGCCATCGTAATTTCTTGACCCATAGTCACCCTAATCCCATAAAACCTAGCTTTTCGAACGCTCATACACTTCACTTTTGAATTGCGATCTACTTGAAAAACCTAGCGGATAGCCTTACAAAGCCTTTCGTCGGACGTACAAAGCAACTCCTAGAACTAGAGCTACAAGTGCTGCGAAAGCTATAACGAGAACATCTGTAGAGGGAGGAGATACGCTAACCATTCTTAAGGCAGATCCCGCGAGCTGAAAGATGTAGCCGATAGAACCTAAAATTATAACACCTAAGCCTACAACTCTCATCGAGGCTTTAAAGGTCTTCGAATCTGGTCTTTTGGTAGCTCGTAACGTTCTCAGTAGATCCTCCATGAATCCCATAAGCACCCTATAAAAACCGCTCTTTTTTAAGTTTCATTTTATCTCTCCGCTACAAAAAACTTAAGCACAGCCTTAGCAGTATGTAACCTGTTCTCCGCCTGTTCAAAAACTACTGATTCTTTACCTTCTAGTACTTCGTCATCCACTTCTTCTCCTCGATGGGCTGGGAGACAATGCATGAAGAGAACAGGCCTTCCTGCTGCTTTTATCAGCTCTCTGGAAACTTTATACTGGGGAAGGAAAACTTTAATTCTCGAATCTCTCTCGTGTTCCTGCCCCATGCTTACGAATACGTCTGTATAAATCACGTCGACACCTTCTACTGCCTCAAAGGGATTTATGTATAGTTTAATAGACCCATACGCTTCACCAGCTAATCTTTTCAGTTCATTTATGTCGGGGAAATACTGTGGGGGTGATGCAACTCTAACCTCAGCGCCAAGCTTCAAACCAGCTATTGCTAACGAGAATAGGACATTATCTCGTCCGTCACCAATAAAAGATATTTTGATTCCACTAATATGACCGAACTTCTCGAGGATAGTCATGTAGTCGGCGAGAGCCTGTAGGGGATGGTCCTTATCGCTTAAAAGGTTAATAACTGGAATAGAGGAGAAGGAGGCTAGCTCTTCTAGACTTTCATGCTTGAAAACCCTTGCTGCTATAGCGTCGTGATATCTGCTTAACACCCTTGCTGTATCCCGTGGCGGTTCCCCTCTTCCAATTTGGAGTTCCTCTCTACTATAAGCGACGGGAAGCCCCCCCATCTCATATACGGCTACCGTGAAAGAAGCACGAGTTCTTGTTGAAGGTTTCTCGAATATCATTGCCACACTTTTCCCATTAAGTTCCCCTGTACGCCTTAAACCGCGGGCACGAAGCTTCTTGTACTCAAGAGACGTTTCCAACAACTCTAGCAACTCATCTTGAGTTAACTGTGCCAAGGTTAACAAATGGCGTTGCATAAATGCGTAGAAAAGAAGGTACTCTTAAAATTGTCTTACTGTCCTAACACTCTTTCTAAAAACCACTCAACGCTAAACGACTTTAAGTCCTCGTAGCCTTGCCCCGTACCAATATAAAGGATAGGTTTACTCGTAGCGTACACGAAACTCAATGCAGCGCCTCCCTTAGCATCAGCATCGACTTTTGTTAGTATCCCTCCGTCAATACCCACGTATCGATGAAAACTTAGAGCTTGATCGAGTGCATCATTACCTGTTAATGCATCTCCCACAAAAATCTTGAAGTGAGGTTTAACTACTCTTGATATTTTTGCTATCTCTTCCATCAGGTTTACATCTGTTTGAAGCCGTCCAGCGGTATCTATTAAAACGACATTTCTTCCTTGTTTTCTAGCATAAGACACCGCATCGTACGCTACAGCAGCTGGATCAGCCCTATAACCGTGGCCAATGACCTCAGCACCTACAGTTTCAGCGTGAATTTTTAACTGCTCGATAGCTCCTGCTCTCCAAGTGTCAGCTGCAGCAAAAACTACTGATAAACCCCTTTTCCTTAGTCGATAGCCCACCTTTGCTAAGGTCGTGGTTTTTCCATGGCCATTGGGTCCAACAAACAAAACTCTCACGGGTTCAACTTTCTTTAAACTCAGTACAGTTTCCTCGAAGTCGAACCAAGCGGCTCTTTCGAATATCTTAATCATGGCTTGTCTCATAAGTTCCTCTGCAAGTTTATCCCTGCTACCGAAAGGGGAGACTTTCAGCGACGATGCTAACAAACCCACGTTTTTCGCAACAGCTTCCGCAGCCTCTAGGGCAACATCACATTCAAGTAACTTATAAACTACATACTGTTCAATCTCCTCAAGATCCTCTTCCGAAAGCTTCGATGTAGTTAATAGGCTCGTTATCTGTCGAACGGCTGCACGTAGACCCTCGAGCAAGGTAACTCAACTTCGGATGTTTAATAAAGGCTTAATAAAACCATAGTTTCTTTCGAGCAAGCATACCTTTGAAACAACGGCTTACCTCTATCTATGACTTCTCTCTAATGGGCTACTTAGTGACTCGAATCTTCTGCTCAAGCTCGCGCAACCTATTTAGAATGGCCTGGTACTCAGCTAAACTTCTCTGAAGGGCGTCCCTAATCCGTTGCTCTTTGTTTTCCAGTGTCCTACGGGTTTCATCAAGGTTTCTCTCAACCAATAGTCCAGCTCCTATGGAAACTAGCATACTGTTTTTACTAGCTAACTTAGCTCTAGCGTAAACGCCTGCTCCTAATGGTACCATTAGCTCCTCACCTTCGTTAAGTACCTGTACCTCGTCCAAAGCACTCTTTGAAGCTGAAATCTCAGTTAGTGTGGCGTTTAAAAGGTCTATTCGTTTCCTAACTTCATCAAGCAACTGGCTTAGTAAGTTGTATTCCGCGACGACCTCTTCCCTACTAGATTGAACTTCTGACATCTTCAAACCCTTTAGCTTAGGACAACTTTATTTGTTTGTATCAGATTAAGTACTTCTGTTTTATTAACTTCTTCTTCGGATATTTCTTTGACTTCTTTTATAACTATGTCTGTTCTTTTTAATTTATGTCTAGACCCTAATTCGCTGAGCACTCGCTCAATAGCGTGCTCTGCTTTTAATGCGGTAACCACTATTGAAAAATTCTGTTTTCGGCCTAATCTATGTAGGTTCATAAGCCCACTTACCCGGTAAATTCTCACACTGCGCTGCATAACGCTCGTGCGTTGAAAGCAAGACGTATAAGATTTTCGTCCATCGAAAGTAAAACGTAATGTAAAAAGTGAAATTGAAGTCCCTTTTACTGTTGGAAGGTTGAAGGTAGTGCGGGGGCCGGGATTCGAACCCGGGCAGGCCTTCGCCAGCGGAGATCCCATTAATACATCCTGAGTTTGAGCCCAGCCTTGAGCTGAACCGCCCCCTTTGACCTAGCTCGGGCACCCCCGCAAGAAGCTCTGTCGTAATAGGGTTTTAAAAATCTTCATCTCATATACCGAAAATGATGTTAGTAATAGCTGGACTCGGATTATATGGGTTAAGAGATATTACACTTGGAGTATTAGAGTACATCAAGAAGGCCGATAAAATCTTCGTTGAACTTTATACGAGTATTATACCTGGATTCGAACTACAGGAACTTGAAATATTTTTGGGCAAAAGTATCACGGTCGTCAAACGGAGCGATTTAGAAGGACGGTGGATTCAAGAATTATTAGATGTAGCCAGGGATAAGCTTGTAGTTCTTTTAGCGCCAGGAGATCCTTTTATAGCGACAACTCATATGAGCTTGAAACTTGAGGCAATAAAGAAAGGGGTTAAAGTTACATGTCTTCCAGCTCCTTCGGTTATCAATGCAGTGTCAGCCTCCACGGGTCTCGATTTCTATAAGTTCTGCAGACCCGTTACCATAGTTAAACCACAACGCTTTTACTTTCCCTCTACACCTTATTTTGTCCTCATGGAAAATTTGATGAAAGGCGCTCACACTTTGTTTTTGCTAGATATAGATGTAGAGCGAGGCTACGCCATGGATATTTCTGAAGCCCTGAAAGTTTTAGTTGAGTTGGAAAAGAGAGAGAACAAGGGAATCATAGATGAAAATACGCTGTTTGTAGCTGTGTCACAAGCCTCTAGTCCAAATGAGGTCGTTAGAGCTTTCAGGTTGTCTGACAGTTTTTGTTCAGGCTCGCCCCCTCATGTACTTATTGTTCCTGGAATGTTAAATCTAATCGAGGCTGAAGCTTTACAGGTATTAGCCGGTGCAACTCACGAGATCATCTCGATGTGGAACAATCGAGTTAGACGAATTATAAACCAGAATTCGAGCCTACACGCTTGCACACGATAATACAATATAAGCCAGCTTGAGGAGGGTTAACGAGAGTTATGAATGCTGAGGAGAGAGCTAAGAAATACATAGATACTCTGCACGCCGCGCTGAGGAATTTGGTAGGTCTCGAGCAGGAAGAAGTTGCAAAGGTCGTTAAGCTGGCTATAAGCTACTTGAATGATGCTGAATTTTACTTAGAAAGGGGTGACGCCTTAACGAGCGTAGCTTGTTCATCCTATGCTGAAGGGCTCCTAGATGCATTAAACTTACTTGGAAAAGCATCTATTACATGGCCTAAAAGTGGGAGGAAGACGGTTTTAGTTGGAGGAGTTTTCGAGATAGTGCATCCCGGACACATATATATGCTTCGACAAGCTAGGCAATTGGGTAAGGTTATAGTTATAGTGGCACGGGATTCAACGGTACAAAAATTAAAAGGACGGCCCCCAGTGGTACCAGAAGATCAAAGGTTAGAGGTCGTGGCGAGTATACGTTATGTCGATGAGGCCTACCTAGGAAACGATCCGCTGGATGTAGAAGGGATTCTTAGAAAGTTTAATCCTGATTTTGTATTGCTCGGTCCTGATCAAAACAATATAGAGGTTCTCGTTAAGAGAGCTTTAGAGCATCTTGGACTTCAAACTACTGTCGTGAAAATGGAGGAGAGGGTAGAAGGAAAGTTTCTCTCAAGCAGCGAAATCATAAAAAGAGCTCGTTCTTTAAACGTCTAGCTATTCGTGAAGCTTCGAGATGAGATATTCTTAAGGGCTCAGGAATTCCTCGACCCTTTGGAGTCAACTCTCGTACGATTTTAACCGCCGTCGGTAATGAGATCTTATGGCCAACGCTGACGTAAATCGGCTTTGCGTCAAGTCTGATTGCCATACCAACCACTCGACCAGCTATTAGAACTGGAGCTTGATTCTCAGTCCACTCGCCAACTTCTCCACATAAGAGCTTTTTCGCGACGCCTATGGTGGTGGTGCAAAGTGCTAGACCGACTTGACAAGCAATTCCAGCACCAAGGGGGTGAAGCCTACCGTTTCCATCAACTAGAACTACATCAGGTTTAACATTTAGACTTCTTACGGCTGCGATCATGGGTCCGGCTTCTCTAAACGCTAGAAGCGTAGGTATATACGGAACTGACACTTTAAGGGTGACCGCCGCTTTCGAAACTATGTTAAGGTTGTCATAATTTACCGCCGTCGCAACCGCGACCGCCAGGTCGCTTGCGTATGCTACATCGACTCCACAAGCATACCTGAGCTCTCTGGGTAATTCATCCTCTTCTGAAACCTTTTTAGCGATAACCGTCTGCGCATACCTGGCCTTGCGTACGTTAAACCCCACCCTTTTCCACCAGTTTATCTAACAAGCTTCGAATACTTTTTTCTAGGTTACTGCTTGTAATATGATAAAGAAGATCGCGTGACGACCCCTCGATTAAGGCCCTAAGTACGTCAACCTTGTGACGCAGGCCAGTAGCTAGGGCATCTGGAACATCTATCGTCGCTAAAGCTTGAAAGATTTCTTCCATTAACTTAAGAGCTCGTTCCGCAGAAGCGTGATCGCCACGGCTTAGGCTCCTAATGAGAAGACGTCTTAACTCGCCTGTAAAGTCTGCTAAACCAAGTAAGTATTGCGCCGGCTCTACCATTAACTCCTGATAAGAAGGGAGTTCTTCGTCCCTGCGATAGGCGTAAAGGACTCTAGCTTCAACATACTCAGCTATAGCTGAGGATACAGACCCGCTATAGTATAGACGAGGGTGTGTTCCTTTAAAATTTAGTAATTCCTCTATGACCTTGTCGGCGGCATCAAGAATCCTGTAAGCCTCGTCGAGGTCTCCCTCATGAATTTTAAATATAGCCTTTCGCGATAGACGTGTTGCTTCCCTGGTCAATGCGAGGATTTTCTCCCTTGCTGTATCCTCAGCCTCGAGATGTTCCCTTGCTTTTTCTATTTTTTCATAGATACTAGACCCTTTACCGCCCATGTCCATAGCGTATTTCAAGATTAAAAAAAGTATCTATGCTTGCATGCTATGACTCCATGTTCGAGGCGTTACTTCTAGTTAATAAGTTAATTTATTAGTACGTGGAACAACAACTTACCGTGGTAAGCGAGGAAGAACTGGAGAAATGGATTGCTGCGGGAGAGGTCGCTAGGGTAGTTTTAGAAAAATCTTTAGACATTGTTGATGAAGGTTTGAGTCTACTAGATTTAGCAAATAAACTTGAAGAAACAATAAAGAAAATGGGGGGTCAGCCTGCCTTTCCGGTCAACATTTCAATCGGGAGCATAGCTGCACACTACTCACCCAGCGTTAATGACCAAACGACAATCCCTCCTAAAACACTCGTAAAAGTTGACGTCGGTGTTCACGTGAACGGGTACATAGCCGATGCCGCCATTACTGTAGCCTTGGATCCTTCGTACCAGTTGTTAGTAGAAGTAGCAAAGAACGCACTCAAAACGGCACTAAGCACATTTAAACCTGGTATAGAGCTGGCAGAGGTAGGTGCTCGTGTTGAAAACATTGTTAAAGCTCATGGCTTAAAGCCCATAGCAAACCTTTCTGGGCACTTGCTAGAACGTTACAATCTCCATGCTGGAAAGCATGTACCAAATGTTCGCACGGAACCGTGTGGCAAAGCTATCACGGGTGAAGCTTATGCCGTGGAACCTTTTGTCACAGACGGAAAGGGATATGTTGTAGAGGCTGGTTCTGGTACTATCTATCGCCTGACCAATGTAAAGAAAATAAACGGTGCTGAGCTCGATCAGCTAATCAAAGAACTCTGGAAAAATTATAGAAATCTCCCTTTTTCTGAAAGATGGATTTATCATGTATACGGAAATACAGGTTTATTAAAGCTTGAAAAACTTGTACATCTACGTAGAGTGTATCGCTATCCTATACTTATAGAGGTGGGGAGGGGGTTCGTAGCTCAGTTTGAGGACACTATTATATTGCTGTCGAACAAGATTGTTAATACGACTCGCGTGCTGGAACTACTAAAATCCTAAAAATCTTTTAGTTACCTACACCCAACGTGTTTCCAACTCCAATAATCAATGCTACTGCGCCGGGTTGTACAAACTTCACAATAGCATCTTTAACACGCTCTTTAGCCAGAAGACAAGCTGAGTACAGTTCCTTGCTTATAGGCAACAGCGCCTCTTCTGCCGACATTTTAACCAGAACGGCATACGGTTTCAAACCATACTCTGTGAGAACTTCTTCAATGCTGAACCGTTCTACCCCGACGCCTCCAATGGCTACGCCGTATCCTTCCGTGATTTCGCCAGTAACCTCCCCTTCTAATTTTACCATTGCATCAATTGTGATTACCAAAGCCAAAGACCCTCCCCATAAGGTTACCACGCGTCTGACTGCTTCATCCAGTCTACCGACACTGCTACCTGGTCCCTCAGCCTTAATCATGATTACGCTTCTGCCGTTATATTCAGCCAAGTAAGCGTAAGTATCTGGAACACCCAAGCTCACGGATTTAGCTTTTAGTTCCTTCGCTAGCGCGGTTAGCACCAGTGGACCCGCTGAATCACCAATCGGAACTTGCTTCACTAAAGCTTCAACTGCACTCTCGTAGGCCCTCACCTCTTCAGCAACAAAAGGTAGGAGAGCATTAAGTTGTAGCAGCAACCAGTAACTTTTGAATCTTTTAGCTAACGTATAGTTATGGTTTATATATTTGTAAATGAAGTTAAGACCTCTAGCCACATTAACTAGGTCTGCTATGACTTCAATCTCCCCCTTGTCGGCTAATGGTGTCAACCTCTTTATTTCAGTTTTTATAGATGAGTCCTCACTCCTAAGCACGTGCTTAACTTTTCTGACTAGACCGAAAGAGTCCATAGATACTGGAAGTATTTCAACGGTTTCGGTCAGAGTTTTCACCTTATTTTCAAGGTCACTTATGTTTACCCTCTCTCCTGTCTTAGCCACGAGTTCTCCGAACCGCCTCACGGCAGCAACAACTGCGCTATCTCGAGCAGCTTTGAAGAGGGTTAAGTAAAGCTCGATCTCGTTCGCTAGTCGACGTATCTCCAGCTCTCGTGAAATGTAGGAGAAGAAAGCAAGTATCGCCATGAAAGTGAATAGGTCCAATATACCGCCACCATTCATCTCGTGGAATAGGCTTCCGGGGTTATTTACTTTGCTCTTAAATCGGGCTAATATTTTTCACCACTACTTCTTAAACTTGGGAGTCGAATTGAAAGGTGGTTTCAGACATCTACCCCATACTGCAGATGTACTAATAGAAGCATGGGGCAGAAGCCTAGAAGAAGCCTTCGAATACGCAGCTCTAGGAGTTTTTGAAGTTATGACCGATACAACTTTGGTTCAGCCGAGAGTAGAAGTGAAAGTGACTGCGCAAGGTTTTGATTTGGAATCTCTTCTTTACGATTGGATTGAACAACTACTGGTATTGTTCGATACCAGGCAATTATTATTTTCAAAGTTTAAAGTCGAAGGGGTGCGCGAGGACTTAACCGGAAATCTACAACTTGAAGCTCGAGCTTGGGGAGAGGAGTATGATCCTTCAAGACATGAATCGAGGACTTTAATCAAGGCTATGACTTACCATGCTATGGAAATTAAAAAAGAGGAGGGGTTTGTACAGCTTAGATTTGTCGTTGACATATGATTAACACTCTAATCTAAAAAATCACGTGGAGCTCTTCTACTATTAAGTGTGGTATAGTACGCTTACCTTGTCGTTCTAAGTATACTAATTTATGTTTACTTAAGAGTTTCAAGTCAACGTAAACATTTGAGGGGGATCTGTTAAGCTCTCTTGCTATCTCACTGATCGAAAGACCATCTTTTTGCTTCAGAAGGTTAATTAACTTAACGATGCGAAGAGAGAGAATTTTTCTAGAAATATCGTCTGTAATCTCTTCCTCTACACTATACGAGAGTTCTCCTTCTTCTTCGTATGCCATATAAACTTCAGCTAATTGTTTTGCATCTTCACTCCAGCCTCTAACTTCCAAAGATCCTATCAATGTGAGTAGTTCGTCAGGAGTTAGTCTTCTCCTGATGTATATTTTCATAAGAATTTTTACTGATATACCATAAAAATTTTTTTAAAGATTGTACCCTTATAGTTTATGATAGCATGGTCCCCTTAAAAAAGTTAGGAGACGTCGTATGGGAGATTCCACTTACATACAAGAAAGGAATGCGTGTTCCTAGTATAGTGTTCGCCGACGATTTCCTATTGGGGAAGATGCAAGCAGATCTAACATTAGAGCAAGCCGCAAATGTAGCTATGCTCCCCGGGATTTACAAATACTCCATTGTGCTGCCCGATGGACATCAAGGCTATGGATTCCCGATAGGAGGAGTAGCGGCTTTCGACGCTGAAGAGGGAGTGCTTAGCCCAGGCGGTGTAGGTTATGATATTAACTGCGGTGTGCGGATATTATCATCGCATCTAACACATGATGAAGTTAAAGGCAAACTTAAGGAACTTGCTGAACAGTTGTTTAGGTATATACCTTCGGGTCTAGGATCCCGGGGCCAAGTGAGTCTAGGTAAAGCTGAGCTTGATAAGGTGCTAGCAGAGGGGGTCGAATGGGCTGTAGCGAAGGGGTATGGGTGGGATGAAGACCTTGATTTAATAGAAGAGAGAGGGTCTATGACAGGTGCAGATCCCTCGAAAGTATCTGAAAGAGCAAAAGAGAGAGGGAGAGAACAGCTTGGTACTCTAGGGAGTGGCAACCATTTCCTTGAGATACAAGTCGTCGATAAAATCTACGATCCTACAATAGCAGCTCAACTGGGACTCACAAAAATTGGTCAAGTGGCTGTTATGATACATACGGGTTCTAGAGGACTAGGGCATCAGGTCTGCAGCGACTATCTAAGGATAATGGAGGTAGCTTCAAGGAGGTACAACCTTCCTCTACCGGACCGAGAACTTGTTTCTGTGCCAGCCAACAGCCGAGAGGCTGAAGATTACTTTGCAGCAATGAAAGCCGCTGCTAACTTCGCATGGGCAAACAGACAACTAATAACGCATTGGACTCGAGAAGTTTTCGCGAATGTTTTTAAAAAATCAGCTGACGAATTGGGTCTACACATAATATATGATGTGGCCCACAATATTGCCAAGCTAGAAGACCACCAAATAAACGGTAGAGAGAAGAAAGTATACGTTCACAGAAAAGGAGCTACGAGAGCTTTTCCACCTGGACACCCTGCGCTTCCAAACAAGTATAAAGGTATAGGTCAACCCGTGCTGATACCAGGTTCCATGGGTACAGCTTCCTACATATTAGTCGGAACTAAGAAATCGATGGAAATTACATTTGGTTCTGCCCCTCACGGAGCTGGGCGAGTACTAAGCCGAGAGGAAGCTAAACGCAAATACAGAGGAAGCGAGATACAACATCGTCTTGAAAATCGTGGCGTCATGGTTCGGGCTGCGAGTCTTGCTGTCGTGGCCGAAGAGGCGCCTGAAGCTTATAAGGATGTAGATAGGGTGGCGGAAGTAGCTGAGAGAGCGGGAATGGCTAAAAGAGTAATTCGTCTAATACCCCTAGCAGTAGTTAAAGGTTGAAAGCCGTATATACTATTTTGAAACTTGAAATCAGAGGGAAAAGTATGTAAAAGATTCTCTCCTAGCGTGCCGCTTGCGCAATTCTTTCTGTTTCTTCTTTTCTTCTCAATGCATAGCTGGCTGTGTCACCATAAGCAGCTGAGATTATTTCATCAGCAAGACATTCTTCAATAGGTTTGGGGTTATTGAAGGCCGCATTACGGGCTCCCTCACAAATGGAGCGGAGCGCTAGGTCAACCCTTCTCTGCGGTGACACGTCTACGGAAACGTGGTATAATATACCTCCATAAACTACACGCGTTGTTTCTTCTCTCGGGGAAGCGTTTTCAATCGCCCAAACTAAAACTTGAATAGGGTTTTGTCCAGTTTTAAGTTCTATGAGCTCGAGTGCCCTCTTTACGATATTCGTGGCTAAAAACTTCTTGCCGGCATTTCTTCCCGGCCTCATCATTTGGTTAATCAATCTCTCAACAATCGGCACCTTAGCTTTGAGGAAACGTCCTTTTTCATGCCTACCTTCTGTATGAGGTGCAAGTGTAGGCTTTAGGCATATATAAGGCTTTAAGCTCATATCACGTACTTTAACCTCCTCTGTGTCCCACTTACCGAAAAGCAGTATTTTCTTCCCATCAAGTGTCGTAACTCCTTCCTCAGACATCTAGCAGCCGAGTTTAACGACGCTTTAAACCTTTTCACGTCTACACACTATTTGAAAAATACGCTTGCAAAAGGAACGCCTAGAAAGCACACAACGTTATAGATGGGTTGAATCTTGACGCGTAAAAGAGATTAACCCCTCTTATAAGAGGGTAAATTCAGAAAGTACAGCGGGCCCGTAGTCTAGTGGCTAGGATGCCCACCTCATACTGGGGGCATATGCCTGACGCGCTCAGCTTATAATGAGTTCAGAGCGCGGGAGGTCCCGGGTTCAAATCCCGGCGGGCCCACTAATTTAATTACATGTTTCGTAATCTGAAAACACTTGAAAAACTTGCTTATTTGAGTACTTTTTATACCATTGAAAAACATCGCTTGACTCGCTAGGCTTGGGAATGGTATAGAAATATAGGTGAATCTAGCTAAACATAACTAATTAGCCTTAGACAGCACGAGAGCTAAATATCTGACCTAGATCAATTTACAGGAATCCACATTTAAACCTTGATGTATTGGCTAGTGGAAACTTCTCGGATCTCAAAACGGTTATAAAGTTGATTATATAGAGATTATTGGATGAAGAAATTGACCTGCTCTGGAAGATGAAGAGATGCACCTCGTCTGACGTATTCAACCAGTTCTAATAGTTTTTAAAATAATTCATAAATAATTCATTTCGTTATCTTCTATGTTATTTTTAGATCATCAAAGGTTTTAATGATAACGTTATCTGGTTGCCTCACTACATCTCCTATCCTAGCTCCTAGAATGGCTTTAACGCCTTTTGTCCCTGCTATATCGACAAGCCTTTGCGTAACAACGCCATCGAACACAACATAAGATATGTTTTCTAGTTCGGATAACTCCTTGCTAAGATCTCTTACTGCAACGCGTTTTAACTGTTTCCATTCAGAATCATATAGTAAGGCTTCCAAAGTTCCCCGTAATTCTCGTGCTTCTTCAATGATTTTTTGAGGTAAATGTAACTCAACGACCGGTTGCGGTGTAACATGAAAGTCGACAACTTCAGATGGTTTTTCGATCTCTTTAAAGCCCTCTTCTATCCTCTCCATAAATTTAAGGGATTCCATAAATTCTTTAACACTAACTTTATTTTTAAGGGCTTTTGCAATCTCCTTCCCTGATAGCTCTTCAACCTCCCTGCCCGAGGGGGCTCGGGCTACTGAATCAACGGTTATAACACTTAAGACGTTTCTGGCTATTAGTTCTCCTCCTCGGTCTCCATCTACGAATAATATTATTTTCTTCTTTTTTGATAATTCAATGACACTTTTAGGTATAGATGCTCCTTCAAGGGCTACAACGTTTTTGTAGCCATGCTTTAATAGATTTAGTACATCTGCCCTTCCTTCTACTACAATTACTGTTTCCGATGTTTCGACTTCAGGACCTGCTGGTAATTTTTCAGGACCGTAATATGTTAATTCAGCTATTTTAAAAGCTTCAGTAACTTCTTCAATTAACTCTTTAGTTTCAGGTGATTCTTCCTCTAGCTTTAATAAAAGTTCTTTTGCCCTTTCTATAATACGTTTTCGTTTTTCGGCTCTAACATCTTCTATTCGCACAATCTCAATTTTAGCCGAGTATGGACCCACACGGTCGACTGTCTCCAGGGTAGCAGCTATAAGCGAAGTCTCCACACGACTCATATTCGACGGCACTTTTATAACACCCTTAATCTTGTTTTCAGTTTTGTTTGCAATAACTTCTATTCTACCTATCCTGCCAATGTTCTGAAGCTCTCTTAAATCAAGCTCTGAACCTAGTAACCCTTCTGTTTGACCAAAGAGGGCTCCAACAATATCTGCTTTATCTACGATACCATCTATTTCAACTTTAGCGTGAATGACGTATTTAGCGTTAACAGGTAAACCACCCATGTTAATCACCTTCCCTACTTCTCAGCAATAGTGGTATCTTTTTAAACATGGCGTATTCACCTTCAGCTCAGCAAATTTTGACAAACTATTTTACGGAACATCAAATCTTTTAGAGATCTTAGCGTGCTATGAATCAAATGTGGAAAGGCCCACCTTTTAGATAGAAGTTCGGGGCACTGTAGCCGTCCGTTAACACGCGACCTCACCGCTGGGTGGTACAACACCTTATGCTCCGCGCGCTCTCTGCGGACGGTCTAGTGTGCCCCTTTGTTTAGTAAAGTCAAATTAAACTTTTTTAATTTTTCTTTGGACAACTCCCCCCCTTTAAACCCCTTCTGACTTATCCACAAATTTAAGACTGTAAAGGTAATGTACGAATGTCCCGAGTGTAAAGGTAGGGTTGCAGAAATAAACGGACTGTACACTTGTACCTTCTGTGGTTTAGTAGTAAGCCAAGTTCTAGATTACGGGTTAGTAAAGAAAGCTAGTCAAGCAAGGTACCGAGCTAAGGCTAGCAACGTCTTAACAACTCTCCTAGTATGCGCAAACACTTTAAGGTTAACTAACGATAAATGCATCGAATTTTTTAGATTGTTAAAAAGCACTGGCATTAGGAGTGCTGAGGCTGCCGCAATTACTTTGTTTGCTGTATCTAAGATGGAGGGAGGTTACGTATCGCTGAAAAGGGCATGTAACCTTTTAACCTTGCATGGAGTAGATGTTAGTTATCGAAAATCCATTAGAGCTCTGCTTAGGACTTGTGGAAAGCCGGGTTTTTACCCCTCCCCTCTAAAAGCTCTCGAGGTATATGCTAAAAAGCTAGGATTACAGGGACATGTTGTTGAAGAGGCTAAAAAGATAATTGAGAAAATCAAGCCGTACTTAGGTGGTAGAGACCCGTATTTAATAGCATTAGCAGCGCTTTATATAGCTGCGGGTGGTCGATTCACCTATTACTCCCTGTCGAAAGCTACAGGTAGATCAGTAGGAAGACTCTACGAAAACGTTGAATATATGAAAGCTATCCTGGCAAAAAAGTAAATGGTGCGGCCGCCGGGATTCGAACCCGGGTTCTCCGTACGGGCTCGTAACCCATCCTCCGGCGCGGAGGGCTTACGCGCGCTACTTAACGCTCGGCGCCTTGTCCAGCTAGGCGACGGCCGCCAGTATAAGGGGTTAATAGGGGTTTTAAAGCGATTTCCCTCTGTAGCATCGAATAGTTTACAGGCTTATAGGCCGTCTCTATACGCGAGTTTTTTAAAGGGGGGAGGGAAACCCCCTCAGATGCAGCGAATGCGTGTTTACAAGCCTCCTTCAGGTATAGCAGTATTTGAGGTAAAAAGGGATCGGAGTGTTGTTATCATAGATATGTTAATAACGGGAGTGAGAGTATCTCAAAAAGGTAGTTTTAACCGTTTTGATAAACAATACGAAATAATTCAATCTACTCTTAAAGCTCTTGGTTTAAATTTTTCATCGACAGTCAAGGAAGAAAAAATGGTACTAAAGTATGGGGGAAGAATTGTTTTATGCATTCTTTACTACTCTGAAAGTGGAATCGTAAAAAACGCAACAATAGCGGGATTTTCGCCAGGAGTCTTAGCTAAACTATCAAGGAAGTTTGAAGTTGTAGGATGGAAGAAAATAGCATTATTCGAATTGAAACCCGCAACAAGGGCACACGTTTAACACTATAATGCTTGTGCAACTATCCCATATCCTTTGAAGACTTGTAATATGGAGTAGTTGGCGGCCCTAAGCCTTCTTGCAATTCCAACTTGTATATTAAGCCCTTGATGCTTACCTGGCCATCCTGTATAGTGAAATAGAAGTCCTCCCCTCCTGAGAACTCGTCGTAATTTCTTGTAGAATTCTAAACTATAGAGCTCACCTGCTAACCTTAAGCGGGGAGGATCATGAATGGCAGCGTCAAACACACCGGAGGGGAAATCCTCAATAATTTCAGTCGCATCGCCTAAAATTATAGATACATTTGAGTTTGACAGCATATAACTCCAAGGGTTGTACTCGGCGATCTCTAGAACAGCTGGATCCTTCTCGATGGTAACCACTGTAGCTCCGCGTAAAGCAGCTATTGATGCAGTGTAACCTAGACCTGTGCAAAGGTCAAGTACTTTTTCATGTTTCTTGACATTAATTGCTTCAACTTTTCGACGAGCGTCTACCCAAGGATCAGTTCCCAATATGTTGTGCATGTGTACACCTGAAATTTCGAGGGTTGGCGCTAGGTTCTCGCCGACGTTGCGTAACTTGTAGTAACGTTCACCGCGATAGAAAGCTATTTTGTAAAACTTTCCAGTTTCATCTAGGAAGAAGACGGTAGTATCTTTCTCCCGTAAAGCTTGTTTCAACCTAACGGCGGAAATTTTAAATCTATGGTCTAGGATAATTGTATCGTCCTTTACTTGGGCCTCCAGCCTATCCCTTCCTAGGTTTACAGATAGTTTTGTAGGTTTACTACTAGAGGCCAATGAAACCATCTTACGTACCTCATAAATGTTTAAAGCGATACCTGTTTTGGGACAAAAAATCATGTAATTCCATTTCATAGTAGAGGTAGGTGGTTTAACAACTTCCCTATATAGTTATAAACTTTTTTAAATTTTCCTGGACCAGATCCCATAGATTTTATTCTTCTTGGTTCTTTTACAGACATCTTAATTCTCTGTAACACCTGATAAGAAAACGAAGAGCTATAATTGAAGTCCAGATCCTGAGCCAGCCTTCCCGAGCTCATTTTAATTTTTCGAGAAGCATACACATCTAAGAAAGCAACCTCGTTTGAAGTGATCCCGAACTTGAATTTATCACTATACAATGTATCTCTTAGCTGGACAAAATTACTCATAATAACTCCATATTCTCATATACACTGATCTCACACTTATGTGTTTTGTCCAGCGGTATGTAGAAGCTTCCGGTGCTCTGCTGCCGCGAAAATTGCAAAATTTATTCCCATGATATTTTTAAATTTTTGCTATAAGAAAACTCAAGTGAACGAGATTGCGCTACGTTAAAAACCTGGAGTAATTAATGGATCGTGAGGTACGATGAGCGAGTATCTAAAAATGGTAGATACATTAAAGAAAAGGTACAAGATCGCAGCTTCGAGTACCGACTGGTTGGGTTTGCCTCTTACTATATTCAGAACAGGCGGTAAAGAGGAACCCCCAATTTTAGTTACAGCAGGAGCTTTCGGTGTAGAAGTAGCAGGAGTTTACGCGGCTTTGGAGCTGATTGTTCAGGTTGATATAGAGCGTTGCGTCTACATTTTACCCTCTCGCGACCCTACGGGTTTGCAAGATGCCTCGTACGTTCTGAGTAAAATGCTAGGAGATAAAATAGAAGTGAATACAACACTTGATGTAGTAAATACACTTAGAGAGGAGGGGGCTGAAATCATAATAGATGACTCGGAAATATTCCTTGCTGCTTTAAAGGGCGTTGGTATTGCAGTTAGTAATTTTTTGGATGCTTATGATGCAACTGAAATTATTAGAAACAAACTGGAGAAGGGGGGATACGGAGAATCTCTGGATGGTATGAGGATTTTGGTAGTTTCCCAGATGCCGGAGATTGAGGGAGTGGGTGTCTCGGGACGCTTCAATACAATATTTGTACACGAGAATAAGATATTAACTTATGAAGCCTTAAGTTTTGATATCATACCTGAAATATCATTCTTGAAAACATTCATAGAGGGTCAAGAGTTTGGTATGGTAATAGACCTTCATGAGGGGAAAACTCCAGCATTTTACATTGCTATGAGTGAAAACCCTACAAGCAGTGAATACACACTACTTTACTTAGTTTTAGATCAAGTGCGAAGTTACGGTCTGAATCTGGCATCTTTAGAAATGTTAAATACGCTTAAACTAGAGGCTGTTGATGAGGGGGCAGGATATGGAAAGGGAATTTGTGGTCTTGCAGATCACCTTTCCCCGAAATCTTATGCCTTCGCTTTTACCACCTCATTAAGGGAGCCTCTTGAACTACGTGTTAAGACTTTGTTGACAGCTACACTTTCTGCATTAAATGCCTATGCTGTGGCAAGACTTTAAAGAGAACTTTTTAAACGAAATAAAATCAACTATAAGGCTGTGACGAAAATTGAAAGATGGACTGATGTTTTGATGTGGCGAGCAGCCACCGAGCCGCTTTTTCTGGAAGGTGATACAGTATGGTGAAATGGTTATTAGAATGTGAATCATGTGGAACAAAAAGGATACTAGATGTAGGCTATAATCTTAAAGAATTTAAACTTCTACATATTTATTGTCGCAAATGTGGAGAAAACAAACCGCACAAGGTATTAGGTATAGAGCAATAAGCTGTACCTATTAATTTGTTGTAAATACCTTAAACTGTGTGGAGGAAACGGTCAAGGAACTCTTCTAAGTCCATTTCCAGTGATAGTTCATGCCGAGCGCTCTCCACAAGCTCATATATGCGCATTAAAGCTTCCCGTACATTCCTAAGCTTTCGTAGAAGTTCGGCGTTATCGTCTTTGTGATGCCCATTTATTTGACGCAACAGGGAGTCCCTTTCCTCCTCCAACTTATGCATATGTATTTCAAGATCTTCCACTAAACCTTTTACCTCGGCTAGTATTTGTCGTCTTTTTTGATCGAGGGCTCTTCTAAAACAAATATAGGTATCTCTTGAGAGTTCACCAGCAATAAAAGCTTCATCCAACTCTAATATCTTTTCTCGTATTCCTCGCAGTTCGCTAACTGAAGTTTCCATTTTAGATATTTCATCTATTACATATTTGGGGTAAATTTTTACATTATTTTTTAATATTATTTTATTAGAATCTAAAATAGCATCATTCGGATTTAATATTAGAAAATTACCATCTATGATCTTTACTATTAACCTTTTTGCCTTACCACTTTTTTTGTCTAGGTATATTCTCTTGAGATATCCTACATACTTGCCTTCAGAGTTTAACACTTTCGCGCCTAAAAGTCTCTTAAACATCTCTTTCCCGACAACTTCGGCAAGTGTCTTCTGCTTGATCAACATATCTACTGCATATAAGTATACCGAGCTTATATCACGATGCTCACTATTAACTTGGGTATCGAGCATCTATAACGAAGATGGGTCTCTATGTAATACCGAGTTCCCTTACTCCTGTCAATGTACTACACACAGTCCTAGTTTACACTATTTAGTGAAAGCATACTAGGAATACTGGCTTTAATATGGTGCGGCCGCCGGGATTCGAACCCGGGTTCTCCGTACGGGCTCGTAACCCATCCTCCGGCGCGGGGGGCCGGCGCCCTGGACCTGCTAGGCGACGGCCGCTACATTTTCCCTTACATTAGAGGGTTTTATTGTTTACTTCGGATAAACGGTAAGATGTTGGTCAGAACATTTTTACTTCAGCATAACGTATACATTTCCCGGCATGCTCAAGTCTGTACCTGCTTTTACTACTTGAAAGAAACTTTACCGTGGTAAACATGTTTAGGGAACTATACGAGTGCCTATTTTCTCCCCCTGAAGTACTTTCAAAATATTGTCCGGCGGATTACCGTTAACCACATGAGTTTCAATCTTACTCCTAGCGATTATCGAGATAGTGAGAGGGTCTAGAAGCTTATATTGTCCAGCGCGTAAGTTTTTTGCAAACATATTTTCTATTCTTGTCACCGGGACCTCATCCAACTTTTTTGCTTCGGGGTTAATCTTAGGGTCGCTTTCATATATTCCGTCAACATCTGTGGCTATCACCAGTTTTGCTGCTTTAAGAGCCTCCGCAATTAAGGCTGCTACTGTTGTGGTCGATTGACCCGGCTGAAACCCTCCAACGAAAACCACCTTCCAAGCGGGCAAAGCGTTTACTGCATCATTCAAAGTTTCAGGGATCCTGGGCGGTGTGACACCGTGGTAGTATGCCCAAAGAAGAGAAGCGTTTACACGAGCTATTCGAATACCTATATCGTCAAGTATTGATTCATTCAATTCGATGAGTTTACCCCACGAAATATACTTACGGGCCAATGCACCGCCACCAACAACTATGACCATTCCATCAAAAAGAGCTACGGCTTCTGAAATTATGTTCCGAAAACGTTTTAAGTAATTTAGATCAAGCTCACCGTCCTTAAATAGAACATGTCCGCCTATTTTCACGACAGTATATTGAGGCATGGTTTTCACAGCTAGTGAAAATGTTGTTTATATAAGGCTTATAGGGGAACTCAGAAAGCATTTAAATGCTTTCTAACCGATGCATCATGGTGGAGAGTTTGCGAGGTTACCTCGTTTGCACACCCTTGGCTTTAATACTGCTCAGTGACGAGGGAAAAGTATTAGCTAAAGAATACTTGCCAGATGATCCTGAGAAAGCAGCTGAAGCGATTTTACAGCTTGAAGAGGGGGGAATTCCTACTTCCTTGACACACTTACTAAACAAGATCATAGAAATAGATGAGCTAGTTGTAGAGGACTCGATTTTAGCAGAACAAATTGCCTCTGTTTTTAAGAAGACTGTGTTGGTGAAAACCGATAACGAAATAGCCCGTACTTTCCGTGAAAACTTACCAAAATATCTTGAAATTTTAGAAATAGATCATTCACAGTTTATCAACCGCGTTTATGAAATATCGCTTCATTTAACGCGGAGAAAAGTAAGGAAGGCAGCTGAGAAAAGAGATTTATTTATAGCTCAGGCTATTTCAGCATTAGATGATGTAAATAAAACTCTTAACCTTTTCGCGTCCAGAGTTAGGGAATGGTACAGCCTTCACTTCCCTGAACTAGATGAGCTACTAGAAGATCATGAAGACTATATTAAAGTGGTCTCTAAAATAGGGGGTAGGGATTCTATATCGCAAGACAGGCTGAGAGAAATAGGAATTAAAGAAGAGATGATAGAGAAAATAGAGAGCGCCGCCAAGTCAAGCATGGGTGCTGATATAACGGACTTTGATTTGAGTGCAATAAGGTTGCTGTCAGATATAACTCTTGAGCTTTTCGAAGCTAGAAGAGGATTGGAAAAATACATTGATGAAGCAATGATGGAAGTCGCTCCAAATGTGAGAGGAATAGTGGGTCCCCTTTTAGGCGCACGCTTGATAGCACTCGCGGGAGGCCTCTCTAAGCTTTCAACCCTACCAGCTAGCACAATCCAAGTTTTAGGAGCTGAAAAAGCTCTGTTCCGAGCATTAAAAACAGGTGGCAGGCCACCGAAGCATGGAGTTATTTTTCAGCATACGGTCATACATAAATCTCCTAAATGGCAGAGAGGAAAAATAGCTAGAGCGTTAGCAGCTAAATTAGCAATAGCTGCTCGAATTGACGCGTTCTCTGGAGAATACAAGGCTGATGAGATCCGAGAGCAGTTAGAGCAGAGGATTCAGGAAATTAAAACACTTTACGCAAAGCCTCCTCCTAAGCGACAGGTTCCGCCTCCAAGGGAAAAAAGAGAAAAAGGTAAAAGCAGGCGAAGGGGAGGAAGGTGATAGTATGGCAACTCCCTTAAGTCATTTTAGTCACGAAAAGGTTGAAGGTGTCTTCTGGATAGAATTTGACGACGGAACGAAAAAGCTAGCCACATTAAACTTAGCACCGGGAATTCGAGTTTATGGTGAGCAACTCGTAAAACTGGAGGGGAAAGAGTTTAGAATCTGGAACCCATATAGGAGTAAGCTAGCAGCTGCTATCTTAAAAGGGATAAGTATAATACCTATAAGAAAAGAGACGAGAATACTCTACTTAGGTGCTGCGGCTGGCACAACTCCCAGCCATATTTCGGACATGATAGGAGAAAAAGGTCTGCTATACGGTGTAGAATTTGCCCCAAGGGTTATGAGAGAATTCTTAGAGAAAGTTGTCTCCTTTCGAAGAAACGTGATACCAATACTAGCGGATGCTAGATTCCCTCACAAATACTCTTATATTGTTTGCGAGAAGGTTAACATAGTATACGCTGATATTGCGCAACCGTTCCAAAGTAAAATTTTGGCCGATAATGCGGAGTTTTATCTAAAGAGCGGTGGTTATGCAATTCAAGCCATTAAAGCCATGAGCATCGATGTAACAAAAGAGCCCTCTGAAACTTACAAGAAAGAGATTGCTCATTTGAAGGATAGAGGGTTTGAAATAATTGATGTCGTACACCTTGAACCTTACGACGTAGCTCATGCATTCGTTGTCGCACGTTATCGTTAAAAGTTTAAAGAGTAGTTAAGTAAGAGGATAAAGGCTGTGAGCCTAGAGGTGGAATTAAGATATAGAGGTTTCAAAATAGCTAAAACTCCTACTGCTGATTATTCATTTGACCTAGTTGCAGCTAAAGATGATGAGGTTTTAGCGATAAAATTTATAGAAGGTTTTGATAAGGAGTCTATCAGAAAATACGCCGATGATCTTAGACGTCTTGCGTTTTCCCTTGACTTAGTTCCACTCATGGTAAGTAAAGAAAATCTGCCAGAGGACTCGTTGGTGACCTACAAGGGTATACCTTCATTAAGTCAAGAAACCTTCGAGAAGGTAGTCAAAGGCATCGAAACTCCTTTCGTGTACTTTAGTCGAGGAGGAGTATATGTGAAAATCCGAGGTGACCGCGTGAGGAAATACAGGCGCGAGAGAAGGATGTCTTTGGGTGAACTTTCCAATAAATTGGGTGTGACTAGGAGAATGATTTACGAGTACGAAGTAGGACGATCCGATGCAACATTGGAGGTAGCTTGCAAATTGATCGAAATTTTTGGAGATGATGTCATCGATAGGCTCATTTTAAAAAACATAAAAGAGTACTTCGTCGCACAATCTAAGGAGATAGAAAAAGATGACGTGCTACTTGATAAAGTCACAGATCCATTACTACGACGATTATTAAATAAATTAATAGAATTAGGATTTATAAATAGAATATTTGAAAAAGCACCTTTCCAATTAGCAGCAACAGAAACGAGTACAAAGAAAAGGAAAATATTAGTAAAGTTGGGTGAGGACAAAGAGGAAGAACACACCACGATACAAGTAGCTAAACTATGCAGGTCAGACGTAGTGTTACTAGGTGGTAACAAACTACGCTTTTATGGTGATAATTTAACTGAAATTTTCAGCGATAACATAAAAAATGAAAATATTAACATAGAAAATATACGTAAACAGAAATTTTAACATGATGGATAGTTATATTAAATTAGACTTAATACAAGAAGGGAGAATACATTTTCTAGCTCCAGACCTTAAATTCTATTCAAAAAACAAAAGGTTAGATCCTGCTTGGGCTCCCGTATTCTATAACCCGGCTATGAAACTATCCCGTGACATTAGTATAGCATTGATCGATGCCTATGCGAAAAACCTTGGCAGAAGTTCGATTCGGATATGTGAACCATTAAGTGCTACCGGTGTGAGAGGGCTTCGCTACGCTGCTGAATTGGACGTGGCCGAAGAAGTCATAATTAATGACAAAAATAAGAATGCATATTATTTAGAAATTAAAAACATTTCATATAATAATTTAACAGAAAAAGTTAAAGTATTTAATAGAGATGCCAGGGCTCTCTTATATGATTTTGCGGAGAGAAACGAAAAGTTCGATGTGGTAGATATAGATCCGTTTGGTTCTCCGGCACCTTTTGTAGAAGCAGCACTTAGTGTTTTGAAACACAAGGGACTTCTCC
>JANXEW010000013.1:13918-37173 GCA_025057995.1 Thermofilaceae archaeon | reverse complement strand
CAGTACAACCTATTATAGTGGAGTTCACTACGCTAACCTCTTGCGAATTTAACATTCGAATACCGTAATGGAAGCTTTCAACTTTTAAGTTCTTTATCACGATATTTAATCTTCCTTGTATAAGCACCCCAGCTGCGTGGCTGGTCATATCGCCTTTAACCCTGTGCCCTCGCCCGTCGATGACCACGTTGTCGGCTTCTATAACTATCCCGTCTCCACCAACCACCTCAACGTCGCCAGTCAAGTGGTATACGCCACCCTCCCATACGATCGGTGCATCAGGTGGGAACACGCGTCCATTCTCTCTAATGTATATTGTGCGCGAGATGGGTTGACTCGAGCTTCTGTTAGCTAGAGTCGATACTGTAGAAAGAAGGAGGATGAAGAGTACGAGCTTTGCAGTTATCCTAGATTCAAACTTCACTCGGCTCTCCTCAACTAAGGACCTCCCGAGCAGCTTCTTTCACCGCTCCGACGATCTTCTCGAGCCTAGCTTCATCCTCTGTTAGAAGCTCGTAGTGGGGAAGCCAAGCTACAGAGGCACAAGCTTCTTCAGTGTTCTTCAAGTAGAGTTTTCCGTAAAACTCGCTCGGAAGACTCCAGTAAGGGTCCCTTAATGCCGGTTGCTTGTAGAGGGGCTTTACGTAACCTTCTAGAATGTTAACGCCACGCTCCCTTACCATTTTCACGAACTTGAGTTTTAACCCTAGGCCATACTCGACAGCTTTAGGCAACTTGACGTACGTAAAGTAGAAGTTCCAATCCACATGCTTGGGTGGTCTAAACACTTCAACGCCGTCGACACGTTCTAAACCTTCAACAACAATCCTCCAGTTCCTCTCTAGGGTGGAGATGACGTTATCGAGCCTCTTCAACTGGCTGAGCAGTACAGCTGCTTGGAACTCAGTCATCCTAAAGTTCCAACCTATCCTCACGTGCTCATACCATTCGCCTTCAAACCTCCTGCCCACGTGATGTAGAGACCAGACGGCTTCATACAAATCGTAACGGTTGGTGAGAACTATACCGCCTTCACCCGCCGCCATCAACTTGCTCAACTGGAAGCTGAACACGCCTGCGTCACCGATGGCGCCGACCCTCCTCCCCCTATAAGCTGAACCGTGAGCTTGAGCCGCATCTTCTACGACACTAGCATCGTGCACCCTCGCTATCTTCAGGATCTCGTCCATCTCCGCCGGTATACCCGCGAAGTGCACTGGCACGACCAGTTTCACGTCCTCATGCTTCTCCACTACTCTGTCAAGGTCTGAAGGATCCATGTTCAGAGTTTGAGGGTCGACGTCTACAAACAAGGGTACAGCCCTCCATACGACAGCTGCAGAAGCTGTAGCTATGAAAGTGTAAGCTGGCACCGCCACCTTGTCGCCCGGCTTAACACCCGCAGCAAGGTACGCTAACATTAGCCCAGCCGTCCCACCGGTAACGGCTACAGCGTGTTTAGCCCCGTGATACCGGGCAAACTCGCGCTCAAACTCTTCGACGAAGGGGGACCTTGTACCCCAGCGCCTCGAACGGTAGGCTTTAAGGAGGTAGTCTTCATCAAGAGGGTCAAGTCTAGGCCAATCCATCGGTAAATCACAGTGGCATAAGGTAATAAGCGTTGCCACAAACTCAAACCATCTAATCCTCGAGTTCGAGAGACCAGCTGTTGAGAGTTTAAGTTTCAACAGTGGACTCGCTTATAGTCTATCGAGAACGGTATAACGTCTAAGCTCAACCTCCCAAACGTAGCGAGCGCAACACGCTACGTGTTAAAATCGTTTTAATCACCTCCAATCTTTTTAAACCTAAAGCCCCAAGGTACGTGGAGGACTTCCCCGGAAGCGGGGGGGTCAGCCGCAATTGGCTTGCCACTTTACACTTCCCGAATGAACTTTAGAACTAGTACTTTAGTAAGACGCCCATGCATTCAAGCCTCCTCTCATATAACGTTTCATAGGCTTCAGATACTCTTTCGAAGGGTGTGACGTGTGAGATTAAGTGCTCGACGCACACTCTACCAGCCTTAACCATTCTCAGGTACAACTCCCGATCTCTTTTCCACGTCCAAGGGTAGTGTAGCGTCTCCGCTTCCGGGTGAAGCGTGTAAAAGTGTGTCCCCACTATTATCCTGCTAGGCGAGTTTACTTCATCGTGGAAGTCTAGAGTGCTAGGTCCACGCGGCGAGCTCAAGACTATGAACCTCCCCATCCTCCTTAAGAGCCTTATCGCTTGAGGAATCACGTTCGGATCTCCAGTAACTTCGAAGACTACGTCAGCCATCCTGCCGCAAGTAATCCTCTCGACTAACTCTCGAACGTCCTCGCTCTTAGGGTTAACCACCTCATCCGCTCCAGACTTTTTAGCTAGTCCAAGCCTATACTCGGAAAGGTCTACGGCGATCACGGGGAAGCCGCCAGAGAGCCGTGAGAACTGTACTACAAACTGTCCGAGTAGACCGGCGCCAGTGACGACGACAGTTTCCCCAACCGTTACATTAGCGAACCTTACACAGTTCATCACGCCTGCCCCAATCGTGTGAAACGCGGCGACCGTCGCGCTAACCCCCTCCGGGACTTTCACTAACTTGTCTACCTCCCAAACATACCTCTCAGTATGAGTGGCTTCGCTAACCACTAGGTCGCCTTCAACTAAGTTGGAGACTCCTTCACCGACTTTAACAACCTCCCCGACGTTCGAGTATCCAGGCTTGAAAGGGTATTTCACGTACCTAGCCCACTCTGAACCCGGCGGGAAGGCACCGGCGTAAGCCGTCAACTCTGTCCCAGTGCTTACGAGCGAGTAAACCGTTTCAACGAGAGCTTCACCCTTCTCCGGCTCACGTACCTCCTCATCAAGCAACGTCACTTTAAACGGTTCCTGGAAAACGACAGTCCTCGTTTTCACAATGTCAACCTGGAGCGTAGGTTAAAGTGGTTAGCGTACAAGGCTGGAAGAAAAGGTAAAGGAGATAAATTAGCTCTATCTGCAGCTACGTGCTCGGCACTATTGCTAACGCTCTAGCAGTGGTTGCCGGATCCGCCGTCGGCATGGTAGCCCGCAGGAAGGTTCCTTCAAGAGCCTTAGAGTTAGCGAGAGACGCTGTCGGCCTGTTTACTCTCTCACTAGGAGCTAGCATGGCCTTAGAACGCTCAAACCCCATCGTACTGGTCTTCTCCCTCCTACTAGGCGCTCTCCTCGGCCACCTCCTCAAAATTGAAGAGCGGTTGGAAAGGTTAGCACCCCTGCTTAAAGGCGGTTCCAGTTTTGCTACAGGTCTGATGACAGCGTTTCTAACCTACTGTGTAGGTCCTATGACTGTCGTAGGGTCTCTAAAGGACGGTATGGGAGACCCTTCAATCCTCTTAACAAAGTCCGTGATGGACGGCATGGTTTCAGTCGCCTACTCGGCTACACTAGGCTGGGGCGTCATGGCTAGTGCAATACCTCTCCTGATCTTCCAAGGCTCTCTAGCATTAATCGGTTGGCTCATGAAAACTTCACTACCCAGCATTTCGGTGAGCACACTCACCGCCTGTGGAGGCATCCTCCTCCTCGGTGTAGGCGTTAACCTTCTAAACCTACGTCGCGTTAGAGTGGGAGACCTTCTCCCAGCGCTCTTGTTCGCAGCGCTACTCCCACTAGCGTACAACAGCTAAACTAGGAAGCTCAGCTTCTACAGCAAGCCATAGGGCATAGCGTTGACGAAAGGTTTAGACACCTCCCGAAGACAAAATATACTGTCAATACTAGATAATAAGGTTACTTTGTTAAATTTGAGGTGCTTCACAACAAGTTGGCCCTTAAGGAGGATTCTCTGTTCCTTTAGATTCGAAGCTGGTCAACCATCTGTAGATGGAATCCTTATTTAGGATAGGAACAGCCTTTCAAATTTACGAAAGCTAGATAACGGGACGACTAGGAAAGCCATGTACATGACCTCTTTTAGAAAAACCACTAGCTTAGGCTAAATTCGCTTCAAAGGTCATGTTAAGAAGATAAACCTTAGTCTTTAAAGTATCAGGTTTATATTGAAAACTTTATCATCAGGTTTTAAAAAACTCTTAGGTAAGTTTACTTGGTTACCGTTGGACTAGGAGAATAGCTGCCGACTTGCCTGGCATTGAAAGCGAAACCCCGTTTCTAAAGTTCTTTAGTTCAGCGTCTCCACCTAACTTCTTAACTTCTTTAACAAGCTTCTCTGTTTTTAATGTAGCCTCCAAAACTTCGCTCGAGTGGTTGACAGTAAACACGAGGTCGCTGCTTTCTGAAGCAAACGCGGAGACTTCAACCCTTGGGTCACTGCTCACGTAAGGTCTCTCCAAGCCCGCTGCGTTCGCCAGCCCCTCGTAGAGCTTGCAAAACATCCACTCAACCTTCTCTTGTCGAGCTACGATCGCTTCAAACGGTATCAGAGACAGGAACGCTTTACCTCTACCTCTCTTTGAGGCGAAGATGACCGGCTGGCCGCTTCCGTCAACAGCTATTACTTCAGCGTCAACGGGTTTCGCCGTGAAAACCCATACGGGTTCAGGCAGAGTCAACTTTAGCGTATCACCCCTCCGCAGAGGGTCCAGATCCTTTTCAAAGTTGATCTCAAGACTACCAGCCACCTTCCTCCCGATATTGCCTGCTTCCAGCGTGTTCTCAACCCCGAAGAGTTCAGCCCAGAGGTGAGTAGGAGAATCATGGAGCGCCTTGAAACCTCCGTAACCCCTGATGAAGGAAGTGTAGATGAAACCACCTTTCTCCACGTAATCCAGAAGCTTCCTCCAAGTCGAAGCCAACGCCGCGACCGTCGACGGTAGGGTTAACAGCTTCGCCCAGTTGAAAGCATTCTCTACATCTAACTCATATACGATTTTTGCCTGCAAGCTCGCGGCGGCGAGACCCGCGTAACCTGCGCAAACGAGCCGCGTCAAACCGTCGAAGCCAACCGCTTGCTTGTACCAGACAAACTCGTAGTCGCGAAAGAGGTAGAAGGGGGCTACGACGGCTGCCGAAGTTACGCGCTTGTACTTCGCGTGTACACCCAGCTTCTCCAAAGTACTCAACTCAGAAGCGAACCTACTGTAAACGCCTCCAGCCGGCTTCAGCGAACCATCTTTTCTCACGAGACCGAAAGCGAGCTCCAGGGGTCTCCACTCGTACGGAGGATCACTCTCATCGGGGAAATCGGAGAAACACCAGAGGAAAGCTCCCGAAGCTTCATGAGCTAACGCGGTGTAGAGGATCTCGTTTATGAAGCGTGCGTGGCTCTCCTCCGAATACTGGAGCGTGCTGAAGCCAAACTCCTCGAGTATAACTGGTAGTTTGCCGCCACAAGAGTATAGTTCAAGCATGGCAGAGTAAGTATACCCGTGGCGAACTTCGTCGGAATCATAGAGGTAGAGGTGGGGTCCTACGTAATCTACGATGTCCTTTACGTTAGGTGTTTCCTGCATGAAACTGTCAGGGACGTCTCCCGAGCTTAGAACGTGATTAGGGTCTAACCTCCTCACCGAGTAAGCGAAGGAGCGGAGTAGCTGGAGAGCTTCACCCCTGTTAGCGGCCCTCTTAACGAGGCTTAGCTCGTTGCTCAGTATCCAACCCGCTAAAGCCGGGTGACCCTTAAACCTTTCAACTACGCTCTCTACGAACCTCATCGTACGTTCTACTGATTCAGGTTTGTACAAATCTTCAAAGCTAGCCCACGGAACCGCCCAGTTTTTCCCGCTCATGTGACCTACGATAAACGTGATGAAAGCCCCCAACCCGTTTTCAGCAAGTATGTCGAGGAAACAAGCTAGCTTTCTAGCAGCGGAATCTCGCAAGTTCCCTTGCTCGTCGGCGAAATCTTCACACTTTATAAAAACCCTAGCTACGCGAACCCCCAGCTCCTTCATCTGACGGACATCTAGTCTAACAGCTTCCTCATCCCAATCTCTCCACATACGTATGTTCAACCTGCGGGGCCAGTAGTTCACTCCGAGCAGGAAGTGGAATGTCCGATCAACCATTATAAACGAGCCTACCCTCTCAGTCTTCATGTCTACCGAATACCTTTCCGCTTGGCGTGGATAAAATCGTTTGCGTAAGGTCGATTACGGTTGAAGATTTACAGGTAAAAAAGAAATAAATTTCCAAACTTTTTTATTTCAAAGATTTATAGCAGAACCACCAGTCGAAGCACTCTATCTCCTTTCTCTGAGCCCTCTCAAGCCTCTCCTTCGCCGTCTTCTCGTCTGTAGCTGGAGGGATAATCACCTTGTCCCCGATAAGCTCGTTGTTCGGCCAATTCGCCGGTAGAGCCACCTTGTGTTGGTCGCTTATTTGAAGAGCCTTGACGATCCTTATGATTTCGTCTATGTTACGCCCAACCTCCTGGGGGTAGTATAGTATAGCTCTCAATACGGCTTTCGGGTCTATGATGAATACAGCTCTCACAGTGTTCGTACCCTTGCCGGGGTGGATCATACCGAACTTTTTCGCTATTTCTCCCGTGTCGTCAGCTATTATCGGAAACTTAATCTCAACGCCGAGCTTCTCCCTAATCCATTCAACCCACTTTATGTGACTGAAGACCTGGTCGATGCTGAGCCCTACGAGTTGAACGTTAAGCTTCTGAAACTCGTCGAACTTTTTCTGGAAAGCTACAAACTCCGTCGTACAGACGGGTGTGAAGTCGGCTGGGTGGCTAAACAATACGATCCACTTTCCTTCATAGTCGGCTGGGAAGTTGATGACGCCGTGCGTCGTTTTTACAGTGAAGCAAGGGACTTTCTCACCCAACAAAGGGATTCTTTCTGTTTCCATATCTATCACTAAGTTAGAACTTCTGAAGTATATATAAGTTATCATTAGAACCTTTTCCGAGAAAATTGAAAAAATAAATGATATCTATAAAAGGTATAACAATGGCATCTTTATTGTAATTTACTAATTTAGATTAATTTAAATAGTTTAACAAGAGCGTGTTCAACGCCTACTAGATTTTATAAAAGGGGTTGAGAAGAGGAATTGTGAACGTAGCTAGGGTAGCGACGATCGTTTCATTGATAGTTGCAGCGGCTTCCCTCTTCACCGTATGGTTGATGGCTTTGAACCTGTCATCTCTCGAGAAGGAGTTGAGAGAACTGAGAGAGACTCTGGAAGAAGTTGAAGACACTAGAAAAAGGCTTGTGGAGAGAATTAGAGAGATGGAGACTCTGCTCAATCAGAGCTTGACTCACAACCTTACTGCAGGCGCCTCTTCCGTCTGGTACCCGGTCATATCTGGGGATGTTAGAGCTTTAGCTTACATTCTACCCTCGAGAGTTTGCGACCCTAGATGGAGGGAGAGTTACGGCGACAGAATATACTTCTACGTTTACGAGGACTTAAACTCGTACAAGGAGTTCATCCGCGAGGATTTCGACCTCATCAGTCGAGTCTACAACACGCTTATCGTAGTTGTGCCAGCAGAAGACAGGGAGCTATTCTACAGCAACTTAAGGCTGTTAGACTCTCTAGCTAGCGAAAAGAGTCTCAAGATCTTCTGGGCTATCTTCCCGAAGTGGAAGTATGGGGCCGAGTGGGACTACCTCTACCCGGGCACGCGAATGAATAAGCTCTTGCTGGAAGTTATGAGCTACCTCTCCAACCTCAACTCTACCTGGTTGATAGCCGTCTGGTACGGTTGGCGTGATAGAGCTGATCCCAGGGAGGTTATATCGTTCTACGAGAGTCTACCAGAGAAGTTGAAGCCCTTCTACGCCCTATGGTTGGATCAACCTTACGTTGAGGTAGCTAGAGGATTAGTGGAACACGATCCCAAGTTCCTAACGGTCACAGAACTGTACAGCGAAGCAGCTATAAGCGCTTACTCGGGTATGCTTAAGCGTCAAATGATAGTGACAGGGTACTACGGCGCTAGAAGCCCGGAAGACTGGTTGAGTGGGATATCTAGGAAACTGTCCCTCGTTAAAGGTTTCAACAGATACCTTGGGGTATGGATATACTATGACTTAAACGATGGTCACGGGGAAGAGTACGCGGCTTTTAGGTTAGAGTGGGATTCGCTGCCCAACCCGTTTACGATGAAGCTCATCAAGGTCTCAGGATCGCCTTGAGCTCATCCTCCACCTCTTGAAAACTGCTGTGGGGCAACCGTTCCAGATTCCACTCTCGTCTCGAGTACTTAGACTTGTACAACACTTCCGAAGCCTTAATCTCCTCTCGTGAAGGCAAGTCTAAGAAAGCTTCAACTCCTAGCAACTCCTCAAACCCTTTAACCAACGACTCTACAATCTCACTGTAGCTAGGCTGGAAACCCAGTAGCTCGAAAATGTTCGCAACCCTGTACTTTACGTCGGTGACGCCCTTACTCCTCAGTTTCTCCCTAGGGGGTTTAAGTACTCGAGAAAGAGTCTCCAAGTTAGTGTTGACGAGTAGTGTGCCGTGTATGAAGCAAGCACCCCAACGGATGCTAGCAGCTGTCCCGGAGACTTTCCTACCCCTTACGACTACATCGTTCACGTTCTCCAAGGTTGCTTCAAGCCCCACGAGATTTAGAGCGTTGAGCAGTCCTCGTATAAGGTGCGTGTAAGCGTAGTCGATAGGCTTCTCAAGCCCTTTTAAGCTTACGGCTAGAGCGTAGTTGATGTTCCCTAAGTCGTGGTAGACCGCTCCGCCACCTGTGAAACGTCGTACAACTTTCGCCCCGAGCTTTTCAACTGCTTCTAGGTCAACTTCTTCCTCAGCTTTCTGGAAGTAGCCTATAACCACGGCGTTCGCGTTCCTCCAAATGCGCAATGTGTCAGGGACAAGCTCCATACCTCTAGCTCGCACAAAAGCCTCCTCGAAAGCTAAGTTCATGAAAGGGTCGAGAGGGGTTTCGTGGAGTAGAACGCGGAGTCCCATAAAACTATTTAGAGAGCTGACTTATAGACTTAACGGGTTTTAGCCCCTCACTACGTAAGCTACGTAAACCTCCGTGAGCGCGGCGGCGACGAGTAGAGAAGCTGAAAGTAACAGGATCAAAGGTTTACCCTTGAAACCGGAGTAAGCAGCTAGGGTAACAGAAGAGTACTCGAGCCAAAAGTGCGGTAGCAAGAGTAGAAGCGGGTTTACAACGTTTCGACGTAGGATAAAGGACAGCGCAAATATCGTCGTCGAGAGTAGTACAGCGATTCTTCCAGAGTATTTCGTGAAATAATCTTTTTTTAAACCCCAAGCCCAAGCGAGTTTCGTGCTTGTTAGCGAAGCTAAAGCTACGAGAGAGGATGCAGCCATGTTATTTACGAAGATGGTCACCGTAGCTAGGGGGTACATCCTCTTATACAGGAGGAAAGAAGCTGCTCTCAAAAGCTGGCTCGATGCCCAGAGCGTCGGAGGCATCAGCAGAAGGTTTAAGGCTATGAGCGCGGCTTCACCCTTCGACGGTAGGCTACGGTAAGAGCGTTTCACAAGCGACACCAGCCCTACTGAGAGCTTCTAAGACGGCTTCTACAAAGTCGTCCGTCGTAGAACCCTTGAGTTCAACGTTTTCTAGAACTTTCAACACCACGTTTTTAGCTTCGCCAACAGGTGAGCCTTTAAGGGAATCCTCGAGAATCCAAACAGTATCCTCAGGATAAATGAAAAAGTCACCCGTGATATTGGCTTCAACTATCCTTCCCGTTCTAGGATCCACGGAAACCTTAACTCTTATTACGCCTTTACGTGCCTTCCTCAGAGATTCTCCAGTAGCTAGCACATGCTAGAGACGTACCCTCGTTAATAAGTCGATCGGGTCTTTTGTGAAGACAGAAAACATATTAATTTAAGGTAATTGTCTTACTTAGCGTCGAGCTACGGGTGAAGGTGTGAGCCTTGAGTCCTGTAAACTTCTACCCCTTCAACGTACGTCGCTAGGACTCGTACATTTCTAAGCTCCCTTTCCGGTACTTTAAACGGGTCTCTATCTACTATCACGAAGTCGGCTGGACAGCCCACCGAGAGTTTTCCCAAGTTTTCCCCTAGAATCTTCGGCCCGGTCTCCGTGTAGCATCTAATTGCTTCTTCAACGCTTAAAACCTCAGATGAAGTAATTCTTGCTATCTCCAGCCCCTCCCAACGTCCTCTTGTTACTGCAGCGTAAACTCCTTCCCAAGGGTTGCATGGTTCAACGGGCGCGTCCGAGGAGAAGGAGACAGGTATCGCATGTGTAAGGAAGCTCTTAAACGGGTACGCCCAGCGTGTTCTCTCACGCCCTAACCTGGAAACTATCCACCAATCGCTTAACACGAACCTAGGCTGCGTGCTCACCGGTAGAGAAAGCTCCGAAAGTTCTTCAATCAAGTCTGGTGGTGCTAGGGAAGCATGCTCGACTCTCACCCCACCCTTAGAAGATTTGGCTGCCGATACTACCTCTTCAAGGGCTTTATCTCCAATCGCGTGGACTGCAAGTTGAAGCCCTAACTTCTCCGCCAGCAGGAGAGCTTTAGCTATCTCGTTGCTACTCATCAGGAGTATACCGTTAGTGCTCGGATCGTCTGCATACGGTTCCCGAAGGGAAGCTGTTCTAGCTCCAAAGCTTCCGTCAACGAAAACCTTCAAGCCTACAATATTTAGGAAGCCGGTTTTGATGAAATCAAACTGTGGTACAGAAAAATCGATGTAGGATCTTATTCTTACTCTTAACTTTCCTTCACTAGCTAACTTGCTTAGAGCTTCAAGTTCGCGTTCATCAACAGACATGGCGTGGACGCATGTTACCCCACTGGAGAGTAGAGCTTCTTGAGCTTTAACGACGTGTTTCTCAAGCCCCTCGCGTCTAACGAACGAGGATATTAACCCTACCGCCGCCTCCTTAAGCACTCCCGTAATCTTACCTTCACGTTTTTCAATTAACCCGCCAGGAGGGTCCGGGGTTGAGTCATCGATCCCTGTTAGCGAGAGCGCTAAAGTATTCGCTACAGCCGCGTGACCGCAGACTCTTACTAGGAGGACGGGGTTTCTCGGAGCCGCTTCATCTAGGTCGTGACGGTTCGGCCACCTACCCTCTTTGAACAACTCCTGGTCCCAGCCTCTTCCAAGAATCCATCGACCTGGACCTAACTCCTTCGCTTTAGCTGAAACCAACCTTTTTAGTTCTTCTATCGAATTAACGTTTCTCAAGTCCAGCATATCTAAGGATAAACCTAAGTGCGCGACGTGAGCGTGAGAATCAGTGAAGCCGGGTAGTACGACTCCGGTCTCAACTCTGATCACATCCACCCCACGACTGGCTCTAGACTCTGGTTCAGGTCCTAAGTAGGAGACGACGCCATCTTCTACAAGCATACCCTCATGCCAAACCGGGCGACCGCGTTCATCGAATTTTTCCAAGACTCTACCGATTACAGCTAGAGAGCGCACGCCCACTTCGATACTAGAACGATTTAACTGCTTCGCTCATCGAGTCACTGTTAATCGTTCATTGACCTCCACTTGTTTACGCGACAACTGTTTATTACGGGCAATGAAGGACGCATGTGATCCACCCAGCTGGTAGGATTAAACATGTTGAATACGCTATAAGGGAGATTGATGCTCTCGCTAGG
The DNA here is from genome assembly GCA_025057995.1 of Thermofilaceae archaeon. GTDB lineage: Archaea > Thermoproteota > Thermoprotei > Thermofilales > Thermofilaceae > JANXEW01. The sequence goes on along the minus strand of JANXEW010000013.1, from coordinate 25,630 downwards.
GAGTTAGAGCGTAAGGGTCGACGCGTGATACGTTTAAACATAGGCGACCCTGTAGCTTATGACTTTCAACCGCCTCAAACGCTCAAACTCTCTTTAACGGAGGCTGTTGAAAAGGGTTACAACAGTTACTCACCTTCTGAGGGTATTTGGGAGCTTAGGGAAGCTATAGCTGAACGAGAGAGGAAGGTGAACGGAGTTGACGTCGAAGCTGAGGACGTGCTTGTTACCACTGGGGTATCTGAGGCCATAAGCATGCTGATGGCTGCGCTAGTTGAAGAAGGAGATGAAATCCTCATGCCCTCCCCCTGTTATCCAGTCTACGTGCCTTACGTAAAGTTGTACGGGGGTGTAGCCAAGTTCTACAGGTTGGGCGAAGACTCCGGCCGCTGGGTGATCCTAGATGATGTCAGCAAGCTCGTGACTCCCCGTACGAAAGCTGTGTTCATCGTGAACCCGCACAACCCTACGGGAGCCGTTTTAAGCGGGCGCGAGATCCAAGAGCTTGTTGAAGCCGCTACATCTGTCGGAGCTTGTATTGTTTCCGACGAGATCTATGATTCCCTAGTGTTTGACTGCTGCTTCAGTAGCACAGCTTCGGTAGCTAAGGATGCGCCTGTGATAGGCTTAAACGGTTTTTCAAAAAGATGGTTGGCGACAGGTTGGAGGCTCGGCTACATGTACTTCAGCAGCCCGCGCGGCGAACTCGACGAAGTCAAGGAAGCCGTCGTAAAGCTAGCTCGAATGAGGTTGTGCCCTCCTACGCCCATTCAGAAAGCGGCCGAGTTAGCCTTAAGGAAGGGTGAAGGCTTTTTGGAAGATTTGAGGAGGGAGTTTAAGAGAAGAAGAGACTTCTTCGTCAGTCTCCTACAAGATTTTCAAGGTCTCGCTTTGACGCCGCCGAGAGCAGCTTTCTACGCTTACCCGAGGTTGACTGTAAAAGGCGACTGGGGGAACGACTTCGGCTTCGCTAAAATGTTGTTAATCGAGGAGGGAGTGGCCGTCGTACACGGTAGCGGCTTCTACGACTACCAGGATAACCGTCTACGAGTAGTCTTCCTGCCGCCAGGCGACATCATTGAAGATGCTGTACAGAGGATGCGGAGGTTTATAGCACGCCATGCGCTCGCAGGTTTGTGATCTGTCGCATTTAAGTCGGCATCCGGGAAAGTTGTTAGCGTAGCTCTTTTCACTTAGCTTAGAATAGTAACCGTAGGTCTTTAATAAAAGGTTAAATCGGGAGGAGCAACCTGTAGTACATTACGGAAACTCTAACTGCAGTAACCTTTCTAACTAGTTTATCAAGCAAGGCTTCAACCTCCTTTAGCTTCACACCGGCCTCTTCTTCACCTCTTACTAGGAGAAGGTGTTTGGCTTCGACTTCCGCTTTAGAGAAGAGCTTTTCTAGACGCTTTAGGTAGTCGCCGACATAATACGCTTGATTCAACTCGGCTTCAACGACTTCCGGTTTTACACCAGGTACCTCGACCTCAACTGTATCAAAGTCCACAACCCATTCGAGATCAGAAACAGCACGGGCTTCTTCGTCGTTCAACTTTCTTTCGACGGGTACCGTTGCTTCAAACAGTACCGCTTTCAAGAAACTACCTACGTTCTCCAACTCCCCAAACGCTTCTTGCGGCACCAGCCTGTGGAGAGGTACTCCTCTTTCTAACGCGCTCTTAAGCGCATCTGAACCCACCTTCAGTTTGCTCGACAAGTTTGAAGCTATAGCCTCCTCGTCAACGTAAAACTCTATAAAAGCCAAGGCTCCGTGCGTAGCTGGGATAGGCGTTAAGCCTTCGACCTCGGAAACTTTCTCTGTCTCTAGGATAGCTGAGGGGGTAAGGTATAGAGGCCAATCGCCCTTGTAGGATTGTAGAGCGTCAATGTAGTCGAAGGCTTCGGCAACGCTCAACTCCCTAACCCTATCGCTTAGTAGGAGCTTGTACGAAGCCTTCTCAACCACATTGCCTTAGAATTAAAGTTGTAAAAAAGGCTTCTCGTCACTTAGGAGGTGTCTTGAGGGTTTCCTCAACTAGGAAGAAGGGTAGTTCCTCCTCTGAGAGCACTAAGACTCCCTTCGGGTACCTTCTATGGAGCCTGCCGGTTTTCACCTCTATCTTTAGATCACCTGCGATTACATCTATCTCGTAACCGTCCCGGTAGAAGAATACTTCACCGAACTTCCTAAACAGGTGTTCCTGGACAACCCACTCGAGTAGAGCCGTTCGAGGTATCTCAGCGCCGAGTAATGAGGCGAAAGCTCGAGCGTAAAACGGGTCGCGGAAGAATATCTTCTTCTCACGCCTGTAGAATACGCGATCCCTATCCCTCATGTAAGCTACAGCTACTATGAACATGTCTTCCATCAGCTTTACATAATCTTGCACTGTGTTATGGGATACCCCCAGCTCTCCCGCTATAGCGTTGTAGCTTAACGCGCTGGGCGTTTTGGAGATAATCTCGCGAGCTACCATTCGAAGAAGCTTCGGGTTCCTACTAGCTTTTACGACATCCCTTTCAGCGCTTGCGATCAAGTCCTCCGGAAACCTTTCGTCCCCGTTCATGCTCCGAGGAAACCCGCCGGTCTCGAGATACTTGTCGAAGATCGCTGTTAGCTTACCGCTTTCACTCCTTTTCCACTCGACTCCGTAGACGCGTGCGTACTCGGGGAAGCTCAAGGGCAGTACCTCGACGTTTACACCACTCCCTCTCCTCCCGGGGAAAGCCTCTGAGAAAGCTTTGATACGGAATGAGGCTGAACCCATGAGGATCAAGACGTCATCGTCGAAGAAGCCTAAGTCAACGTACCCTTTAACCACTTTCCACCATTCTTCAACGCTGGTGACTTCATCCAGCACTATTATCGATGATTTAACCCCGCACCCTTGCTTTAAACCCCGGTAGAAGTCGAGAACGCCCCTAAGCTCGCGGACGTCGGTTGCTAGATCGCAACTGAAGTAGAACACTGACTCCGGTTCCCGATTGCTCAAGAGCTCGCTAATCAGCAGCTTAACCCCCGTAGTCTTCCCGACTTGCCTAGGGCCTAAAACGAAGTTCATCGAAAAAGGCTTCAACGAGATTCCGTCTATCCAATCGGGTCTCCACTTCACTTTAGCTGCGTTGTAGCTTTTAAGCTCTCTATCCCGCTCTTCCCAATGTCTCCACTCCCACCAAGGGTTCGATGAGTAGATCAACCCCTCCATTTTCTTGTCAATAGGTTGACAATATCTTTTATATATTTTGTCAGTATACTATCAAAAACTAGTGATAGATCCCGCATTAAATTTTTCCATCAAGACCAGGTGGGGTGAAGTGTACCAGTTAACGCTACAGGTTGCAGTCCTGCTAACGATAGGGTATCTTCTTTCAAGAGTATGGGCAAAGCCCGTCGACACATTGAACAAGTTCCTCTTCTACATCACCTTACCCCTAAGTCTCACCCTTTCACTCGCAAAAATAGGAAACCTTTCATCGTTTGCAGCTTCCCTCGCGTTAGGGCTAGCTCACATGTTGTTGACCATGCTCTCGTCAATAGCGTTAGCTCACCATCTCTACTCTGAAAGCAAAAAGGAGTTAGTCACGCTCTCTTCCCTCCCTAACGCCATCTTCATAGCTCTCCCACTTGCCACACTCCTGCTCGGGGATTCTGTCTACGCAATCCCTCATGCGACTGTCTTCAACATAATCCTGGTTCTTTTACTAGCTTACCTCGGCTTCAGCGGTTCAAACAGCGTGCGTAGGACCATCGCACTCTACACAGGGGCTTTAGCTTTAGGGCTACTGTTGAATCTAACTGGAGCATATCGGACGGCGAGAAACTTGATCGACTCAACCAGTAACTTCACGAGCACAGCTAACACGCTCTCTTTCATAGTGGTTGGAGCTAGTCTCTCCAAACTGAAAGTTTCAAGGAGAATCCTAAAAGGTTTGGTTTTCGTAGCTGCCGCGCGCTACATACTTTCACCGGCGCTTCTAGCGTTAGCTCTCGCGTCTATGGAAGCTTTCCAAATAAGTATAGAAGACGGGTTCGTTAAAGGAGCCATCTTACAGAGCATCATGCCTCCAGCTGTAACCTGCATCGTGCTCGGTAAAGCTTTGAACATGGACGAGGACTTGATAGCGACAGCAATCGCTGTCCTTTCCCCCGTCTCCGTAACCTTATCTCTACTGATCTACGGTGTCGGTACAATGCCGGGAAGCTTCGGGTAAGGTCTAGCCTCCCACACCGCTGGAAGCCCACACACATACCTTGTTAACCTTTCAACACCTATCCCGAAACCAGCGCTCGGCGAAATACCCTGCTTTAACATATCCAAGTACCAACTGTATTCAACTAAGTTTTCCCCAGTATCCTTCATCCTCTTCGTCACGTTTTCGTAAGTATACTCTCGCTCCCCTCCTGAAGCTGCCTCTCCAAACCCCTCCGGATACACTAGGTCGAAGTCAAGAAGTATGCCGGGGTTTGAAGGATCTTCACGATCGTAGAACCCTCTAGCAGTCCTCGGATAGTTTGTGACAAAGAAGGGAGAATCGTAGGAAGCACTTAGAACGATCTCAAGCTCCCATGGGATCTCCTCACCGTACTTGACGCTGTAACCTTTCCCAGCTAAAACTTCTAAAGCCTGGTTATAAGTTACTCTAGCGAAAGGAGGTCTGAAATGCTCTAGATATCTCCCCAATATCTCGAGGTCTCTCCAGTGTTCTTCTAGCACTCTACCTAGAACGTAGCTGAGCAAGCCTTCAGCCACCCTCATCGCATCCTGGTAGCTGGCTGACTTCATCTCGATATCCACTTGAACGAACTCAGCTAGATGCCTGCCCGTAGTGATCGACTCGGGTTTCTCGAGACGTACGTTCGGCGAAACGAAATATATTTTCCCAAGTACGTCAGCCATCATCTGCTTATAGAGTATCGCGCTGCTCATCAGTTTGTACCTTGCCCCGTAGAACTCGAGTGAAGCTTGTCCAGCTCCCCTGATCCCAGGATCAGAGACAGGTCCAACGATAGGCGGAAGAAGCTCGATGAATCCACGGGCGTCGAGAAACTCGCGGATAGCTTTTAAAACAGTCGATTGAACCTTGAATATACGGGCATACTTCGTGTCAACTTTATAGAGAGCGTAACACTTCGAAAGCTTATCCGAGAGAACCTTAGCTAAGCTATCCTCCCCCTCTCTCACAAGTTTCTCCAACATTTCAACTGAAGGGTGGAGTTTAACTCTCTTCATAGTCAAAGCTCCCACTACCCTTATATAATAACCTTTCCGTCAAAACGACGGAAAATAAGAGAAAAAAAATTATTAAAGACAGTAAGGCCGCCATCTTATTGTCTAAGAAAAGGTAAAGTTTTCTAGAAATGGATGAAAAGACGGCCATCTAGCGTTCGCAATTCAATCAGGTTAGCGGAGCTCTATACGGTAGAACGTGGATAGAGAACTTGCGGAAATTTTGTCGCATATCATCTTCTTATATTCCTAAGAGATAATACAATAAGGATAACTATACCACACCCAGCTAACACAAGAGCGTTTGAGAAATCAAATCAATTATATTACTAGATGGAGTTGGGAGTTTAAGGAAGTTCCTCCTGCTTCGATTGACCTCTACTTTCTGGCAGTTCAAAGAGGAAAATCACCCCTTTCACCTGCCGGGCCTCTCGTCGCACCCTGTCCCCCTGTAACGTGTACTCGACAACCGCACCCCCGTCGACCTCCTCTATACTAGCCTTCTCGAGAGTATATCCGCTCTCTCCTACAAGTTGCGCAAAGTCGTCGAAATAGTCGTAGAAACCGCACGAGAGACAGAAACTTCCTCTAAACTCAGCCTTGAAACCCGACTCGAACCACTCGACGATTCTCACTTGAGCCTCTGCACCGTGATAGTAGTTGAACTCTTCAACAGCTTTCTCTACAGCTCTCCTCAAGCGGATATCCACGGGTAACGAATAAACCTCGCCTATTTAAACGCTGGGTCCCTGGGGGAAGCTTTCACTTTAGACGAATTAGAGACGTTTAAGGCTTCAATTTGTTTCTAAGAACCTTTAGAAGTGGGATCGATTCAACCTGTTCATGGGATAAAAGGTTCCAGTATACGCCTACAGGCTTCTTCCTTTGTCGCTTTACCTCAATAAAATTAGACGGGGTGTAGATCAAGTCAAGTGGTACATCGTGCTCCAGCATAGGGATGTTCCCAACAATTTGAAGAGGGTGAACAGTCGTAGCTACCGGAGTAGCTTCCTCAACCGCACACAACTCTCTCAATATCCCGTACTCTAGGTCAGAGAACCCACCCCCCTTACCCACCCTCCCTCCATCTAAGCTAACAGCCACGCTGCCAGCCACCTTAAGGTCAATTGGAGGAACGTTATCCAGTATCCTCATGCCGTACTTGAAAGCCCCTGCGATCGTTGAAGCTTCAACGTAACACCGCCTCGGGATCCTCGAAGGATCCAAGACCAAGAAGCCGCTCCTCAACCTTGGCGAAGCCATTACGACCACCTTACCTTGTCGCAACGCAGCCTCCCTAACGAACCTTTGCGGCGAATCAGGGTTACAGAAGACCACGTGCGCCTTCTGGAAAACCCTCGAACTAGCCAGCTGTAAAGCAGCCTCTTCCGCACCGACGAAGTTCGGTATCCTACCTTCGATCGGGAAGGGCGGTCTCGCAACCTTGTGTTCCATGAGGAGTTTCCACACACGCTTTCTTATCGTCTCCTTCTCCTTTCTGACAGACTCTTCCAAGCCTCCTCGTCCAGAGGTACTAGCGCCTCATTTACTAATTTTTCCAACCCATACCATCTCAGCCTTAAATGACGTAAGATCTTCCAATGGCGAGTCCCATGCGAAGGCCTTCAAGTTTCACGCTTTTCCAACTTTTGAAAATGAAACTTCAAGATTCGACATCGGCAAAGTTCTTCAAGAAGATTTGAGGGCGTTTTTAGTATGTCACAACCAGCCTCTAAGCTTCATCGCAGCGTATATCCTTTCTAGAGCGGTTACTAGAGCCGCGTCCCTCAACGTGACGTTCCCACGCTCAAGCTTCAGTGTTTTCCATCTCTCCTTAACTCTGTTAAAGTTATATTCCATGAATCGAGTTAGCCTCGACCTGGTCTCCTCTTCGCCCCAGCTCCACCTTTGAATGTTTTGCGCCCATTCAAAATAGCTGGTGATCACGCCGCCAGCGTTCGCTAGAATATCAGGTATCACCGTGACGCCTCTCTCAGTGAGTATTTTCTCCGCTTCAGGGGTTACAGGCGCATTAGCTCCTTCAATAACAAGTTTCGCCTTTACCTTTTGAGCGTTTTCCCGGGTGATCTGGTTCTCCAAAGCATCTGCTGCAACCACGTCAGCTTCGACGAACAACGCCATCTTCGTGTCATTAAAGTGTTGTTCAGCCGGGTAGTTGCGTACGGTGCCGCTCTCTCTAGCTATTTGTAAAGCTTTCTCGACGTCTATACCATTCGGATCAAATATCGTCCCGCCTATATCGGAAATTGCTATGACCTTAAAGCCCATTTTAGAAGCCCAGTAAGCGTGCCACGAGCCAACGTTGCCAAAACCTTGAATCGCTAGAGTAGAGTTTTTGGATGACCCGAGAAACTCCTCAGCTGCAAGCTTCGTGACAACGGCACAACCGAAACCTGTCGCATACAACCTAACGGGGTCGCCCCCCAATTCAACGGGCTTACCCGTAAAGGATGCTGGGGAAGGTCTACAAGACATTTTACAGCACTCGTCAACCATCCAAGCCATCACTTGTGGATCCGTTCCAGCGTCTGGACCAGGTATATCCAAAAGCTCGCCCAATACCGGGTAGAAAGCTCTAACGTAACCCCTAGACAACTCCTCTAGTTCTCTCCTTGAAAGCGATCGTTGATCTACGCGGACTGCTCCTTTGCCACCTCCGTAGGGTAGATTAGCTAGCGAGTTTTTGAGAGTCATTATCGTCGCTAAAGCGATATCGTCCTCCAAGGTTACGTTAGGATGGAAACGTACTCCACCCTTGTAGGGTCCCAACACGCTACAATGCTGAACCCTGTAAGCTTCGAAAACCTCTATGCGTCCATCGTCCATGCGTACAGGGATCGACGCTATGACAGCTCTCTCAGGTTTGCTCAGAACCTTGTATAAGGTATCTGGGAAACGACCTAGCTCTATACTCCTCCTCAAGTTTACTAGAGTATTCTCAAGCATTGTAGCAGAGCTTGTACTCACAATACACGTTAAATAAAGACTTAAATAAGCTTAAGCGTTAAATGACTTCTCCTTTAATCCCTTAATTGACTAAACTTTATTTTGGTAGAATAGCAAAATTGATGTTGATTACGTAAAATACCTCTTTGGGAAATATCCGATCTTTAAGATGCTCGACGGAGATTAACCGACAGCGTAGCAAGAGTTATTTTACAGGGAAAAACAGTAGGTCGATGGACTACGCTACAGACCTTGAAGTGTTAATCGGCGGGCCAGCCGGTTCAGGGGTGTTTGCCACAGGCGCGGTTGCAGCGAAAACTCTACTGCAACACGGCTACGATGTTTTCACGACAAACGAGTACCCTAGCACGATTAGGGGCGGTCACCAGTGGGTCTTGGTTAGAGCTAAGTTAAACGGAAAAGCCTTTTCCCATAGGGGGACGCCGGACGCTATTCTAGCTCTCGACGCACATACAGCTTTGGAGCACGGCGGTAGGCTAAAAGACCGGGGAGCAATCTTGTGCGACGAAAGTGTGGCGCAAACACTAAACATGCACAGAATCGTCCCCCTTCCTCTATCCAAGATCGTAAAAGAAGCTGGTGCTCCACCCGTGGCAGTAAACATGGCTGGGCTTGGAGCCCTCCTAGGCATGCTCGGTTGCGACTTGGAACTACTCTTGAACGCCGTTAAAAGACAGTGGGAGAAGGCTAGAGTAGCTGAGCTCAACGTCAAAGTAGCTGAGCTCGGCTACGAGGAAGGGGTCAAACACGGGTCCATGCTATCCTTTAAGGTACGTAGAGTGGAAGCTAAACAGAGGCTGCTCTTAGACGGGAACTCTGCTGTAGCTTTAGGTGCGTTAGCTGGCGGCATGAGCTTCTTCACAGCTTATCCTATTACGCCTGCTTCGCCGATTCTTCACTTCCTAGCAGAAGTTCAAGAAGAGTGCGGAATAATAGTAGTCCAGGCCGAGTGCGAGCTCTCGTCGATCAACATGGCGATTGGAGCGGCCTTTGCCGGCGCTAGGGCAGTCGTTGCGACATCAGGTCCAGGCCTCTCGTTGATGGCAGAAGCCCTAGGAGCTGCAGCGATGACTGAAACGCCTATAGTGATAGTTAACGTTCAACGATCAGGTCCAAGCACGGGACTCCCGACACATACAGCTCAGGGAGACTTGAGATTCGCTATCCACGCGTCTCACGGCGAATTCCCCCGCGTCGTTTTAGCCCCAGGCGACCCTGTAGAAGCTTACCAGCTTTCTTGCGAAGCTCTGAACTTAGCTTGGAAATTCCAAGTGCCCGTGATACTGCTCACAGACAAGTTCCTCGCTGAAAGCCACTGGACTGTACATGAGCTTCCGGAGGTTGAACTCCAGGACGCAGATTTCTACCAACCTGAACCAAGCGTCAAGTACGCTAGGTATAAGTTAACTGAAGACGGCGTTTCGCCGCTCGTCTTCCCAGGCGTTAAAGGTGTGAGAATCTACACGAACACAAACGAGCATGATGAACAAGGTTTCGTGACCGTAGATCCCGCCGTAGTCAAACTGATGCAGGAGAAGAGGTTTAGAAAACTTAAGGAGTTGAGCAAGCTGTCTGAGAGCCGAGGAGTTAAAGTCTACGGAGAAGGGGATACGGCGCTCGTCGTCTGGGGTTCGGTAAAATCCGTTGCTATGGAGGCTCTAGAGAAGGTTGAGGGAGTGAAGCTGGTCCAAGTAATCTGGCTTGAACCGTTTCCACGCAGGAGCCTTGCTAAGGAGATCGAAGGGTGTAAAGTTTTGGTCGCCGAGAACAACTTTACAAGCCAACTAGTCTCACTCATGAGAGAAAACCTTAAGCTGGAGCCTCACGCCGTGTTAAACAAGTACGATGGTAGACCCTTCTCTCCACAAGAGTTGAATGAGTTCATGAAGGCTAACGCGGGTGGTTTTCATGGTTGAGAAAGTTTTTGACACGGGTAGGAGACCTCAGTGGTGCCCAGGCTGCGGTAACTACAGTATCCTAGCCGCAGTTAAGGCAGCCTTCACAGATCTAGCTCTAGACCCTAGCGAAATAGTGGCTGTAGCCGGTATAGGCTGCCACGGGCGAATGACCGAGTATTTAAACGTTAACGCTTTCCACGCTATACACGGTCGCGCTATACCAGTAGCAGTTGGTGTGAAAACAGTTAATCCTAACCTTACAGTCATCGTCCATACTGGCGACGGCGACGCTTACTCTATAGGGTTAAGCCACCTCCTTCACGCCGCTAGGAGAAACGTAGGCATTAAAGTTATAGTACACAACAACATGGTTTTCGCCTTAACGACAGGTCAAGCTGGTCCTACAACCCCTAAAGGGGTGAAAACAAGGTCGACGCCAGCTGGAAACTACGAGGAGCCTTTCAACACGATCTTGCTCGCTCTAGCGAGCGGGGCGACGTTCGTAGCTAGAGGCTTCAGCGACGACGTTCAACATTTAAAGGAACTGATCAAGCTAGCGATCAAGCATAGAGGGTTCGCGTTTATAGACGTTCTACAGCCCTGTCCTACCTTCTACGATTTGAGGCAGATACTCAAGCAGAAGGTTTACAAGCTTGAGAAACACGACGTTACAGACTTCAAAGCGGCTCTAGAGTTAGCCTTGGAAAGTGAACGAATACCCGTAGGTGTCTTCTACCACGTGGAGAAAACGGCTTACGAGGAAAACTTAGGAAGTGCGATAAAACGTCTATCCTCGGTCAAGGAGTTTTCCAAGATACGCTTATCGAAGCTGTTGGCTAGGTTCAGTTGAGAACCTTGAAGTCTTTTACGCTAGTTCACTAAATGCTATCCTTTATACTGCCAATAACTACTTTCTTCGATTTATAACGACATCAGATTCTCAACTAGAAAGTTTAACCCTTGCACAACAGCGATGGTAGCTCTTCAAGCCTTCTAGCCACCGGGATTCCTGCGTCTTCAAAAGCCTTCAACTTGCTCTCGTACGTTCCCGTCGCCCCGTAGACGATAGCTCCCGCATGCCCCATCCTCTTGCCGGGCGGCGCAGTACGTCCAGCTACGTAAGCGACCACTGGTTTAGAGGGTTTCGACGGATACATCTTCGCGAACTCTTCTTCCTTCGTCCCCCCAATCTCTCCCACGATAACGACGGCATCAGTATCAGGGTCGTTGTGGAACATCTCGTAAACGTTCCAAAAACTAAGCCCTGTAACCGGGTCTCCGCCTATCCCGACGGCTGTCGAGACGCCGAACCCAGCTGCAGCTAACCCTACAGCTACCTCGTACGTGAGAGTTCCGCTCCTCGATACAAGACCTATACGCCCAGGCTTAAACAAGCTCCCAGGCATTATTCCGACCTTACACTTACCCGGGCTGATGGCTCCCGGCGTATTCGGTCCAACTATTGTGGAACCTTTCCTCATAGCGTAGTTAACCATTAGAAGAGTTTCGTGAACCGGTAAGCCCTCTGTGATAACTACGACGAGAGGGATTCCCGCATCAACGCTCTCGTAGACCGCGTCTGAAGCAAACTTCGCGGG
>JANXEW010000013.1:0-13908 GCA_025057995.1 Thermofilaceae archaeon | reverse complement strand
CCCTCTGTGATAACTACGACGAGAGGGATTCCCGCATCAACGCTCTCGTAGACCGCGTCTGAAGCAAACTTCGCGGGAACGAAGATGATTGAAGCGTTGATTTCAGGATGAGCCATTAAAGCCTCAGCTACAGTATCATAGACGGGGACTCCATGCACCTTACCTCCCCCCTTACCAGGCGTAACCCCTGCGACAACCCTAGTGCCGTAACGGAGCATCTGTTCTGTATGCAAGCTACCTTGCGCACCCGTGATCCCTTGAACAACGACCCTAGTCCTCTCATCGACTAGTATAGCCATCAGTTAACCACCGCGTTAACTGCATCCTCCAACCTTGCGAAGGCCGGGATCCCTGCTCTACTCAAGACAGTCATACCCTCTTCTTCCATGAAGCCTGAAAGGCGTACAACGAGTTTTACGTCGCTACGCCCGGACTCCCTCAAAGCCTCGACGAGTCCGTGGGCGACTTCGTCGCACCTCGTTATCCCGCCGACTATGTTTACGAGAACGGCTTTAACGTTAGCTTGCTTGAAAACCAGCTTTAGGGCATTTCTCACCCGCTCAGACGTAGCTCCACCTCCGAGGTCGAGGAATAAACCCGGTCGACCTCCCGAGTCTGACACAGCATCTAGAGTCGCCATGGTCAACCCAGCCCCGTTCCCTACTACAGCCAAGTCTCCGTCTAGGAGTACGATGCTGAAACCCCAACGCTTAGCATCCCTCTGAATCTCAGTTAACTCGCTCTCATGCCTTGCTACAATGTCAGAAAGCTTTGGGTTGCCCGAGTCCTCGTCTGCGATAGCTTTCCTATCTATCGCGAGAAATCCTTCTCCAGTTTCGACAAGCGGATTCAACTCTAGTAAGGTTAAGCTGTAGTCCCAGAAGGCCCTGTACATGCCTTTAAGGATTCTACTAGCCTCGTTGAAATCGATAACGAGGTGTTTAGACACTCTCCTTACAATGTAGTCTCTCAAACCCGCTTGAGGATCGACACGTAAAGCCAACAGGTCGTGAACTCCCTTACTCTCAACATCCACGCCGCCAGAGCGACTAGCTAACAGAAGAACTCCATTTGGAGATCCGTCTATCATCATAGCGAGGTAGATCTCCCTCAAAGGTTTCACCTTGTGGGACACTAGAACGTACCTCACCCTCTCCCCACGGTATTCGATACCCATCATCTCGTTTACGAGACGTTCAGCCTCCTCCAACGTATCAGCGAACTTTACGAGACCAGCTCTCCCGCGACCCCACCCTCGAACCTGAGCTTTAACCACGTACGGTGAAGGTATACGCGCTACTGCATCTTTGAACCTGGGTAGATCCTCCTTGGACAACGTCACCGAGGCTTCAGTAGGAATCCCGTACTCCTCGAGGATCTTCTTCACTTCAAACTCAAAAAGTATCACATAGAGACCCCTTGTGTAAGGCTAAAACCTTTTCCTTGCCCCTTTATACGTAAGCTATTTATCCTCAAAGGAAACATCTGCTTGTCGTCAATGTCAACCAACCAATCGGAGGATAAGGAGAGTTCCTACGTAGCTGTAAGACTTCTCAGCGGTCTCAAAGAAGCTTACACCTTTAAGGAGCTTGAAGAGCTTCTCAACATCCCGGCACAGGTTCTCTGGAGGTACACTAGCCACGTTCAATTCCCTGAGAAGAGCACAGCTAGAAAGCTCTTGGATGCTATACAGGAGAAACACCTCCTCGAACGAGCTATGAGAGAGCTAATCATCAACTCCCAAGGGTTGGCTGAAGACTGGCGTCTCCTCTACAACCCTAGGTTCCTGAACATCGTAGGGTACCTAGCTTGGAGACACTTCGGCGGAGATAACGTGGACTTAGTAATCGCTCCATCTGAGAGAGATTCCGCTCTCGCCACGATAGTTGCAGACTGGCTTGGAGCTGACTCTTGTATAGCTACAGAGCACGCTTGGGCAAGCTGGGGTAAACTGCTCGTATCATCCTACGTTTCAAGCGAGAGAGGCAGGGTCATCTACATACACGTGCCGAAGGAAGCGATAGAGAAGGGGTCTAGGATCCTAATCGTGAGAGGTACTACGAGGAACTTCGAGTCCCTTCCAGCTCTAGCCTCTATAGTGGAACAGGCTAAGGGGGTTCTAGTCGGCGCTTTCATAGTCCTAGCTCACACCGAGAACTGGATGGAGAGCATAGCTAAAGTTGGTTTGAGGAAGGTTAAAGTATTAATACAGAAAACAGTGAAAAGTTATGAGGTAACCCTTTGAGGAGCTACTTTAGAAGCTCGGGAAACTCCTGTAGAATCAAGTCGACGATTCTACCAACCCCCTCCTTCGTTGGGATGACCGTGGGTAAACCCAGTTCTTTCTCGATGGACTCCCTAATGCGAACGGCTTCCTCGTAGCTCAAGTTTTCTGTGTTGAGGGTGATCGCGAACACTCTCCTATCAGTGATCAACTCTATCAACCGAACGAATTTCTCCAGCGGAGGCAACGGGTGTTCGGGGAAACCGTCGAAATGCTTCCTGGCTGGCGCATGTTGTAATATAACGATCTCAGGCTTTAACAGGTTAAGAATCTCAAAAGTCCCCGGGAAGACCGGGTGGAGAAGAGAACCTTGGCCGGGGACGACTATGACCTTAGGCTTCTCTTCGACGTAAGCTCTCCATACGGTATCTTCAAGCAAACCGGGGATGAAGTCGTTTATCACGCTATCTAAGACGAATACGTACTTTGCCCCTTGCATCCAAGCTGTTTGACCTGTCCCGATGAAAACCGTTTTAACCCCTCGTGACTTGAGCTCAGACTCGAGGTCAAGGGCTGTAGTCCTCTTCCCGACAGCCGAGTCCGTTCCAGCTACGACTATCTTGAGCGCTTTAACTTCTTTAATCTTCCCCGTATAGTGCACCCTCATGCCGTAAAAAAGTTTGCGCACATCGGTTATTTCCGCACCGCTCTTCCGCGCGACAGACACCAACTCCGGGTCGTCGCTTAAGAACTCGTGGAGACCTGAGACTACTCCTATCCCCCTCCTCAAAGCGTCCAATATAATACCTCTATACTCTTCCGGGAGGCGGCCGCCAGTAGTTGCGACGCCGACCACTAGGTATTTGACGTCAGGATGCTCGAGGAGCGCTTCCTCAAGGGAGGAGTAGATCTTTATCCCGCGTCGACGGCCGTCGATAACCTCCCCTGCATCGCGCCCGGCTAGCTTGCTATCGATTACACCAACGATGACAAGTCTATCTGATCTTCTGACGAGGCCGTGAGCCGTCTTAGCGTCAGTTGTAGCGTAAAACCCTTCAGCTAGGATCAACGCCTTCTCCTCCACCTTCCGGTCACCACGGCGACGAGGGGGCCCTTCACCTCTTCCTCACTCTTAAGCTTGGCTAAAGCTAAGATCGCTGAAGCTGAAGCTGGGAGAGCGGGGACTCTTTCGAGAACCCTCGATAGTAAAGCCGCTTCGACCATTTCATCGTCTTCAAAGGTGTAGACGGTACCGCCCGTACACCTTAAAGCTTCAAGAGCTTCGTCAGCGTCTAGAGCTTTAACAGCTACGAGAGGTTCGTTAACCCACGTTTCCTTGATGTTTAAAGTTTCAAGAAGGCGATGGGAGACGCCGTACCATTCCAAAGCAAGTTGGTTGACGTGGCTAGTTGTAGCGGCTATAAGCTTAGGGATGCCCGTAGAGTAACCTTCACGGTACATCCTAAGGAAACCTTTGTAAATGCCCGCTAGCGTGGTACCGTTACCCACTGGTATCGAAACTGCGTAGGGTGCGTCGCCTAACTGTTTGACTATCTCCTCCGCTATCCGGCTGTACGCTTCAAAACCCAACTCTCTGTTCACGCTACCGGGGTTTGCATCATACCACCCGTTGGCTTTAGCAGCTTCGACACTGGCTTCAACAGCTTCCTCATACCCGCCATCGACGAACACGACCTCAGCCCTTCTTCTAACCATCTCTCCCAGCCTATCGTTCTCGTAGTCCCTCGGCACAAAGATGACCGCCTTCAAGCCGAATGCGCGAGCGTAGTGAGCTAAAGCGACCCCGTAGTTACCGCACGTGCCGGCGGTGACGGTATCGATGTTCTGCATAGAAGCTCGCTTCACGTGTAGGAGAGCAGCCCTGTCCTTGTGAGTGCCCGTAGGGTTAGCGCCTTCCCACTTCAAGTATAGGGATATGCCGTCAAAATCGAGGAACTTTCCTAATGTCCTACCCCTTAAAAGAGGGGTGGCTAGCTCTAGAAGTTTACCTGACGTATCCTCCTCCGCCACCCCTTCACCGTTGAGGTCTTCTATACGCTTAGATTAAGCGTTAGTAAACCGCTCAAAGTTTATCAACACGCTAGAGGATAGCGGAGGCTAATTTTATTAAACGCTTAAGGGTTTAAAGATAGAATTTCTCTCAGCCGCCGACAAGGCTCCTAGTTTAAACGTTAAATTTATCACAAGGAACAGCCCTTTTTATGGGGGTTTGACGCGTAGCCGTCTTTTCCCTCATCCCAGTGGAAAGGGTCAACCTGCCGTATCTAAGACAAGTCCTAGGAACGCCTTTAAGCACGAAACGCTTGCCCCCGTCGCCTTCACGATCTTTGTCTTCAAGTCCTGAATCCCTAGAGAGAGGCCGCCCGTTTACTATTCCTCTACAATCTTTCGCAGTCTTTCCCTGAAACCAAACTTTTTGTAAACTTCGTCTACGAGCGGTTTCAGACAGTAGACGTTAAAATCTCTTTCTAGAAGTCCTGCCGCGCGACGGAAACAATAAAACGTTATAGATGATTGAGCTAATACCATGAAAGATGCTATTGAAGCTTCTAATTTAGCTAAAACTTTCGTGACTAGAGAAGGGGGTTTACTCTTCCGGGGTAAAAAGCGGGTTGTCGAAGCTCTAAAGGGCGTATCCTTTGAGGTGAGAAGAGGAGAAGTATTCGGTTTGCTGGGACCGAACGGTGCAGGTAAGACTACTACGATCAAGATTCTAAGTACTCTACTTCTGCCAGATGCTGGCGACGCTTGGGTTAACGGATACCACGTGGTAAAGGAAGCGTCAAAGGTTCGTGAAGCCATAGGAGTAAGCTTGTACAGTGATAGAGGCTTCTACTGGAAGTTGAGCGGTAGAGAGAACCTTCTATACTTCGCCCGCCTCTACCACTTGGATGAGAAGACGGCTAAAGAGAGGATAAAGTACCTTTTCGAACTTCTAGACCTCAAAGCTGACGCGGACAGGCTTGTTGAAGAGTACAGCACTGGGATGAAGTCTAAGCTAAACATAGCGAGAGCCCTGCTACACGACCCTCCCATCTTATTTCTCGACGAGCCGACGATAGGCTTAGACCCAAACTCCGCTCGAAAAGTTAGGGAGACCGTCCTTGAGCTTAAAAAAGAGGGGAAGACCATACTCCTGACAACTCACAACATGTTTGAAGCTGACATGCTCTGCGACCGTGTTGCCGTAATCAGCAAAGGGAGAATAGTGGACGTAGGCACTCCAAGCGAGTTGAAGTCTAAAGTCGCGGAACACAAGGTTGTTGAAGTAACCCTACTGGGTTTCGACGACAAGGTTACCGGGAAACTCAGCGGCGTCCAAGGAGTAATTGGAGTAGCTGCTAGAGTGCGTGACCCTGTCGCAGGGGTAGCAGAAGTTAAAGTCGTCTACGATGGTGACAGCAGCATCCGGGATATCCTCACTCTACTGTTAAACGAGAGTTTGAAGGTTCTCTCTGTGAAGAACCTTGAGCCTACCTTAGAAGACGTTTTCGTAACCTTGACTGGTGAGAGACTTGAAGAATCTTGAGGAACCCGTTAGGGTCGTACACGCAGTCGTATCAAAGGAGATGAAAATAATGTTCAGGTATTTCGGAGTCCTAGTCATGATAGCTTCGATACCCTTCATGTTCGGCGGCATGATGATGGGCATAGGCTACGCGATAGCTGGACCCTCCGCCTTCAGCAACTTTACAGCTAACACTGGAGTAAGTAACCCGCTGCTCTACACGGTGTTAGGGGGAGTCCTGATGATAGGTAGCATGATACTCGTTGAAAACACCGCTGGCATCATACGTGATGAGCAGATGATGGGCACATTCGAGTTACACTACTTGACGCCCAACAGCACGTTGATGTTGTGGCTTTTTCACTCCCTTTCAACGTCTTTGATTACTCTAGTTATCATGACTGTCGACGTAACTGTAGTCTTAGCTTGGCAGGGCTCCCTCCTCTCTCCCGTCGAGTGGCTTCTAGCAGCGACGATCACCGTTCTAGGCTTGCTACCGCTCGCAGGTCTCGGCCTTGTAGTAGCCGCATTAACGGTCCGTTTCAAGGAGGTTTGGGCTGCGGCTAGCGTAGTGAACTCCTTCGTAGCAATGCTCTCAGGCTTCTACTACCCTCTTGAAGTATTTCCGAGGGTGGTACGCTTCATTGCCCAATTCCTACCCACTTCTTACGCCGCTCAAGCGCTTAGAAACATATTCAGCGGCGGCGTTTCAAGCCTCCAACTATGGGAGCAGGTTGTCGCAATGACGGTCTTAGGGTTTGCCTACCTCGTCGTAGGTAGGGCTTTCTACTTGAGGTGGGAGAATGAAGCGAAAAGGAGGGGAGAGCTTTCAAAATACTAAGTTCACAACCGGCGTGAGGACAGGACTACTCGAGCTTAAAGCAGCCGCTGAAACAGGGGTTAGAATCTACTTCAGGTACCCTGCTTGGCTTATAGCAGACATAATCACTACGCCCGCGTGGCTGGTGCTCTTAGTACTGCCCATCCTACTTTTCCTTCCTAGAGAACAGTGGACCAACCAGGAAACTTTGACGATGCTCTTCTGGGGCTGGATTTTCTGGGATATCGTCAGCGCCGGCCTATGGAACTTTGGGAACGCTGTCCGAAGAGAACAACAGACTGGGACCCTAGAGTTCCTTCTATTGACGAATACGAATAGAGCTATCCTCTTCTCCAGGGATATATTCAGCAGGTTCATCTCGATAACCCTTTCACTTGCGTACGTCTACTTTTTCTTCACTACAATATTCGGCGTACAAGCGTTAATCCTAAACCCCTTTGGAGTCGCTGCCAGCTTGCTCGTCGGCCTATTCGTCTCGATGGGTTTCGGACTCGTATACGGTGCGCTAGTACTCCGTTTCAAGAACGTGGGACCTCTTAACAACATCCTGCAGTTCATACTTCTAGGGTTGGGCGGAGCCTTCTTTCCCGTCACCTCACTGCCAGAGTACCTTCGATTAGTATCCTACGCTCTACCTCACACGTACGCTGCAGACCTTCTAAGGCACTACGGTATGGGTACGGAGACTCTACTACCCTTACCTCAAGAATGGGCGATCATGCTAGCCTACACGTTTACGCTCTTAGTGCTCGGCATTAAGGCCCTGGAAACAGTTGAGAAAAAACTGAAGCGTTCAGGTCAATTGGGCACGTATTAACTACAACCATCTAAGCATATAATTCCCTTTACATAAACCCCCCATGATTAAGAAGTCGGTCAAGTGGCTGCTAGGACCCCTACTCTTTCTCGTTTTCACTTTAGCTCCTCCCCTCCCGTACGTTCAAGAAGCTGCACGTCAAGTTGCAGCTCCGTCGCCTAAAGCCCCTCAAATTGCGTTCGGTGCTCTAGCGTGGATAGCTACGTGGTGGGTTACGGAAGTCGTCCCCCTAGGATTAACAGGGTTAATCGCAGCAGCCATGTTCAGCCTACTCGGATTTCTATCGTGGACTAGCGCCCTCACCAGCTTCACACACCCTATCATCTGGATCTTCATAGGAGGGTTCGTATTATCCAAAGCCTTTAGGAAGTGGGGAGTAGACAAACGCGCTGCAGGGGCAGTCGCTAAACTCTACAAGGGGAGGAATCCCGCGTTAGCTGCTTTCTTCATAGCTTGTCTCCCCGCTTTCACTTTAACAGTCACAGGTTCGATAACAGCTTCGGCGAGCGTAGTTTACCCTATCGCTCTCTCCTACCTGACGTCGATTAAAGCCTCCGACAAGTTCATGGAAGCGACTATGCTAGCTCTTGGAGAAGCTGCAACCTCTGGCGCTATGCTCTTACTGATGAGCACGCCCCCTAACCTCATAGCAAAACAAGTTCTCGAATCCACTCTGCCTGGCTTCAAACTGACCTTCTTCGATTGGTTGATCGTCGGCACTCCACACGCCCTGTTTGGACTCGCTATATCCTGGCTCGTCGTCTTCAAGTTTCTAAAAGTCGAGGAGAAGGAAGTGGCTGAGCCGATACGAGTATCCTCGGAGTCCCGTATGAGTAGGGAGGAGAAGCTCGTGGTCGCCGTCTTCCTAACGGCTCTAGCGCTTTGGATGCTTCCCGGAGCGTTGGCTTTAGCGGCATCAGCCTACCCCTCCCTTGAAACTGTATCAAAAACTGTTTCAAGTTACCTTCCTGAAGCAGCTCCAGCCGTCCTAGCGGTCATAGCCTTAGGGCTCATCCGTACTGAAAAGGGTCCGCTTCTAACTTTCCAGGAGATAGTTGAGGGGATCGACTGGAATGTTGTATTCATGTTCGGAGGAGGGTTAGCCATGGGTTTAGCCTTAGACTCAAGCGGTTTCTCCCGTTGGATCGCTTTAGCCTTATCCAGCTCAACCGTCTTAGACGTCTCTAGCCTTTCGCTAATAGGCGCTCTCCTAGGCTTCCTCATAACCTTCCCCGCTTCCAACACTGCTGCCGCTATAGTCTCAGTCCCGTTGATAGCCTCGCTGGCTAAAGGCGCTGGCGTTAACCCTGTAGCTCCAGTTCTCTCAACTGCTTTAGCCTGCTCTATCTCAAGCGCGCTGCCCTCGACTACACCCCCTATGGCTATAGTCTACGGGTCAAGGAAAGTGAAGATCTCCAACATGTTCAAGGTAGGTATAGTCTCCGACCTGTTACGTTTGATTGCGTTGATAGCAGCCGAGCCGCACTTCGTCAGAGTACTTTTAGCGTTTAAAGGTTTGCAAACGTAAAAGTTTATACCCTACTCAAGTTGTTCGCCGCGTGCGCACTCTACTGCTCCTGACGGCTGTCGCATTGCTGTTCGCTCTAGCCTCAACTGTACTTTCACAACCTGAGGGAATGCCCATCCTCTTAATCCTACCTAGCGCTGAACAACTTAACCTAACTAAAGGAGAGGTTGAATCCCTTGTTTTCACCGTAAGCAACGTTGGTTCAGAAACCGCATACAACATATCCATCAACGTCATAGCCTCCGGTTGTGTACAACTGTTAAACGAAAAGAGCGTATGGGTTTCAAACGTTAGCTTGACTTTAGACGAGCTTAAGGCTGGGACTGCGAGGAGAGCGTTGATCCCCGTCAAATGCCTTGGAGAAACCGGCACTGTAGCTATCTCGGCTTACGCCGATAACGCCGACCCATCCTTCACCATAGTAAGAGTATTTTCAAGAGAAGAACAAGGAACGTTCAACTGGCTTATCGTAGTTCCACTCATATTAGTTTTCGCCGTCTCAATCGGTCTCTACAGAAGGTCAAGAGCTAAGCGGGCCAGGAAAACTAGAGTCGAAAAAAGAGGAAAGAGAAAAAGTTGAGACGTCAAGGCTATAACTAAGTTAATGCTCTTCTCAAGCTTTTAGAGGAGGACACACCTTCGACTACAAAGCATAAAAGAACCCGTGATCCATGAGCCTTACGCTGGAAAAGTTTAAGTACCCTTTAGAACCGTAACTTAGGTTAAGGTTTCATGAGTTGACTACGAGAGGATTCGGGAGAGGACTCTTCTAGCAAGTTAATCATCCGCCCTGCACGAAAGAGAGACACTAGGAGGATATTTGAGATACACTTGAACTCGCTTGAAGGGTTGGACGAAGAGGATTACGAGTGGTTCTACGCCATGCTCAGCGTCCGCTCTAGGAGGAGGCGTGTTCTAGTCGCCGAAGTGAAGGGAGAAGTTGTAGGCTTCGCTATAGCCTACAGGTACAGGGACACCGCCTACGTGGACAGCATAGCTGTAGACCCCAGCTTCAGGGGCGCTGGGATAGGCAAAGTCCTCCTTGACACGCTTGAGAAAACCCTAGTCGAGGACGGTGCAGACCTTATCGCGCTCAGCGTCAAAGATGGGAATAAGAGGGCCCTCGACTTCTACTTGCGTAACGGCTACACTTTAAAGGGTATAATCCTCTTGATGAAGTGCGATGTAAACGCTCTACCCCTCTCAGAGGCTGCGGGCTTTTCCCTAAAAAGGGTTAAAGCTGGTAGCCTACGTAAACTAAAGAACTTTAAGCCTACAACCTGGTGGAGTTCGCTGACAGAGCCTGTCGACAGGTTGATCTACAAGAGGTTCGTTAAAGCTGAAGACGCTCTCCTAGCCTACAAGAACGGTAGGTTGAGAGGGGTCCTAGAGTTCTCTGTAGACAACGAGATTCTCGCGGACTACGTAGCTTTATCATCTTACACAGCTACAGACGCGTTGAAGACTTTGCTAGCCGGGTTGAGGAGAGTCGGTTTAGAAGTCGGCGCTTCTACCGTATCGGTCCCAGTTGACGCGTCGAAAAAGTTTCTCGTCGAAGCCTTCCTAGAAAGCGGTTTCAGAACGTTGAGCACAGAGTACTTAGCCGTCAAGGATTTAAGCGAGTAGCATGAAATGTCCGTAAGGTACTCACTCCACCGGACTTTTCCCAAGGGAAAACCTTGAACGGAAGCTATATCTCGTACCAAGCTGGCCTTAAGCTCTTAGCGTGAACCCTAGTGAAGGACCCAAGCATCTCAACCAACTCTCTAGTCTTCGAGATGGTCGGCTCTGGAAGCCTATTACCGTAGTTGTCGTAGCCGACGTAAACTTCGCTAGGGTTGATATCCCTCAACTTTTTTACAAACTCTTCTAGGTCGAAGTCGAGGATCGGCTCAATTACGACTACCTTTCTCGGCCAATCGAGCTCAGCCATACGTTCAAGCCTTTCACCGGGTTTCGGGGCCTTCGACACCCTCTCGTAGCCTTCATCCCTGTTCGTCTCCACCGTAACCCCCAACTCTACTTCAGCAGGAACCTTTATCAGGAATTCGCTGTACCTTGAGGGGTTTTTCGTGAGAAAGAAAAAGTTCGTCTGAGGAAACTTTGCAATATGATCGAGAACCCTGTTGATCCACTCCTCAGGAACCCAACTACCCCACAAGTCGCCCATGTCGCAGACGAAAACCCATTGACCCGGTTTAAACTTACGAATGAAAGCTTTCTCGTTTAAAGCCGGATTAAAACCGTGAACCGAGTAGTGGGGGTGGCGTTTCAGTCTGGTTAAAGCTAGCCTTCGAGCCCAACAATAGCTGCAGGAGTGTAAACACCCTGTCACAGGATTCCAAGACAAGGCCCCCACCTACGCTAGCCTCCTCCCGAAGCCTGAAGCCGAAGCACTGTTATCGTAAACCTCCTCTACATGGAAGACGTAAGCTGGCCTACCGAAGCGCCTCTCGGGAGGAACGTAGTGGAAAGCATCATGTATCAAGTTAACAAGCTTCCAGTAGTCGCCGCTCTCGTGGATAGAGACCTTGCACCTCACCTCAAAGCTGATGGAAGGAGGCTGGAAGAACACTAGGCAAGCTTTCTTAAACTCCTGAACGTTCCTCCAAGTGTGTTTAGAGGAGTGTGGTACTCTCAAAGCTAGCTCTAAGCTAGCCATCTTCTCAAAGTCTATTCTCTCATCAGCTAAGCTATGTTCCAAGTACACGTGATTTAAGAGCAAACGTATCCCGCGAGTCGAGTGTTCTCTGAGAACTTCTTCTCTACTCCTCCCTCCGCAAGATAGCTCTTCATCGCTTAACTTCAAGTGCTCTTCCAGCTCCGCTATGATCTCCCCCGCCCACTCGAGTTTCGGCACGTAGCCTACGCCGACCACTTTGCCGTTGACGTCTAATCCGCCTTCAGAGTTAACCGAGGCCGTGCAGAGCACGGCGTTGTGCCTTGCGGAAAGCTCTCTGAAAACGCCCCCCGGGTCCCCCGATAAACCTCGTGAAACCTTCATTAGAAGCTCACGACGCGCATAGTAGTTCCACTCCAAGAACTCCTCAGGTAACCGAGCCACACTTCACCTAGAGCATCCTCAATATTAACTTTCCTACAACTGGAAAGGTTTTTGTTCTACACTACTCCATCCACCCGTGGAAAAACGGAGGGTCTTTAGAGAGCTGTTGGAAGAGGTTGATAAAGCTCTAGCTTCAGGCATGGGGAGGGAAGAGAAGCTGAAGAAGGTTTGTGAACTCCTAGCCAGTAAGGTTCCCTACTACGACTGGGTGGGCTTCTACCTAGTCGACGAAGCTAAAGGCGACGAGCTAGTCCTAGGACCGTTCGTAGGGGAGCCGACAGAGCACGTTAGAATACCCTTCGGACGCGGTGTATGTGGAAGGGCTGCTGTAGAGAAGAAGACGATCGTCGTCCAGGATGTTTCAAAGGAGAGCAACTACTTAGCTTGCAGTCCCAAGGTCAAGTCTGAGATAGTAGTACCGATCTTTAAGGAAGGAAAATTCGTCGGCGAGCTAGACATCGACTCCCACGAACACGCCCCCTTCACCGACGAAGACAGAGTATTCCTCGAGAAAATCGTCGACATGGTAGCGTCTAAGGTCTTATAACCGTAAAATGCTTCAATAGAAGTATATCCCTTAGCTTAGCTACGCTAACCTTCAAACCTGCTGGAAAGTTTCATCGACGCTTCAATGAGATTTTAGACGTAAACGAGACCATTTTCAGAAGAGCTTCGCTACGAGTCCCCGAAAACGATTTAGAGCAGCCGGGGGCTCGTTAATGTTTTCCACTTGAAGTAGAAGAGCATTCGAGGGGTTACACTCTCACGATTTTTTCCTCCGGGAAAACTCTGAGCATTTACTTCACGCTACTGTAGAAGATGCTGGCAGGAGGCAGGTTTGGACACTCTCTCCTCCTCCCCTTGTAGGGGCACCAGACTTCCGCGCGTTGACAATACCATCTCGTTATGAAGGAGTTCTTGAACTGCGTCGAGTAGACAACTACGCCTTTAGCAAACGGGCATTTCCTCTTCACAAACCCCGATCTTCCCGCCCCCACTCCCTTATTAGAGTATGGGATCAGGGTGACGCGATACCTTAACCCCAAACCCTCGACTCCAGCTGAAAGAAAGGTTTGCACGTACAACGTTATCGAGACATTTTAACTATACTTTCATGCTACTATTTTGTCCAATTGTTTTTAATTGCCACCCCTTTAATTAGGGCGTGCGGGTACTACGGGTTGTTGGGAAAACCCTCCCCGAGGCTTGGGAGAACGCTGTAGCCGACTTATGGTTTCAAGGCGATGAAGTAGAGACAGAGTACGGTGAGAGAGCGAAGGAAGTAATGGCTGTAGTTGAGGTCATCGAGCCATTCGCTGAGCCTAGAGTTCACGTAAAGGGTATCGTGGGAAAGCTTTCCGATTACGTGGCGGAAGTAGTCGAAGGAGTTCACGACGACAAAGTCGAATTGTACGGTTACACTTACCACGAACGCCTCTTCTCCTACAAACTTCCGACGGGTGAAGTGTACAACCAGATACAACGTATAGCCGAGAAGCTGAGGGCTGCGCCTTACACGAGGCGGGCAGTAGCAGTAACATGGCAGCCGTGGAAGGACCCTGAGTCAAAGTACCCGCCCTGCCTCGTATACACTTGGTTCCACTGCGCTGACGGCGAAAAACTGGAGATGCACGTGCACATGCGAAGCAACGATGCCCTCAAAGCGTCTTTCATGAACATGTACGCTTTCACTCTACTCCTGAAACACGTAGCTGAATCTTCCGGGCTCAAAGTCGGGAAATACGTTCACGTAGCAGACAACTTCCACGTGTACGAGAGAGACTGGAAACACGCGGAATACCTTGCTCACGCCGTGAAACAAGGCGTCAGCGGGAAATGGCATATTACAACAGAAAAGTACCTTGCGATCTTCGAGAGGTCAACAATCACTACAGCGCCCCGTAA
>JANXEW010000012.1 GCA_025057995.1 Thermofilaceae archaeon | reverse complement strand
TGATGCTAGGTTCAGCTAGGATGAACTCGCCTAGTAGTTTAGGAGAATTTCGACGCACTGGTAGCTGTACTTTTCACCTTTTTTAATGTAGCTACAATCATGTTATCTTCAAGAGTTAATTTTTCTCAATCGGGTGCCCCTGCGCGCTTGTGAGCTTCTCTTGAACGCTTTCGCATATCTGTTTTGCTTCTACTTCGCTTCTAAGAATTCGTTTACAGCTTAACTTAACTTTCAACTTCTCTAGCTCTTTCACTAAGTCTTCAGAAATGTTCTTCACTTGTAGCGTTGGTCTGTTGGTTTCAATATGGAGTCTTAGAATATAAACATACATAATAGTATTCTAGGAAATTAAAGTTTCGTTGGGTTAAGCTTGTTTATAATGTTGAGGAAATAAAAGCTTAGCGCTGAATATGAAAACCTTCCTTTTAAGCTTAGGTTTACCTATTATTCGTAGCCATCTCTTTCATGAGGAATCAGCCTGTTAATTTTAGAAAGAAATTTTAATTTTATTTATATAAGTCTTCTAATTTTACTTTCTTCATTTCAGCTAGTTCTTTTAAAGGTGGAATCTCATCAAGCATCTCCTTCGTAATTAACTTCCAGTTAACTCCCTTAGGTTTTTTGAACTTACTTCCCGTAAAAATGACGCGAGTGGGTGTTACGATGATATCGGCTACAGTGTCGTGCGGCTCCACGGGTAAATCAATTTCAACAACTTGAACGTCGTGTGCGATGACTACGACCGGCGTCAATTCGTCTACAGACCCTACCTCCGACAGCATACCCCATTCAAGGTCGAAGAAGCCTTCACCCTTGCCGAAACGCATACCTGCAGTGTTAACAAGTGAGACCCCCGTGAATACGATATCGAATTTACATGGGTAGGCGATATCCTTTAACGAAATTCTTTTTCCAAACTTTTCAGCTCCATCAAGAGTAGCTGCAAAATCCTCCTTGCCTACCGGAACTAGTTTCCTCTCGAGGACAACGAAGCCGCGCCTTATGCCGTAAGTAGGCATAACGAATGTTTTACCATCAACTATAGCCTTCTCCCGTAGCTTCTCCATGCAGTTATCCGGTGTTATGAAAAGGAGCTTAGAATTCTTGTATATGTCCATCTCCCTCACTTTTTCTACACAAAGTTCACTCCCCTCGAAGTCCGGGATGAAATGGCTGAACTCATAGTGGAATCTAGAGTCTGGTACCGCAACCTGCTTCAGTTTTTCCCACACGTTTTTCCTTAACCTTGCCTTTTCCATCACGTTAGCGATGGATTATCACCTCGTTTAAAGTGAATGCAGGTCTCCCTGCGAGCTTGGACATAATCTTTGCCAAGGGCGGAGCGTCAAGACCTATCTTATCTAGATCGTCTAAGTGTTTACTGAACACTGTTTTTGGAGGACCTTCGGCTATCAGCTGCCCCCTGTTGAGCACAGCCACCCTTTTCGCGTATTCGCAGACGAGCCTCATGTCGTGGGTGATGATGACAACCGTTACACCTGTTTTGTTGAGCTCGGTTAAAACGTCCATCACTCTACGGGAACCTCGCTCGTCTTGACCTGTTGTAGGTTCATCGACGATTAGTAGACGAGGTTTAACAACTAGAACTGTTGCTAAGGCAAGTCTCTGCCGCTCCCCTTTGCTAAGAAAATAGGGCGCTTCATCCTCTAAACCCTTTAACCCCACAGCCTCAAGAACCCACTCAACTCTCTTTTCTATCTCTTCGCTGTTTAAGCGGAGAAACTTTAACGGGAGGGAGACTTCTTCTCTAACCGTGTCACAAACTAGTTGGTGATCTGGGTTCTGGAAAACGTACCCGACTATCGTAGCTAGCTTGCTGGGTGAAGTGTTTCTCGTGTCTAAACCTTCTACCAACACAATGCCGCGGCTGGGCTTAAGTAGACCTGTCAACAGCTTAGCCATCGTCGTCTTGCCGGAGCCGTTGGGTCCCACTACTGCCATGAAATCTCCTTCCATTATCTTCAGGTTCAGTCCTCTGATAGCTATAGTACCATCCTCGTACTCGTACCATGTGTCGACAAACTGGGCCGAAGGCAAGCGCACTTCAGCACCGTTGTCGAGGGATTCACTAACGGCGATCCTATGCTCTAACGGGCGTAGAACTTTGAGTGCTTCATCCACCGTTAAGGGGATAGCGCCATCGACGAACCCAGCTTTTGCTAAGAGCATCGCTACCTGAGGTATCCTTATCCCGAAAGGCGTCAACTCCTCGACTTTTGAAAAAACAGAGCGAGGATCTCCTTCGCGCGCGACTTTTCCTTCGTTTAAAACTATGATCCTGTCTGCAAACTTCGTGAGGTCATCGGAGTTGTGGTCAACTATGATCGCCGTCAGCCTATACGCGTCCCTTAACCTTTCGACGACCTCAAACACCTCTCTCTTGCCGACGGGATCTAAATCGGAGGTAGCTTCATCTACTATTAACAAACTCGGGCGTCTCGCTATAGCTGCTGCAAGCGCCACTCTCTGCTTCTGTCCTCCACTAAGCTCATGCGGTGGTTTGTTAGCGTACTCCATCATCCCTGTAAACTCGAGTGCTTCTCTAACTCTTTCAAGTATCTCGTCACGAGGTAACCCGCTGTTCTCTAAAGCGAAAGCTACTTCGTCGAAGACTCTCATTGTAACAAACTGTACATCAGGGTCCTGGAGGACGAGAGAAACGTGTTGAGAGAGCTCTGTTATACTAGTGCTTGGCACTTCTAAGCCGAAGACTTTTAGAACGCCTTTATGCTCGCCTCTCGTAATCCTAAACGCGACTCCGCTTATGCAAAGGCAAAGGGTAGTCTTACCGGCTGAGCTCGGTCCAATGATACCTAAGATCTCTCTTTCCTGGACGTTTAAGTCAATTCCTTTAAGAGTCCATTCCCGTCTTGAAGGGTAACGCCACCAGAAATCCCTAATCTCCACCGCTTTCATAGAAAGGGCCACCCGGGGAAGCTGAGAAAACCTGTGAGCCTTAGCGCTACGGTTGAGAAGAGCAGTATGAGAAGGATGGCAGCAGCTATGGCGTCAACCGGTCTCCAAACAAACTCGTAAACGTATGTTCTCTTGCCCTTCGGCGGAAACCCTCTCAGCTCAAGAACATACGAGAGGTCCTGCATTCTCTTAAGCGCTAGAACCATGAGTGGTACTCCCATGAGCGAGGTTAGCCGAGCCCTCTCAACTAGACCTCCTGAGTCTAGATGAGCCCCTTTCAACACCATTGCATCCCTGATCCTAGCGTAGTCCTCCATGAACAGCATCGAGAACCTCATGGATAGGTTAACCGTGAAAGCTGCAGCGAAAGGAAGACCTACGCTCTTAAAACCGTAAACTAAGTCTACGTCACGCAGGGAGATGAAAACGAGGGTTGAACCTAACACCATGCACGAGATTCTCAGCATGACTGAAGCCATGAACATCAGGGTCCTATCGCTAACATATGTTCCCCAAGGCAGTGAGAAGTAGACTACGCTGCCAGGTATCTTGCTTCCGACTAGATAGCCGAGGGTAACAGCTTGTGCGACGAGCAGTAGGTAGGGTAGTGCTCTAATCAAGTTACGCATAGATACTCGGAGAAAAGGGTAGAGGAACACGAGTGCGAGCAAGTAGGCTAGAAGAGGATATGGGGCTTCAACCAACCATGCGACTAAGTTAAACACTAGCAAAGCTAGAACTTTTACAAAGGGGTGGAGCCTTAAAAGAGGGTTAGAGCTGTCTAGGTAAGCTAAGAAGGTCTTCACTTTACTTTTGCTCATCTCAGTCCCTCCAAATGTACATCGGTGACTGTTTTACGAACTTTGTTAGTGAACGTAGAAGAGGTGTTCCCACGATGAACACAGCGAGGCTGTCGCCGATGAAGTAAGTGGTTACACCGACCCACCAGAAGGGTGGTGTAATAACTCCGAAGAGGAGGTTAACCGTGTGAACCCAGAGCCCGCATACCAAGCTCGCCACAGGCACTGCGATGAGCCAAGCGTTGCGGTTTTTCTTCTGGTCTAGGTCTGGGCGTGCCCCCATAAGCTTGAAGATCAGCAGCGCGGTAATTGGAGCGATGAAATCACCTATCGCCCCGTCAAGCCACACGTGAAGCGTAAAACCTTGGAAGTAGCCCATCGCTAGGAATGTCGCAATATGTCCGCCTAACGCGCCCCAAACGCCAAACCAGAGAGTTAGTGGGAAGTAAAAGCCTGCTGGTATCCAGAAGCCTGACGCGGCAGGGAGGCCGGGTATAGGGACTAGAACTATTGCAAAAAGCGCGAGAGGCAAACATAATCCAGCTGTAACAGCTGTAACAGCTATCCTTCGGGCATCAACCACATTCATCACCTCCTAGAGACTTATCCAACCCATGAAGATCTGACCGATGAAAGCTACGATCAACCAGATGACTGACATTTCGCACAGTAGCTTGAAGATGTGGATGTAGAGTAGCCTTCGGTTGTTGGACACGGCTGCTTCTAGCGCACCGCCTAACTCATGCCGTTCCAAAAGGTCTAGAGCTATAACTGCAAAAATTGTTATATACACGCTCATGATAAACCAGTATGTATAGGACATATTTCCTCTCGAGAATCTGTAAAAAACTCCTTTATTAATGTATTGCTTGCAATAAAATCTTTAACATAAATGTGCTTATAAGTTTCGAGCTTGCTAAACCGTTTTAAGCTGCAGAGAACTTTAGACTATAGCTTTAATCACGCTTGAGAGGAACACGGTAGACTGAGTGCGAACTAGCTATACCAGATTAGTGAGCTACAGTGTAAGAGTCTACCGTCTACAGTGAGGGTTGTGGGAGTCTACTGTCTAGGCTGCAAGAAAGGTTGTGAAAGCTTGCGTCGAGTCTAGCGTTTTATATAGTTGTTTTCTTCGGGGTTCGGGTGATCGTTGCAGTCGACGTAGGTGGCACTTTTACAGACTTTGTTTACGTGAGAGACGATCATACTCTAGGTTTTGTCAAGATGTTGTCTACCCCGCGGAAGCCTGAGGAAGCAGTTTTGGAGGGTTTGAGGAGGGTGGCGGAGGAAGTTAGGGTAAGGGAAGTCGTTCACGCTACGACTATAGCTACGAACGCTTTGAGGGGTCAAGTTAGCTTAGAGCTTCCGAAGGTGGCTTTCGTAACCACTAAAGGTTTCAAGGATGTGGTAGAGATAGGGCGGCAGAATAGACCGCGTCTATACGACTTCTTCTTTGAGAAGCCGAAGCCTCTAGCCTCTAGGGATTTGCGTTTCGAGTTGGATGAGAGGGTTGACGCGAGAGGAGTTGTTCTAAAGCCTTTGGACCCGGAGGCCGTAGAAGAACTAGGTTTGAAGCTTAGGAGCTTAGGTGTCGAAAGCTTAGCCGTATGCTTCCTGCATTCATACTTGCGCCCTGAGCACGAGAAGGTCGCCGGAGGTGTTCTCTCAAGGTACGTTGACTACGTCTCCTTATCACACCGCGTGGCTCCTGAGCCGAGGGAGTACGAAAGGGCTTCTACGACGCTCGTCAACGCTGTGCTTCAACCTATAGTCTCCAGGTACCTCGCAAGGTTGTTTGACGGGTTGGCGGAGATGGGCGTTGAAAGCTTGTACGTAATGTCCAGCTCAGGCGGGTTGGTGGACGTTGAAGAGGCTGCGGAGAGGCCTGTACAAGTCGTCGAAAGCGGTCCGGCGGCTGGAGTAGTCGCGGCCGCGGAACTGGCTAGAGAGCTTGGTTTGCCGAAGGTTATCAGCTTCGACATGGGGGGTACTACAGCTAAAGCTGGCGTAGTGAGGGGGTTTGAGGTTGAGTTGACGGCTGAGTACGAGGTGGGCGGTGAAGCTCACTACGGTAGGATTGTGAAGGGATCAGGCTACCCCGTAAGGTTCCCTTTCGTCGACTTATCAGAGGTTTCCGCTGGAGGGGGGACTATCGTGTGGAGGGATGAAGCTGGCGCTCTACGCGTTGGACCTTTGAGCGCTGGAGCTGAACCGGGGCCGGCTTGTTTTTGTAGTGGCGGTGAAGCGGCTACTGTTACCGACGCTAACTTGGCGTTAGGTAGGGTTGGTGAATCTCTACTGGCCGGCGGGCTTCGACTGGATAAGAGGGCGGCGTTCAAAGCGTTGTCTAAGTTGGGGGATCCAGTTGAAGTAGCTGACGAGGCTTTAAGGTTGATCAACTTGGAGATGGCGAGGGGTGTGAGGCTCGTCACCGTTGAGAGGGGGATAGACCCCTCAGACTACGTTATAGTAGCTTTCGGGGGCGCTGGACCTCAACACGCAGCTTTTGTAGCTGAGGAGCTTGGAGTGAGGGAGGTTGTAGTGCCCCTCCACCCGGGTTTCTTTAGCGCGTGGGGGCTTCTAGTGGCGGACTGGAGGTTTGAAGCTCGTAAGGCTTTCCCTGACGCAAGCTCTCTAGAGGACGTTTACGCTGTTATGGAGGAGGGGCTGGTTGAACGCGTCGGCGGAGTCGACTACTTCCTCAGGTACGTTGACGCAAGGTACTTGGGGCAGGGTTGGGAGCTTACTGTACCTGTAGGACGTCCCGCGCGTCTAGAAGACGTTAGGAACGCTTTCGAAGCGAAGCATGAAGCTACGTTTGGTTTCAAGCTTGGTCTCGAGTTGGAGGTAGTGGTAGCTAGAGTTTTCGCCGTAAAGCGGAGGATGAAGCCGAGGTTGAAGAGGCCGGCGGCTTCGTCTATAGCAAGGGTCGGGTTGAGGAAAGTGTACTTTGAGGGGTCTTGGCTTGATGCTCCCGTCTACTGGAGGGATAGCTTGCCAACCGGCTTCTCCTTGGAAGGTCCAGCTATCGTAGAAGAGTATGACTCTAATACTGTCGTACCGCCAGGTTGGAGCTTTACAGTCGGTGAAGCTGGGGAGTTGAGGTTAACTAAGGCTGGTTGAAATGGTCTCGTGGGAGTTGATATACAAGGCTACGGTTTTCATCGCTGAGGAGATGGGGGCTGCCTTAAGGAGGTCCGCCTTCTCCCCGAATATTAGGGAGAGGGTTGACTTGAGTTGCGCGGTAGCCGACCTGGAAGGGAGGATCGTCGCACAAGCTGAACATATTCCAGTTCACTTGGGCTCGTTTAGGGTCTGCGTCTTCAACTTGTTGAACTGGTTGAAGGAGCGTGGTC
Organism: Thermofilaceae archaeon; assembly: GCA_025057995.1. Lineage (GTDB taxonomy): Archaea > Thermoproteota > Thermoprotei > Thermofilales > Thermofilaceae > JANXEW01. The sequence continues at coordinate 30,521 of JANXEW010000012.1, read as the reverse complement.
TAGAGTTGGAGGACGGCGACGTAATAGTCGTCAACGACCCCTACTTGTCTGGCACGCACTTGAACGACATAGCCGTACTCTCTCCAGTTTTCCACAAGGGTGAAGTAGTAGCTTACGTCGTGAACAAGGCTCATCACGTCGACGTTGGAGGACCCGTGCCCGGCAGCATTAACCCGCTCGCTAAGACTGTCTACGAGGAGGGCTTCCTCATCCCTCCGGTTAAGTTGGTTGAGAGGAATGTATCCAACGAAGACTTGTTGAAGCTTATAGCTGCGAACAGTAAGACACCCCACGTTGTCGAACGGGATCTACAAGCTCAAGTCGCTGCCGTTGGGGTAGGGGTGAGGAAGGTGTTAGAGCTTTTTGAAAGGTTTGGCGGCAAGGTGTTCGAAGCTTGGTCTGAAGCGGTAAGCTACGGGAGGACGCTTTCGTTGAAGCGCATGTCGGACTGGAAGCGTGGAGTCTACGAGGCTGTAGACTACCTTGAATTGGGTGAAGAGGATTTGACGATCAAAGCGCGTGTCGATATAGGAGAGGATGGCGTTAGAGTCGACTTTAAGGGTACCTCTCCTCAAGTTGAAGCGCCGCTTAACGCGGTTTACGGGGTGACGTACGCTGCAACCAGCTACGCTGTGAGAGCGGCGATGGGGGGAGAGGTTCCCACGAACGAAGGTTTCTACAGTCTCGTCGAGATAAGTGTCCCGGAAGGTTCGTTGCTCAACCCTAGGAAGCCGGCCCCCGTCTCTGGAGGGAACCTTGAGACGAGCCAGAGGGTGGTCGACGTAGTCCTCAAAGCCTTAGCTGAAGCGGTTGCTGATAGGGTTCCGGCAGCTGGTTCAGGGACTATGATGAACATCATGCTTGGAGGTGTTGGAGAAACAGGTTACTGGGCGTACTACGAGACTGTAGGCGGAGGCACTGGGGGTAGGCCTGGCAGAGACGGGGTCAGCGGAGTTCACGTGAATATGACTAACACGTTGAACACGCCCATTGAAGTAGTAGAGAGGAGCTACCCTATCTTGTTTACGGGGTACGCTATAAGGTCTGGAAGCGGAGGGTGCGGTAGGTACAGGGGAGGGGATGGGATCGTTAGATCCTTTAAAGCGCTTAAACCTTGTACTCTTTCTGTGCTAACAGACCGTTTTAGGAGAGGACCCTACGGTCTATGGGGAGGAAGCCCGGGTGCTCCCGCTAGGGTAGTGGTGAAGAAGAGTGGAGGGAGGGTCATGGAGATGCCCAGTAAGTTCATCCTCAACTTAGAGGAGGGAGACGAAGTCATCGTAGAGACGCCGGGAGGCGGGGGTTGGGGTCCGCCCTGATAATACCCTTCGTTGACGATTTTGACGCTTTCCCCGTCGACTAGTTGAAGGTTCTCTAGACTTTACTCAGTTTGGTTTCCGAGAGGTAGAAGTGTCCCTCGCCTTAGTTGTAAACTGTTCTAGTATACAGTTGTCTAGATTTTGCTTGATGGAAGTCGTTCACCAGGTGGAAAACTTTGGGAAAACCTACTCGTGCCCCCACTTAAGCTTGTACTTAGTCGCTGTCAGCGTAGCCGCCACCCATATTGAAAGGCTTGCGACAGCCAGCGGGATAGGGTACGCGTAAGTTTGGCCTGTCAACGCCCTACCTAAGTCGACGAGCACAGTTGTTGGAACGGCTAGGCATGCTGTACGCAAAGGTTCGGGGAGCATGAGTGGAGTATAGTAGACGGGCGGGAGCATCGTCGTCAACGTCGCCAGTGGGTTGGTTACAGCGGAGACGTTCATCGGGTTCCTTATCCTCAATACTATCGATAACGAGAGGAAGAGGCCTAGGAACGTGCCGAGGATCGAGAGTAGAATTACGTAGACTAAGGATAGAGGGTTTACGCCTGCTAGAAGCGCGAGCAGGAGGGCTAGAGGTATCTCGCTGACGAAGAAGGGGAGGAAGGCCCCAAGTATGGATCCGAGCAGGTACTCTAAGGGGCTTAACGGCGAAGCTACCCTCCTCTCGTACTCGAAGGATACTCTATCCCAGCCGATGGATTGCGCGGCTATGTTTAAACCGATTTGCCAACCGCTGACGGTTAAGAGGACGACCACCATGTGTCTTAAGGCTTCAATTCCTCCCCAGAGGCTGAAGATCAAGACGATGCCTAACGTAGAAGCTATAGACTGTGCGATCCACATCCACTGTCTCTTGAAGAGCACGAACTGAGCGTAAGCTACTCCCAAGATCTTCCATACCGTTTTCATCTACTTCACCTTTACAGCGTGGAAGTACACGTCCTCTAAGTCCACTTCCCGTACCCCGTGAACGTTTGTCTTCAACTCTTCAATCACGTTGTAGAGCTCGCTCCTAGCTTTAGCGTATACGATTATCTTATCGCCTACGTCGATGTAAGGTAGGTTCTCAGGTATGCCGTTCCTCTTGTCTACTATAGCCTTGTACCTCCAGGGGAACGACTCCATCAGTTGAGCAGGTTTACCCGATAGGATCGTTTTCCCAGAGCTTATGAAGACCACTTCGTCAGCAGCGATCTGTGCTTCAGACAGGTTGTGAGTAGTCATGAACACAGTCGCGCCGCTAGCAGCGACCTCCCTGACCGATTTAAGTACCTCGTATCTACCTTCCACGTCGATACCCGTCGTAGGCTCGTCGAGGAAGTAGACTTCAACAGGTTCCGCTAGCGAAGAAGCTACGACAGCTCTCCTCTTCTCTCCGCCGCTCATGACCCAGAACCTCCTGTTCCTAATCTCCCAGAGGCCCAGCGCTTCAAGCCATTTCCTAGCCTCTCTTTTAGCGTCAAAGTAGCTGAAGCCTCGCACCATCAAGGTTGAGAGGATCAATTCTTCAGGCGTCAAGTCGCCGCTTACGCCGTACCCTTGCGGTAGGTAAGAGATCATCCTCCTAACCTGGCGGTATTCTTTAATTACATCGTAGCCGCAGACGCGGGCGTGGCCTTTATCAGGCTTATAGTACGTCGTTAGAATCCGCGTCGTAGTCGTTTTACCAGCTCCGTTTGGACCAGCTAGAACAGCTACGGACCCATCCTTGACGGTTAGCGTAGCATCTCTCACACCCCATACGTCTCCGAACTTCTTGCCTAAGTTGAACGCTTCAACGCTCATCCTACTATACACCTCTAACGTGTTCGTTGTTGTAGAAGCTCTTTACACGTGGGCTGAAGGGTAGGGTTTTCACAATCCAGTTGTTTGGAGATGCCCCTCTACGACGGCAGAGTCCGGTTAGTTGTCCTGATTTTCCAGTAGATTTAATTACTCGGAAATTACGATATTTCATACAGAAGCGGTGTAATTTACACTCATATTTATATTTTTCATTTTTCATAGTCTGCTCCACGGTACAGTACTCTAATGTTCACTCAGGTAAACTTTCTATGCTTTCAGTGGTCGACGCTAAACTAACAGCCACCACTCTTTAGTTCACTTAGTTGCCGCCTTTGCGCGCTCTTAACCGCTATTTTTCTACGCGGGTTAGGAGACGTCTAACTCCAACTCTAAGAAGCGTTACGCCTTATGGAAGTTTAGTAACGTACCTGTCGATCACTTTCAGGGTTCTATAAGGACACGTTTTTATCCCGACGTTGCAATCGCTCCCAGGGTTTTCATGGAGGATGAAGACATGCCGCGCCTTGTGGCGGGCGGGAGGATTAAGGCTTTGTTCTCTGAGGAAGGGGAGTTGATATGTTTGGAGTTGGACGGGAAGAGGTACGAGGGGGTTGGAGACTCAGCTCCGATACCTCTCTCACAACTTAAGAACCTCAAGTTGGGTGAGATACCTGAAGACGTCTTCATAGAGCCTGTAAAGTCTATCGAGGGGAACGTCGTCTACGGGCTTGAACTTGGAGAGCTCTTCAGCTACACGACGCGTTTCTCTAGAAACTTGGCTGAAGTCGAAGTCTTCAGTTGGACAGCCGAGTGGGATGACGTAGTTGGTCCTAGAGCTTACCTTCGAGCTTTAACTTCTATCGTTAAAGAGCTTGAGAAAGCTGGGTTGGTTGAAAGCCATTACGTTGAGAAGGAGGAGAAGTGGTTTACCCTCACTTTTCTACTTAAGGTTCCAGAAGGGTTGACTGTACCTAGGGCTGTTAAGTTGATCAAGAAGATCGCCCAAGAGGTTGAAGCTGAAGTCGAGTACAGGGCTACTAGGCTTGCCCTTAAGGAGCTGAGGAAGAGGATGAGGATGATGGGTAAACCGGAGGAAACTTTCTCAACTCGCTTCAAGAAGATTTACGCTGACGTCAACGGTTAAAATACCTAAACTGAAAAGTTGATTCTAGGAGGTAACAATTATTAGAGTAGAGTGTAAAGCCCTATGACGTGAGAAAGTCGATTCTTTTGCTTATCGGATCAGTGGTAGCTTGCATGTTATCGAACTTCTACATAGGTTACTTGGAGTCGGCCGTTTCGACGAGGTACGGTTACGTTAACGCGGACGGGTACCCGATCTACTACGCTGAATGGCTTCCGAAGATGGGGGAGGTCAAGGGGACTGTGATCTTGTTGCACGGGCTGGGTGGGAGTTTAGAGATGATGAGATGGTTGGGTATTGAACTTGCGAGGAACGGTTACAGGGCCTTAGCGTACGACAACCTCGGCCACGGTAGGAGCGGTTTAAGAAGCATCTCTTTCAACGCTACTTTAGCTTCCCGGATATACCTTTCCCTTACTGAAGCCTTAGGGGTTTCCGCTGGCGAGAAGTTGACTCTTATCGGGCACAGCATGGGAGGGTTCTTCGCTCAAGAGATAGCTAAGATCGACTCTAGAGTTGAGAGAGTTTTCGTCGTAGCTTCAAGACCTTACTTAAACGCGTCGATAGAACGTGTAGCTGTCTTCGCAGCTCTTGATGAGATTTTCAGCCCAATATACGTTGAGAGCTGGAGGGTGGAGATCCTCCCCTTGGACGATCACCTTACGGTGCTCTACAACCCTTCTCTCGCGGACATCGTATTGTCGACCACGGTGGGGGAAGGTTACGTAAACCTCTCCTTCCCCCGCCTCATAGCTACCCTTGTCAGCAGCGCGAGCGCTCTGACGGCTGCTCTCACGGCTATCTACGTAGTGGCGTCCCGGCTGCAGCGCGTTCAACACCAGGCTGTAGGACGGAAGCCTTTGCCCCGCTTAATTCTCGCTGCGGCTGCCGCAGCACCCCTCGCATTCCCCCTTTACCTCGTCTTAGCTCCGGTTGTCTCGCTTATCGCAGCTTACGTGCTCGCTTGCCTCTACTCTCAAGCTATCGCGCTCTCGCTAGTCTACCGTCCACGTATCCGCTTAAGTTTCACTAAGGTAAAGGTCGGGGTCCTTTTGAAGAGCGTCGCTTTCAGCCTTACGCTCTTTGCATTAGCTTACGGTGGCTTGAGCCTTAGCCTCCAGCCCTTCTTCAACGTGAGACCGAGTCTCTTTAGAGCCTCTCTTATCGCGGCGATCTTCGCATTATCTCTACCTCCAGCGGTAGTGTTCGAATCTCTAGTGAGAGCTAAGCTGCAGCAGACGCCTTTTACGAGAGGCTTGACCGCTGTCGTCGCCCTCCGTTTAGCGAGTTTTATTTCAGCATATGCTGCAGCTAGGCTCGTAATAGGAGCTCAAGGTCTATCCGGCTACCTACTCATAGTAACGTACGTGAGCTTAATGCTACTCATTCCACTTGAGGTAGCAGCTCAAACGTGGTACAGTAAGACCGGTTCTTGGAGGGAGAACGTACTTTGGCTCGCGTTTGCTCACAGCTTACTTTTATCAGCCGTCACACCCCTCACGTAACGATCATCTCCTAAACACTATTCTCTCACCAGTCTATTCGCTTTTTGGGTTAGGCTACTGTCGAATCAGTTCAAGTTTGAGCGATAGGTGGGATTTACGAGTAGACGTTTCAAATGTTAACACCTTAAATATTTATACGAGTGTCAAAAGCTATTTCTTGTGAGAGAAGCGCATATCGTCTCCGTTGGAACCAGCATCATTAGGAACTCGGCGCAGAGGGCCGCGCTGCCAGCGGAGGTAACTAACGTTCTGAAGAAGTGGAGTGTAGCGCAACCGGGTTCGCCGGAGGACGTTGAAGCGGGAGAGAAATGTGTCCCAGGCCACCCGATATTCAAAGTTCTCCTAGACCAGCTTGCAACTGAACCGAGAATCGTAAGTGCCGAGTTGAACGCGATGTGGACCTACCTTGACAGGGGTAGCGTTGAAAGCGTTGAACTTTTGGCGAGCGACTCCGGTGTCTGTGAGCTTTGCGCGAAGTTGTTGAAAGAGTACTTGTCCAACCAGTTTAAGGTTAAGGTTGAGGTACATAGGATACCTGGACTGGGTAGACATTTTGAAGACGGGTTGTACAACCTTCTGGACAAGATTTCTGTATTGATAAAAAGACATAAGAGGGAAGCTAGGGAAGTCTACTTAAACGCTACAGGCGGTTTCAAACCTGAGACCGCCATGATGTACACAGCAGCCTGTCTATTTGGAGCTGATAGAGTCTACTACATACACGAGGTTATGAGAGACGTCGTCGAACTCCCGGCCCTACCGCTCTCCGTCCCTTCAGACTACATCGCTGCGGCTGGCTTTGTAAGGACGAAAGGCGAAGTACCTGAACGCTACAGTAGGATAGTGGAGGAGCTTGAGAAGAAGGGGGTAGTCTACAGGGTTGGTAAAAGTTACAGGCTTAGACGCTGGGCTAGCATCTTGCTAGAGCAACATTAGGAGAGCGGCTGCCAGGAGGGGGGTTGAAACCGTACACTGTTTTACAGCTATCTTGATTGAACGTTTCCAGCCGAGTAGAACCCCCGCGTAGAACATTTTGTTTAACACTGCTACAGCTGTAGAGATCAACACCGCTGCAACCGCCGCTCTAAAAGTGATGTAGCCTCCTGCGGCGAGGCTTAGTGAAGAGAAGACGATGGTTGAAGAGCTTACGAGGCCGCCTACGAGGGAGGCTGAGATTATACCGAACTCACCCATCGTCAATGTCGCTAGAGCGCTTAAAAGGAGCGCTAAAGCGAACAAGGCTGTAGCTCTCGCGGCGAGGCTGTAGCTGAGAGGCTGCAGCTCTAAGGTCAACTCCTCTGAGTTAACGTAAGTGAATCTGGATAGGATGTAGGCGGCAGCGATCGAGGCTGAGAAAGCTAGGAAGCCTACGAGGAGTGGCGTCCTATCGAGCCACCCTTGCGTGAGGGCGAGTAAACTGAAAACTAAGAAGTTCCTCGTGATCATGGCGGTGTTAGCGAGTAGGGTTGTCCTAGAGGCTATTTTTTCGCCCCCCGCTTTAAGAGAGCTTACTACAGTTGCTTCGCTATTGGCTAGCCCGCCTACGAAGGCTATGTAGTCGATAGCCGAAGTCCCCTTCAACTTAACGGCTATGTACCCGGCGTAGGATAGGGTCAAGACTGTGACGAAGAAGATGTAGAGCGAACCTACGCTTACCACGCGTATAAAGGGGTCTGTGTAGTTCAAGGGTAGTAGAGGTCCGAGGAGGAAGACTATTACTCCAAGCTCGAACGCCGGCAGAAGCTCCCGGTAGGTTACGAAGTTCACTAGTTTTTCCACACTAAGCTTCGCGGCGAGAGCTAAACTCGTCATAAAGCATAGGGCTATACCCTCCACCATCCTCCCTAAACCTATCAGAACTCCGGCGGCGTAAGCTAAGGACAAGGCTGCGGGCGTCGTTATACCCCCGCTTCTCTCGACGGCGAGCTTCTGGTAAGTGTAGATCCCCACTATGGCTAAGACAAGCATCATGAGGGTAAGGGAAGTGAAAGGATGAAGTACGCTGCCAGGTAGATGTAGGGGGAGTGCAGCCGCTAGACATCCTAGAAGCGCTAGGAAGCCTATGCTGCGCACCCCCGGCGAGCTCGACTTAGCCCTCTCCCTCTCCAAACCGATGAGGGAGCCAGCTGAGAAGCTTAACACGATTTTCGTCATCAACTGCAGGTCTACGTCGAGTCCAAGGTTGGATAACATACGCCAAATATATTTTACAATACAGTATATAAGCATTATTTTATTTATACTATTAATTGTTATTTAGAGAAATAAAAAAACATTATAATCTTTTTTTCAAGGAAAAGATGTACGATAGAGTTTTATTAATGGATAAGCGTCAAGGAGTACCGCTATGACGGAGTTCTCGACTGTGCTGAGACAGCTGAGGGAAAGGATTGCGTCAGTGGTCGGGTACAGCGTAGTCTCACTAGGTTTCTACTTGATGAGCTTGCTTATCCCTCCGTTTATGTCGGGAGTCACCATCCCCGGCCTCCCTCCCCCTTTCTCGAACATGGATTGGCTCGTCTGGGGTTTTCTCTTCCTCCTCTCCTTCGCTTTCGCTGCTACGGCTTTATACAACCTCCTTCAGGCTATCGACCCTCTCTTCGCAATTGTTTCAAAGAAGCTTGGGAGCGCTACTGAACCCGGAAAGAGAGTTGCGCGAGACTTAGCGTACGCTCTCTTAATCGTGTTGATCGCCACGGCTCTTTCACCTTTCGTAGAAAGGCTGGGGTCTATCGGTCCACCGCTTAAGGTATTGGTAGGCTTGGGTACACTGGGTTTCCTCGTGTTTTTACTCTACGATGCAGCTAAAACAGTCTACATGTTTTTTAAAGTTAAAGTAGAGGAGATAGTCTCGAGGCTGGTCAGGTGATGACAGTGGATCCGACGAAGTATATTCTAAGCTATCTCCTAGTAGTGCTCTTGTCAGTAGCTGAAGTTTTCCCCATGTCGCTTTCAGCTATGGTTGGAGCAGCGTTCGCCGTCCTATTCGGTTTGTCCGATGGGCTTTTCAAATACCATGAAGTCCTAGCTTTCATAGACCTTGAACTGATCGCGCTACTTATCGCTGTGATGATAGTCGTCGAAGTAGTCGACCGTTACGGCACCTTCAGGTATGTCGCGCTAAAGGTCGTCCGAAGAGTGGCTGCCCGACCGCAAGTCTTGCTGGTGGTAACAGGTTTACTCAGCGCTCTAACTTCCCTACTCTTGAGTGATGAAGCTGCTATCCTGTTGTTTGTCGCCATCCTAGGTAGCTTTTCCAAGATCGGCGGCTTCGACCCCGTACCCTTCGCTATAACTTCTGCTATAATGGTAAACTTGGGTGGAACGGGGACTCTGATAGGTTCTCTCCCGAACATGGCTATCGGTTTAAGAGCTGGCTTTGATTTCGTTGAATTCGCCTCCTATCTACTGCCGGTCGAGTTCATGCTGTACGGGATAACGCTCCTCTTCCTCTACCGTTACTTTAAACCCCAGCTTAAGCCGCAAGCGGTCGTCGAGTTTGAAGATGTAGAGGTTAGTAGAAGCGATGCTTTAAGAGGCGCGATCCTACTCGCGTTTCTACTTTCATCGCTGATTCTAGCAGGATTCCTCGAGTTCCCGATTAGCGGAGTCGCCTTGGTTTCCGCGCTCATAGCTTTAGCCGTATCTGGTTTCGATACGACCGATGTTTTCAGGAGGCTGGACTGGGACACGATATTCTTCACAGCCGCCTTCACCGTCATAATTGAAGTATTAGGAAAGGCTGAGGCTTTGAAGGGTCTCATACTCTTCACTCAATCTATCACGGGAGGTTCTCTAGCGTTAGCGTCCCTCTTCATATTCTTCGCGAGCGGGTTGTTCGGGTTGTTCATACCGAACTTGATAATGGCTCTATCCTTCATCCCCTTAATCGATGGGTTGAACTTCCCAGATAAACGAGCCCTGTGGGCGGGCTTAGCGTTAGGCTCGAACTTGAGCGGCGTCGGCTTACCTGTAAGCAGCTTCGTCATCGTGATGACCTTAGGAGCTTTGAGGCGGGAGGGTTACAGGGTTAACCCGTGGACTATAACGAAGGTCGGCTTGCTCGTAACCTTTATCTGGCTCGTTTTCTCAGCTACCTATTTATTACTCCGCTTTAACCTCCTGTTCGGGTGAAACCGCTTGGAGGGAGAAACCTTAGAGAAGCTCATAATAAAGAGGTTTAAAACGTACGAGGAGAAGTGTAGGGAGGAGATCGACCTCGTAGAAGAAGCTCTCGGCAGACCACACATCATCCTCGATGTTGCACTCCCCGAGGGGTGTGACCATCTCAGGGAGGAATTTGAGAAACTACCCGAAGACTGCGAGTTCAGAGAGGAACTTCAATCATTCATAAGGGACGTGTTATTGCGTAGAGCTTCAAAACGGAGGGAGGAACCGTCTGAAGCTAAAAGCGAATAGTCCCTAGAGTAACTTGTAAGAAATCTTCTCGACTCCAACCTTGTACACTTCAGGCAAAGCTCTAGATGTAATGGACTATAGGTTCACGTAGTTTTTAAGCGCTGTTCTACTAGTCTAACGGTGAGCGGCATGAAGAGCGTATGGATAGTTGTGGTAGCGGTAACGGTTGTAGCGGTGGCGTTAACTGTTCCAGTGATAGCCAGCTTGGTAACGAGGAACTATCCCAGGTCGATTGCCCCTATAGTCGATGAAGTTCCCCCGACCTGCCCGCAGAACTTCACGAGGCTCCGCCCTCAAACTAGGCTGGGGAGAGGTTTAAGAGGAATGTTAGAAGTTCAAGTTTCTGAAGAGTATAAAAACAAGGTTGTAGATATCCTTAAAGCGGACCCCGACGCTTCAAACCTACTCAACCAAGGATACAACGTTACCGGAATCAAACCGGTTTTCACGGTAACTGTAAGCGGCTCAGGGGATGTGTCCTTGAAGGCTCCGAGAGCTCTAGTGGTCCTAAAGAGCTCTAGCGGCTACGCGACAGTTTTAGTAGATGTAGAACAGGGTAAAGTGCTCAAGATTGTAACTATAAATAAGACAGTAATAATTAAATCTTAAAACTTTTTTTATTTTAGCTTATAAATATTGGAGAGAAATAAAAAATTAATTTATTTTCCTCTTCCTCTTCCTTTCTGGTTATCTTCCGTCTTTCTTTTAGACAATTCCTCTTTAACATCTCTAGTCTTTTCAACTATTTTTTCGATTAGACTTGAGTTGCCTGCTTTTTCTCTAAGTTTTTCAGAGAGCTTCTCTAGATTCTGTATTCTTCTTTCTAAACCTCTGTTCTCTTCCTTTTTCTCTACTTTTTCTCTCACTTCGTTTCGTATCCTTTCTAACGTTTTATTAATTAACTCAGCTATTTTTTCAACTATTCTCCCCCTCTTCAACTCTTTCCTTAACTCTTTGATTTCAGTCTCATTAACATCGATCCCCTGCTTCACCAATTCCTTGATGATTCTTTGGTTACCTAATCTAGCTAAAGCCGAGTTAACGAAGCCGATTAACTTCTTCGCTTCCGCTAGCTTATGCGCCGCACTACTTATGTTGCACGCTACCGCCAGGTTACGCGCCTCCTCAACTAGTGTTTTCGCCCGCTCCAACGCCTCAACTAGACCCGTAACGTTATACCCTCTCTCTCTGGCTTCAGCGACTACGTTCTCAAGCTCTTGGATTCGCTCTCTAGTTACGTTCAAAGCTGTCATCAACGGGTGGAAGTCAGGGGTCCACTTGCATGTCTTGTTGGCGACTGGTGAAGGCTTCTCCTTTTCCGGCGCTAGTACAGCTCTACAAGCGGCGAAAGATAACCCCGTCGCATCTTTTATCTGCTCTTGAATCTCGAGAGCTTCCCCATACCTCCTGATCGCTAGATGAGCGAACCGTAATGCTGCGCTAAAGTTGTTTGAGTTCAAACTTTCTCTCGATAGAGTTAGGTAGTTGTCTCCTTCCGCAGTTAAGTTTACAACTCTTCCAAACTCGTCACTCCATTCTGTTGCTGAAACGTTTGCTTCAAGAAGGGCTTTGTTCCTACAGTAGACTAGCTCTTGCAACTTGGATGCTACTCGAATCAAGTTTGAAGCGGCTTTCTCTACGCCTTTTCTAGCGAGTGAAGGTTGTTGCGCAGCATCCCACGATATCTGGAACACGTCTGTCACGTTTTCCCCCATACCGCTGACGTAGACTGTATACGTGCCCTCCGGGTAGGCGTCGATGAGCTCGAGTTTCAAGAATGCTAAACCCTGCCCATCTGTCGTAACCTCTTTTACGGCGACCACTTCTCCATCGGGTCCACGTACTTCTACCCCGTAGGTAGCGTTGACCTCCCCCTTCACGGTCACTAGAACTAACGCTTTAGTGGCGGCTGGAGTTTCAACGTACCGTACTGAAGTTGAAACAGACAAAGGTCCCGCTACAGCGATGACTGCTAGCAACGTTAAAGCTGTTAACGTTGCGACCAGTTTCCTTGTCACATGGGGTTGACCTTCAATTACCCTTAAGGAAAACCCTGGAAAACCCGTAGGATTTCGAGGAATGTTCTTTCCGCTGTGTTGAAATTTTAGCTGTTTGGTTTACTAACTTAACCACTGGAAAAACATTGAGGACCTACCCGTTTAACCACTATCTTCTGCTCAGGCTCCCTTAAACCGTAACCTAGGATTACGCTCTCCCCTCCCTTCACGTTACCGGCTTCAAGCGTCTTATTGAAGGATTCGAGAAGCCCTTGATCGTAGTCTTGGGCGCTAGTGATGAAAGCGTGTACCCCCCATAGTATAGCCAGCTTCCTAGCTACTCGACTGCTAGGTGTTCCAGTGAAGGTCGGAACCCCCTGTCTAAGCGAAGAAACTTTCATTGGAGTCCTCCCCTTTAAACTGTACAAGACAAGCTTCGCCCCCATGCTCTCAGCTAACTCGACAAGACCTCTCGCAAAACTTTCCTCTGAACAGTAGACTCTGTCCCTAGCTTTCGTCGATATCCTATCCATCTCTTCGCGCAACATTTTCTCCTCAGTGTACGTTATCAACCGCTTCAACCACCTTACAGCCTGTAGAGGGTACTTGCCTACCGAGGTCTCGTTCGTTAACATGACGGCGTCAACCCCTTGGGTGACAGCTACGCTAACGTCCATGACCTCAGCCCTAGTGGGAGTATCGTTTTCAACCATTGAAGCGAGCAGCTGGGTTGCTACGATGACGGGCTTACCGGCTTTAAGACACTTGTCAACCATAAGCTTCTGGTAATAGGGGACCTCCTCGAGGTTCAACCTGATGCCTAGATCCCCTCGCGCGACAAGTATCACGTCACTAGCTTCTATAATGGAGTCGAGGTTTTTCAACGCGCTTAAGGTCTCTATCTTCGATATAATCCAAGCGTCTGACCCGTAGCTTTTCAAAATCCTTTTGATTTCTTCGACGTCAGAAGCGTCGCGCACGTGGCTTAAGCCTACGAAATCGAAACCTTCCAACGCCGCAAATTTCAAAGCAAGTAGGTCCCTCTCGTTTATCAGAGGAGCTTCAAGATCCCTCCCTCTTATCGACACGTTCTTTCTTCCCTCTAGGACGGCGTCCACGAGCACTTCACACTCTAGAGCTTCACCTTTCCAATCTAGGACGCGGAGCTGGATCCTCCCGTCGTCAATCAGTATCTCGTCGCCAGGTTTAGCTGTCTCAAACAAGCTGAGGAAAGGTATCGGGATCAGAGGCTGGGTTGAAGGAGGCTTGTATTCAGGCGCGACTAGTACCCGCTCCCCGCTCTTTAGGGTTAAAGGTTGAGGCAAATCCCCTACTCTTACAGAGGGTCCCTTGAGGTCCCCTATCATGGCTAAAGGCTTGTTTAAAATCTCCTCCGCTCTCCTAACGGCTTTCAACCGTCTCGTCCAAACTTCCGGGTCCCCGTGGGCGAAGTTTGTTCGAAAAGCGTCTGCTCCGCATTTAGCCATTTGTAGAACGAGATCCTCGTCTGTGCTAGCTGGACCGAGCGAAGCGATAATTTTTACGAAGAGCCCACCCATGTGAGCGGGTGAGCGTATACTTTATAAATTTTCAACTCCCCTACAGGCCAGTTCACTAAGCTGCCTCTTCTTCGAGAGCTAAGGGTAGGATGTTCTCCTTAATGAATTTGAAGGCTTCCTCCGGGTCAATCTTTGAGAAGAAGGTGACTATACAGTTTCTCGTGACTCCAACTACAACCCCTTCACCCGCTTCAAAGACCGCGTACCATACGCTACCCAGCTTCAAGTACTCGTTGTAGAGGCTTGAGTTAGCTAACTGCTCCCCGTAGAGAGTCAGTTTCCCTACATCCGGAAGCTTAACGTCTGTGAACACTACGACTTTGACAGCGTGAGGTTGCCCCTCGTAAAGCCTTCGGAAGACGGGTTCCGGAATTCTAGCTTCTAATAGTACACCCCTCTTCCTCCCCGCTGCAACGGCTGCAGAGATCCTCGCCGCGACTCTGTTCGCTCTAGCCTTCTTAGCCGCAACCGTGAGGAAGACCTTGCTCCCCACGGGCGTAAACCTGAACTCTGTTGCCACAGTTATAGGCACTTTAAAGAGCTCCTCCCTGTACTTTACTGAAATAATGAAGCTTTCCTCGAACAAACCTTGAAGTTCTCCGTCTACCATTTGAAGGTCAGCTACTCTGAAACCTACTTCAACCTCTTTTCCCTCAACCTCCTCAAGCTCGAGGACGCCGTAACCCTTCAACTTGGCTGCAACCTCCTCTAGAGGGAGGGGTTCAACCAACTCAAACGATTTAAAAGCTAGAGGCATATGAGCTGGACTCGAAGGTCGTCTATATTAGTTTCGAGGGTACTGTTATAAGCCCTTGCATCAAGCGAGTCTAGGTCGTGCCGGTGCTTGAGCTTCTACATCCTGCTGTAAGGAGACTTTGGGTGGAGAAGGGCTTTGACGAGCCAACTCCGCCTCAGAAGGAAGCTGTACCGTTGATCTTGAAGGGGGAAAACGTTCTCATCGTAGCACCGACGGGGAGCGGTAAGACGGAAGCAGCTCTCCTCCCCATACTTTCGACGATGTTGAACGAACAAGGGTCAGGGGTTAGACTGCTTTACATTACGCCGTTGAGGACCTTAAACCGCGACATCCTTTCTAGAGTCGAGTGGTGGGCTCTCAAGCTCGGGTTCAGAGTCTCAGTCCGGCACGGTGATACACCTCTCAGCGAACGTAGGGTGCAGTCCCTCGAGCCGCCCGACGTGCTCATCACCACTCCCGAGTCGCTTCAGTTGTTGCTAGTCGGCAAGCGTCTGAGGAGGCACTTGGCTCAGTTAAAGTGGGTTGTCGTAGACGAAGTCCATGAAGTTGCTGACAGCAAACGTGGAGTCCAGTTGAGTCTTCTAATGGAGAGGGTTAAGAAGCTTGCAGGGAAGGTGCAAGTTATAGGGCTCTCGGCTACCGTGGGGAATCCGGGGGAGGTCTCGAAACTACTCGTCGGCGCTGGAGGGGAGTGTAGGGTCGTACTCGTGCCAGCGCATAAGCGCGTAAAGGTTTCAATCGCTTGGCCAGACCCTATAGAGGATGACTACGTGCTAGGGGAGAAGGTTTTAGCTTCTCCGGACGTTGCGGCCCGGCTTCGGTTTATCCGCGAGTTGTTGGAGTCTAGACGTTCAACTCTGGTTTTCTCGAACACGAGGCCTACGGCTGAGATGCTTGCCAGCAGGTTTAAGCTGTGGGACGAGCACGCGCCAATATACGTGCACCACGGTAGCCTTTCAAGGGCTGAGAGAGTTCGTATTGAAGAGATGTTGAGGAGAGGTGATGTGAAAGGCGTCGTCTGCACGTCTTCGATGGAGTTAGGCATCGACATAGGGCACGTAGACCTAGTCGTCCAGTACAATTCCCCTAGGGAGGTACGCAGGTTGCTGCAGAGGGTAGGTAGGGCTGGCCACAAGCTCGATAGAGTAAGTGAAGGATTCGTAATAGTTAGCGGAAGCGATGACGCGTTGGAGAGCATCGTCTTGAAGAAGTTTTTAGAGAACGGTTATATTGAGCCTTCAAGGCTGCCTCCTAAACCCTACGACGTGCTCGCCCACGAGCTCGTAGGCTTAGCTCTCTCAGACGTTTTAAGCGTCGAAGAAGCTTACAACCTGGTTACCGGCGCTGAACCGTACAAAGATTTGTCTAGAGGGGAGATGGATAGGCTCGTCGACTTCATGAGGGAGATAAGGCTCCTAAGGGTTGCCGGGGGCAAGCTTAGACCGGCTGGAAGACGGAGTTACGACTACTATTTCGGCGTCCTCTCGACGATACCCGAGGTGAAGCAGTACACTGTCGTAGACAAGTCCAACGGCGAACCGGTCGGCTTGTTGGACGACTACTTTGTCGCAGAGTACTGTGAAGTTGGAGCGAGGTTCATAATGGCTGGCAGACCTTGGGAGGTTGTCTCTCTAACCGAGGAAGCGGTTTACGTCGAGCCTGTCGACGATTATGAGAGCGCTGTGCCAAGCTGGGTTGGCGAAGAGATACCGGTACCCTTTGAGGTTGCTCAAACTGTTGGAAAGCTTAGGGGGTTAGCTTCTGAAGAGGCTTTGAAAACTGTCCCGTTGAAGATTCTAGCCTCGAAACTGTCTGACGAGTACGGGGTTGACGCAAGGGTGATAGAGAAGGCGTTGAGTCCAGTTTACGAGACGGTTGAACAAGGTTTACCTGTGCCCAACGACAAGTTGGTCGTAGTAGAGGACGCTGGCCCTAGCATAGTTGTCGTCCACGCGCACTTCGGCAGTAGGGTGAACAGGGCTCTTGGGAAGTACTTGGCTTACAGGCTAGCCCACAGGCTGGGTCTACCGGCGTATTCCTCGGAGAAACCCTACCGTATTGTTTTAAGATGCGAAAGCGTCGCGGCAGAAGAGGTTGCCTACCTGTTGAAGGAGACCGATGGGGAGAGCTTCTTAAGGTTTCTGAAAGCAGCCGTCGAGGAGAGCAGGGCCTTCAGGTGGAGGTTGCAACAAGTAGCGAGGAGGATGGGCGTGCTCTCCCCCGGGGCGAAGTTAACTAGGGGCGACTTGGATAGGCTTGTAGCCGCGTTGAAGGGGACTCCAGCTTACGATGAGGCGTTGAAGGAGGTGCTCTACGTAGACATGGATGTTGAAGGCGCGTTAACAGTCATCTCGTGGATCAAGGGGGGAGTGGTTCAAGTTGCTACCGTTAAAGGTCCCAGCCCGTTAACGTTGGAAGCTGAGAGAAGCCTTAGGGAAGGGCTTGAACCCTCCCTGCCGGAGAGGCGTGAACTACTCTCTTACGCTCTCTTCAAGGTTAGAATCCTACAATCTTTCGCCTCTTTCCTATGTACAGAGTGTGGTTCAGTTTTCGAGCTCCCAGTCTCCGAGATCCCTTCTCAAATCGCCTGCCCCGGTTGTGGTTCTGAAAAACTAGCTTTCGATGTAGTGCCTGAAGAAGAGATGGCTGCTAGAGCTGAAAGGTGCGCTAAGCTTGGTAGAGGATGCAGAAGGATTAAGGTGAGCATGCAGCTTCTAGAGAAGTTCGGTGACGCCGCGGTCATAGCTAGAGCAGCCGGCTTCAAATTCAGTGAGATAGCTTCAATCCTACCGAGACATAGTGGTGGCAAGGAGTCGCTCTACAAGCTCCTGTGGCTTCAGAGGCGAGAGAAGCTGAAGGCTAGAACGCGCGAGGGAGGAGAGGGGGTTAAAGTCTAAGGTTTAAAACTTAAACCGCTGACTCCAACAAGCTTATCCAAGTCTACTTCTACCCTAGACCTCCAACCGATCTGGATCTGGTCCCCGTCCTCTTCTAAGTAACCTAGACGGATTAAACGTTCTAGAGAGTAGCTGAGTCTAGGACCCTTAAACTTCAACTTGAGGACGCTTAGGAGCTCGTTTCTCGCAGCCCTCCCCCCTTTAGCGAGAAGGTATAGGAGGGAAGCTGATAGAACGGCTAAATCGTCGATCCTCCAACCCGAGGTCTTAGCCTCCTCCACAGTCGGGTTCTCCTTTAAGACGACGAGAAAGAGGGCTTTCCTCAAGTCCCCCTCCATGTTCAAACGTTGCCCTTTCTCATCTACGGCGATGACTTCCAACCCTAGTAGTTCGAGAACCGAATTTAACGCTAGTACGGCGTCGAGGTAGTCGCCGCCGAGAGATTTAGCGAGCTCCCAACCTTTTACCCCCGGTCGAGCTCCGCTACGGTACAAGAGCATTCTAGCCGCTTTCCTGAGTTTTGCAGCTGGGACTCTAGCCGGCACCTTGAATCACCTCTCTCAACGAGATAACCACCGACTCGACTCCTCCGCTTGAGGAAACTCTAGTCACGTAGAACTCCCCCTTTAAAGGGTCGTACACGACGTCGAACTCACCTGTCGTCGACAATAGGGAGAGAGCGTAAGCGTTCAAGTACGTCTCGTAAGCGTCAGAGCCTTTGACTACATCCGAGTACTTAGCTACCCCCTCGCTTTCAACAAGCTTAAGCGTTCTCTCCCTAACCCTCGAGACGACCTTCTCCAGTTCAATGCTCGAGAGAACTCCCAGCTCGAACGCTTTCCCAATGTCGATGAACGTAACCTCTCCACCACCTTCCTCAAAGGAAACACGCGGTCGCCTACCGCCCATGTACTCGATAGATCTCAAGATGTCTGTGAAAGTTACCTGTTCGAGCTCGACGATAGGCTTCCAAGCTTGAAGGAGTAGGGTCGCCAACTCTTTTTCACTTAAAGCTTGGACTTTAATGGCCGCGATGAGTCTTCCAAGTGCGAGAGTTGCAGCTTCGTTACTCAACCACTCCCACTGCTTCTTGACTACTTCCGCTAGCCTGTACAAGATCTCAGCATCCAAAGGTAGATCCTCTAACTTGAGAGAAGGGAGTAGAGAGGCAAGCTCGTCGAGCAGTTCCCTTACTCTGATTTTAAAGGGGTCCGGTGAAACCCTTAGGGTTTCGACAAGTTCCTCCAACAGTTCCCTTAGTCTACCTTCTCCACTCAACTCCATCACCGCGAGCTAGAGAGACTAGAGATCGACCTCTCACCTTCTGTACTACTAACACGTTCGCCCCCTCGGGAAGCCTCGTCAAGGGACCCGGTGTGATCACGACGTATTGCGCGCCGCTGTCTGAAGAGGCTAGCTCGAAAACTATGCTTAGAATAGCGTCCCTATTCCTCGGATCCATGTGTACGTCGAACTCGTCTACAGCCCTTAGAGGCGATTTAACGTTCTTCTGTAGAGCGAGGAAGAAGCACATGACTGAGGCAGTCCTCTCTCCTCCGCTTAAAGCGTAAGGGTTTAAGGGGGAGGCGTCGGCACCTCCGAAGCCGACGTATATTTCTAAACCAGCTTTCTCTACGTCTCCTTCTTCTATCAGCCTAACTCCACCCTCAGCCCCGAGCTTGGACAACATAGTTGAAAACTCTCTGTCTACTTCAGCGACAACTGCTGAAACCTTTTCCCTCCATAACGTCACCCTTTTCTCAAGTTCTTCAGCTAACCTCCTCCTATTCTCCTCCAATTCAGCTGATTTTCTCTCAAGCTCTCTGAAATTCTCCTCAAGTTTAACGTACGTAGCTTCGGCCTCCGGCGGTATCTCGCCTATACCCGCAAGCTCGAACTCAACCCTCCTAATCTCGTCCTCTATCTCTTCGATAATCCTAGAAGTTCGAAGCTCGCCGCCTTCCGCAACCGCTTTCTCCCTTAAAGCCTTCACCTTCTCGAAAGATCTACGGTAACGCTCCTTAACCTCCTCGAGTTCTGCGAGCAGGAGTCTACGCTCGAAGGCCTTCACGCGAGCTTCTGCGACAGTGTTTACAAGCTCTTCCCAAGTCTTCCTAAGCTCCCCCAAAAGTTGAACGACGTCGACCGCCCCGGTCACGATATCCTTCTCGAGAGAGTCTAACCGGCTTCTGAGCGTTTCCTCCCTTTCATTCAACTGCGAAAGGGTCGTCTCAACCTCACGTAGATCGCTTTCAACCTTCTCTCGTTCAGTTTTAACTTCCTCAAGCTCAGCTGACGCGTCGCGTACACGTGCCCAAGCGAGCTCTCTCCTTAGGAAAGCCAGCTTTTCCTCTAACCCTTTCTTCCTCTTAAACCTCTCGTAAACCTCGCTCCAGTACCTTAACGCTTCCTCAGCCTTGGCTAAAGCTGTTTTAACTTCTTCAGAGCCTTTAACCCCTTCCTCCAGCAGCCTTTTAGCGGAAGCTACTCGCGCCCTGTAGCCTGAAAGCCCTGTAGCGTCCTCCAAAAGCCTTAACCGGTCCTGGGGGGAGAGGAAAGCGAACTCCTCCACCATGTTCTGGTGCATAACGATCAAAGCGTTGTCAGGGTCCATACCTACTCTAGACAAGTACCTTCTAACTTCAGCTTTTGAAACGACTCTACCGTTTACTTCATGCCAGTATTGACCGTCGAGCCGCAAGTACCTTGTGAAGAACACTTCGTCACTCCTGAACCAAGGCAACGGTCTTCTACCGTCTACAGGTCTATTGTCTAAGACCACTGTGACGCGCGCCGCCTCCTCCCCACGTCTAATCAAGTCGCTCAACCTCCTACCCCTTTCCGTGTAAGTTTGACCTAAAGCTACAGACAACCCCAGTAGGATGCTTGACTTCCCTGAACCGTTTGGTCCGGTGACGACGTTTAGCCCGGGTTCGAGAGGTACTCTAGCGTATCTATACGACATGAAGTTCTCGAGTATCACCTCCTTGACCAACGTAGGCAAAGCCCCCCACCAGCTTCATCAAACCCTCTAATAGTCAGGCTTTATCGCTTTACCTCCCCTAAAAACTAATGTTTGCTTTCAGGCTAGAAAATCCTCGAGAACGCCTTGACGTAACCCCCTCTTATCCCAACTTTTCCTCAACCTCTCGATGATCAAGTTGACTCGCCTCGGTGAAAAACTGTTTTCCTCGACGAGAAAACTGTAGAGGGCTTCACAGTCGGGTTCCTTAAACTCAAGACTGTAATCTTCTCGAACTTGAGGGTTCATGAAGAGGTCGACTAACTCTTCGTAACCTTCAGGTAAACTTTCCCTAATTGAGGCTGGGAGCTTGTCGAGGCTCCCGTAAGTTTTTATCAACTTGTACGCCTTCCGAGGTCCTATGCCTTTAACACCTTCGTTGAAGTCCGTCCCGGACAGGATAGCTACTTCCACCAACTGTCTCCGCGACAGACCTAAGGTCTTCAACGCTTTTTCGAGCTCAACGAGCTCCGGCTCCAGCCTCCTAGCTACCCTTTTGCTAGGGAGCCATTCGAAACCTGTTAGAGTCACGTACCTGACGAGCTTAGGCGCACCGTACAGCAACGAATCCCAGTCTTGGCTGCTTACAGCCCAAGCATCTCCTCTTAAAGTTATAAAAGCAGCTTGAGCCTCCGCGTCGGAAGGCGCTTCTACAACAGGGTAGCCCATGAGAGTTAACAGTTTCTTGCTGCTCTCGATAACCCACTCGTCTACGCTCGCTGAAGAAACCGCCTTGGAGAAAGCTCTCTCATAGTCTCCCGCTTCAACGTACTTCTTGTACTCTTCGAACGCCTTCCTTCTAGTCTCCCGTCTCCTCTCGATTTCCCTCTTTTTAAAGGGGTGTGGAGGGCCGTCGAAGACGAACACGAACTTGCAACCGTTCTCGTAAGCTAGCTTCGAGTACCTGGTGGCTAAACCGATGAGGTGGGAGGTAACCATCCCCCTGTTGTTCCTCATCGGTCCACCCCTGGGGTCTCTAACGAGGGCGAGGAACTGGTAGATGGCGTTTAGAGCGTCTACTGCGAGAGTCTTACCCGTTAAACCCTTCAATCCGATTCTTACTCTTTCGACAAGTGGCGTCAGATTGGTCCCCAAGCCGAACCCCCGCGTCCCTCGCTAAAGGCCGTTAACGGCTGTATTAAACGTCTCTACGGGCGGATGGTTTAAGTTAGAACATTCGCCCGCCGTATAGACTTTTCATCTAACTAGGGCTTGAAAACTCCCAGTCTTCAAGGTTTGTTACGATGTTTGAAAGAACCTCTTTCGACGTTTCAACAGGCAGCATGGTAAAAAGTTTCACTAAATGTTTGCAAAACCTCTTAGACTCCACCGACTTTCTCCAGTCTTCGCAGTCGTGGTACAACCTCTTTTCAGCCAAGTCGACCTCTACTACGTAACTCTTGACACGAGCGAACACTTTCCTCTCAGAAAAGTTGTAGCTAACTTCTCCGTCGCTGATCTCCAACCCTCGGTGAAACCTCCTTTCTCCAGCAAGTATCCGTAACGCTCTCTCAATCTCCCCAGCTTCAAGGTCTCTCATCAGGCTCTCGCCGACGTGAGGGGTCGCAATGTGCTCCTCCATCTTAGCCAGCATCCTCTCACGTCTCCCATCAGCTAACCCCAGGAGAGCTAGCATCTGGAGAGCGTTGTGGGGAGCGAAGCCTCTAAAGTGGTTGTTGAAGTACCCTAAGATCAGCTCTACTTGCTCAGTCAACTGCTTGAGCTTCTCGGCCCAAGGCTTTAGCTCTTCTAAGCTGTAGTGGTAGTAGTACCATGGTCTCTCCCCCCTACCGTGCCACCTAACGTAGGAGAAGCTAGCTGTCACCTCCAAGACCGGCGGGAGGAGCGGTTCGTCTACTATCACGTAAGCTACATTGTACCTCTCTAAGGTCTTGAAGACTTCTTTATCAAGCCAGCTTGTATCCCGGAACTCTACCGCCGTTCTTACGCCTCGAGGCAGTTCTGCGAGAAAGCTTTCCAACCAGGGGATCTCCCTCCTCCCCTTTGGAGGTAACTGGACTAGGACAGCTCCCAACTTCCGGTACTCCACTAGAGGGCGGATGGATTTAAAGAAAGCTTGAATCTCAGGTTCCGCCGCTCTCGGGTTCAAGAGTTTCTTGTGTGTAATCGCCTTATACGCTTTCACAGAGTAGAGGAAGCTGGGGGGCGCTGCCCTAGCTAAACTTTCGAAGAACTTTTCACTGTGGAGAGCGTAGAAGGACGAGTTAACTTCGACAGTGTTGAAGAACTTCATGTAAGTAGAGAGCATTCCTCTCTCGCTCTCGTAGAAGGGACCGATCCAGTCGTCATAGTCCCAGCCTGAAGTACCTATGCGGATTCTAGACGTGGGGCGATCTAAGAGGAACTCGTCCAGCGACTCTAGATGCATGGTCTCCCTTCCGACGCTTATAAGTTTTGAACGTCTTTATTACGTGAACGTTTTCAAACTCGATTACGCTAAAACTTTTCCGGCTTTACCCTTGTAATCGGTTACTCATGCTTGAGCATCTGTAACTAGCTTAAGTATCTCTACGCCGTGGGGTCCTAGAGTGACCGTAAACTCTCTCCCAACCCAAACTGAACTAGAGAGGAGGCTTTTGGCTTCAGATGCTTGAGGTAGTTTTAGGGCGACTTTACGCTCTACAGCTTCATGGTTGATGAGGAATAGAAACTTGTAGTCACCTTTCTCCCTTGAAGCCACTTCCACGGAATCTCCTTCGACTTCTACAGGAGGTTTAACTTGGTTGAGCTTCAACGCAAGTTTTACAACTTCTTGAGCTAGACGAGGGGTGAAGAAGCTTCCAACGTAGAGAGCGTATCCTTTCCCATACTTGTTTAAAGTTACTGCAGGTTTCGCCTTCAGCCAAGAGTACTCGTGGAGTCCGATTACGTCTGCTGTAGACGGTTGAAGTTCTTCCAGCCAAGCTTGCGCGGGGACTTTTAAACCTTGGACTTCGACGTTAGCTTGAGCCGTAGGGGGTACGGGTGTATAATCGGTTACTCTAATTCCGAAGAGATCTGTGAGACCCCCGGGGAGACCCGTCACGTACACGTTGTTGTGTTCATCTTTGACGGAGGTTCGAGCTGTAGCGACGACGACTCCCCCATTCGAAACGTATTCTTTAATCTTCGAAGTAAGATCTTTGCTCGTCAAATATAGGAAAGGTGTGAAAACGATTTTGTACTTAGATAGTTCAACGTTAGGCGGTATTACATCCACGTTTATACCAAGCTTCCACAACTCTCTGTAAGTCGTTGAGATTTGAGAATAGTAGTCCACATGGTAGTAGCCTTTCTCTATCAAAGTCGCCCAGAGGGATTCATGGGAGAACATCACCGCTACCTCGCTCTCGAAGGAGGATCCTTCTAGTTCACGCATAACGTTCTCCAACTCTCTACCTAGTTTCTTCACCTCCAGGTACCTCCGGTTGACTTCGCCGTCATGGTTGAGGATCCCGTGCCAGAACTGTTCTTTTCCAAAATGGATGGTCCTCCAGTTAAAGTAGAGGATCCCTTCGGCTCCACGGGCTAACGCTTGATAAGCCCACTTCCTCAACTCGCCGGGCTCCGGGGACAAGCCGATGGGGTAGCTGAAGTACCCGTCGGTAGGTCCAGCTTGAAGCTCCATAACCCAAAACCTTCCGCCCCCGCTCATGACTCTAGCCGCGTCATGCTGTAGAGATGTCGAAGCTGGCTCGCTGCCGCCTGCGAAGCGCGGATAACAGTCCCAAGACATGAAGTCCAGCTTGTAACCCATTTCGAAACAGTCTACGCTACTGTGGAGAGCTCCAGGAAGGTTGGTCGTCACAAACTTCTCAGGGCTTATACTCTTCAGAATCTTCACTTGAAGCTCCAGGTAGTCCACAAGAGATTTCGACTTAAAGCGGAACCAGTCTAAAGCCAAACTCCTGTTACACAAGTCGAAGGGTGGCGTCGGAGGGTGTACTTCACTCCAATCGCCGTACTCTTGGCTCCAGAAGACTGTCCCGTAAGCCCTGTTAAGCTCCTCTAATCCACCATATTTTCCTCTAAGCCATCCTCTGAACAGGTTCACGCAGTGTTCGCAGTAACAGTATTCGTCGCCCATGGATAGCTCGTTGTCAACCTGGTAACCGAGCACGCGTTCATCGCCTTTATAGTGTTCAGCTAGCGCTCTCACAACCCTCTCTGTCGCCCTCCTGTAGTTCGGGTTGTTAGGACAGTAGTGCCTCCTAGCTACAGGCGGCATAGGGTGCCCCCTATAGTCGACGGGAAGAATGTCGGGGTGCATCTTGACTAGCCAAGGCGGCGGAGCTGCCGTAGGCGTACCCAAGACCGCTTTTAAACCGTGTCCTTCGAGGACGTTTAACGCGTCATCCAGCCAAGAAAAATCGTAAACTCCCGGTTTAGGCTCAAGCTTACACCAAGAGAACTCGGCAAGCCGGACTACATTGAACTTAGCTTCACCCATCATTCTAGCGTCCACAAGCCATCTACTCTCCGGCCAGTGCTCAGGGTAGTAGTCTACTCCAAAGAAGTAACAGGTTTGCGTCATGAACCTTAACTCTCACGTTAGGTCTAAATGCTTGACGGTCGAATATGCGAGGTTAAACTTTTCACTAGACATCAATGACTAAAATTAAAAATAAATAATATTTTGATTAATTAGCTGGTGGTAGAGGGGGCGGGGGGAGTTTAGTTCTTTTCCTCCTCCATAATATAAGCGCTGAAAAGATTAAAGCTGCGACTGCAGCTGCTGCTACGTAGATAAACTGTACACCTTCACGTAGGCCGGGTTCTCCGGTATCTACAACAGTTAATGTTCCGGACAAACCGTTTACTTCGATAACGTATGTACCACTGCTCTCTGGAGTATAGCTGAATGTCACTGTAATAGTTTCTCCAGGATCTAGAGTTATCGTCCTCTTTTCAACGGATAACCCGTTGACAGTTAACGTAACTTCATAAGATCCTCTTTCTCCGCCAGTGTTAGCGGCTTGTAACGAGATGTCAACTCTTTCACCTGTTTTAACTGAAGAAGGTTTTATACTTAAGTTAGATAACTTAAACGTAGGCGGCTGAGCTTTAGATGAGACGGTAAAAGTGATTGTCCTACCTCCGACGGATACCCTATGAGATCCCTCGATGTCAAAAGATACAGTATAGTTTAGAGTTCCAGCTTCTCCGGGTCGGGGAGTTAACAGCCAGCTTTTCCTAGCTTCTCCATCTACGAAAATGGTTAAGTTTAACACTCCTAAAGCATCCCCCTTGTTAGCGTAAGTGATCTCTACTACAGTTTTTTCACCAGGTTTCAAGGTAGTTTTACCAGCTTTAGCGTTAACTATGATGTTGGGTAAAGGTTGAGGTTTAACAAGTTCTATTGAAAGGAGCTCTATATCAAACCACGACGGAGGCTCATACTGCTCTAAATGCAACTTAACCAACATGTCTCTGTACGCTGTCGTCGCAATCCAGATGTCGACGATTCCACGGTACTCTTCATCTGCCGTCGGGTAGCCCTCCCACCTCCACTTGTGTACTAGAAGCTGGCTAGGTCCCAAAGCTCTAAGCTCGCTACCAAGGTAGAGGAGTCTACCTTGGCTTGTGAGCTCCAACCATTTTCCAGCTTCCTCCATCTTGAAAACTTCGGATTGTTGTTCGATCCAACCAAACCAAATGTTTAAAACTTGGAGACCGATAGACTCAGCAGCTTCCCCGGATAAAAGTTCTCCATTCATCTCTAACTGCAATGTTCTACCAGTCGATTTGGAAATCCATAGGTTAACAGTAACCTCCTCTCCAATACTCCGGAAGCTCCATTTAACCTTCCACGATTCTTCGCCCATGACGGTTTCTTCTCCAAGGATCTGGTAAGCTACTCTAACTTCCTCACCCTCGCTGTTAGAAATGCGGTACTCAGAAGACTTAACGTTATTCAGTAAGTTTACGACACGGCTGTAATCTAAACTTGTCTCAGTTTGAGCGTAAGTGATTAAACTAAAGCTTAAAAGTAAAAAAAGGTAAGATAAAATAACACAAAAAATAAGGAAACCATTAACAGTCAGTTTAGACGATTCCATTTTCTTTCTGTCATTGATATGTAAAAAATAGTATTTAAATATTTCGTATAGTATATAAAATTTATTAAAAAGGTTAGAAAATCTGAAAAACTTAGCTCTTATAACCTCAACAGTAAAGGGGCTCGAAACCTTCCACGATCCTCAAACTCGGCTCCAGCTAAGTTTAAAAGAAAGCTGTAGTTCTAAACGCGGATGATGTGTTTGCCGAGTGATGAACTGTGATTGACTATTCATGCACTGACCCTTTCTCAACTGTTGAAACAGTCCACAGAGGGGTTATGTCTAGAAGATAAAAATATATGCTAGTAGGAGAAACATCCATGTGCGAGTTAAAGTTACTCGGAACTATCAGGTTACAATCCCAGTTGAAGTAAGGGAGGCTTTGGGGATAAGAGAAGGCGATTACGTTGAACTCGAGCTTCGCGACGGCTACGCTGTGCTCAAACCCTTGAAGAGGAGGTGGACGACGGTCAAGCTGGGGAGGGACTTGAAGGTTGAAGATATCGAGGAGATAGCCGATCGAGCCTTCTCGCCTTAACCATGCTCGTCCTCGATACGAACGTGCTCGTCTACGCTACGGTTGAAGACAGCGAACACTATAGTGAAAGCTTGAAGCTGTTAAACGAGGATGATTCAGTCATACCGCAGATTGTAGTCTATGAGTTTCTCAAAGTTATCCTCGAGTTGACGCGCGATCCAAGGTTTCTCTATAGAAAGGTGGTTGAACTAGCGGAGAGGAGTATACTCTGTGAACCGTTAAACGTCGTACAGCTTGGCGTGGAGCTGTGGGTGGGAGACGGTGCACCAGCTGGAGAACTTAACGACTATATCATCCTAGCACTAGCGGTCTACAACAACGCTGAGCTCGCGACATTCGACAAGAAGTTTAGAAAGGTAGCGGAAGCTCACGGCGTTAAAGTCCTCCCTTGAACCACCTTACGCGATAAAGGCTTACTAGAGGCGCTTTTCAACGATGTCCGTTTAAACATAAAAGAACTGTACAAGAAACCTTAGTCTACAGAGCTTCGGTCCTAGGAGCGTGGACAGTCTTCACCTCAAGTGGAGAACGTCTCCCGAGTAGAAGACTCGACGGACTCCGCCAGTCTCCACCACTAGACCACCCTGTTCGTCTACGTCCACCGCAAGCCCCGTGTACTCTCCATCAAACCCGATCACGCGTACACGCTCGCCTATTGTGGATGAAAACTTCTTCCATTCCTCAACGACCCTTAAGCTAGACTCCCTTTTAAGCGTCGAGTACACCTTGTCGACTTCCTTTAAGAGGGCTAGGAGAAGCTGAACTCTCGAGACTCTCCGTCCAAGAAGCCTCTTCAAAGAGTCTGCAGACTCCTTCAGGTCGTCTGGTAGGTCGTTGTTCGCGTTGACGCCTATGCCAGCGAGAACGTAGAACCTCTCCCCCGCGGAAGCTTCGACGAGGATTCCAGAAACCTTCCTCCCCTCCACTTGCACGTCGTTAGGCCATTTAACCTTCGCGTCCAGCGAGTACAGGAGACGTAAAGTCTTAGCTACGGCTACTCCGAGCCCTAGGCTAAGCACTTGAACTACTCTAGAGCTAGGAGGTTCCAAGACGATCGTCAACCACAACCCTCCGCGAAACGAGACCCAGCTTCTTCCAAGCCTACCCCTCCCGACCCTCTGTTCTTCAGCTACGACGACCAGCCCCTCGCCAACGCCCTCTCCCGCCAGTTTAGCGGCGACGTCTTGCGTAGAGGAACACTCCTCAAAGTAGAGGACGCGGAAAGGGATGTGAGAGTCAAGCACGCTAGAGTAGCTTGAGGCTTTACTCAAATCATCACCTAGAGAAAGCCGGTAGAAAGAACCTGATTCAACTTCCAAGGGAAAACCCCCGTCTAGAAGCCTTTGCGCGATACTCTTCACCTCCTCTCTCCCAACCCCCAACCTTTCAGCTAACTCCCATTCTGGAACCCAGTCGCTACAGTAAATCAACTCGCCAAAGAACTTGTTAACGTACTGTGAGTCCATTGAAACCACACTCAACCCTTGAGGTAACAGTATATAGAGTATATGGGGCAAAGTCGGTTGCCGGATCCCAGTAGGAAAAGGGAGGTTCTCTAGGAACGCTGTTTAAGGTCCCTCGGGACTATGGATACATGTCTCTACAACTGTTCTAAACCGTTTAAGGGAACTCGCCGACGCCACCGGTAGAGGGTCAAGTATCGCTGTACACGCAGTTACCCCCCGTTCAAGAAAGAGTAGGGGAGCTTGTAGACGCTTACCTTAAATCTGTACCCTCGGGGACTGGCTTTGAGATCAAATACTCTAAGAACTCGGTTAAACTGGATATTTAAGAAAAGTTAATTCACCCTAGACAAAAACACAGAATATGAAAAAGCTACTGAAGCTTGTAGTCTTTTTCCTCATCTCAGCTAACGTCGCTTTAATTGTTGTGTATTACGAATACTTTGTTGACAAGTTTGAACCGTATAGTTGGAGTATTACACAGAAGGGTGATATCCTCCAGATAGCGTACGGGATGCGGGGATCTTACCCTCAGTACGCTGCTTTACACTTGGACAGCGGATACTTTCGCGTGAATTATGGACCTGAATCGGGTTAGGGTACATCGGTAGTCTTACCCCCCTCGTTCTGGGAGAGAGGAGTCTATCATCAAGGGTACCCCTTGACATACACGTGGGAGGTGAAGAAGGGAGATCTCTTAATATAGTTTTCAGGAAAGATATCGAACCTCACCTTCAATGGGAGTATTCTAGTTTACCCGCCTAGAGGGAAGGAGCTTAAAGCGACGGTCAGCGTTACAGTAGAAGGTAGCGTAGAGTTAGATGACCGTCCATGCGAAGCTTTTAAACCGGTCACGTTACCGTCTATGCGCGTCCCCCAAGACCGTTGGGATACAGAGTCGGCTTACGTTGAATCCCACCCATTTAGAATCTCTGAGGAGGGTTGGGTCATCCCTCAATGCGTAAAAGGCAGAGCTTCGGCTTGAATGGCGGAACGTCTCGCTGGAAGGTGAATCTCCCACGATCGAAGTAACTCTAGACCGTAAGATTAAGATGGCAGGGCGGGTGGCGAGAAGCAGCGACCCAAACGACGATAACGTCGGGTTTTGGGCGGCTCTAAACCAAGTCGTTAAATCTTGGCAGTATACGATCACAGCGAAACCTTAAAGCGAATCGTGAAACGCTTATGCTACGTCTCTAGGATGAAGTCAACCTCTTCCTCGCTCCCTAATGCTTGTAGACTCGCAGTTCCCTAAGATTCCATGAAACTCTTGCTTAAAGTACCTTTAAGTTAGTTTTCCAGTGGGAAAACCGTCGACCGTACGATTTTCCAAAAGATTTTTAAAGGGACGTTGAAGAGGGAACCATGGGGCTGGACCCCGCTCGCTTTGTAGATGGAACCGTAAGGGAGATCAGACGTGTCGTGGGCGACGAGAAAGCTTTAGCTGCTTGCTCGGGGGGCGTGGACAGCACCGTAGCCGCTGTTTTAGCTAAGATGGCGTTAGGCGAAAGGTTGAAGGTCGTATACATCGACGACGGCTTCCGTAGGTATAGAGAGCCCGAGTACTCGCTCGAGCTCTTGAGTAAAGCAGGTTTAAGTGCTGAGCTTATAGACGCTAAACACGAGTTCTATAAGTCTGTAGCAGGGTTGAGTGACGCAGAGGAGAAGAGGAAGGCTTTCAGGCACACGTTTTACACTGTGTTAGGTAGAGCGGCTAAGAGTTTTGGAGCTAGGTTCCTTGTGCAAGGGACTATTGCGCCTGATATTATCGAGACTGCAGGTGGAGTTAAAACACAACACAACGTGTTAACTCAGATAGGTTTAGATCCGAGAGTCTACGGTTTTGAAGTTGTAGAACCCTTGAGAGAGCTTTTCAAACCTCAAGTAAGGGAAGTCGCAAGGTACCTTGGGTTGCCGAAGGAGATCTCCGAGCGCATGCCCTTCCCCGGTCCAGGGTTACTGATCAGAGTTGTCGGCGAGACTACGCCAGAGAAAGTAGAGGTTGTAAGACAGGCTACGCGGATAATAGAAGAAGAGACGAGCGGCTTGAA
>JANXEW010000011.1:13759-37735 GCA_025057995.1 Thermofilaceae archaeon | reverse complement strand
ATGAGATTGTAGGTTTAGCCCATCGTTGCTGACCTCCTCTGGAACACCGCCGTTAGCGTTAGCTGAAGCTTTGAGTAATCTAGAGAGACGTTCTTGAAATCTAATCATCATTAAACGTTTATCTTCCATCAATACGACGTCGCTGAGTCCTTCGAGAACTATGTTGTAGGCAAAGGGAGATGGAGCTGGAAGCGGTGGAAGTTCAACGACTTTAACTTCTTTTCTCTCGAGCCTCTCGAGAACCTCTTTAGCGTGTTCAATGTCCATGTAATCCTCCATGATTTCGCGGTAAGTCTCCTTCAGTACGGGAAAGTTTAAGCCGAGCTCTTTAACCACTTTAAGGAGAGTTTGTGCATTGATTTGCTGTTTATCGACGCTGATTTCGTGACCTTTATAGTTCCTTAAAATCATGAGGCTTCGTGCAGCCACGTGTCTGAACCTCCTTCTCAGTAATTCGGTATTGGCTAAAGCTTTGATTAGTATTGATTCTATTTCTTTACTTTTAAGATCTGTTATAGTTACGTTAGGTATAACCCCAGGCGGGTAAATGAGAGCAAAGCCGTTGTCGTGGACGGATACGCCAACGTTTACACTAGCTTTCTGAGAAGCCAGGTAGGCTAGAGCCCTTGAAAGAGCGTCATTTGTTCGTCGACCAAGAAGAGTGTGGAAGATTTGGTGTGTACGTTTTCTCTCGTCGACGTACCTTTCCACTAAGATAGTTTTACTTGATGGATAAGCTGAGACACCTATTGTTCTTAAAAACCTATACATTTCAACAAAGTACTCGTAGATAGCCTCTGCCGCAACTCGATCTGTGCGACAATTGCGCATAAGGTACGTCAATATCTCTCTTTTCCTCTTCCCAGCATCCAACCATCTAAACATTTTTTCTCTAAAGTTGCCAATCCTTACGGCGAGATCATAACTGAGAGGTAACATTTCAGAAAACCAACTCGGTACAGTAGGCTTCGTATCATAAGCTGGTTTCACAATAGCCTTGCTACCTTTAGCTTCAACGAACTCGTAGACCTTTCCACCAAGTACGAACCTGTCCCCAGGTACTAGACGTTCAAGGAACTCCTCCTCGATGTTTCCCACGTACTTTCCAGATGTAGTGTAGACTTTAACGTCTACCTCGTCAGGTATGGTGCCGACATTTAACGTGTAAATTAATCTAGCATACTTCCCTCTTCTTCCGAAAAAACTCTCTTTTTCATCAAACCATATTTTCCCGTAAACTCTATGATTTTCAAGGGCTTCGTATTTGCCAGACAAATATTTTAAAACATTGATAAACTCCTCGAAAGGTAGAGAATGGAAACAGTAGCTGCGTTTTACCAATCTATACGCTTCTTCTACGCCCCATTTACGCTCTATCGCCATCCCTACCACATGCTGTGCCAGTACGTCGAGACAATTCTTCGGTATCTTCACACTGTCCAAGTGGTGTCTGTACGCTTCTCGAACCATGATCGACACTTCAATTAGATCATCACGGTCGACGCACACAAGCCTTCCCTTTATGACGTCGTGCAACCTGTGCCCGCTTCTCCCTATCCTTTGCAGGCATCGCGTAACGGATTTCGGAGACCCTATCTGGATCACTACATCGATATAGCCTATATCGATGCCTAGCTCTAGGGAGGTCGAGCTGACGACAGCCTTTAACTGACCTGACTTGAGTCTTTCTTCAACGTCGTGACGCACGCTGCGGGAGAGCGAGCTGTGGTGGGCCATGATCTGAGCCTCGTCTAGATGCCCTTTCATTTTTCCAAATTCTTTTAGATGGAAAACGACTCGTTCAGTACCGCTTCTCGTATTAGTAAAAATCAAAGAAGTTTTATGTTTTTTAATCAGTTCGTAAAGCAGTTCGTACAAGTTATTCTGCAAAAGCTGAGACGGAGTATGTATGAGGTCGGGTACAGGGGATAGAACCCTTATGTCCCTCTTCTTCACGTAACGGGAGTCAACGATGATGCACTCTCTAGGACTACCGTTATCATCAAAGCCTACCAGGAAACGCGCTACCTCCTCTAATGGGTTAATTGTAGCTGAAAGACCTATTCTCACGAAGGGGTTTCCGACGAGCTCTTGGAGCCTTTCGAGGCTTAGCGTAAGGTGTACGCCGCGCTTATTCTCAGCCAGACTATGTATTTCATCTACTATAACCCACTTCACACCTCGTAATTTTTCACGAAACTTAGGAGCCGCTAGAGTTATCGCTAGAGTTTCAGGCGTTGTAATCAAGATGTGGGGCGGTTTCCTAAGCATCTTCTGCCTTTCATTAGTTGAAGTATCGCCAGTTCTAACAGCATGCCTGAGCTCGGGTAACTCAACTCCTCTCAGACTTGCAAGCCTACTAACTTCCTCTAACGGTTCTTCAAGATTCCTATAGATGTCGTTGTTGAGCGCCCGGAGAGGTGAAACATAGACTGCATAGACTTTATCGTCCAAGCGTTTTTCAAGTCCAATCCGTATCAGTTCACTAATCACCACGAGAAAAGCCGTAAGCGTTTTTCCTGTCCCCGTAGGACTAGAGATCAATACGTTGTTTCCATCATAGATAGGCACAACACCTAGTTTCTGCGGAGGTGTTAGATCTTTGTACCTACTGTTGAACCATTCAGCTACTAAAGGGTGGAGCAAATCGAGAACTTCTTCTTTAGTGTATTCCCTCGTAGCGTATGTTATCATTACACTTCAGCTCTCTTGTAAGCACGCGTTTTTAGTGTAACGCAAAAACTATGCATGTTCGATGACCCAATTTCTGCGCTCTAGCAACTTAAGTTCAACTAACCTTTCAGCAGCATTTCTAAGAACACTTCGTACAACCATCCTTGCTGATAATCCTCCCAAAATTTTAGCAGCACCTCTTACACTTCCCGCTTTCAAGTAAGCCTCTAGAATTTCTCTCTCTTCTTGGTTTAGATCGTGTAAATTCTCAAGAGAGATCCTAGCGACTTCCAGTGGGTTTTTAGTATAATTCCAGTTAAAGTCTTTCACGCTTTTAAGGTTACTATACTTTTCCATCCACTCAAAATGGAGAACTGTGAAAAGGGTACTCGCTCTCACGTGAGGATAGTGTTGCATAAGAGCCTTACGAAACTCATGGAGGCTATTAAACCCGTCTCTTCGAGCATCTTCCTCTGTAAAGTCAACAAACTTTTTACGCTCAACTTTCACGACTTTCACTCGACCTAATACAAGACCTCCGCAAAAGACTAGGACAATATCACCAGGCTTGTATTTTGTATAGCCTACTCGTACCGTAGAAAGCTTCTTTCCGTTAAGCAAGTTCTCAAGGTACTTTTTAGAGAACAGCAAGGGCCTCGGCATTTAAACCCCCTTTTCACCACTCCTTTTTAGCGCTTATCCGGTAGCGGCTCGGGCTAACAGGTCTAATATAGAAGTGATTTGAGGCTTTAAGGACTCTGGAAGCCCCTTTATCCCTAGTTCAAGGAACCCTCTAACCAGTAGAGTTACAGCTTCATCCTCCGTGAAACCCTTAGAGGTTAGGTAAGCTAACTCCTCCTCTGAGATTTTCCCTATTGCCGCTTCATGAGTCAGCTGAGCGCCGCCATGGGCTGACCTGAGAGAGGGAATCGTTTCTATAACCGAGTCATGTGACAGCTGAAGCCCTTTGCACTCTACATGACCTTTAGTATTAGGTGCTTTAGCCTCCAATAGTATAGGTTGCCTTACTATGCTTCCCTTAGCTGCTACAACTCTTGAGGTCACTTCAGCTGATGAGTTTTCACTTTCGATAGTTACACCTGTTTCAAGTAGGGCCCTTCCAAGGGTAGCCAAGTATATTGTCGAAGCAGATAGGCTGGCTTTTTTACGGAGAATGAACCTAGCGTTTCCTCTAAGCTCGTAAGGGGATCTGAGCGATACGTAGAGTTCGTTCATAACCGCTTCTGAATCCACTATAACCCCTAGCTCGGCCTCCACCCTAGTATCCTTAGCCCAACTATGTACCATTACATAGTCCAGCTTAGCCCTTTTCCCGAGAAAAACCTCTGTATAACCCTTGTGCTCTTTCCCGTCTCCAGCACTCGAGCATACAGAAGTTACTGTAACTTCACTACCTTCACCTATTACCAGAACATTGTGGACACTCTGGCTCCCTTTATCTACTGTAAAGCAGAACGATACAGGTGCTTGAACTTTAACATACGGTGGTATGTAAACAAATGCTCCCTTGGGCTCTATCTCTCTTGCTGGAAGAACAGTCCAGAGGAGTTTATCAACCCACCCCTTTTTTACAGCACTGCTAAGCGGTTCGAGAACAACGCCTTTTTCAATTAGACTTTTTGCGATGACTTGTCTAACTATCTCATAATTTCGTTGGACGTAGAAGATTGCCCCTCCTCGAGCCAACTCCTCCGCTAAGCTCACGACGTCCACCTCATAAAAGCCTGATAACCTTTTTCTCGAATAAGGTTTAGCATTTCATTGAGCTCGCCGGAAGCAACTATTCTCCCATCAACTATGACGTGTGTAAAATCTACCTTGTTTAGGTAATCGGCTATAACACCAGTATGTGTAACTAGCAAGATGCTTGCCCCTTCGTTAGCAAGCGAGTTGATAGCATCTCCCACTAGCCTTAAGTTTCCGAGATCCACCCCGCTATCAGGTTCATCCAGCATAGCGAGCTTCGGTTTCTGTAGAATCGTTAGAGCCAACTCTACTCTTTTTATTTCACCACCGCTGAAACCTTTAAACAGTTCCCTATCCATCAACCCGTTTACACCCAACTTTTGAACAAGGTCTTGCGGCGCACCGTAACGCTTGCAGAGCTCTTCGATCACCTGTTGCAGTTTCACGCTTATCGGTTTAGGGTTCTGGTGCATCAACGCTATCCCTAGTCTTGCTCTCTCATACGGTTTTAACGAATCCAAGTCACGTCCCTCAAAAAGAATCTTTCCTCTAGTAACTCCGTATCCCGGCAATCCCATTATAGCCCTGAGCAGAGTACTCTTACCGCTACCGTTAGGACCCAAAAGTACATGAACTTCTCCTCTTTCAACTTTCAAGTTCACTCCCTTTACCACCTCCTTTTGTTCTACGTGCACGTGTACATCCTCAAGTTTCAAGAGGCTCATAATCGGCAACATGTGTTATGACATCGGTTTAAAGGATTTTTCGCCAATTAGAATGTATCTGATCTCGTTAGGTTTATTTTGCCTTATTTTACCTACTTTACGCGTGTGTTAATGATGAATCGAAACCCGGCCTGAACTGTGACTGGGGCCGTCGCGACTGAAACCTCTCTTCTTGTGATATTCAGAGTGCATCTCGGGATGAGCTATCCCATGCCAACCTCTGCCGATAAAATTTCACCGTCACCGATGGGGAGTCCACTGAGGGGCCACCCGGCACGATAGAGTAGAATCGCCGGTCTCTCTATAAAGATTTGAAAGTACTCTCTAGCTGTGAGTTCAACGAGTTTCAAGGCGTCTACAAGCACTATATACACGTAATGGAGCTTAGCTGAAAGAAGTTCTTCGTCTTTCACAGGGGGTTTGGTATAATATGCGTCGATCAGCTTCTTAAAGTACTCTATACCCCACTGGACGCGCTCCTCTGGCGGGAGGAAAACAATGTAAGGCAGTTGAAGTATATGGAACGGCGGGATTGCCATGACAAAATAATCAGAAAACCTGCTGTATCTAGCAACCTTGCTCAACTCCCTGGCGAGCCTGTATGCCACGGGGTCGACGGAGTTTTCAGGCGGGACGAATCCCGTTTCAACTTCGACAACTATGCTCTTATCTCCGTTTGAAGCATAAAGGTCACAAACTAAGCCGGGTGCTAGCACGTACTCTATTTCAACGTCGTAACCTTTTGAAAGTAAATGGGCTGACACAATTAGCTCCATCACCGTATGGTTTGAGCTTATAACTTTCCGAAGAGCCAGCTCCTTCAGCCTGCTTGCAAGTTGCTCAAGTTTTTCGCTAGCTGGTGGATCCATGTTCTTCACTAGTCTCTCTGTAACCGAGTCAACGCTTTCGATTAAACCCACGCTCCTTACACCTCATGCAAGTAGTTATTTTCAACGTTTAGATGAAACAAGATAGAGCAGATTTAGCATTATTTAAACGCTAAAGTGGACTACTAGGGTTGATGGACTATCCGGTTGAAATAAATTTTCCAGGGAGAATAATCCTTAGGTCTAAGTGTGTTGAACTTCTTGGCT
This sequence comes from Thermofilaceae archaeon, assembly GCA_025057995.1. Classification (GTDB taxonomy): domain Archaea; phylum Thermoproteota; class Thermoprotei; order Thermofilales; family Thermofilaceae; genus JANXEW01. Next base: position 31,536 of record JANXEW010000011.1, on the reverse strand, counting down.
TAGAACTGGCTGTAATGGGATTTAGGAATATTATAGTCTTAGTAAGCTCAAAATACTCAAATGTTATGTTAGAATTTGTTATTCCAAGTTTTAGCAGAATCATAAATAAAGTATCAGTAACTAATATACCAAGTAAGAGTTATGATTCAGAGGTTGTTGATGAGGTTACGGAGAAAGTAAGAGGGAGCGAAGTTATAGTAGCAGCTGGCGACTGGATTACTCTCTCCCTTGCCAAGTTATCTAGCGCTCGACTCAATCTACCATCGATCTTTTTACCGCTATCCCCAGGAGTTAGGGAGGCTTTCTCAGTTAGAGCCATACCCCCTTTTGGCACCATGGGCTACACTGTACCGATAAAGGCTCCGCTTTTCACGCTGTTCGACCCGGTTTTGTTCAATAAACTAGAGCAGCAGGTGGTATCGAATCTAGCAGTAGAAACGTTAGTAAACGCAATAGAAGCAGCCATCGTTGGTTCAAGAAACAAGTTCATCCTCCTACTTTCATGTACAGCGTTGAATGAGCTCAAGCATGCAGTTTTTGAAAATAACAGATCACTAGAGCGTATACTCCTCGCGTCTCTTTACGCCGGCTTGGCCTATGGACACCTTAGAGGCACAGCTCTGTCAGCGTTGTCAAAAGCCATCTATGTCCTCCTCGGTTTAGACGCATACTTAGCTGAGTACTCCCTGTTTCTACCTTGGCTTCGGAAGGTCAGCGATATCTCAGATATTAAAGATACTCTAGGTGTCAGTAACGTTATTGAATGGGTTCTGAAAACTATTGAACATTTACATGCCTCCTCGGTTTTTTCAAAACTGAACATAGCCCCAAGGAAAGCAGACTTAATAGTGGAGTATGCTTGGACCTACGATTTTCACAGCGTAAGATCGGATCCCACGGTGCCCGACAAGTATTTCTTGAGGGAACTAATCTTAGAGGCTAGCGGCACAAAGGCTTGAATGGATCTTGAACTCCAGTTCTATAGAGCAAACACTTCTTCGCTCCCCTTTCGTAAAAAATACAGTTTAGACAGTTCTTCTGGCGCCTATCCTGGGCTTGCACTACTTTCGCCCCTCCCGTAACCCCCCCTACCAGTGTTTCCTCTATATCTGGCGGTTGGTAAACAGGTTTAGGAGAGTCCTCCCTTGTAGTCTTTGAAGGTTGTAGCTGCTTGCCAACTTCTATCTGCAAAGGTGGTGTGGTAATCACCGGCTTTGGAGCTTCTGATACAGTTCGCATTGCACTTTCGGTATCCTTTGCTTGCTGAGGTTGAGGAAACGCTGTTGGAGCTCGAGGTTCACGTCGAAGTAGGAGTGCGTCTTCCACTCGGTCGATTGATTTAGCTGGTTGTCTTCCAATACTTTCAGATACAGCCTGAGTGGGTTCTTGAGAAGTTCGGACAACTGAAGGCTCGATAGGTATCTTTATACGAACAGGTGTTTTTTCGACAGGTTTTTGTGTAGTTTGTTGAGGCTGTACAGGGGGTTTTTGAACTATGGGGGGTGTCTCCTTAACTTCATGAACAATCTTTAACCCTTCGTAAGCTAAAGATTCTTCCAACTCCTCACGGGTTGGGACGTGCCCTTGAATAATGACTCTGTCATTATACACGATTGCGGGGAGACTCTGAATGCCGTACTTCCTATACTCTGCCGTCGCTATGCCGCCAAACAGTTCCTCCAATTGTTGTACATAGTAAGGGAAATCATCAGCTCGGCTTATTTTCAATTTTACTACCTCCATTTTTGGTTTTTTTCCTCGAGTTTTTTCGAGAAGATCCTTTAAGGTTGATACGAGCTTCTCATGCTCCGGCTCTTGACACACGTAAACTTTTACCCTACTCACCACAATATAAGATGAGGATGAGGTGTTAAATAATTAATCGTTCCAACCCTTCTCTCAATTCGAGAATTATAGAGTAAATTGTTTAAACCGTAAAGCGTAAAGGGAGAGGGGGTAGCTTTGAAATATGTAGCTGGTGTTGATATAGGGGCTACTTACACGCGTGTAGTTTTAGCAGATGAGGACGCCTCAATCGTGGATCGAGTCAAGTTTGGAACGCCTAGGGAAGATCGCTTAGCTTTACCATCCGCTATAGTGCGCGCTATTCGAGAACTTCTTGATAGACAAGGCGTCCATGAGGAGAAACTTAAAGGTATAGGAGTCGGTTCAATAGGTCCATTAAACGTAAAAAGCGGGGTAATAATCAAAGCAGCCAATCTCCCGCTAGAAAATGTACCCATAGTTGAACCGCTCGAGAGAACCTTTGGAGTTCCCACGTTCCTAGTAAACGATTGTGTAGCAGCAGCGATAGGTGAAAGGTTCTTCGGAGCTGGTCGCGAGCATGAGAACCTTGTATACATAACTATAAGCACGGGCATAGGTGGTGGAGTATACGTAGACGGTCACTTGCTGTTGGGTAAGGATGGAAATGCCCACGAGATAGGTCACATGGTTATAGACTCTGAAGGCAGGATCGTCTGCGGGTGCGGGAGAAGAGGACATTGGGAAGCATATTCATCAGGTAGTGGAATACCTAAGTTAGCCAACCTTATCGCAAAAAATACACCGACCCTCTTTACAGATAGTTTATTGGCTGACAAAACCTCTAATCCTTTGACTTTATCTTCGAAAGACATTTACGAAGCCGCCAAGGCTGGAGACAAGTTCGCTGACCTTATAGTTAAGGAAGCTTCAAAGTACAACGCTATAGGTGTGGCTAACGTAGTAAACGTTTACGATCCTTCCCTCATAACTTTTGGCGGTTCTGTTGCTTTGAATAACGTAGACCTCGTCGTAGATCCCATAAGTAAACTGTTACCAAATTACGTTATAAACAGAGTACCTGAAATTAAGGTTACGCCCCTAGGCGAAGACGTAGGGCTCTACGGCGCCATTGCGTTAGCCTTAGGGTTGGAGCAATTATCCGTGAAAAGGGCTTAGATCAGCTGCCACCTTGTTTCCTCGCCTTTGTCGTAGAGTTTCACTCCAAGTTTTAGCATTTGTTCACGAATCCAGTCGGCTAATTCATAATTTCTGGATTGTCTAAGCTTCTTTCTCATTTCTACTATTAAATCAACTAATTGATCGAATGGCAACGGTGGAGTCTCCGCAAACTGCTTATCCAGTACGCCTAGGATCTCGTTGAAATACTCCATTAAAGCATATGCTCTAAGAACGACAGTAGCTTCCGGTTTCTCGAGTATTTTCGTGTATACCAATGATGTCAGCTCGTAAACGTAGCTGAAAGCCTTGCTAGTATTGAAGTCATCACTCATAGAGGTGTGAAACCCATTTCGTATTTCATTAAGCTTTTGTAGAATTCTTATTCCTTCATCACTGAGACGATAAGTGTATTCCCCTTTACGGAGGAGGTCGCGGAGCAGTTGAGCTGAGCCCGTTAGTCTTTCGTAGTTACGCTGAGCTTGTTGAAGAACCTCTTCTGAAAAATCTACGACGCTGCGGTAATGGACTGTCACCAACCAGAGCCTGAGGATCTCAGGTCTCCAATTGGTAAAGAGATCCTTTAGCGAGACTATGTTTCCCAAACTCTTCGACATCTTCTCTCCATTGACTGTCAGCATACCTGTGTGCAGCCAGTATTTCACCCAAGGTTGCTTGCCTAAAGCCGCTTCGCTTTGAGCCCTTTCGTTTTCATGGTGCGGGAATATCAAGTCGCTGCCTCCGCCATGTATATCGAACAGCTCGTTAAGGTATCGGGAAGACATCGTGCTACACTCTATATGCCATCCAGGACGACCGGGTCCCCATGGGCTGTTCCACCAAGGCTCGCCTGGTTTAGCCGCTTTCCATAACGCGAAGTCGTAAGGGTTCCTTTTTTCTTTTACAAAATCCTGCTCCTGTCCCCATAGCTCCTTAACGTTTCTACCGCTAAGCTCACCGTATCTCTCGTAACTGTTAACATCAAAGTATACGCTGCCGCTTGGCGCGACGTATGCATGTCCTTTCTCAAGCAAGACTTGTATAAACTGTATGATCTCCGCAATATGCTCTGTTACTCTAGGGTGTATATCCACCTTCAAATTCAGCTTACTTAGTGATTCTAAGTAATCCTTCGTGTAGGTTTCAGATACTTCCCTCCAGTCCCGTCCTTCTTCTTGAGCCCTCTTTATAATCTTATCATCTATATCTGTTATATTCTGAACATGGAATACGTTGTAACCTACTAACTTTAAGTAACGTTTAATCACATCAAATGCTACGTACGTCCTAGCATGTCCTATGTGCGTATAGTCGTATACCGTTGGTCCGCAGACATAAATGTAGACGCAGTCGGGTCGAACAGGCTCAAAAAGCTCTATCCTCCTGCCGAGCGTATTAAAGACACGTAACACAATTATGTTTCACCGATCACCTAAAGTTTTCTTCAATTAAAAGTTGATCTTCTCCTTACTTAGCCCTCTTTTGCTCATAAGCTGAGCGAACGAATGTGGAGTATATGGGTGAGGGTCTAACTGCCCTGCTCTTGAACTCCGGGTGAAACTGTACTCCTACAATCCACTTCCTATCGGCGAGTTCAATGGCGTTTACGATACTTCCTGTGCGGTCTACAGCTGAAACAACAAGACCGTTATCTCTTCCCTTTAATGCATATTCTCTAACTATATGATATCGATGTCTAAACCTTTCATAAATTACGTCAGTCCCATAAGCCTGGTACAAACGTGTTCCCCTGACGAGATACACGTCCTGCGAGCCCAGTCTCATAGTCCCTCCCATATCGGCGACATTTCTCTGCTCGGGCAATAGATCGACAACCGGGAATGGCGTTGACGGGTCCACCTCAGTTGAATGAGCATTTTTCATTCCTAACACATACCTACAGAAAGCAACAAAAAGTAGTTGTGCTCCAAAACATATCCCAAGAAAAACCCTGTCCTTTTCTATAGCGTACCTGGCTGCTTGTATCATACCTTCAACCCCTCTTGAACCAAATCCTGGAGTCAAAAGGATGCCGTCGACTTGAGAAAGCTCTTCCTCAACTAATCCTGGATCTTCCTCAAACTTTGAAGAGTCAATATACCGTATCTCTACGTTCAAACCAAGGTGCGCGGCCGAGTGTTTTAAAGCTTCATTTATGCTAATATAGCTGTCATGGATGAAAGTATACTTTCCCGGCATAGCGATCGTAACTTTATCTCTAGTTGTCTTGTACAGTGATACCACTTTCTCCCATTCATTTACTAAAGTAGGCCTTGCATCGACTTGCTCAAGCTTAAGCAATTTTGCTAAGTACCTTCCTAATCCCTGACTCTCAAAGACTAAAGGTAATTCGTAAACTACATTAAGGTCAGGGTCTGAAATTACAGCTTCCTCAGGTACGTTGCAGAAAAGGCTTATTTTACGTCTGACGTCAGGAGTTAGACAATCCTCCGCTCGACCCACAATAACATCGGGTTGAAGACCCATGCTTTGAAGCTCCCTAACACTATGCTGTGTCGGTTTAGTCTTTTGTTGCTTAACGGTTTTAAGGAAGGGGATTAGTGTCACATGGATTAAAGCTGTTGTATTTGGCGGTGACTCTAATCTAAATTGTCTCACAGCTTCAAGGAAGGGCATTGCCTCTATGTCACCCACTGTACCACCGATTTCTACTACAAGTACATCCGGTTGGCTCCTTCGAGCAACTAGCTTAATCCGGTTCTTGATCTCTTCGGTAATATGCGGGATCACTTGGATAGTCTTACCTAGATACTCGCCGCTTCGCTCGCGCAAAATTACTGTCAGGTAAACTTGTCCCGATGTTATATTGTTTTGAGGGTGCATGTTGATGTCAAGGAACCTTTCATAGGTGCCAAAGTCTTGGTCTATCTCCGCTATAGTAAAACTGTAAGCAGGTGCAGGCTTAAACGTCCAAACATCCTCGCATACGAATACCTCTCCATGTTCTATCGGATTGAGGGTGCCGGGATCCACGTTCAGGTAAGGGTCAATCTTTATCATATCAACTTTATATCCTCTTAACTGGAATAGTTTTGCAACAGAAGCTGAAACAACACCTTTTCCTATACCACTAAGAACTCCACCTGTAATGAATACGAACCTTGTAGCTCTCAATTTAACTCCCCTTTGCTAAGTATTTCACGAACTCTTTAAGTAGAATCAGATCTTGGATATAGACAAACTCGTTCTCCGAATGAACGTTACAATCAGTTCGCATAGCTCCAAAAGCGACGACAGGTATACCTACGGAATCGAAGAAAGTCCCATCATTGCCTCCCAGCTCAGCGGCAGCGTAGACATTCGATTGAAGCCCTAAGCTTTCGTAAGCTTTCCTTGAAGCTTCAAGTGCCTCTTCGATGAAACATTCGTCTTTGGCGTACCATCCTCTCTGCCCCCAAGCTGAGATCTCAGCGTCAACTCCAAGAGCTGCCGTAGCTTCAGAGAAATGGGAGTAGAGTTCCTCGAGAGCAACTCCCAAGTCCTCTTCTGGGAGAAGCCTCATGTCGAAGCCTAACATAACCTCTGAAGGTATACGATTATGCTTCTCCGGCTCACCTGGAGACAGTTTAAGTATGGTAAAGTTAAAGCGTCCCCAGACCTTATTCAGAGGAGAACCGGGAGGAGCGTTGAATCTAGATAACTTGCTAGCTCTACGTGGCTTGTAGTTACTGACGATATAGTTGGCGAGCTTGACGGCGTTTTCAACGGGGTTTACGGTCTTATGCGGGTATCCAGCATGCCCCGACTTTCCTCGAACTTTAATCCACCCGAATACGACACCGCTAGCACCGATTGAAAGGTAGTCGGCTCCAGCATCGAGGATCACAACCTTGTCCCATCGATACCCTTTATCGATTAACGCTCTAACACCCAGCCCCCCTACTTCCTCGTCTCCAGTTACGACGACTTGAGGGTAATATTTGAGTTTGTCAAAGTTCAGCTCCGATAAGGCGATTATGCTTGCAACTATCGCAGACTTATCATCTGCAGCCCCTCTTCCATAAACTTTTCCGTCGACGACTGTAGGTTCATACGGGTCTATCTGACGGCCAGCTACAATCCACGGACCCTTCGCTGGAATGACGTCATAGTGGCTAACAAAAGCGATGGTGGGCTTGTCTTGGGCTGTCGGTCTAGGTATCCCAGCTATGATAGCTGGAACTTTGTTCCCGTCCACCTCTAAGTCTACAACTTCCACGTTTAATTCGACTTTCTCAGCCAAATTGGCTACAGCTTCAGCTGCTTCACTGTAGTTAAACCTAATGACGGAGCCGCGCTCGTCGACGAAAACCTCGGATCGGATCTTAACTAAGCGACTTAGCTCCTCAACAATATCTACATTCACGCAGGGAGCTTACGGGGCCGATGGTTATAACTTTACCGCATACCTTAAGGGCTAGGGTTGCAGAAAATATAAACCCCCTTCGCGAAAGGGTCAGATGGGCCGGTAGCTCAGACTGGGAGAGCGGAAAACCCCAATAGTGTCCGCCTTGCAAGCATAAACCAAGAGCGCGGGAGGTCCCGGGTTCAAATCCCGGCCGGTCCACCACCAAGTAACTTTACTTTCACCTATTTTAGCTGAGTGAAATGTAAGGTTAAAAAGTATTTTCTCAAGAAAACTTTTTATCAATAATTTTGTTAAAGATATCTAGACCTATGTTTTCATCATAGGATTAAGTATGAGTCATAGCCAACTTAGGAAGACTAGCAGAAACAATTTTAACGTCGATGGAAATGCTTGCATGTGGAAATCCGAAGTCTTTTTGAAGATCCGGGTGCTTACGAAGAAGTGAGAAAACTACTCAATTTATTTCTCCATCGCGATTTTGTAGACAGGCGTACATTCCAGACTTTGACATTTAAAGATCCAAACTTCGACCCCAAGTTCGCAATTATTTGTATAAAGAGCGGAAAAGTTGTCGCAGCAGCTATAGGAGTCCGAAGGGTTAAAGAGCCAGCTTCTCTTGTTGAGCATCAACATAGTCTAGCTTGGATGAAGGCTGTCGCATGTGAACGTGGAGAGGAAGATAAGCTTAAGGAGGTTATCGCTGAGCTTGAGAATAAGTTTGCCGCCGAAGGAAGAAAACAAGTTAGGGTATCAGACTATGCAAGCTGGTACTTATCACCTGGCGTAGATCTCGAGTACGAGAATATCCTTACGCTTCTGGAGGAAATGGGGTACTCGAAGGTCGGTGAAGCCGTAAACTATGAGATCGACATGGCGCGCTTTATGCTGCCTATGAGGCTCGAAAAACTGTGTGAGAGACTGCGTCAAAATGGGATAGTGGTGAGGAAGGCTAGGTTAGAAGAAAGCGAGCTGTTAAGCCGTTGGGTTGAGGAGAGGTTTTCCCCGTTCTGGAGGATAGAAGTGGAGATGGGGATGAACGCAGAAGATGGTGGAGTCCTCCTAGCTGAGAAGGACGGCGAGATAATAGGCTTCTCTGTATACGGTGCACTTAGACCGGATTACTTTGGCCCCATTGGCGTAGACCCTCAGCGAAGAGGTGGAGGAGTAGGGACGGTTCTCCTCTTCGAGTGTTTGAAGCTTATGAAAGCCGAAGGTGTTCGCGTAGCGACTATCCCCTGGACGACACATTTAACATTCTACACCCAGATACCAGGGTTAAGCAGCGTTAGAACTTTCTCAGTTATGGGTAAGAACTTGGCATGAATGAAGCTGGTGTAGATGAAGCTGGCAGAGGGTCTGTGATAGGTCCCCTAGTGCTCGCCTGCGTCGTGTTCGATGAAAAAGGCATTTTCTCTCTTAAAGGGTTGGTGAAAGACTCTAAGGAACTTAGGCCTCAAGCTAGGAAAAGGTTGTACAACATAATTAAAAGATCGGCGGTTGAGGTAAAGGTCGAAGTCCTCCAGCCGAACGTGATTGATTGGGCTGTTCAAAACCTTGAAAGAGGGTTAAACGATTTGGAAGCCATGGCTACAGCTGAAATTTTGAGTTCTTTGAAACACAATATTCTAACAGCCTACTTGGATTCGCCAGACCCTATACCAAGCAGGTACGCAGAACGAGTACAATTGCACTTGCGTAAAGGGGATATCAAAATAGTGGCTTCAAACCACGCTGAGTCAGTGTACCCTCACGTAGCGGCTGCATCGATAGTAGCGAAAGTGGAGAGAGACCGTGAGGTAGAAAGGCTCAGAAACCTGTATGGTGACTTCGGCTCCGGATATCCATCAGATCCTAAGACTAGGCGCTACATCCAGAAGGTTTTGGAAGTTGATGGGAGGTTACCTCCAATAGTTAGGGTCAGCTGGAGAACGTTACAACGGCTTTAACAATCGATCTATTCCCACTTCCTCTATCCGCCCCCCCTTGATTATTGACACTCTTCGGTTTTCAAGTGCAGCTGCGAGCGCTATAGAGGCACTCAACAACCCATCGTCGGAGTCAAGGGCTACGATATCCACCTTGAGTAGGTAGTTCCTAATCTCGTTGACGATATCCTCTATCCCACGCCCTTTTAAATAAACCACTTCAACGGCCGGCGGTCTAAGACCCATGTTTCGCAGCCTGACTTTAACGTCTCGACTTAGAGACTCTCCCTCTCTTCGGGTAACTAGCACCACCAACTGTGGATGATAGTGACGGATCAGCTCTACCACGTGTGTAACGCTTGACCCTACGGGCACCATTAGCCTAACTCTCAGGGAAGCCCACTCAAGGATAATCCCTCTGAGGAAGGAGGCCACCTCCTGTACGTAACTCTGTGAAAACCTTGCGTAAACGGAAGTGGGTCTAACGAAAAGAGTTGCACCATAGAACTCCTGAGTTAGAGGTCTTAAAATAAGCCTCGTCTGGGCGTTGAAGGGTTTCCCTCCCCCTCTACTATATGTAAACCTTACCTCGTAAATTGGAAAGCTATCATCAAACGATTTTAATAAGTTGGTATTGGTTATAGCACGTTCAATACCATGCTCCTCCTCCCTTAGTCGCTCTATCAGGTATTCAGCGAACTGGTCGGCTTTCTCCGCTGAGATTCTCGCTGGAATGTCTACCCGCCACTCGTCGCCTATGATTTCAGCCTCAAGCCGCCACTTCCTACTTAAAGAGGGGGTCGTATAAGCTGACGCTTTCATCGCAGGTATTAACGCAGCTGCTACCGAAGAGGCAACCGAGAGGGTAACAACGGCTATCATGTCAGCTAAGCCGGTTTTCACGTCTACAGGTATTTGAGCTCCAAACCCTTGAAAGACTCTAAATGCAGCTATACCTAGCACATAACCTAGAGATCCTCCGGTGAAGCCGAGAAGAACGGCCTCTGAAACGAACACGAGAAGGATGTGAGTAGGGTTCATGCCGACTGAAGCTAACGTGAAGATCTCTCTTTTACGCTCGTAAACCGATGCTAGTACAACCGACGCGACATTAACGAAAACTAACGCTAACGGCACTATCGCTTCGCTTCCACGAAATTCTGCCGCTGGTCCCGTAAAGTATACACGTAGGAAGTCACCAGCTGGTCGAGCGACGACAAGGTAGCCCGCTTGAACGCTGAGCCTTCTAGCTAGGCTTTTCAACTCTTCAGCGTTACCAGATTTAACGTAGATTCTCGATATCCTTCCTCCAAGCTTTAAAGCCGCATCAGCCGAGACTATTATTACTTCGTCAGGGTGAGCAGAACCTGTGGTTCCATCCGGGTAAATAACTCTAGGTAGGAAATCGTGGCTTCCTAGATCCTTTAAGGAAGCTAAAAGACTCTCGTTGAAGAAGCCGAATACCCTCAACTTAAGCCCGCCAACTTCAAAAGTGTCGCCGACTTCTACTCCAGAACTTTTCCAGGAGGAGCTTACGACAACTGCATCGTTTCTCTCCCTTAATTTCGTCAACGTCTCCGGGTTGACGGCATCATGTAAGTTAAATGGAGTGTACCCTGTAAGGGACATGTAAGCGCGAACAGCTCTCTTAGCGACGTAAGCGTACGGTTGTGCGTTGGGCAAGCTCTCCACTTTAAAGCCGAATTCTCGAACCTCAGGCTGCGACGAGACGTATAGGATATCCTCTAAGGAGAGTCCGTTGACACTGTAAATCATAAGTGCACTATCCGAGTCCTCTGGAGATCTAGCCGTTGTTACAATCTCACGAGATGCGACGTAGAAGTTGAGGGAGGAGAGGTTTGTGACAGCTAAAGTCATAGCTATGATCGATATGAGAGCTAAGCTCGTGCGCAACCCCCTTCTTCTCAAGTTCCTAGCAGCTATCGAAAGAGCTGAAGCAGCTGCAGAGAATATCGGTACTCCTTTTTCACTCTTTACACCCTCTAGTAAATGAGGTAGGAGAAGTAAAGCGACCAACGTGAAAAAGCTTACGTAAAGCCCAATAAAGAGCTCCATTGTGTTACTAACCATTACTCCAGGATGCGTAAGGTAGATTAGAACCCCAAGACTTACTAAGAGTGCCGTTCCCACAGCTGGACGTTTTGATTCGTCCTCGACAGTTACTCCAGCTAAACCTAAAGATGAAAGGAGTAAGAGTAGGAAGAGAGCTGGAAGGCTGAGAGGTGTAGAGGCTCTAATTTCGTTTAGCCTGGTCAAGGCGTTCTGCAGAAGCATATATGCCTCCTGTGAAAGAGCGGCTGCGAGTTCAGGTAAGGAGCTAGAAACTTCGACGGCCTTCTCTAAAAAGTCCTGAGCCTCTCTAATCATTTGACTGGTTAGGCCAGCGTAGAAGCCCTGCCTTTCAGCTTGTGCAAGCTTGGATTGGGCTTGCGCCAAGGTGCGTTTTCCCAAGTTTAAAGCCTGGGTCACCAATAGTATGGCCAACTCGTTTTCGACGTACGTCTCGGAAGGTTGGAGTACAAGTTCCCGCTCAAGCGTTAAAACGCCGTCAACTGCACATGTCACTCGCACGGGAGTGTTAGCCGGTATCACGAAAGTATTTCCCCGGAGCCCTAAAGCCAGCAAAATATCGGCATCTTCGGAATATGGCATCATATACGAAGCATTGAAGTCTGTTAACGGTTTAAGATTAAGACGTATTTTAGGCAATTGCTTACGCCCAAGATCGGATGGTACTACTTTAACAACGTAAAAAGAGCCCTTAAACAAGTTCAAAGAGATACTTGTTACACCTGGTTTTATGGAGCCGATATCTAGCGCAACGGGTAAGTAAACCTCTTCCGGGTCGATAACTGGTCCGTAGATAGATGCTTTCACGCCAGCTGGAAGAGCGAACTGAAGGTGAGTGCCGTTGCTGCGAATGAAAAAATTGAACTTGCTGGATATTATATAAAACTCTAATGGTTTATTAGATCCATTTAACGCAACAATAACTTTTCCTAATGGTTTAACTAAGAATTCAAAGTCTTCTTCATCAATAATTTTACCATCACTGAAAGAGAGGGAAACGGTAAGCTTAAGCACATGGGTACCATCTGTAAAGCCTGGTGTCTCCATGCTCAAGCTTAAAGCACGTCTAGGAGGATGATCCGAGCGAGGTAAATCCACTTCAACAAAGCCCGAGCGTAGAGTTAAACTCGTGTTAACGTCCACTAGCCGCCAACGAAGCAAAGCCGAACCCGTAAGGTTCCAAAAGTCATTGGCTACCCATATTTCAGCTTTTAACGAGGTGTTCGGCTCATAAACTACGTCGAAGCCTTCTATACTAAAGTCCCCGCCCCAAGTGATCAGGACTTTCGTTGGCTTAAAGGCATCTGCGACTACACGATAAGAACGCTTTGGTACACCGAAGTAGTCGACAACTGAGAAGGAGACAGCTGGAAAACTGTCTTTGAAGATAAAGACTGCAGCTCCAGCTGTAACATTGAATTTAAGAGTTCTGTACCTCGTAATAGCCGTACGCAGCAACAGAGCTTGATACTCTTGGCTTGCCTCTATGTAGTCTCTCAGGCTAGCATACTCCTCAGGTACTCCGTAAGGTAGTTTGACGTAACCACTAGCCCAGTAAAAGCCCCTATACGTCAGCTCGTGATATATATCGTCCCCCACTCTTATCGGCCACCCTGAGACGTTTACGATACTCCAGAAGGGAGAGTCTGGAGAAGGGAACGATTGGGCTCCGAACTCTGTAGGGAAGGTAGAGTAGTCATTCATGAAATCTACCCAAGATCCGCTAAACCATCCATAGTATACGTGTTGGTCTTCGTAGCCGCTTCCGCTTATTATGGGTCTCCCTTGAGAATCGAGAGAGGAGATGAGGTTAGATAATATGGTGTCAAGGTCGCGGTTGACGCCTAGCCTATAGAGTTCTCCCATCCACTCGCTGGCCCAGGGTGGTTCGTTATGAACTGTCCATAGGACTACGCTCGGATTATTGTAAAGTAAAAGCACCATTTCTACAAATTGTTTCTTAACTCTCTCAAGGAATCTCGTATAATCGGCAGCACCGAGCCTAGAAGCGTAAGCCCATATAAGAGGTCCGTCAGCTTGAACAGCGATCCCTTTTTCATCAGCAAGCATGTAGAACTCGAATGGTTCTACGTGGGCGTGAACTCTGACGAAATTAGCGTTCGCTCTGACTATTATTTCAATGTCTCTTTTTAAGACATCTATCGATGCGCGTAGCAAATTGAAGTCGCTAATGTAGTTGAAGCCGCGAAGGAACACTCTCCTACCGTTTAACGTAAACCTAGCTTCGCTTCGCGTGATTCGGCTTTCTCTAACAGAACGTACGCCGAAACGTACTTTCCCTCTACCTTGTAGTTCACCCCTGGAGTGTAGCTCGTACTCCAAAGTGTACAAGTGCGGTGTACCTTGGTCCCAAAGCCACCAGATCTTTGCCTCCGGTATTAAAGCGGTTGCCTCTACCCATTTCCCCTCCCCCTTTACAACAGAGAAACGAAGAACGCCCTGTCCCTCTTTCCCCTCGAAGTTGTAAGGTTTTATAACAAATCTGAGTTCACAATCTGTCGTCTCTCCCTCGTTTGTTACATAGAACCTGAACCTAGCCACGGCGTCTCCGCTATTTTGATCGGGTTGCGCGTCCACTAGAACAACAGTAACCGCTACAGGTCCACTGGCAGCCAACACTACAGGTTTCCACAAGCCGATGGGCACGACCCATTCATATCTCTCCGGAAGTCTACCTAGCGCCCAACGTGGGTAGGGTTTCATGTCCCAATCGTTAAACACACCCAGTATTCCCTGCTTGTTGTCCAAGTCATATTCCACCGGCGTAGATAGGCAGACAACTAAAGTGTTGACGTCTTCATCATTGAGAAATTCCTTCACGTCGAAGTAGAAGGGGGAGAAGTAACCTTCGTGTTCACCGAGGTAGACCCCGTTGAGCCATACATACGCCTTATAGAATGCTCCGAGGAAGACCAGTCGAACCCTAGTTTCTTTCAAATACTTTGGAACCTGGAAGTCGCGCCGGAGCCATATAGTAGAGTTTGCGGCTGAAGCCATGAAGGTGAAAGGCACCTGCAAGGTAGACCAGTTATCAACTGGCGCGTCTGGTCGGTACAATTCCTCCAAGACCCCCTCTTCGTACGTTCGGACGATAAACTTCCATTCACCACTAAGATCCAGTTGATCTACGGTGAAGAGATCCGGTTGAGTAAAATGTTCAAGCACTTTTGTTACCGTATCCGTTTCAGCGCTAACAAAACTCTTGTTGAGCTCCGGTAGGATTACAGAGAGAAAAGTGGTCGCAAGTATAACTATGCTGGCGATAACGCTAAGCTTGGAATACATTCACCTCACTTGTACCCCAAGCGGTGGAATTAAGGTTTTATCACCCTAGCTAATGTAGCGGCGGGGGTAAGGGTTGAAGGTCAAACAGTCTTGGATTGAGACCGCGATATTATCGGCCTTGACGGTTTTCGCTGTAGCCTCTGTTAAAACGTTCTTCCGTGAGGGGTTACCTCCCGGTTGGGATCATCCTCCGCATCTCGTGTGCTCCTATCTAACCTCAGAATACTTTTTACCTCAACTCACGATCCTAGGCTGGGACCCATATAACAATTTTGGATGGGTTTTCAACCAGTTTTACAACCCCGGCGCATATATTTTAGTTGCTATTATCCGAAAGATAACCTTCGTAGATATAGTGTTAGCTTATAAGCTGGCTTTAGTTTTCACCTATGTACTTCCAGCTTTCGGAGCTTATTTGTTGGCCAAGGTTATAAGTGGAGGGATCCTTGCCCCCTCTCTATCGGCACTGTTAACGTTAATTGTAATGCCGCAGGAGTCCGAATGGCTAGACGCTGGCTTGAAACAAATGTACTACATAGGCATGTGGCCCCAGAGGCTTGGGATAGGTTTTTCACTATTGTCACTAGCTTTCTTTTGGAAAACTTTTCAGAACAAGGGTATAAGTAGATTTCAATTAGCCTCGGCGGCAGCCTTTCTATGTTCAGCGGCAATCCTAAGCCATCTGATGACAGGCTTAGCCCTACTTGCTTCTTTCTTCATCATCGCATCGCTCCATCTGCTGAGAGTCTTTCTAAATGTCGAGGATAAAGAGGTGAAAAAGCTTAAGGAGGTCGTATCAACATTATTTGTAATATTATCTATGCTAACCTTCATAGTTTGTGTAGCACTCGGTTTGATCTCATTCTGGATCGTGCCGCTTTCTTTCACTAATTCCGAGTACCATAACTTACCCACTATAACATGGTACATGGGTCCAGGCGGAGTACAAGCTTTTCTCGGCTCACTTGGTTCTCTAACTATAGCTCTCGCCGTAGTGAGTGTACTCATATCAACCTTTTCGACGAAAAATCGTTTCTTTTTAGTCTCCATTACTGCTACCGTAGCAGCTTTGGTACTGTGGATGCTAGCCGCTTTCTCTCCCTACGATGGCTACGTAGGCTTGCGACTTATTTTAGCTTCCATCTTTCTCCTCCTAGCATCCGCGACAAGCAAAGAGCCTGCGCCAGCCGGCTTCATGTCCGTTGTCTTGGTTCTGCTTGTTATAGCAACTGGACCTGATTCCCTGAGTTTTCGTGTGATTTTATGGAACATAAATCTTAACGATTTACTACCTTTCAGTGGAAGCTATGCCTATTACAAGTTCTCTGGTTTAGCAAGATATTTAGTTTTTGTTATTGCTGCAATAGGCTTGGCGAAACCCTTGGAGAAAGCTTTCCATCGGATAAGGAGTCTTCGCGAGTCAGAGTTACAAGTCGGCTACATAGCGGTAGGAGTAGTCCTTCTCTTGTTCCTTTCAACTCTTATAGCTCCCCACTTGCAGATGACTGATTTCTACTACCCTTATGTCGAAGGGCTCCACTATAAAATGGATTTAGATTTTCCTGAAGTAGTAAAGATGCAAAAGGTGATGGAGTGGGTAAAGAACAACGTGCCAGAAAATACGTACGTTTTTTACCAAGACACACTTTGGAAGCTTGGAGACTGGGTTAATCTGCCTGTGTCGCATTACTTCTATCTTTCATCAATGATATCTGGTATACCGCAAGTAGGCGGAGGTTATGGGACAAGGTATCTTACTCACCCGTTAGCTAATACCGAGACAGATCACTTACTGGGTCAACCTATATCATGGTTAACGCAAAACCCTGAGCGTATTTATACGCTAGCGGCTGAACTTGGGATAAGCTACTTAGTCGTCTTTGATCCAGCGTTAGTGCAGGCTCTCCGAACGCTTCCAGACCACTTTAGAGAAGTTTATGCTATACCGCCCTTTTACATTTTTCAAACAACGACCTTCAACTCAATAGTTACGGTCGATGAGGGCGAGATCCTTGATGTAGAAATAAAACCTAATCGAATAAGCGTGAGGTATCGGGCTCCCAATTCAACGATTATCAGGATTAGACAGGTTTTCTATCCTGGTTGGGAGGCATTTGCTGGAGATTTGTCTTTATCTATTAAACCTTACTACCCGAAAATACCTTCCTACGTATGGGTTCCTGGTGATGGGGTAATAGCAAACTATAAGGTTCCTTTTATTGAATTGAATGTACCAGCGGGAGAGAATACTTTGGTTTTATCATACAAGTTAAATACATGGGGTGATATAGTTAGTCTTTTCGTTCTAGTACTTATATTAACATTAAATATTTACCTTTTGATTAGGGATAAAATAAACTATTATAAGAACAACTAAATTACAAATGGGTCTAGTGGTAAAGTTTATCTGTCTGAAAAGAAAGGGTGGTTTGTGAAGTATCTATTACCAGCTCTATTGATAGTGTTCTTCATCTACACTGTATCAAGTTATCCTGAGCCTGTAATTGGGAATAATGTAAATGACTTTACTTTCTATAACTCTAACTTCTACTTAGCGTTTAACAATGGAACGATTGCTTCCATAGGAGAAGGTAAGCTGAAGTGGGCTATTGAGGTAGGTGATCGAGGCGTGCCCGTTCACATAAGTATTGCACCCCCCTACGGTATATTAGTGCTTACTGATAGAGCGTGGCTTGGCCTAATCTCGTTTAATGGTGTTCCTCTTTCATGGTTGAATTTACCTTTGGATCCTAATTCTATAAAGCATGGTTCAAGCGACCTCCTGTACTCGGAAGGAATAGTGTTGACTTATGCTGGAAAGGGTGCAGTCGTCGCAAGCTGTCCCGATCTTAGGGTGCTTTTAACACGGTTAGTTGCCAACAAGTATCTTCAAGGCTCTATTAGCCCAGATGGCGATCTCGCTCTACTTGTCGGTTTCGACACTTTTTGTTCAATCTGTATCAACAACGAAGAGAAGCTTGTCTCAGTATTTTCTCCAAAAACTGGGGAGAGTATTTTCAACGGTGTCGTCAAACAGTTGAAGAGCGCTGCCATAGACCGTAGAAACAATTGGCTGATTCTAGCTCAATGGACATCCCTAGTCGTATATGATTTGAACAGAGGTGTATTGGACTCGCCGGTAA
>JANXEW010000011.1:0-12536 GCA_025057995.1 Thermofilaceae archaeon | reverse complement strand
GGTGCTTCGGGTAAAGGTTTCAGAGCATGGAGTAAGTTGAAATCCTTAGTAGACGCTAAGCTAAAGACTAGGAGATCTTAGGGAAGCTCGTGAACGCTCGCGTCGTTGCACTAACTTCTGTTTTCACGGCTCTAGGAGTAGTCTTCAGACTCTTAAAGCACGCTGTAGTCGGATCGTTCCAATTTTTTAACGCCCCTCTCACGGTAGCTATGGTCGCTGCCTACGTTGGTGGTCCCGTAGTGGGAGCGCTTTCCGGAATGCTTTCCTTCGTAGCAAGCGATGTCTTTCTCGGCTTAGGTCTTTGGACGCCTGTGAACGCTTCACTAGCGGGTTTTATCGGTGTCGTATGGGGTATAGTCAAAGGGCATCATCTCGGCAGTCTCGCCCTATTTTCTTTCGCTTTCCTATCGGTTTTCATCTATGATATACTATCTTCCTTAGTTCTTTACTTATTCTTTTTAGGAAATTTTTGGGTGGCTTTAGTTTACTCGTTCGTTGGATTATACTTACCAGTGATGGGAGGGTACATGTTCGGGATAGGGCCGCTTACCGAGCTAGTAACATCTGGAGTTACGACAGCTGTGATAATGAGGCTTCGCAAGCACGGGTCAATAAAAATCGACTAGCCTGGAGTTTAACCGATTAAGAACTCTGCTATAGCTTCAGCCAAGGGTTTAGCTATACTAACTTTCGATACAGGAGAGGGAACAGTATCAGTGGCTACGACCTCTTTTAGCCCTGCGGCATAAAGCTTGTCCAATGCTCCCGAGATCAGGAGGGCGTGAGTGCAGGCAGCGTATAAACTTCTGGCCCCGGCTGACGTAACAGATCTAGCTGCAGCGATTAGGGTGCCTCCTGTGCTGATAATGTCATCAATAAATACTACATCTCTCCCACAAACGTCGACTTGCCTGGGAAGTATGGAAACCCCCCCTGTAATTTTATCCCTTGTTTTTTCAATGTAATCAAAGCTGGCGTTCAGAGTCTCGGCTGCAAGCTGGGCTCTGGCGAGAGCACCTTTGTCTGGTGCGAGGACAACGGGGTCTCGAAGCTTTCCCAAAAAGTAACTGGCTAAATGTTGAACGGGAAGGAGGTTCGCGTGGGGAATCCTCAACCATTCGTCGAGGGAAGAGGGTTTATGAAGATCAACTGTTATCAACGCGTCAGCACTAGCGGCTTCTACAGATTTTAATACCACTCCAACGCTTACAGGTTCTCCTTCTAGGAATCGCTTGTCCTGCCTTGCGTAAGCCAGATAGGGAATGGCGACTATGACTCGGGAAGCCCCCACTCCTCTGACCGCATCGATCGTGAGTAGCAACTGCACAAATCTCTCATCTTGGGGCGGATGTAGGGAGTGGATGATAATAGCGTCTCCACTTACTCTACGTGGTATCCTTACGTACTTCTCTCCGTCGGGGAAAACTTTCTCCTCGGCGACTATCAGCTCGTGAGAGAGTATTGAGGCGACTCTAGCCGCTAATCCAAGTGAAGAGCTAGTTGCTATTACCGTCACGCAAGGTGCGCGAGGATGTGCTCAAAAACTTAACCCAGCGACTACTGCTTGCCCTAGAGATATTCCACCGTCTCCAGCAGGTATACCCCGAGGCAACAAAATTTCCCCTATCTCTTTCATCATCGCATAAACGATGTAATCGTTAACTGCCGCGCCACCTGAGATTGCTACTTTAAGCTTCACATCCTTCAACTCTTCTCTTGCGAGAGAAGCCAGAGCTTCTCCTAGTCGTGTGAGTGTGGTATAAGCTAAGTCTTTAACACTGTAGAGATTTCGTGCTTCGGATAGTTGAACGAGGAAGTCTATAGTTAAGATTCTACCGTCTGAAACTTCGAGTTTGAGCCCTTCGATGAGCTGTCCCCCTCTCGCAGCAGCTTCAAGCTTAATTGCTGGCTCCCCCTCGAATGTGCGCTCCGTGCACACCCCGAGAAGAGCTGAGACAGCGTCCAAGAACCTACCTACGCTTGAGGAGACCGGCGCCCGTTGAAAAGTTCTAGTTACAGCCTCAAGTTCCCTCAACCCCCCAGGAAGCATCTTGTGAAGCTCCAACTTTAAGCAAATACGTATGGCTTCATCGGGGTCCAACGCCTTCGATAACGCTGCAGCCGTAATGCGAACTGGGTAAAGCGTTGCCCTATCTCCACCTGGAAGCGGTAGGTAATCCAAGTGTCCGACTCTCTCGTAGCTTGTGTATGAAGCTAGAAGAACCTCTCCTCCCCAAAGGTGACCGTCGTCTCCGTACCCGACCCCATCCATGGCGACGCCAACGACTTCCTCTTCCGGCTGCAAACCGTTTGAGGCAGTACACGACACGATGTGGGCATGGTGGTGTTGGACTTTGACGTGTGGTACTCCTAATTCGCTCGAGAGTCTTCTGGCAAACTCCGTAGTTAGGTAATTCGGATGCTTGTCTGAGGCAATAACGCTGGGCGTTAGCCGGTAGTTCCTAACAAGGAAGTCGATAGCCGATAAGAGGAAGTCGATGTTCTCAAGGTTGTCCATATCCCCTAGGTACTGAGTTGGCACCACTTTATCCTCAAAGGCTATTGCACCAGTGTTGTCTAAATGCGCACCTAAGGCGATAACCTCACCCCTTATCCTAAAGGGCAGTTTCACCCAGCGTGGAACGTAACCGCGCGACCTCCTAAGCATTTGGGGTTCACCAGCTGTTAGTCTGATCACGCTGTCATCAACTCTGTTTACTATCTCTCTGTTGTGGACTAGGAAATAATCTGCGATACCGGATAGTTCTCGCAAAGCTTCGGTTCCCTTACAGATAGGAAGCCCCTTCCTGTTACCACTCGTCATGATTAGGAACTTGTCTTTGGTTTCAGATAAGAGGAGGTAATGGAGGGGGGTATAGGGTAGCATCACGCCGATTTCAGTCAAGCCTGGTGCAACGAAACTTGAAACTAAGGTATCTACTCGCTTCGGCACTAAGACAATAGGCTTCTGCGGCGATGAGAGAAGTTCGAGGTGTTTTTCTGAAGGGGAAGCTATTGCCTTCACCACCTCGAGATCTAGAGCCATGAGGGCGAACGGTTTTCGAGGCCTTTGTTTCCTCCTCCTGAGTTCCATGACCACATCGTCATCCGAGGCTAGAGCTGCTAGGTGAAAACCCCCTATACCCTTTATGGCTACTATGTTCCCCTCTTCAATGAGTGAAACGGCTTCGCTAAGGGGATTATCACATGCAACCTCTACGCCAAGGTTGTCGAGCAGCCGGAGGCGCGGACCACACCTCGTGCAACTGATTCCTTGAGCGTGGAAACGTCTCAAGTTTCCCGGATCCGAGTACTCACTCCGACATTCATCGCAGAGAGGAAAGTCCCTCATTGACGTGTTTTCACGGTCATAGGGTGCGCAATACATCATGGAGAATCGAGGACCGCACCAGGCGCAGGAGTTGAAAGGGTATCTAAACCACCTTGAAGTCGGATCGATGGTCTCACGTAAACAATGCGGACAGGCGCCGATGTCAGGAGGTATTTGTGAACGTTCCGTTAACGAATGCGCGCTCTCCAGTATAGTGAAGTGAGAGTAGCCTCGCGGCTCAACGCGCGAAACTTTCAGCTCTTCTAGCTCGACCGGCGGTGGCTTCTCCTTCTCAAGGGCTTCAAGGAAAAGTTCAACAGCTCCGTCGTCTCCCTCAACCCATATTTCAACTTCGGACCCCCCTAGATTTCTGATGTAACCCTTCAACCCGAACTTCGATGCTATCCTGTGGACGAACGGTCTGAAGCCTGTCCCTTGAACGATCCCTACGGCTTTTATGTGTGCTGCACGATTTTTACACATTACCCTGTGGAGGGGGACGTATGACTTTTAAAAAGTTGTAGCAGCGCTAAAGTCTGTGGTAGTGTTACTGAGATTGGGAGAGCTGACGATCAAAAGTAGCCGTTCACGGAGAAGGTTTGAGAAAATGTTGATGAGAAACATCGAAGATGCAATGCGTTCATGTCGATTGGATTATAGCGCGAGGCTTGAAGGGGGTAGGATATTCATTTACACGAGTGATGAGAACAAAGCAGCAGATACTTTGAGACGCGTGTTCGGAATAAAGTCGCTGTCCATAGCACAAGAGGTCAGCTACACTGACTTAGAGGATTTGATCGCTAAGGCTGAGGAGTACTTTTTGGAAAAAATCAAGGGAAGAAGGTTCGCTGTTAGAGCTAGGAGAGCGGGCCGGGTGGAGTTTACCTCGATCGACGTGGAGAGAGCCTTGGGGGCAAAGTTACTGAAATACGCTCTTCGAGTCGACCTAGAGAACCCCGAAGTCACGGCGTACGTTGAAGTCAGAGGTTCTAGGGCTTACCTTTTTACGAACATTTTGAAGGCTTACGGAGGGCTTCCCATAGGAAGCGAAGGTAAAGCTGTAGCCTTGGTCTCAGGCGGATTTGATTCAGCTGTAGCTGCTTGGTTTACTTTAAAGAGAGGGGTTGAAGTACACTATGTTCTATGTAACCTTGGTGGACCTGTTCAGGAGGCTGGTACGCTTCATGTCTTAAGGGTGTTGGCTGAGCGCTGGAGCTACGGCTATAGACCAAGGCTCTACGTCGTAGACTTCAGCGAAGTATTAAAAGACATTAGAAGAAAATGCGATCCTTCATTATCGACGCTTGTCTTAAAAAGATACATGTACAGAGTAGCTGAAGCGATCGCTGAAAAAGAAGCTGCTGAAGCCATCATCACTGGCGATTCTATTGGGCAGGCTGCTTCGCAGACTCTGTCCAATCTCCAAGTCTCGTCGGCTGCCGTCAAAACCCAGATCCTTAGACCTTTAATCGGTTTTGACAAGGATGACATCATAGCCATCGCTCGCGAGATAGGCACTTATGAGGCTTCGATGAGGGTGAGGGAGTACTGTGGAGCTTTCTCCGAGCGTCCTAGGATCCGGGCTAAGCTTTCAGAAGTAGAAAAAGAGGAAAATAAATTAGAAGAATCTATTGTTAATAAAATAATGGATAAGATAAAAATTTACGACTTAAAAAATATAACATTGGAGGAAAATATTGAGGATCTCGAGATAGATAATATCCCGAAGGAGGCTTTGGTCGTTGACCTTAGAAGCGAGGAGAAATTTAAGTCGTGGAGCCTCCCCGGCTCCATCAGAATAGACTTCGATAAGCTACTCGAGGGTAGTTTCGCTCTAGACCCAAACAAGCCGTATGTTTTCGTATGCGAGGAAGGTGCCCTAAGCATGGAGGCAGCTTATATACTTAGAAAAATCGGGGTAAGGGCATACAGCTTAAAGGGAGGCGTACGCCGTTTGAGGCGAAAACTCTCAAGTTGATTTGTTCTAAGAAAGTTTTTGTTTATTAAGCATAATGTACAAGGATTATGGTGGACCGGCCGGGATTTGAACCCGGGACCTCCCGCGACCTCGGCTTGTTTATACGTATGCTTGCGAAGCGGGCACTCTCGGGAGCCAAACAAACCTTTAGGTTCGGTTTACTTCTCCCAGTCTGAGCTACCGGCCCACCTCAAACCCCATCCTGGAAATGGGTTAAAGTAAAACTTTTCGCCACAGCTAGCTCTTAGTTTTATCGAAGTCAACAACTCTTAACGCTCGGGGGCCAACATGCGTTAAGACGTACTTAATCCTTCAAAGCTCTATGCTCGCCAGTTATCCTTCTGATCCTAGTTAAGTAGGGTGTTAACGCCGTTCAAGAGTACGTTAAGTGACATTCGTAAAGTTTTTCTAATGCAGCTGCAGAGGATGTCTCGGTGAACATCATTATCCACGGGAAGCCAAGAATGGGTTAATAATGGCTGCCGTGGAGAGGGCTTTGTGTCAAATTCGCTTAACTATGTTAGACCTTTAGGTCATGAGTATAAGCCGAAGGAGCTAGAGCTGGAAATTTTAGAGTATTGGAGAAATAAAAGAGTCTATGATAAGATAAGGGAATCATTGAAGAATGGTTCAAAGTTTTACTTTCTAGACGGGCCCCCTTACCCTTCCTCTGACACTCCACACATAGGTACACTATGGAATAAAATAATGAAGGACGTTATCGTAAGGTATAGAAGGTCACGGGGTTACAACGTAATCGATAAGCCAGGTTACGATTGCCATGGCTTACCGATAGAAGTTAAGATAGAGCAGGAGTTAGGGTTTAAGAGCAAAAAGGACATTGAAGGGTACGGTGTTGAACGTTTCATAGAAAGATGCAAGGAGTTTGCGTTACGCAACGTAGAATCCATGACAAGGTGGTTTGAAGAGTTCGGGGTATCTCTTCGCTGGGATAGCCCTTATATGACTCTGACACCTGAGTATATTCAAAGTGCGTGGTGGCTCGTCAAAAGGGCTGATCAGCTAGGTTTGTTAGAAAGAGGGTTAAAGGTAGTTCACTGGTGTCCTAGATGTGAAACTGCGCTAGCAGACTATGAAGTCACCGAGTACAGAGATCTCACAGATCCATCCATTTACGTGAAATTCCCCGTGAAAGGAGAAAAAGATAGTTTCCTATTAATATGGACAACGACACCTTGGACCTTGCCGGCCAACGTTGCAGTCATGGTGCATCCGGATTTAAAATACGCATGGGTTGAAGTAGAAGGCGAGAAATTCTTCATAGCATCCTCGAGGCTAGAAGCTGTAATGAATGAGGCCGGGATCTCTCAGTACAAGGTTTTGAAAGAGGTCAAGGGTTCAGAATTGGAAGGATTAGAGTATGTACATCCTTTAACAGACGAAATACCCATCCATAAAGAAATCAGACATCGTATAGTTCTATCGGATGAGTTCGTAAGCTCGGATGAAGGTACAGGCTTAGTTCATTGCGCACCTGGTCACGGAGAGGAAGATTTTGAGGTGGGGAAAGCTCATGGTTTACGTGTTTTGGCGCCGGTAGACGACAGGGGGGTTTTTACACAGGAAGCTGGAAAGTATGCAGGCAAACCAGCTAGAGAGGCAAATTGGGAAATCGTCGAAGACTTAAAGGCGAGGGGTTCTCTCTTCCATGCGGGTAAAATAACACATAGATACCCAGTGTGTTGGCGTTGTAAAACTCCGCTTCTCTTGAGAGCTACATCTCAATGGTATATTCGCGTGTCTCATATGAAGGAGAAGTTTCTCAGAGAAGCTGAACGTGTCAACTGGATACCCCAGTGGGCTGGCTCTGCCCGCTTCCGTGGATGGATTGAAAATTTGAGGGATTGGCTAATATCGAGGCAAAGGTATTGGGGTACTCCGGCTCCTATCTGGATTTGTGAAAAATGCGGAGAGAGGGTTATCGTAGGTTCTCTTAAAGAGTTGGAAAGCCTCGCCGGAACTAAGCTTGAACTTAAAACTTTACACAGGCCTTGGATTGATAGAGTTATCATTAAATGCAACAGCTGCGGAGGTTTGATGAGTAGAGTCGAGGATGTGTTAGACGTCTGGCTTGACTCTGGTGTCGCTTTCTACGCATCATTGGGTTACCCTCTCGACTCTTTAACTTATGAACTCGTTAGACCAGTCGACGTTGTTGTTGAAGGCCATGATCAGATTGCTGGTTGGTTCTTCTCCATGATGAGGTGCGGTTTGATAGCTTTTGGAGCTGCACCTTACACGAACGTCGTTATGCATGGCTTCGTCCTTGACGAGAAGGGGAGAGAGATGCACAAGTCCCTTGGAAATTACGTGGCTCCAAGTCAAGTCTTGGATTTCGAGAAGGGGGGAAGGGATGTTTTAAGATGGTACGTCTTGAGGAATACCGTATGGGAGGACCTACGTTTCTCATGGAGAGGATTAGCAGAAGTCTTTGACGACCTCAATATTTTTTGGAACGTCTACGTTTTCGTAACCACCTACATGAGCATAGATCGATTCAATCCGGCGGAGCATCCTCTTGAAAAATACATTAGTGAGTTAAGGTCGGAGGATAGATGGCTTCTATCTAAAACAGAGAGGCTAACGGTTGAAGTGAGTAGATGGTTGGACAACTATGAGATCCACAGGGCTGCAAGGGCCTTACGAGACTTTATAGTCGATGATGTTAGTAGGTGGTATATAAGGTTGATAAGACCTAGAGTGTGGATTGAAGAAAACGTTCATGAAAAACTGAGTGCTTACGCCGTTTTATATTACGTGCTCAGGAAGTTTCTGCTGTTAGCTGCACCGTTCCTCCCCTTCGCTACGGAGTACATCTACCTGAGGTCTTTCAGAGTTGAGGATGATCCTGAGACAGTTCATATGCTACCATGGCCTAAGCCAAGAGAAGAGTTCGTAAACGAGGAGCTTGAACGTCAAATGGATATTGTAAGACGCTTAATTGAACGATCGGCTGCAGCAAGGATGAGGGTCGGAGTGAAACTTAGAGTCCCATTACCTCGACTTTATGTGATGACCGATGATCCCACCATATCTAAAGCTGTTGAAGAATTAAAGAACCTGTTAATTTCTCAAGCTAACGTAAGAGAGGTCTATATACTACCTTCGCCTCAGATTTCAAAGTTTATAAAGTTAGAAGCTAAACCAGTATATGAAGCTTTAGGGCCCGTATTCCGTTCCACAACTCCAAAAGTTGTAGAAGCGTTAAGTCATCTGGACGCTTTACAACTCAGATCCGAGTTGAAGGAGAAAGGTGAAGCGTATGTAACTGCACATGATGGCGAGAGATACAGGATCACAAGCTCAATGGTTAGGTTTGAAGAGAGCACGATTGAGGGATACGTAATAGAGTACTTTGACGGTGGATGTGTGGTTCTAGAAGCTAAGGTAGGTGAAGAAGAGCTAGCGGAGGGTCTAACTCGGGATGTTGTGAGAAGAGTTCAATTTATGAGAAAGCTAGCTAAGCTACCGGTGGACTCATTCATACAAGTGTCGATTTACGCGTCGCCTGAGCTTAAGCGAGTTATAGAGAGCAGGCTTAGCTATGTTGCAGGTGAAACGAGGGCTCGGAGCATAACGTTGGTGGACAGGGAGGATGAGGTAGCGGGAGATTTTGTACAAGAGTGGGATCTGGATGGTTATTATGTTAAAATTGCTATTTCTAGCTCAACCTAGGATAAGCTGCGGCTATAAGCAGAAGTTCCTCGTACAACCCTATTTTCTTTACCCCTATTATGCTAGGAAGTAAGCCGAGGAGCCGCGTTATGTGAAGCGCTTTTTTCCAAGAGGAAAGGCTACTTAAAAGGAACAGGAGGATCCCGTTTATTCTTAGGCGTCTTAAAGCGGAGAAAACGAAAAGCAGAGGGGTTTCTATGCCCGTAGGCCCTCCAGAGTATTGAAAATCCCTGTCTTCGCTTGGCAAATACGGCGGGTTAAAGGTGATTAAAGTAAAAATCTCCCCCTCTCTCAAGGCTTCCAGCCTGTCACAGCATATTATGTGAACGTGTTCAGCTAAGCCGCCTCTTTTAATCCGTTTCCAGGCAATGTTAGTGGCATTGAATGTAACATCTGTAGCCACGACTTCTATGCAATGCGATGCTAATTCTTCCGTTATGAGTCCAGAGCCACACCCTATTTCGCAGACAGAGCCTTCAACCGGTAGCAGGTACAGAACTCCCTTCAGGAGAAACACAGTGTCTTCTCCAACGGTATATACGTTACTGTTAACGCTAGTTGCCATTTCCGTCGTCGCTATCCATTAGCATCGCTGGAAAGTAGATGGTGTCCAAAGCTTCTACTATTCTGGTTATCCTTGAAGCTCCAAGTCCTTCTACTCTCCTAAGCTCTTCTGGTGATGCTTTGAAAAAGCGACGAGGAGTCTTGAAGTATATTAGAATCCTGTGGGCCATTTCTCTGCTTATGCCAGGTATAGATGCCAGCATGTTGAGTTGAACGTTCTCTATACTTTTATTGCTCTTTTGTATTTTCACTTTAACAGGTTGAAGGTAATTTTTCTTCCTTTGTTCAACCCTACGCTTGTAAAGATAGTAGATAGCGTATGCTGTTTCTTTCTGGTCTTCTGTTCGTAGTAGGGTTGCTTCGTTCTCTAGTAAAGCCGCTACGGCTCCATACACTTGAGGGTAACTAATCCTGCGATGTTTTAAGGCATCGGATAACCTCCCTTCGATTATTATTACTATTTTCGAATACGCTTGAGCCATGTAGCGAACTTGTTCAAAGAGGCGTTTATCAAGTATCGAAGCTATGAAATCGGTACAACTTTTTCTCTCTATACAAATATCTTCTATAATATAATCTCCTACATCCAGTGTACTGAAATTTAACTGTACCCCGAGCTCTTCTAGTTTTTCGACAACTCCGCTCCCTTTTTCTCTATAGTCAACCAGAATCACTATACCACCAACGCGACCCCTTAAATCAGGCAGTCTTCCGATGATCCACAATGTAAATAAGGGTATCGATCCGAATCCTTACTGTTGTAACTACTCTCACCTTTCTTCTTCAATTTTTAATGATTGTTTTAACACTTCAATATTAAGGGAAGGGGCTGGCGCTATCCTAGCAGGTCCCTCGGCTAAAAGAGCTCCCATATCAGCTAGATTCTGAACTAAATCCTCAAATTCCTCAATAGTCACCGGCTCAAGATCAAATTGTTCTATAATCAAGGCAAATTCATCTCGTAGTTCACTCATTTTCACGTAAGGTTTGTTTTCAGCAAGACGTAAAACCGTAAAGAGTAGAAGCTTTTCATAGATCGTAAGGTTGCCAACATCGGCTGGTGCTATGAACGTCTCTATGTTTCGTAACGCTTCAACTACATCACTTAACGTCACTCTATCCGCTCTCTTCTGATCCGCTAGAACGCCGGCATGAAAGAGCGTGTCAAGAGCTCTGCGGACGTCGCCGTTCATATATGTGAAGGTATAGTCAGCCAACCACTTAAGAACACTTTCGCTGACCGCCCCGCTCCGAAAAGCCTCCGATGCCCTGTACGAGAGTATATCGAACAACTGTTCACGGGAGTAAGGAGGGTACTTGACCACTATGTTGCCAAGCGAGCTTCTCTCGGCTGGATCAAGTAGTTTCAACCAATCCAATCCTCTCGCTATGAAAACCACCACCGCCTGTAGGGGAAAAGGTGAAATCTCGTTTAATCTTGTTAACGTGTAAAGGACACTACGGAGCGAACTTCGTGCGTGAAATTCAACTTCATCAAAGACAAGAAACGTTGGCACCCCACTTTTCCTGATCGAGTCCAAAGTCTCCTTCAGTAGCTCGAGCGCGCTGAGGTTACGTGGCGCCGGAACCCCTATGGTTTTCTCGTATAGTGAAGAAAAAATCTGAAAAGGGGTTTCCCCCTCCATCCTCATATTCAGGTAAGAGAAAATATGCTTATGCTTACTTTCAAGAACCTTGTTAACGAGCAATACGCTAGACGTCTTCCCAGTGCCAGTGGAACCTACCAGCACGACAGTACGGGGCGTAAGAGTATCCCCTTGTATCACGTCATCCACCAAGCTTCTTAAAGTCTCCAGCTGGATATCCCTGTGCGGAAGCTTCGGGGGAACGTATCTACTTGACAGTTTTTCCCGATCAATAA
Source organism: Thermofilaceae archaeon (assembly GCA_025057995.1). Taxonomy (GTDB): domain Archaea; phylum Thermoproteota; class Thermoprotei; order Thermofilales; family Thermofilaceae; genus JANXEW01. The sequence goes on along the minus strand of JANXEW010000011.1, from coordinate 1,085 downwards.
AGACGCTACACATGGTTGGTTTGAGAAAACTGTATAGTGGAAAAACCCTACCGGTGTTAGATAGTTTACCGAAAGTAACTCGTGCTACAGTTATGAACGCCATAACCCTTAATAGCACCTCCTCATCTACTCTCTAGGGATGAGGAAGCCGTCCCAGGGTGTGTGAGCTATGAACGCCTCGCGACGAGCTGACCCTTTAAGGGTGATCGCATGCGTACCACAACGGTAATTGTCGTGTTACTATTGGTTTTTGCCGTAGTAATATACTGGATTCCGTTGCCACCCATAGATATAGGTGATGGAAAACTAATTATCGGCGGGTATCCGTGGCAAGCACCAACTCCCCAATCCCGTAGCCTTTTTACAACTATAGGGATAATAGTGACAGTTATCGCCGTTTTTTTAGCTATACTAGCAGTAAAGTTCGGAAAAGATATAGAGGGAGGTCTGTCAGAAGATTTATTTGATTGATTAACATTTATGTTTCAGTTGCCGTTAACGTTTAAAATATAATACCCTCTTTTAGCTTATAACGCGTGAGTGAAATAGAGTACGTAGAGCTCGAAGAAGAGATACTGCCAGCGTTAACGATAGGTGTTAAAAGGTTAAGTGATGGTATTAGAGGTTTAAAATTACATCTAGAAGATTTAACTAAACAAATGGAAATTATAAAACAAGAAAGCTCTAAATTAACCAAATTATTAGAAGAAAATAAAAAGATAATAGATAATACTCATGTCAAAATTATTAACCAATATGAGAACCTTTCACATACACTAGAAAACTTCCTGACAAAGTTGGAAAGCAATCTTAAGTCAATTCTAGATTTAGAACTGAGTGACGTAAACAAAAGATTAGCTAACTTTTCAGTAGTCTTAGATAGTTTAACTCAAGAAGTTTATTCATCGAAACTAGAAAATAAAGAAAAAAGTATAGAAATTTTAGAAAATATGAAAATTTTGACAGACGAAATATATCAATTAAAAAATAAAATAAATGATATGAATATTCTAATATATAGCTTAGAAATTAGAATAAGAAATATTGAAGAAAAAATTACAACAGAATTGACTGAACTTAAATTG
>JANXEW010000010.1 GCA_025057995.1 Thermofilaceae archaeon | reverse complement strand
CACCAGCTTGGTAGCTAGCGGAGCAATTTCTAAAATTTTCTTAGTGCTTACATCTTCGACTCGCTCCCCTAAAACGGCCTCTCGACTCAGTTGCACATTTATTCCCTCACGTAAAGGTACAACGTATGGGACCTTCCTCCGTCCCTGAATTCCACCTTACGCTTAGGTACCCATCCGGAGATTTCGAAGTCATGTGATATTATTCTTGCTCCTGGTTTTATCTCCCTCTCTAGCTTGGGACGTAGACGCTCGTTAACAGATGTTAGCAGATACATGAAAATTACATCTGCCGGCGGCAGTTTTAACTCAAAGAAGTTACCGTTTATAATCAATACATCGTTCTTCACACCTTCTTTTGTGACATTATATGCGGCCTTATTAGCTAGATCATTTCTTATCTCGATACCGATAGCCCTTGCGCCGAACTCTTTTGCTGCTATTACCAATACCCTCCCGTCGCCACACCCCAGATCTAAAAGCAACTCCCCTGGTTTAAGGGAGGCAAGCCTTAACATTTCTCTCACTACCTCGACAGGAGTTGGCACGAAAGGTACTGACACATAGTAGCTCATACAAGAAACCCGGAGGGAATACCAACATAAAAGTTTGTATGTTGACTCTAAGAAGATTTCCGGACAGTCTGGAACGAAGAATTTAAGTGCTGGCCCAAACAATCCACGTGAGCCGGGGTCGCCTAGCCTGGTCCAGGGCGACACATCGATAAGTGCGCTAAGGGTTGCTAACCCGTTGGCCGATTAGGCCGCCCGGGTTCAAATCCCGGCCCCGGCGCCATGTAGATCTACCTTTTAGTTTTTCGATTGAATAAAAGTTTATTTAATTTTTCAATTTAATAAAGTAATCTTTAGCCGTTGGCGATGAGCTTACGTCCGACCAGAAAAAATAAAATGCGCAACCCTTCATCCATTTACCGTAGCTGACGGGCCCGTGGCCTAGCATGGAAAGGCGTCGGCCTGCGGAGCCGGAGTGCGAGAAAAACGCACGGATAACCCGGGTTCAAGTCCCGGCGGGCCCGCCAAAAGTCTTTCATCGAACGAGCCTAGAAACTTCTTATTCATAAACTCTCAAGTTAATGTACTTCCCCGCGCATCTCACTTACTAGGATTAATAGGATATCTCCGGGTAAAACCACATCGCAGACATGTAACCGTAAGATGTCTTCCCCCACAACCCCTTTTTATTCGTACACGTGCGGTAAATCCCGGTAAGAGTGGGATCTTACACTTCCTACAATACTTACGTTTGACATAACGAGGTACGTGAAAGCGGGCCTTGGCTGCTATCGAGAAAGCCAGCTCTACATACCTTTTAGCGAGATTCTCGTCCTTTCTTACCGTTGTATCTGCAAGCCTGAGAAGAATACTTATTCTCTGTCTAGCTAAATCCTTTACCCTTCGACGCTTGGGGTACACTGGATCAACCCTCCCATTAGCTTAATATAACCCTCTCGATAAAGTTTACAGACGCCGGGGTGGCCGAGTGGTCTAAGGCGTCGGGCTGCAGTGGTGTCGTTAGGGCGTAGTAACCCGATTTTACCCGGGTTCAAATCCCGGCCCCGGCTTCATTTCTCTCCAAACCGTTCAGTTTAGAAAGAAAGATCTACATTCTATGCGGCGGTTCAATGCCAATAAGCTTCATTCCATTTTCCAGCGTTACTGCGACCATCAAGGTTAAAGCCAACCTAGCTTGAACCTTTTCTAAAGTCTCAGCCTTAAGTATCGGTACTTCATCGTAGTACTTATTGAAAGCAAGTGCTAGCTCGTTAAGATATTGGGGAATAAGCTCAACTTTGAGCTCATCAGCTGATTTAGCCACCACTTCAGGAAAATAGCCTACCAGAAAAACTATTTTTCTCTCGTCTTCCCCAAAAGCTCCTTCTGTAACAAGTGGTTTTAACGAACCAGCTTTACGGAGAACCGATCTCGCCCTAACGTATGCGTACTGAACAAAGGGACCGCTATTTTTATCAAAATCAAGTACCTTATCCCAAGAGAACATTAGAGGGCGTGAAGGAGAAATACTGAGGAGGGCAAATTTAACAGCTCCTAGACCAACCTTTTCTGCTACATCCCTGTTTTCTGCAAGCTCTAGTCCACGCTTTACAAGCTCTTCTCCAGCTCTCTTAACCGCTTCATCTAGGAGCTCATCAGCGCTCACGTACCTTCCTCTTCTTCCGGACATTTTAACTCCTGGAAGCGTCACCATCTCATAAGCGAAGTGAATAGTGTTTTCCGCTTCTTTAGCTTTACCTAACGCATAAAGCGCCAGTCTTACCTGTATTTGCTCTAATGCTTGTTGCGCGCCGACTACATTAATGACCTTATCTGCTCCGGTCTGAAACTTATAAAGAGTGTAAGCTATATCCCTCGTAGGGTATAACGTCGTACCGTCGGATCTAACAAGCGTAAGACGTGAAATCCCGTAATTCCTAGGTAAGCCAAGCTTTTGTCTAATTTCATGAGACTCAGCCAGCTTATCCGCCTCGAAGATTAAAGCTCCCTGCTTTTCAATTACAAGACCCGATTGTCTTAAGCCTCTTAAAACTTCTGTAACAAGACCGTTCCAAGTTGTTACTTCGCTTTCCCAATCCCAACTGTCAAAGGATATGCCTAGTCTCTCTAATGTTTTCTTGAAACCGTCGATACACAAATTGGCCACTCTCCGAACTAGAGCTACAGCCCACTCTTCTCCAGCTTCATAAGCTCTATTAATATCACAAATACGGGCGTAAGGATCTTCATGCATAGCCGCATTAGCAATTACGGTGAAGATTTCCTCATCTTTCTCCATAAGTTCCTTGGAAACCCAAAGCCATTCAGAAAGTTCCTTATCTATCCTAGCACGCTCCTCAGGGTTAGCCTTTTCCCTTTCTTTACGTAATAAATACACGTTAACAACAGCGTTAGTCGCAGCATACAACAATCCGACATAGTGATCCGGCTTTATGTCCTTCTGGAGCATAGCCGCCTTTTCAAATCCGTAGGCGGCGTAGGCCATTTGAAGCCCTACGTCGTCAACGTAAAAATGCGTGTTAACTTTGTGCCCTCTAGCTTTGAGGATTCGAGCTAAAGCGTCACCAATCACACAATTGCGTAAATGTCCTATATGTAACGGATGAACAGGATTAGCGCTCGTATGTTCTACAATTATGTTTTTTGGTTGAGGATGAGGATTAAACCCATAGTTTTCCTTCTGATTAGAAACTATATTCCATACTATTACACCATATTTATATGGGTCTACCTTGATATTTACGTAATTATTCTCAATATATACTTTTCCAATTAGATCAACGCGTGTAGTTAACACGTTAGCAATTTTCTCAGCCAATTTTATAGCCGCTTCATCACTTCGTGCAATTCTGATAGCGTTTATGGTCAAATCCCCTTTATCCGGTGGTGCACGTTCCACTATAGACCCATACTCCACCTTATGGTCCTTAATTACTTCTTGAATTGCATCAGATATCTTCTCTACGAGGATTGCGTGGGCACTATAACCATCCATCATTAACCCCCTTTACCTCCTGTCACAGAAACTTAAATAGCATGCTCTCTTTAATTGTCTAAAACGCCGTCTTCAATTTAACGAAAGCCTCCAGAGTACTTCCCTGTCAACGAAACGAGCTATGCATTGTATACCTCAGGGATAGGGGAAGAATGTTAAACTTTTGCCACAAGATGATTGGACTGTACTGACAACCAAATGAGCTAGGAAAACAATAACGACAGAGTAACCTTAATAAAAACATAGATGTTATGTTATTTTACATAGGAAAACCAGGTGTCAGCAAACTAAACAAAAGACCAATGTAGAGCAAACATTACTTAGTATTGACCCCTGTTTGATGAAAGCTTAAATAACCATGAAAAGCAAGCGAAATAGGGGCCCGTGGCCTAGCATGGAAAGGCGTCGAACTATACCGGTGCGCAAGCCTTCTAAGCCGGAGTGCGAGAAAACGCACGGATAACCCGGGTTCAAATCCCGGCGGGCCCGCCACAATTTTCACAAAGAATTATTTCCCATATTCATTTATACCTTCCGTTGAGATGAAGAGATAAAAATATCTCAGTGTTTTCCTTTAATCAAAAAGTTTAAAATTTTTTCATATTATCAGGATAATAAAATGGTATTACCGTTAACATATGAATATTTTTACTGTTTTATTATTAAAATTAACTTGTATAATATTAAAATAAAATTACATTCGCCATTCGTTTACTGCGAAAAACAAGAGATTCCTTGAAACAAATATTGCTACTACAGTTACTTTCACTGAACTATTATGAAAATAGGTAAATTTTAGATTAATTTTAGATTTTATAAAAGAATAACCAATTGTTATATTTAAATTAAAATGAATATATCTAAAATTAAAGAGCCCCGGCCGGGATTTGAACCCGGGTCCACCGCCTCTTTGGGTTTATTTTAAGACCTTACCAGAGCGGTGCTCTACCGGCTGAGCTACCGGGGCAAGGATGTTTCGACTTTTCAGGTTTTAAATTTTCGCTGAAGGAAACCCCGGGCTAAGTTTATAGTATTACTCGAATGTTTCCATTGTGCATGCAGTACGAAAGCAGTTTAGAGACGGCTTGTATAGGATCGAGGGTCCAGCTAAGTTAGTAGTCAAGAGCGGGGGTTTTTATGCGCTGGGTAGATTCTTTGGTGAAAAAGATGAGTTGATTGTACCGCGAGGTATCGTTATATGTTTGAAGGTAGACTCTTCCTGTATAGTTGATATTGTTGGTGGTATTATTGTCGAGGCTAAGCCTGAGGAAGAAGTTATTGATATATGGAAGAAAATGACAGATGAGATTGTAAAGCCGAGTAGAATCGTGATAGTCGGGGAGACCGATAGCGGGAAAAGTACGTTTTCCACGTTTTTGCTTAACACAGCCTTACGGAAGGGGTTTAGCGTAGCATTAATCGACGCAGACGTCGGGCAGAACGACGTAGGTCTGCCTGGAACCATTGCTCTTGCATTTCCCCAAAAACCTGTTTCCTGGCTTGGAGAGTTAGACCCGGTGTCAATTTACTTCGTTGGTTCAAACTCTCCACTCGGGCTTGAAGATTCGATCATAGTGGGTATAGTTAAACTCGTAAAATTGGCTTGTGATAAAGATTTGATTATTGTGAACACTGATGGATGGATCAACAATAGACGCGCCCTACAATATAAGGCTAAACTCGTAGAAGCGGTAGACACTGATACTCTTGTTATAATGGAGGGGGGAGGCGCGTCAGAACCTATAGCTAAAATTTTCGAGAAGACCAAAATCACAGTCGTTAGAGTCCCGACACCTCCAGCTTCTAAAGGTAAAGAACGAGAACTGAGGAAGCTTAGACGAGAGCTTTCTTATTTAAGTCTTCTTCAGAAATCCTCTGTAAAAATGATTGAACTGGATAAAGTGAAGTTTTGGGGCGTATACTCTTTTAACGGACAACCCGATCCTAAAATGAGTAATACTTTATCCTCCATTTTGGGTTTAAATATATACGTGGAAAACTGTGGAAATTCTATCATAGTTGTTGTCAAAGATGAAAGAGATTGTAAAAAGATAGAAGAGGCACGTGAGCAGCTTTCCAAGCTCGTCAGCAAAAATGTATACATTACCTGCTTAAATGAGTTACATGGATTTCTTGTTGGACTGATTAATGAACGGTTAGAGCATGTTGGAGTAGGAATTCTAGAAGAATTAAATCTGGAAGAAAGAGTTGTCAAGTTGAGGACCCCATACAACTTGGATGACGTGCGTCTGCTTATGCTCGGTCGCCTAAGATTAACAAAGGAAGGTGTTGAGCGAGAGAGGAGTATACCGCGTCTCGCCTAAATTGTTTTAAAGACTCAATTTTAGGGAATCCAGTGATAGAGGCTCATGTCGATGTACTCATTAGCACCATGCTAGAGATAGCTGAGCAGATTCTTAAGGTAGCGAGGGCGATTGATAGGCAGCAGATATTAAAGTTTCTTGACTTACTCCTTGAGGCGAGGGATAAAGAGAAGAAAGTAATGGTCGTAGGTGCTGGTCGCTCAGGACTGGTTGGCAAAGCTTTTGCCATGAGGTTGATGCACTTAGGCTTTAATGTCTATGTAATGGGTGAAACGATAACCCCCGCGGTTTCGGAGGGAGATATAGTGATCGCTATCTCTGGATCTGGTACTACACAGATAGTAATTAGCGTTGCTGAAGCGGCTAAGAAAATGGGCGCGCGAGTAGTAGCAGTTACATCGTTTCCAACTTCACCACTCACTAATGTGAGCGACCACGTAGTAATTGTTCCAGGTAGAACAAAGATATCAAAAGAAATAGATTATTTCGCCAGGCAGGTTTTAGGAATTTATGAACCACTAGCTCCCTTAGGTACCCTTTTCGAGGACGCGGCTATGGTCTTTTTCGACGGTGTAGTAGTAGCACTTATGCACAGGCTTCGTCTGAACGAGGATTATTTAAAGAGCAGGCATGCTAACATTGAAGTTCCATAGATACATCCACATTATTTTATCTACTTGGGCTTAGTGCTTGTCTGAGCTCTTCCTCTAGGGCCTTTTTTGCAATGTACCACTCAGCCCTACCCTTTACTCGTTCATGCTTTATGAAGCCAGAGTTTTCTAGAACCATTAGTGTGTGATGTAGAAGTGAATAGCTGTCGGCTATGTGTTTATCTAATACGATTTTCAGTAGGTCAGGAGTAGATATTCTACCGCCTTGTTCTTCAATAACTTTATACACTCTAACAGCTCTCTCTATTACCTGGGGACTCCTTGGCCTAGGCATATTTTCACCATTATTAATGATCGAGCAATATATATAAAGTTTTTGTTAATGGCTAGTTATATGAAGAAGATTAGCGATAAACATGATAAAATTACTATTTATGCATCATATACGATCAACTCAAGGCTTAGCATTAACCTCTAAATTATTAGCTTTTTATAAGTTGGTTTATGAAAGCTCTGTTTTTCTCGACCAGTTCAGAGGGAGTAGATGCCATTTCCAGCCTATAGCCTATTCCCTCAAGATATTCCTTAACGGGGTTTTCCAACGCTCTCTCGTCGAGTATGGCTACGGCAACTTTATCGAGCTCGGATCGAATCCCTCTTCCTATTGCTTGAGCTACCTTTACGGCAGCCGGAACCATGAAAACTAGTCTCCACGCTGTTTCGCTATCTCCCAGCCTGTACTTAGCCATCTCGGCAAGCTTTTTATTTATAATGCTTGGTTGAGGAACGGGCAAACCAGCAATTACAACTAGTTTAACTAGACTACTATTATTCAACTTTAACTCTACCCCTTCTACGAGCTTGCCCCACGCCGCACAAATAATCAGAAGCTTTTCGTTTCCTTTCACGGCTGCTAAAACATCGTTCAACTTTGTCGTTTCTTTTTCAACGAATATAGGCTCTGAACAGAGATATGCTCTCAGTGTTTTAGCCATGTTGTAGGATGGTACGACTACGAGAGCTACTCCATATTTTAGATTCTGGTAAAGCTCATCGATTATTCTTCCCATGCTTCTGTACATGGCACTTGACCGTTCAAGATATCTTGACGATATGCCAGAGAGGACTGTAGCATATACATTAGACGCCCAAGCCATTTGGAATCTAACTTCATTGACCCTTTCATCTTCAAGTCCAACCATGCTGACTAGATAATCCCTTGGCGGCAGGGTTCCACTCATTAGAATGACGCTTTTTGCCTTTGCAAAAACCGGGGATACCTCTTTCGCGGGGTGGATACAGAGATGCTTGAGGGTAAGTTCACCTTCATCCATGGAAGCGACTATAGAATAACCCACTCTATGTTCACTTAACAACGATAAAAATGAGACCACGCTACGTAGGTAACTTACATGATTTAAGCGACGTTCAATTAGTGAAACAACTTCCATCATCGCAATAGCATCGAACGCGACTGCGATGATGTCTGAAAACTCTATTTCGAGTTCTCCCCCATTCTTAGCAACCAGTGTTCTAAGCCTCCTGAACCACGCGAGAAGAGTAGACAGTTCTTCTTCCAGGGAGCTCCTATACGGCTCTGGTAGGAAACGCCTAGCTTCGCGCCTAGCTGCCTTGACAACCTTCTCGCTTATCTGTCTGCTTAATAGATTCACCAACGAATAAGGTATATTGTGAGCTTCGTCTATAACCAGTACGGCATCTTCCAATTTCAAACACGCGTCAGCCAAAAAGATTCTTCTTAGATCTTGATCGAATATATAGTTGTAAGCTGCTACAATTATTTGAGAATTTCTCAGGGAGGCTCGGGCTACCTCGTAGGGACATGCTCCCACCTCGACGGACTTCGCAAATACTTCCTTGAAACTAAAAATACCCGTTGTTTCGATTTCTGCGCGTTTGGCTGCACGGTAGTATGGACATAGATCGTTGGACGTAAGTTCGCTACAGAACCTGATAAACTCATCATAGGGTAGCAAACGCACACCCTTGATTAAGCACAAATCTCTTTTACTTCTTAGAAAGACAGCATTTAGTGCATAGCGTCGCGTCATTAGCCGCAATTCTCTTAGGGGTGCTTGAAACTGTGTCTTGGTACGCACTAAGAATATTATTCTCACTTTCTCAGAAATTGAAGCTGGAATAGCCCCTGCCAGGACTGCGGCCGTCTTTCCGGCTCCCGTTGGATAGTTTATTAACAGGTGCTCACCGCGGATAATAGTTTCATACGTTCTCCTGGCTATCTCGAACTGTCCGTACCTCCATACCTTATAGGGCCAGATTTCTTCTATATTCACACTACTCTATCTTTAATCTAGATTCTTCCTTAACGATCCGTAGCACGAACATGGTTCTGGTTGATTCAACACCCTCGATTCGACCTATTTCGTCTAAAACCGTTGTTAACTCCTCCCTGCTTCCTACTCGAATTTTTAAGATAGTATAGTATTCTCCGGTTACGTCGTAGATATCATAGACATCCGGCATAGCTTTTAGTTTCTCCAATACTTCATCGTACTTTCTAGGATCTGCCGATAGGGCAACAATTGCGACTACATCTTTTCCGATTTTCTCTGGATCTAAAATTGCTTGAAACCTTTTAACTACACCTTGTTTAATTAGTTTTCTTATTCTTAAATGAACGGTTGCTTCACTGATTCCAAGCTCTCTCGATATTTTAGAGTAAGGTGTTTTAGCATTGTCTTGGAGTATCCTGAGCAATCCTTTGTCAACATTATCTAATACTACTCTAGACTTGCCAGACATCACCTCTAATATACAGACCTTGTTAAAAAAACTTTACTTCTGTGACTGGATATGCTTATAACTCGTGCTTTTTCTAATATTAAAAAATGAAAGTTAACAACGAGAAAGTCATGCTTTGAAGAAAAGATGATATTAAGTATCCTACGATACCTCCTATTATTGCCTTTTTTGTCGTAACGAAACCCGCTTGACCTATAGCGGCGACAGAAACTATTATGCTCCACACTACGAAGAAAGCAGTGTGCGCCATGAGAACTTTCTGAACTACATCTGATTGAGATAAAGCTATAGATGCTAAGTTTAATAAATTAGTTACTTTTTGCAAATCTTGAGATATAAATAGTTCTATTTTATTAATATTCCTTAAAAATAATGAGATAAGAGTTGTCTTCGTGATAGTCTCATAAAATTTTGCACTAAGTATGTAACCAGAAACCAGTCCCAGCATCTCTGTGGAACCGCCGATTAACTTAAGCGAAATCCACAGTGATACACTCCAGCTTATCCACGTGAGGATACTGAAGCCTATAGCGAGTACATTCAAAACCGCGTAGTGTTCATCGGTAGGGGGACCTACCTTTCTGAAGGCAGTCGCGTTCACGGCAATTACCCGCAAATTGTTATCAGACTCAACTATATTTGGAGTAATAATTTGTCCTTTAGCATTATAAATGAAAATTTTGGCCAAAATAAGGCTATTTCCTATAATATGCGCTACTGTTAACAAGACCATACAAAGAAGGGGGCCGAAAGTATCTGGTTTTCTAACTATTTCGGCAAAAGTATTGAAGGGGCTAACACCTGCCAATAAGGCACGCTTAAACACATCGATCTCGCTGATACTACCACGTGTCTGCAAGAGCTTACTCCCCACTCCTAGCGTCTATTAGCAAAAATATAAAACATGTTGTCCAGGACCATCCGTGTGGTTAAAGTTAGCGTTAACAGAGCAATTATCGGTTCCATCATAATATTGCTATTAATACTAGCTGTCTACAGTTTATCGCAAATAGCGTGCTATGAATTGAGGATTTGTTCAGGAGATCTTCAGGCATATACAACAAACGCTATCATAGCCATAGTTGCACTCTACATAATGGCAGTAATACACGTTGTATTATCTAAGTTTCAGAAGCAAAAGTGATATCTATCTTTCCTAAAGGTTTAATTTCAAAGATTTCTATTTCAGCTCTAACAGGAGTAAAAACTCCATCTCTTAAATAATAATAAAGAATTACTCGGCCTGCTTTATCGGATACCCCCTTTTCACTCGATTTCTCTACGAGCATTTGCGCCAACTTTGTCCAGTTCCCTTTTGAGATTTCTCTAGCATCGCCTTTAATCTTCGAGTGAAGAGATGCATAAAACCATCTACGCAGCTTGCTAATAGCCCCCCTTACAGTCGGTGTAAGCGTCGTCCTGAAAACTTGAAGTTCGCCAGACATATCGGCGATGTAATTCATCAACGGAATATATATTTAATCGTTATGAATACAACCCCTGTCTCATTTTTATTATTCCACACTACCAAGGTTTATCTTTTAGTCTCAGCTTAAAAGCCAGGTAGTTGGTGGCTAAGTGTAAAGGAGGCGTGATGACGAGCAAAACAATAAAGGTAAACGAGTCAACTCCACCGAAGACTACTTGATAAAAAGCCAGAGCAGTCAGTATGAAGCACAGTTGATCGAGGAGGGGGGCGGGGTCGCCGCTTTTCAACCCAATCCTCCTCTTTATAAAAGAACCCATTACATCGCCGGTCATTGCACCTAGAGATAAGACAAAAGCCTCAGTAATCATAAGGATTCCCTTCAGTTCAGCTAAGTAACCAACACAAACTCCCGCTATTACACCTGAAATAAAACCTTCTATGCTTTTTCCGTCTCCCAATACTCTGTGTCCGTTAGATAGGTAACGCCCGAAGTCGATTGGGTGTCTATGTTTTATGATCTTGGCTACTAAAACCGGCATCGCGTTTGCCACATAGCATGTCAATGCAATTGCCACTAGACGCTCCACAACAGGTGTTCTTTCATATCAGTAAAAATGTTTCCAAGCGTAGCTCTTAGATTTTACCAGAAATATATTTAATTAGTTAATAATTATTTTAATTATTTATTCAACTAAGTAAATTTATTTTTAAATTAAATATGAAAATTTTAACCAATATAGGTGCACTTGAGTATCTGACGCTTATCAGCCAAGTATTTAAATTCATGCTGAAGATAAGGTTGTGGATCCATTTAGCGAGTTCCTGAAGAGGGAAACTGGCAAAGTTAAAGCAAGAAAAATTGGGTCAACCACATTTATAATAGAAGAACAGCAAAGGGATAGGAGATACCATTTACCGACAGATTTTCTCGATTTACTGCTTCTACGCGGAGAGCCTAGCGAGCACGTATTTGTTGAAAAGGGGGTCATAAGGGAGATGCGGTATAGACTGGATGAACTAGAAAATGAAGTAAAACGTCTTCGATGGAAAAGTAGAATTCTTGAAGTTTTGCTGGTTGCTAGTTTAGTTATGCTTATTTTAAGTTTCCTTCACTGAACTCAAAGAAATGGGGAAAGTTTTAACTATGGTTGAGGAGAGGTAGGTAGTATGAAAGGTCTACAGCTCTACGCTAAAAAGTTAGAGGATGAGATAAAGAGTAGATTTGTTGGCAATGATGAAGTTGTAAAAGTAATAGTTTTAAACATGTTTCATGAAAGAGCGACAACTCTTATTCGCGCGCCGAGGGGAAGAGGAAAGTCCACCCTTATGCTTTTATTCCTTAAAGGAATATTTGGAGAAGACTATGTAGTGTTATCTGGAGCCTCGGAGATCAAAAGAGGAGAAGTCATCGCTAGACTTCACATCCCTTCTCTTGAGCGGGAGGGGGTGGAGCACGTTATATGGTCGGCTTTTGTTAAAGCCAAAGGAAAGGGTATTGACGAGGCTAATAGACTAAACCCCTATACGGCTTCGAACATTTATCATCTTCTTCAGTTTGGAGAAGTGTGGGCTTATGGTCAACGGTACAACTTAGGTGACTTTGTTCTCTTCGCAAACGAGAACCCGGCAGATCCGACAACTTTCATTCACCCCCCTCCTTTTTATGATAGGTTTGACATATGTGTTAACCTCTCTTCACTTACTTTGAGTGATAAATTCCGGCTTCACAAGTTGATAGAAGACTACGGATCACTGATTGATAGTATGCCTCAAGTGATGGACTTTGATCTACTAAGTGATATCAGGAAAGAAGTTAAGGAGGTAGAGGTTGACGTTGATCTAATAGCTACAATTAATGTTCTCGTAAGAGATTTCCAAGCATGCATACGTGGGAGAGATGTAAGCCGTGTAAAGCCTCCAGCCCTTTGTGAAGGATGCCATTTTGTACACGGTGTTTGTAGTAGTATACGAGAAGGACCAAGTGAGAGAGCTACGCTGGTCTTACACAGCTTGCTTCGGGCAAAAGCTTGGATTGATGGAAAAGCGACAGAGGATGATGTCTATAAGCTCGCCGCCTATGTATTTCCGCATAGGCTGGAACTTGTAAGACAGGATAGAGGTCAAGAGGAGTTAATTAAATTACTCAGAAGACAAAGAGAATTAAATGAGGAACGCCGCGCGAGGAAGCAATGGGCAATACTTGACAACCTATACAGATCCTTTAATAGGGAACTTTACAAGCTAGCTGGCGAAATAGCTGTTGAAGACTTGGTGTTTGCTGAGGAACTTATGAAGCTTGAAGGGGGTTGGCTGGAGAAGAGTTTTCTAAGGCCCGAAGAAACATTACGTGCCCGGTTGATGCCTGATGCCGCTTCAAGTTGATGAAGTCAAGAGACTCTTTGATAGAGCGAGGTCTGAAATGTTCATTGAACCGGCTTCAGTGAACATAGATGTAGGGGAAGGTGTTTTACAGGTTAAAGTTCAAGAAGGTTCATTTCACATTAAAGTACCTAGCCGTTTGCTTTATGACCCTGAGGGGGGTCCGATTATACTATGGTACTTCAGGCATAATCTAGCCCATCTGCATTACTGTCCCTACAATCTTCGAACTGTTCAGACTCTGGCAAGGGCAGCTTATGATGAGACCAAGAGTTGGGCACATTCTCACAATGCGGTTCGCTTATTCGCTGACCTTCAGATAGATTTGTTCTACCTACCTCTTAAATACATGAATGCACCGCTTCATTTGGTTGACGAATTTGCGTCCAAGCCTAAGGCTCTGGACGCTGTTAGATACGCTGCTTATACTCACTTCTATAAGGATTTCATGAAAAAACATAATATCGATAGGGATATAATATTCTACGGTTCACTTATAGCAGAAGTCGTTTTGAGTCCTAGATCATGGATTTCAAAAGTTAAATTCATAGCATCTATTTTAAAGAGACTTCAATTCTTAGAGTTAGTGAAGAAACTAAACCAAACTGCTGGTGAAGGAATCCCTCTTTCAGAGGATCTTGAAGCCGATTTTTCTGCTGAGGCTAGAAAGGCCATGAGCGGATTAAGCAAAGAGGAGGCTAGAGAACTTTACCGGCATTGGTTAAAAGAACGTTTAAATCTAAAAGGGGCAGAAAAAGAGCTGAAGGAAGTTTTAAGGCAAATGCGTGCACGTAGTGATGAAAAAGGAGTAGATGAAAAAATTCAATCTTTAACTACTCCTCGTCCTCGGGAAGAAGGGGAAGAACCGGAACTTCCATCTCGTTTATCTAAGCCCCTAGCGAAGATTCTGGGTGGATTGGATGAGTTAATGTGGAAATCCCTTTGGTACAGAGCTAAGGCTGAAGAGTTCATGATAACATACAGTGGAGGCAAGCGGAGAAGTGGGACCTGGGCAGTGTACGCGTACACTGACCTATGGACAGTAGAAGATGATTTGGAAGAGCTAGATCTTGAAGCCACATTTGAAGAAGGACCACTCATACCGGAGGAGACTACCCTTAAAGGTATCAACATGCCGTCCCCCTCCGGCGAGGTCTTAGTAGAGGAGAAAGCTCCTTCAGTTTTGATAGTACTTGATACGAGTAGGAGTATGGTATCCGTAATCGACGAAGCTACGATTGCTGCCTTCACAGCTTACCTTAGTGCAAAACGAGCGGGTGGTAAAGTATCCGTAATAAATTTCTCCACTAGGTATGTTTCAGTAGGATGGGACGAGCTCGACTTAAGGAAAGAGTTGGTGCTAGCCATTTTACAAGGAGAACTAACTATCTTGCCGCTCTCAGGGATATCTGAAAGATTAAAGGAACTCGAAAGTGATGAAAAGGGGATAGTAATACTAGTGACCGACTGCGGTTGGCAAAATCTAAGGGAAGCTGTAAGATTTCTCGAAAATATTGCTTCAAAGGGGCATAAGGTAGTCGTTTTTCACGTCGAGGGGTGGAGGTATCCAAGGAGCGTGGAGACCGTAGCCCAGGCGCATGGGTTAACGCTCTATAAAGTACGTGATCCTTCTATGCTAAAACATCTAGTTCTAACAGAGACAATAGAAGAGACCCCGAAAATACCAAGACCAACCTAACTCTTGATTTTTACCAAAATTTGTAGAGTTAAATTTCATACTTGTAATCCAAGCTTAGCCATTATATCAGAGAGAATCTTCAGAGTCTTTTCATCGCCTATAGATTTACACTCTTCATATTCTTCTTTTAGAGTTAAAAATAATTCTTTTTTTACCCGTTCTGGAGCGTTCTCTAATAATTCTTTAATTTTTTCATACTTCAGGCCATATATTAGACTGACAAAATAATCCCTTATCGAAACCACCCTGGCTTTAGTGCCTTCCTGTACCAGCACAAACCCACCTTCGTAATCGACTTCTACTCGTGTTTCCACACTGCGACGCTTCAATTCGTTTAAAGCTTCTTTATCTACTATTTTTTCCAAGCCATATACAGAAGCCGCTTTCTCTAATTTTTCAATAGCTTTTTGACCTAATCTATATATTTCAAGCAAATCAGACATTTTTAAAGGTAACTCATAAGTTTTACCACCAAGAACCATAGTGGCCTTTAACCCCCTGGTATTTGGTGACGGCATCCTTACATCTAGGAACCCATCGTATGTGAAAACGGCTAATACCTCGCTCTCACCATCTGGGAAAACCACTCTTGCCCCTTCGTCCCATAAACGGGCACTTGTCTCACCAAGTACAAGGTGAGGACCACTTTCGAGAACTGGCTCACCCGTGTATGTAGCCAAATATCTTACAGCATATCCGGTATCTCCATCCACTTCGTATAGCGTGAACTTTAGCCACCCTCTCGAAGTTTTTAACTCTATAATACCCATTGCCTTGGTAATACGTATTCCCAAGTTCTCCAGAACTTCTTGGACCTTATCTTTATCCGCAGCCTCGGATATACCGATCCATGGCATTGATACCGACAATTGGAGAGGAAAACACTTAAACTTATGTTCTTCTATGCATTCTTCTATGCTATGAGTTTACATGAGGCCAAGCTTTACGATCAACTGCGTGGAGAGAAAGTTAGATGTTATTTATGTGAGCGCCGATGCATAATTGAAAAAGGGGAAAGAGGTTTATGTAGAGCGCGCTGTAACATCGACGGTAAACTTTTCACCTTAACTTATGGCAACCTTTCTGCTGTAGAGTCAAGACCTATTGAGATAAAACCATTTTTTCACTTTTGGCCTGGCTCTAGTTCGCTAACGTTCAGCACGTGGGGATGCAATTTCAATTGCCCATGGTGTCAAAACTGGCAACTTTCTAGGGACGAACCTCGATCAGGTGTCTACATACCCCCTCATATGCTTGTAGCACAGGCTCTCTACAAAGATGATGGCGTATGTGTCTCGTTCAATGAACCGCTTATGTTGTTTGAATATAGTTTAGATGTTTTTAAAGTCGCAAGAGAGATGGGGCTTTACTGTACATACGTCAGCAACGGATACATGTCCATTGAGGCTTTGACACTATTACACAAAGCTGGATTAAATGGGCTTAAGATCGATATCAAGGGTGCTAGCGAAGAGTATAGTCGGTTTAACAAGGCCGATGTCAACGTAGTATGGCGTAACGCGCGTGAGGCAAAAAACAGAGGAATTCACGTTGAAATAGTCTACCTCGTCGTTCCTGGAGCTACTGATAGAGAGGAAACAATTACGGAAACTATTGAACGCCACATGAAAGAACTCGGTCCAGAAACGCCCATTCACTTTACTCGATACTATCCAGCCTATCTCTACAATGAGCCCCCAACTCCCATAAAAAAACTAGAGTGGTGTTACAACCAAGCCAAGAAATATGGAATACTTTTTCCCTACATAGGCAACGTACCGGGTCATCCGTACGAAAACACATATTGCCCCGAATGCGGTGAACTACTCATAAAACGCTACGGATACCAAGTGTTAAAATACGTCATTACCACGGACAACCATTGTCCCCAATGCAACAGAGAGATCCCCATCGTAGGGAGTTACATACAAAGACGCACTAATTTTACTTTCTAGGTTACGTTAAACCTATTTTCCTCTTGCCTTCCAGTGAGTCATGCTCTGGAAACCGGATAGGTTACGTTTTGGTCCCGCTGGTATACCTCATAGAGCTAAGTCGAGAACCACTAAACACGGTATAATCGAGGTTAAAGCAATAGGTTTAGATGCAATGGAGATAGAGTTTGTAAGGAAGATAGGGCTTACGGATACAACTGCAAGGGACGTTAGAACTATAGCGAGGAACCTGGACGTGGCACTCACAGTACATGCCCCTTACTACATTAACTTAGCTTCCCCTGATAAAGATAAGGTTGAAGCAAGTGTTCGACGCATCTATCAGTCGGCCGTAATCGGGAATATGGCGGGAGCTTGGAGCGTGTGCTTTCACGCAGCTTACTACATGGGTAGATCTAGCGAAAAGGTATACCGCCTGGTGAAAGAGGTTCTAGTCAAATTGGTTAAATCGTTGCAGGATCAAGGAATAGAGATCTGGCTGCGACCAGAGACCACGGGTGCCTCGTCGGAGTTCGGCGATTTGAATGAATTATTGAAACTATGCAGTGAGTTGGAGATGATCCTTCCAGTCGTGGATTTCGCCCACCTACACGCACGAAGCGGAGGATTGATTAACAGTTACGAAGAATTTAGCACGGTACTTACAACATTAGAAAATGCACTAGGTAGCACGGTTCTCGAAAATATGCACATACATGTCTCGGGAATCCAGTATAATGAAAAGGGCGAAGTTAAACATCTTAACCTGAAAGATTCAGACCTTAGGTATGAAGAACTCATGAAAACTTTATGGGATTTTAAGATTAAAGGTGTTCTCATTTGTGAGAGTCCTAATCTTGAGGAGGATGCCACGTTACTAAAGAACACTTACGAAAGGTTTGAGAAGCATGAGCGCAGAGCAAGACCAGGCTCATAATTCTGTAGACCCTTCCTTAATACGCTTAGAAACTCTTCGGCGTTGACGACTGGTCCCGGGAATAAATGAGGGTCGTCTATAGCGAGCCTTGGACACGCTGTATTGATGTATAAGTCGAACCAGCCATAATTCTCAAGAGCTTCTCTAGTGACGTCGTTGAAAACCAAAAACTGTGTTTTTATATCGTATCTACGCAAAGTCTCCTCAAGGCCTTTGAGTTTATCCCATCCGATTCTCTGACCCGGTTTAGTTGAGACTATAACCGCAGCCTCCCTAGAGTCTAAAGCATCTGCCAGCTGGGCTAACCTTCTTGACAACACCGATTTTACTTCGTTTCCCATATCGGAAACTTTCTCCAGGTAAGGATCTACAGCGATCGTCTTCGAGCAGCCGTTGGCCAAGGCTACTCCCAAGGCATGAAAGGTTCCACCAGCAACAACTAGAAAAGCATCCACCTTGCTTGCTACAATCTCAGCCGCCCTGACGTCACAACCTATCACCAGGCCCTCTGACATTCTAGGAGATGGGCTTTTAGAAGTTAAAACTTCGAAACCATTCTCGGCTAGAAAAGCTTTAATCCTAGGTAGTTGGTTAAGGTGCTGGATCGTTGTAACTAGCCCCACTCGTCTCACATCCTCGTCAGTTAGTTTCGCTAAAGCCTTCTCTACTCCACGCAGGACGTTGACAGTTGAGTACCCCGGTACAAATAGGACATTAGTTGAGGGGGAAAAACGAACAGGTCCATGGTGACCTAGGTGCACCAATGCGTCCAATCCTAGAGCATCTAACTCGTTTAAAGCTACATCACAACCACCCCATGCGTGACTCGATGAGAGGAAAGGCTCAAAACCATTTTCAGTAAGCAATTCGGCAAGCCTTCTAGCACAAGTTTTCATTCCATCTGGTGCCTGAATCAACAGTCTACGGTAGCTAGCAAGCTGAGCCCATCTGATGATCCGCTTTTCTTCTAAATCATAGTAGGATCTCATCGGATACCACTATGAGACCTCTTTCCACTTAATTCCAAGGGAATCAGCATACTCATGAGCCTCTCGCAACTCTTCAACACTGGGCCTCCGCGCTATATCCTTAAATTTAACTGGGTACAAGCTAACTAAATGCTCTGGTCTATACTGATCCATGATGTTAACAAGAGCCCTAGGACAGTTTTCACTTATCCACTTCAAAACAGGTTTTGTACAACATTCTATGTGTCCTGGCAGTACGAGGTGTCTTATTATTATATCACCGTGTCGAGAGGCTATAGAATGATTCCTTGAAACCACATCAAAGTAATTTGGTACCTTAGAGAGGTACATTGCACATCTATTGTTACCGTATTTGAAATCTGGTAACCAAATGTCTATAACATCGACTAACAGTTTTAACGATTCACTACTCATGTACATGTTACTGTTCCACAAGAGAGGCACATTTGAGTCCATATATCTTAACGAAGCAAGGATCACGTGAAGCTGTTGATCGGGGTTCCCACCCACGTAGTTTATATTTCTTGCGCCTTCCTTGTAGAGTTTAACAGCGATTGCCGCTAACTCTTTAGGGGTTACAGAGGTCCCGTTAGAGGGGTTCGTCGAAATATCCCAGTTCTGACAGAAGACACACTTGAAGCTACACCCGGTGAAAAATATGGTTCCCGAGGGAACAAGGGGTGCTTCTTCACCCATATGTAAGAAGGCAGATGCCACCCTTACTTCACTATTAAGCCCGCAAACTCCATTTCTTCCCTTAATCCTGTTTACACCACATCTCCACTCACAGAGCACGCATGATTCTAGAAGCTTATACGTTATGTCTACTTTAAGATCCAGCAAACTATACGGCGGCATAGGCATTTTGTCCATTTTTGATGGTTCGTCTTCAACCTCCAGGTAGAGTTCTCTGAATTCGTTAACTTTGTCATCATGTATTCTCCACATATCTTCAAGGTTTCGACTCTCGCACTCGACGGGTACTCGCTTAACCACCCTAAATTTCGCTGGTCTAGAACCTGTTAAAACTCCATAGTAGTGAGATAGACTACTTCTAACATTTTCACTCTCCCATACAACCAATGCATCAGGTCTAAGTATGCGCCACATCCTAATTTTTAGTGTGGGTTGAGCTTTAAAACCTACTGGATTTAATTTGCTTGCTAAATACTCTTATAGGTTTTACCTCTTTTCCTCAGTATGTTCTCTAGTTATCCAATTCTTGATAAGTCTATAACTATTATATGAATGAATCAATCTTTAGATAAGCTTCAATTATCAGTCACGCTAAGATCTCTTGCAGTCTTGAGTTTAGAAAGAAAAAGATCTTTCACATGCGTTGGAGAGAAGTATCACTTATTTACAGAAGTGACGTACCCTTGCAAAATAGTTACCGGGCTGGCAATTGAGCTAACTAAGGACTCTACTTTTAACTATTAATCCTTTTATTTGTTTACTCTACCCTCCTACGACTGGGCCCGTGGCCTAGCATGGAAAGACTTCAGGCTTGATAGCCGAATGAAACCTTTAAGAAAGCACGATTATTAGCCATGCTGTGCAAAGCCGTAAAATAAGCTTCCCGTTAGTGTTAATAAACTTCAAGACATATCGAGAATCCAGTGGAAAAAAAGGGTTAGAATTGGCTAAAGTTGCCGAAAGAATTGCTAAAGAAACAGGTATAGAAATAGGCATAGCGCCTCAGTTAACTGATCTTGCCTTTATCGCATCACAAGTGGAGGCTCCCGTGTTCTCTCAACATGTGGATGATGTGGAGCCAGGTAGCTACACAGGTCATGTGACCCTAGAAGCCATAAGAGACGCGGGAGCGATCGGTACACTAGTGAATCACTCTGAACGCAGAGTTAGGGCTGACCAGGTAGATACTATTGTTAAGCGTGCTAAGCAGCTGGGTCTAACCATAGTTGTATGTACCAATACACCTGAAGTGACGGCAGCCATGGCTGCGCTCAGCCCCGATATGGTAGCCATAGAACCTCCAGAGCTCATAGGCACAGGCATACCCGTTTCTAAGGCCAAGCCTGAAGTGGTAACGAACTCTGTTGAACTCGTAAAGCGAGTAAACCCAAACGTTAAAGTATTGTGCGGCGCAGGTATCACAACCGGAGACGATGTCGCAGCAGCGATGCGACTTGGCACAGTTGGCGTACTTTTAGCTTCCGGAGTAGTTAAGGCTAAGGACTGGGAAAAGGCAATCAGAGGTCTAATCGAACCGTTGATTAAGAAGTGAGAAGCTAGACTATATTAATCCTTTTATTTGTTTACTCTACCCTCCTACGACTGGGCCCGTGGCCTAGCATGGAAAGGCGTCGGCCTCCGGAGCCGGAGTGCGAGAAAAACGCACGGATAACCCGGGTTCAAATCCCGGCGGGCCCGCCATAAACCTCTAAAAATTTTCACATTATGAAAAAGATTAAATCCATAAAAAATCAATTGAATAACTCTATAAAAACTTCCTCTATCGAAGCCGAGAGTAGTACGTGACATCAAAAATTGTTGAAGTGGCTACGATTCTAATAATTAAGTTGAAGTACTTCAGAGACTTTTAAAAATGATCTATTAGCATTCTTGTATCTATAACCCTTCCGATAACTAATAAATTTTCTTTTTTCTTAAATCATCTTCACTGCAACAGTATCCATAAAGCTAAAGTGTGGACTTATTTGTTAATAATCAGAATGTCACGCGCACGAACCTCTGAGTATATTTCATCAAGTCCTTATGGTAAACGAGAGAGGCATAGTTTGAAGATTCTTTCAACGGACCTTGCGAAAAGAGATGAATAGCTGTGGTATAAAAGTAATTCGTTTTACAAAGTATTTAACCATAACAAAAAATAGACACTGCAAAGTTCATACCAGAGATGAGTAGTAAAGTTGAAAGAAAGGTTCGGTGAAGAAGGCTTGATGCTAGAGACTCTGGCCGCTAGACATGAATTTTCGCTAGCAGCGGTTAAGCAGTTAGCTAAGCTTTATCCAATTATTAGAGTGGAAAGTATTTTAACATCACTAAAAATGCCAACTAGAAGGTATTTTCTAAGGGTTAACACACTGAAAGCCACGCCTACCGAAGTAGTTAAAGAATTGAGGGAACTTGGGTTAGATGCACAGGTTTATGAGATGTTGCCAGATGCGATTTTCTTGCCAGTAAAAGGACCCTTTCCAGTCAAGCGGTTAAATAAGGTCGTTGTTGCCAAAAAAGATGCTGCTGAGTCCGTCTATCAGGGGGCTAATCTCTACGCATCTGGTGTTCTCGATGCGAGGAAAGTGAAAGAGGGGGACAAAGTTAGCGTTGTTAATCCTCGCGGGTGTGTAGCGGCGGAGGGAGTCGCTATGATGGATGGAGATGACATGGTTACTCGTAAACGTGGTTTGGCCGTTCTCGTCGATACCTCGGTTTATAAGGTTCCATCGGTTAGAGAGCTAGATATTTACAAGAAAGGTCTCATCTACGATCAGAGCTTTCCCTCTATAATCGCTGGTCACATACTAAGTCCAAAGCCTGATTGGTTGGTCATCGACATGTGCGCTGCTCCAGGTGGTAAGGCTACACATGCTGCTCAGCTAATGGGTGGCGATGGGCGTGTTATAGCCGTAGATCGATCAAGAGGAAGAGTAGATAAAATAAAGGAAAACGCGATGAGACTTGGCCTCAGTAACGTTGAGGCGAGAGTTGCCGACTCTAGGTACTTGGACGTTCTGGAAGATGACCTCGTTGGCGCTGACGCTGTAATACTCGATCCTCCTTGTAGTGCATTAGGCGTCAGACCCAACCTTTACTATGAAAAAGAGGAAAGAGAGTTTCAAGCGCTTACTAGCTATCAACGCCAATTCCTTGGTGTGGCTGCCAAGCTGCTAAGAAGGGGGGGTCTTCTGCTCTACTCTACGTGTACCCTGACTTTAGAAGAGAATGAGCACAACGTGCTCTATGCTGTTGAGCATTATGGGTTTAGACCGAAGAGACAGACAGTGTTCATAGGTACAACCGGTTTCGCGGGGTTGACTTCTCATGTGCAAAGGTTTGAGCCCGACATTCACGATACCCCTGGGTTCTTCATAGCTCTTCTGGAGAAAATTTGATGATGCGGGGGCCGGGATTCGAACCCGGGCAGGCCTTCGCCAGCGGAGCCTAAGTTTGGGCCATTTAAGGACCGCCCCCTTTGTCCTAGCTCGGGCACCCCCGCTTGCCTGACCAGAAGGGTGAAAGTTTATAAAATTCTCGGCTGGGACAAGCGACAAAGCAGTGCTCTCACACCCTCGTTTATTAAAAATACGTCCAAAGAATTTTATATAAAATAAGGATCTATATTATTGAACACTTGAGGTCAGTTAAATGCCTTTCGATCACTGATCACTGTAACTCTGTTACATCATTCGGATAATTATCCCTCATCCTAGGAAATAAGGATTTTCTTTTTAACAGCAATCTCACCGAGCCCTGGGCATTTGGCCGGTATTTTCATCAATTCGACTCAAAGATACTTCTGGTGTGTTACTAAAAATTTAAATATGCTTATGTAGAGCAGCGGCTGTGAGTACGTTAACAGTACCTATTTGCACGTCATGCCGCAGGCCTATATCACCATTCACAAGAGGGGTTAGGTTCCGCTGTCCCAATTGTGGCGAAGTAGAGATGTGGCGTTGCGAGAAGTGTAGGAAACAGTCTAACCCGTATACATGCCCAAAGTGTGGTTTTATTGGTCCTTAGGTGAGATAGTATGGGTCGAGTCGTAGCTATCGTAAAGATACTACCTGAAGATATAGATACACAGCCAGAGGATTTAGTGAAGTTGATTGAGAGGGAATTACCGGTTGATATTTATCATGTTTTAAGAAGCAGAGTAGAGCCCATAGCGTACGGAATAAACGCAATCTACCTGTGGATTGCTATGCCCGAAACTATAGAAGGAGGTACATTCGATCTTGAAAACAGACTATCCAGCATACAGGGCATTGGGCAGGTAGATGTTATATCCATATCGCGAATGATCGAATAATAAAAGTTATCTAATCGTTTAAGCTATTACTACCAAAGGCTCGCCCTGTTTAATAGTATCCCCTTCTTTAATTAAGACCCGTTTCACAGTTCCGCTTTTATTGGCTTTTACCTCGACCCTCGTCTTCATCGCCTCCAGGACAGCGATTAACGTTCCTCGTTCAATATAGTCTCCGGCCTTCACTTTCATTTCCACGACGCGTCCTGTTATTGGGGCTGTTATTCCTCCCTCAATAGCGCCATGGGGGGCAACCTCCGTGGATACTCTTTTTATGACACCGGTTCTAAAGGCTTGCAGTAAAGCTTCGACATCTCCTATTCCTTCTTCTAATTCAACTTCAACTTCGTAGAGCTCCCCGTCTATAACCACTTTAAACTTCCTCCTCAAAGCCCCGCACACCCTTGTACTTATTTTTATCAAATAATTCAAGGAAAACCATATCAAGTCTAGAGGCTAACCTCCAAGCTGGAAGCGGCTCATATATCACGGACCCTGAAATCCTAGTTACGCGCCTTTTCTCAGCTAGAACAACGTAGCATGCGGTTAATACAGCAATTCGCTTGGAGATGTCTAGCTTCACGATCTACACCGGTGGTACACCGTGCTTCTTTGGCGGATAGGGTTTTCTTTCTCTCTTAGACAAAAGGTGTAACAGGCTTTGAACTAGAATCTTTCTTGTCTCACTTGGCATAATCACGTCGTCAATATATCCTCTGCTTGCCGCCAAATAGGGGGTTGTAACTTTCTTCCTATAATCATCTACGAATTTACGAATCATTTTTTCCCTCTCCATTGGTGGTGTTGAAGCTATTTCATCCCTGTAAATTATTTCAACAGCACCTTCTGGACCCATTACGGCTATCTCGGCCGAAGGCCAGGCAAATACTATATCAGCACCTAAGTGTTTGCTTCCTAGAGATATGTAAGCACCTCCATATGCCTTCCTCACGATTACAGTTATTTTAGGAACAGTTGAACTCGCGTAAGCGTAGATTATTTTGGCTCCGTGACGTATAACACCTCCATGTTCTTGAACTGTACCAGGCAAGAAACCTGGTACATCGACTAAAGTTATTATCGGAATGTTGAAAGAATCGCAGAATGACACAAAACGGGATATTTTATCTGAGCTGTTAATATCGAGAACTCCCGCCATATAAGCTGGTTGATTGGCGACCACCCCAACTACATGCCCTGCTAGTCTAGCAAACCCGATGATAGCATTTGGTGCGAAATGCTCCTGTACTTCGAAGAAGGAGCCTTTATCGAAAAGTATTCCGATAATTTCTTTCATTTCAAAGGGTTCTTCCGGATCTTCTGGAACAATGTTATTAAGTGCCTCATCTTCCCTAAATGGGTCATCGCTTGTATCAAGATAGGGTGGATCTTCGACATTATTGGATGGCAAGTAGCTTAAGAGCCTTTTTATTACCTCAATAGCTTCTTTATCATCTTTAACTATGAAATGAGCAACCCCACTTTTAGATGCATGAATCTCTGCGCCGCCAAGTTCCTCGAAGGTGACATCTTCTCCTGTAGCCGCCTTAACGACCTTCGGTCCTGTGATGAACATGTAACTGGTCTTCCTAACCATAATAATGAAATCGGCCAGTGCTGGAGAGTACACAGCGCCACCTGCGCATGGACCCATTATAGCCACGATCTGCGGTACAACTCCGCTAGCCATGACATTTCTATAAAATATCTCTCCGTATCCCTTAAGCGAATCTACACCCTCCTGTATGCGAGCTCCACCCGAGTCGTTTAAGCCAATTATTGGGATTCCAAGCTTTACGGCCATATCTATTAAATCAGCTATTTTTTGGGCATGCATCTCTCCAACACTGCCCCCCATGAATGTGAAGTCTTGGGAGTATATTGCAACGCGACGTCCATTAACCTCCCCGAGACCGGTTGCCACTCCATCTCCATAAGCGAACTTTTCACCCATCCCAAACTCCGTGACCCTATGCCTTACGTAACGCCCAAGCTCTAGGAATGTCCCTTTATCCACCAAAAGTTCAATCCTCTCCCAGGCAGTCAGCTTTCCAGCCTTATGCTGCAATTCTATTTTTTCTATCCCTCCCCCCAACTTAGCTTGTTCTCTAAGTAATCTCAATGCCTCAAACTTGCTCATAATTCTGTACACCTGATGCTTACTCTACTTCTTTAACCCAAACGTCATACACCAGGCCTCCCACTTTTACTCTGACAAGTCTGGCTCCGCTGCGAGCCATTTCGCATGCAAGTTTGATATGCTGCAGTATCCGAGAGAGTAAATGTGTGCCGACATTGTCTTTGCTAGTTGCACATTCAGCAACAAGTGATGGGGGTACATACCTTGCTGAGATGTCCGCATCAATATTGTACAATGGCTTCATTGAAAAGAGGGCTCCGTTGACCACTCTTGATGGACGCCCCTCAAGTCCGTAGACGGCCATGTAAGCAGATCCATTTCTCGCGGTTACATGTACATGCCAACCCGCGCGTACCGGTATCGCTCTCCAAGTCCCACAGCTTCTCTCGTTTACTCGGACTTCAGCGTCTCCAACAACGGCAACTAAAGATGGTACATGTATAACGACCCCTAGGGAGCCTTTAACCTTGAAGACTGGACTAAGCAATGGATTTCCAACCAGAACGTTAGATACACAGCTGTAGAAGTAGTCGACGGTTTTTCTTTTACGCTTTATTAGCCATGTGTTTGAAGAACTGATCACAGTGAGACCTCTGTCAAATTCTTCGTTAATAGTCGATAATACTTTCGTCTCTAAAGACATCGCTCCCCCTCTTATGGATGTAGTATAAAAGGGATTCTCAGTCTTTCAATACTTTGACTTAAAATAGCACATCAATCAGCGTGACTCCTAGTAAATATCTTCCAGTTTTAACCTAAAGGGATGTTTATGATCCTCAAGCTGATACCAGTAGGCTACGCTGCAGTAATCAGCTGATACTTCGTTAAATTCACCATGTGGTGCGAAAACTTCGATATACTCATTAAAAGGTATTGGATCCAAAATATGAAAACGATAAGCTGCAATTTCTCCTTTTTCTTCATCTTTGTGAAGCAAACCGTGGAAGGGACCATTGAAAGTACCGCCTGCGAAGTACCATCCTGAAAGGAAATAATCCTCGGTACCTGTAGATGAGTAAGCTACATAACCATCAACAACGAATGTTACATTGCCTTCAAGAAAGCCAAGACCTCCAATAATCGGTTTTTTAGAGCTTAAACCACGCATGTATAGATAGGTGCCAACATACAGACCTCTTCCGTTTCCTTTAAATATTAGATATGGTTCACCTAATCGCGTCTGTCTCTCACGGTTCCATATCGCATGAAAACGCAGCATGTCTTCTGTCTCAACCTCAGTGTAGTACCCTATAATGTAATAAAGTGATTGTATCTCCTCTAAACCTCGGTTCTCTATCTCAATCCTTGCCTTCTTAAATGGCATCGGAAAATAACTGAAAAACCCTCCACTACTTAGTCCTATCGGAAGAGAGAAGGAGTTGGCGAAAATGTTTGGATAAGAACTATACACTCTATGCCCTTGTAGGAAGAAGTCTCCGATCGGCGATTCAACACTAGGATCCTGTTCACCATCCCAATATGCTCTAACTATGGTGGTCCGCAAAAACCTCTTATCGCTTGAATTAATCGTTAACCATATGCTGGCTATAACCCCGCTTTCATTCGACGAAAATATTTCAAGCTTCCGCCCGGGCTCTAAGGTATGGAAGTCCACTCGGGACTCCGCTTCTATGTTTTTTAGCAAGCCGCACCTGCGCCAGTGTTCCAACCACTCTGCCGGCAACCTAGAAACTAATCTTTCTTTTTCTGCTTCCGATAGGCCATGGGTACTGGAGACATACTTAAAACGATACTTTTTTACCCTTAGAAGGTCCCACAGCATAATGTGCTATAGTACTTGTTGAGTTATTAATGGATTTCGTTAGCTCTCTATATCAAATACCTTTTCTAAACAACATTTTCCCTCCATCTCTGCAACTACTTTCAGTTTTATAATACCACCAACCGGTTTGAAAGGCACTTCAATCTCTATGGGATTATTATTTCCCACAATCAAATTATCAATAATAGCAACAAGAAATGTTGTATTCTCCCGAAAAAATTCTAGAGTTAATGAAATGTTGCTGTTTCTATCCGTTAATCCCCTTATTTTTATCTTAAGATTATTGAAGAGGCGAGAAGATTTGGAAACACAAACCTCTTCCATTTGTAGAGTTTCCGACATTGTTATAGAAGAAAATTATTTTTGTTATTTGTTTCTTTAATCTTTCTTTTCTAATACTATTTCAATAGCTGATACAATGCGTTCTTTTCCCGGTTCTCCTACTTTTTCGCTAGTTATCTTCACTGTAGATATTGTTACCTTCTCTCCCATGAACCTTCTAATTACCTCGGCTGCATCAACTGCTTTGGAGATTGAACGGCCTCTCGCCTTTAGTATTACCCTGGGACTGCCTAGGGTAAACTGTGTAACGGCCGCAAGTACATAGTTAGCAACTGGTTTCTGCCCGATAAGTATGGCACCTTCGGTTGTTGCCATCGATATCACCCTTTGAGCGAGGGACCTTAAAAACAGGGTATTATATATTTTGCCCGTTTTACTCAGCTTGGACGCTAAACTAAGAATAGCTTCAAACATTAATCTTCTTCGTATTCCCCTAGAGTAGCTGAGTAGTAGTACTCGCCAATTTTCTTAAGATATCTATCGAGACGGGATCCCTCTTTATTAACTCTAGGTCTAAGAGTTTCTTGATCGCGTCTAAAAGTTACACCAAGGTTTTCAAGAAGTTTGTTAAAACCACTTCGTACGTTTAAGGGGGGTGAGGCTACACCCTTAACACTTTGCTCACCTTCAAATACTATCACTGCATCAGCCAAAAAGTCTTGTGCTACAAGATCGTGTTCAACAACTATAGTAGCTACGCCTCGATCTTGAGTCAAGCGTCGTATGATTCGCGCAACTGCATATCTTTGCTCTACGTCCAAGTAAGCCATGGGTTCATCAAGAAGATAAAAGTCTGCGGTTCTTCCTAAACATACGGCTATAGCTAAACGCTGTAGTTCTCCCCCACTCAGCTCAGAAACGTCACGTTCCATGAGCTTAAATAATCCAAGCGGATTAAGCAGTTCACTCTGAATAAAACTTGACTCTATATCAACACCAAACCTTTTTAATATATCACGTACACTTCCCTCAAAAGCTCTTCTGTCGATTATCTGTGGTTTATAACTTAATGTAACGCTCGGCTTGATGAAAACCGTTCCCTCGTCAGGTTCTAACTCTCCGACCAAAATTCGCACGAATGTAGTTTTACCTATTCCGTTGGGACCTATAACACCTATGACTTCACTTGAGTACAATTCACCGGCTTCAACGTTTAATTCAAAACCATTTAAATTTTTTCTTATATTATCCCATTTAGCTAAGATAGCTTCAGGTCTGGCTTTCCGTTCTGGAGGCTTTACGTGAAAAGTAATCTCATATTCTCGTATACGAATATTTTCTTCTTTTAAAAAACCTTTAAGAAAAACATTGATACCAGTGCGAACCACACGAGGTAAGCTTACGATCCCATATGCTCCAGGTTCCCCATAAATTACGTGAACAAAATCGCTCATATAGTCGAGAACAGCTAAATCGTGTTCAACAACTAAGACATACTTGCCTTGCTCAGCCAGGCGCCTGATAGCGCGAGCTACGCGAAGTCGCTCTCTGACGTCCAGATAGCTAGACGGCTCGTCGAAAAAGTAGACGTCAGCGTCCCTACAAAGAACCGCTGCAACTGCTAGTTTCTGTAACTCTCCGCCACTTAAGCTACTTACGCTTCTATCCCATACCTTATCCAATACCAGTTCATTTCGTATATAGGGGAGCGCCCCTACCTCATCAAGCTTCTGTAACACTTGGTGCACAGTCCCCTTCACGAACCTAGGTATGGCGTCTATCTCCTGAGGTTTGCGAATTACTCGTAGACGACCTTCTGAAAGCTTCTGAAAATACAATTGTAATTCCGAACCTCGGAAGAATTTAATGACATCATTCCAATTGACTTCTTCCAGCCTTCCCAAATTTGGCTTTAACTCACCTGAGAGTAACTTTAACGCAGTTGTCTTACCAACACCGTTACTTCCTATTATTCCTACGACTGAACCCTGCTTTGGTATCGGTAGACGAAAAAGTTCAAATCCGTTAAGACCATATCTATGAACCATTTCTTCACTAAGTTTCTCTGGAAGATTAATAATATGAATAGCGGAGAAGGGGCACTTCCTTACGCAAATGCCACAACCAACACACAATCGTTCATCAATAGCAGCCCTATTGAGCTCGTCATCTATCCAAACACACTTCGAACCGGCTCTATTTACCGGACAGAATCGAACACATTCATGATTGCATTTATCTGGTTTACATAAAGATTTTTCTACTATAGCTGTTCTCATATTTGGTTCCCTTTTAAACTTAAACAATATTTACTACTAAGCATTTTTCAAATAAGTTGAAATTAAATTATTCCGACTCACTCTCCATAGACTCTAAAAAAACTTCGTAATACTCTTTCATTAGTTCTCTTTCCTCTTCCAGTTTCTCTTTTTCTCTTTCTCGCGAACCTTCTATCACTAACAGCTTCTCCCTCTTGTCCCCTGAAACCTCCCCTCTTATTACATACCCCCTCTTCGAAGTAGCATCTTTCTTGAAACCACATTTTCTACATACAAGAAACCTTTTATCCTCTGCCACTAATGGTATTAAAAGAGACCCACATTTGGGACAGAACTCCACAGTCACACCCCTGTTACCTACGCGGAGGAGAATTCACTTTAACCCTTTTTTAAGCATTTCGCATATCTTTACTTTATTGAGCCGTAGAAATAACAACA
Organism: Thermofilaceae archaeon; assembly: GCA_025057995.1. Taxonomy (GTDB): domain Archaea; phylum Thermoproteota; class Thermoprotei; order Thermofilales; family Thermofilaceae; genus JANXEW01. The sequence continues at coordinate 8,866 of JANXEW010000010.1, read as the reverse complement.
TCTTTTAATAACCCCCTCTTTACCGAGAAGTGTGAAGGCCATGACCGAAAAGTCTGAATACGTAGTGGTAACAGAGGATCTTCATAAACACTACTCGTTACGTGGCGAAATAGTGAAAGCTCTTCGGGGCATTAACTTGAAAATACGGTATGGTGAATATGTATCGGTTCTTGGACCTTCGGGATCCGGAAAAACAACGCTTTTTAACATGATAGGCGGTCTTGATAAGCCAACCCAGGGTAGGATTATCCTTGATGGTCGTGATTTAGCGTCACTAAATCCCCGACAACTTGCGTGGGTCAGATGCCATAGAATAGGTTACATCTTCCAGACATTTAACCTAATTCCTGTGTTAACAGCGCTTGACAACGTCATGGTACCCATGATTTTTGCTGGAGTCCCTCGCAGAGATAGAGAAGAAAAAGCGAAGAAACTTCTCGAGAGAGTGGGGCTTGGCGAGCGTTTGTATCATAGACCAACCGAGTTGAGCGGTGGTCAGCAGCAGAGAGTTGCTATCGCTAGAGCACTCGCAAACGACCCGGCGATAATCCTAGCCGATGAACCAACAGGCAACCTAGACCTACAAACAGGGCTTAGGATAGTTCATCTACTGAAAGAACTGAATGTTGAGCGAGGTGTCACCGTGATATCAGCAACTCATGATTTGAAAATGATAGATGTAAGTGATAGAATAGTCTGGATACGTGACGGTGCTGTAGAGCGAATAGAGGAGAGGGCTGCCTTAGAACTAGGCGCCGAAGAACTAGAGTTATAAAGTAATAATATAAGTATTAAAGATGCTTGATAAATTTAATTTAATTGCTTCAACCTATAGACGAAGAGAAAATGATCTTTTAAGTGAACTCTGGTATTTTATTCGAGAACTCGGTGATAATAGAGTAAAAGCTGGTACCACTGGTTTACCAGGCCTAGTTGTGTTATTAACAAATCTTGATCCGTTCTTTGTAGTTGAAGAAGCTTGGAAGAGGGCTCTTAACGAACCTTGGTATTTTCGTTTCCTTTTGAAAATAGAGCCGATTGAGCTGTGCGTACCTACACATATTGAAGAAATTAAACGAGCCGCACTCCAATTAGTCGACGGGAAACTTTTACAAGGGGAAAAATACCGTATTGAAGTGAGAAAGCGTTTGACTACTTTAACTAAGGAGGATGTGATATCATCTATTGCTCCTTATATCTCCAATAAGGTCGACTTGGAAAACCCCGATAAGATACTCATAATTGAAGTAATTGGTTTTGTAACAGGGTTGGCTGTAGTAAAACCTCACCATATTGTGTCGATCCAGAAGATTAGACGAGCATCGTCATCAGTAAGCAACGACTTTCCCTATTAACGAGATAGGAAATTCAACGCCATTCGAAACAGGAGACATTTCTCTACGGCTTCAATGAAATCTTGAGCGTAAGTAGTTGAGAGTTCAACTTCAGTTATACCTAGCATCTTGGTCACCCGCTCTGCCGCATCCTTGCTTCTCTGAAATGTTTCATAAACAGCTCCTTGAGTTTCAGCAAATGCGTTAGCAACTCTCAAGCAGGATTCACGCGATTTTGAGACGACTACAATTATGTGTCGATTGCCTCTGAAGTTTGGGTTGAAGAGTTTCAAGGCTTTCGAGATATCGTTAGTTGCAGCTGCGAAGAGAAAGGACTCAACGTGTAAACTTCTGGCAATGTTTCGTTTAAGCCTGAAAGCTCGCAAAGCGTAATCTACAGCTGTTAGGACATGTGCTGGCCCTACAACAAAGTTTGGATTGAAAATAACTAGGTAAGCCTCCTGAAATGGTCCAGCTACAGTACGAATTTCTCGCTCATCTATAGGCACTGTACCTCTTAAAACCCCTGCGTAAGCATATGCCCTACCGGCATCGACGGGAATCAACATACGTTTCTTCCAAGCGCACTTACATCTTCCAAGGCTTTCTCCAAATCAACCTTCAATCCCCACTCTCTTAGCTCTAGTCCAACGGTAGATACGAGTGTTATTAGATCTCTGAGCGGTATAGAACCCATCACACCTACTCGTATGATGCTCTCAGCCAAAGTACCCATTCCACCTGCTACTTCTATACCGTACTTCTTTTTTAGATTTTTTCTAAAATCTTTAACGTTGATCGCTTCAGGCAACCGGAAGGCTAGTACGGTACGCGATCTATACGGCTCTTTCACGAACGGCTTTAAGCTGAGATCCTCGAAGGCTTTATAGAGCACTTGAGCTCTAGTTAAATGCATTGAGATCCATTTGTCGACTCCAATTTCATATATCGTCGCTAAAGCTCTTCTCAAGGAATGGAAGAGCGTCACCGCCGGCGTGAACGGCGTCTCCGATTTTTCTGCGTATTTCAAGTACCTTCGTACATTGAAATATACTGTCGAAGGTTTCTCGACAAGAGCTTCTATTGCTCTATCGCTTAAAGTCAAGAAAGATAATCCAGGTGGCGCTCCTAAACATTTTTGCGATGCACCAGCTAACGCGTCAATCTGCCAGGAGTCTATGTCTAGTTCATCCCCACCAGCAGCAGAAACCGCATCAACCAACGTTAAAACATCGCGTGCCCTAGCTTCCATACATAGCTCACGTATGTAGCTTAATCGTATGCCAGGTGAAGTATCGTTATAGACGAACGCGAGGATATCAGGGGCAAGGTCATCGAGGTGTTGACGTAGCGTGTCAAGATCTGGCGCTGAGCCGAGCTCAGCTGAGATCTCCTCTACCTGAGCACCGTGAACTCTGAAAGCCTCTGCAAGCCTCGTCCCAAATTCGCCCACATTTATTACTAGGACCCGTCTACGCGGAGCAAAGTTAGAGGCAAGAGCTTCAACCGCTCCAGTGCCTGAAGCTGTGAAAATTAGAATTTCATTCTTTGTATTCAACACTTTTTTCAGTAAATCTTTTACATCTTCAAATAATTTATGAAACTCTTCAGATCTATGATTTATAATTGGAACTGCATTCTCTAATAGTATAGATTCATCAACGTTCACAGGTCCCGGAATGAATAGTAAAGGAGTGTCTTTGTTCACAAGTGTTACTCCTTGACTTTCTTATTAAGGTTTCACTTTAAACCGAGATATTTAAGTCACTATATATTTAAAAAGTAACTGATGGAAAGTTAGTTATATGAAGTTACCTATCATTACTCTTTTAACAGACTTTGGGTACAGAGATCATTACGTAGCATCTATGAAAGGCGTAATTCTATCGATAGCACCTGAAACCATTATTGTAGATATATCGCACGGAGTGCCTAAACAGGATATTCTCGCAGCTGCTTATGTGCTCAAAAGTTCTTATAGGTACTTTCCCCCGGGTACAATTCACGTTGCAGTGGTAGACCCCGGCGTGGGGACAAACAGGCGTAGCATTGTGCTAAAGACTAGGAACTATGTTTTTGTCGGACCGGACAATGGAGTGCTCGCGCTTTCCGCGTTTGAAGACGGTATCGAGGAAGCTAGGCTAATAGAAAACAGGAATTTGTTTAGACCTGATGTCTCCTATACTTTCCATGGACGAGATATATACGCACCCGTCGCGGCTCACATAGCTCGAGGGGTACCTCTATCGGCCGTAGGTCCAATTCTTGAAGAGGAGATACATACTCCTGTTTTTATGGAACCGCAGGTACGGCATGGATTTATGGAATGCAAGGTGTTTTACGTGGATGACTTTGGGAACGTTGTTCTAAACGCAACGAAACGACACCTAGAAGCTGCAGGCTTCAAGTACGGCATGAGCTGCTCAGTAACGTTAAAAAATCAACAGACTCTTGCAGTGAGACTCCTTCAGTCTTACGGTTACTCTAGCGAGGGGGAGCCATTACTGCTTATCAATAGCGAGGGGTATCTAGAGCTTGCAGTGAATAAGGGTGATGCTGCAAAGAGGTTTGAACTGGCTCCTAATGATTCAATTACAGTTAGGTTAAATAGTTTATAGTTAAAAATATTACAATGGTTGGAACCCTACTCCTTCAGCTTCTACTGCTACGGAGTGCTCCTCGTCTCGTACATTAAATCGGGCGCCTGTTATCCTACTACAAAGCCATACAGCTGTTTCAGCGTGACTTGTCATCTCACTCGAAACAACTCTAGAAACACCTTTAGCAAGAGACATGTAGAGAATTAGATTGTCTAGAGCATGCGAGTCTATTGGAGCACCATGTTGTAACACTTTTACTAGCTTATCAGCAGCTTCGCGTCCCACGATTTCGGCTTTCTTACCTCTTTCTCCTAATGCGTCAGCACCTACGACGCTATGTTCATATATTCCAGTTAGTATAATTCCGCTGCCTACGCCGACGGCTGGAGTTTCAGTATCGATTTCTATCTCGCTAATGTAACTGCCGAGTCCAGCCTGTCTTAGGGTTTCGGTTGCTGCAGCTGCTTGCCTTTCAGCTATATGACGGGGCAGGTTTGCAACGTAGGACACACCGCGTATCTCCTCCAATTCACCACTTCTCGTCAGAGAGACCGCTTGCAGAGGGTATGATGGATGCACGCGGACTTCAACCAAACCGCCGCCTTGGGGATAGAAACCCCTCCGGAGCAGCTTAAGGTCAACTTTCACGCCGAACTCTTTTAAAAGCCTAAGAAGAACGTAATGAAAATACTGAATGGGAGGGGCCCATTTTACGTCGGTTCCCCCTTTCACTCTAAGTATAACCTCGCTGGATGTTGATGCTAGCACTGGGATAACTGCTTGAAGAAAGAGAGAAGCGCTTCCAGCTGTTCCGATATCTACTTCGAGTTTCCCACCTCTTGGTTTACCTCTAGGCTTAATAAAGAGCTCCATAGAACCTACGTATAAGCCCTTAATCTCTGCATTTACGAGTTCAGAGATTGTTTTTACCACTGATAAATGTTGATGCCTAAGCCCTGGATTATCTCTTTTTGCTCTTATGTTATAAATACTAACTTCTTTATTTAATAACGCCGCTAGGGCCACGGCGTATCTCAGTAATTGCCCGCCCCCTTCTCCGTAAGATCCATCAATTTCGATCATCTCACATCGCCGCTTACATGAGGTCAAGTGCCCTTTTAACCGCGACTACACGATGAACCACGGTAGCGATAGTGAGCAGAATTACCAAGCTGGTCACTATTTTAGCTGCCGCTAAACTAAAATTCCCGAGGGTCAATATAAAGGCTTTTGCAAGAACTCTTTCACCCCTCTCCATTAGACCAACACCTGCTAATCTGACACCTAGTCCCTCTGCTCTAGCGCGAGTATAGCTTACCAAGTATTCAGAAGAGATGAAAATAAGGGTTAATAAAGGGTCTATTACACCACATACCATAAGAGCAATCGTGTACATAGTGTCGCTGACTCTATCTGCTGTTGAATCAAGAAAAGCACCAAACTTTGTTTCTAAGCCCGTCCGCCTTGCAACGTAACCGTCCAACACGTCTAGGAAAGCAGTTAACAATAGAAGACATGCAACAACGTATGGCGGAAGGCCCAGAAAAGCAGCGATTGGTACTAGCATTGAAAATATTAAAGATATAAGCGTAATATCGTTAGGCTTGAGGAATACACGGTCACTAAATACTTTATCTAAGAATTTATTTAAAAGAGTTCTAAGCGAGTTCAGCATCGATTACCCCTTACGCGCCTGTAGTAGAATAATGGCCTGGGCTAAATCCCCGCCTGTTTCTTCGAGAGCTTTTCTAGCCTCCTCCAGATTTACGTTAGCTTGCTCAGCAACAAGCCTAACGTCCTCCTCTGTGATTTCCAATCCTTTAGTATGCAACTCTTCTTTATAACGTTCAACCTCTCTACCAGCGACTTGGTAAAGTTTTTCCCCCTGTACCTCCAATAGTGTTACTTGTGGATTCTCGATTACAATTTCCCTATCCGGAAGGACGAAGATCACCTTTTCGCATTCAAGCTCCCTCATTTTCATACCCATCCTGCGCATTAAGCGTTCCATCTCTCTCGGTGATACTCTTCGCAAGTTTTCTCACCTTCAGTTCTACCAGTTGTTTCAAGTTAATGATTTTTTCTCCCCTTATTTGCCAGCACAGCTCACCTCCTAAATCAAAAACGGATAATGTTTTATCTATTAGCACCGAGTCGCTTGTTGCTAATGTATAGCGTTTCCCGAGTGAAAGTAAAGAACTATCAGCTTGCTTACTTGTGAAAGCCTCTCCTACTTGAATGTAAGATGGTAGCAAGGAATTAACTATCTTAACTAGTTCCCCGCTTCTACTTACCTGGGCATCGAATACAATTATGACTTCGCGTACCCTCAGGTGAGAAAGAAAACTTAACATTAAAACAAGAGAGGAAATTAACCCTCGACTAACCTCAACCTTCCTTATGGTAGCGGCGAGATCTCTTACGAAACCGTCAGTGGCAAGAAGAAGGGTATCACCGATTAGAGCCGAGCTAATTGTTGAAAGAACATTAAAGCCGTCTACTGTTAACCTATCTGGAGAGCTCCTGAGAATCTTAGCGACTCGTTTTTTAGAAGTAGCTGAGTCGAAGACCCCCCTATACAATGCCAGGCGCTCCAGCTTGCTAAGATTCCATCTAGCTGTCACTAAATCTAGTGCAACTTTTCGATTGTACCCTCGCTCTAGGAGGAAGAAGAAATCGGCACATGCTTCAAGCAACTCTAGAGTAGTATATACGTGCAGAGGTTCAGGCTTTTGCGATGATGACATTTTCTAGGGTTTGGGGGAAAAGACTTGGATTTTCTATTTTACCAGAAACTAGATCAACTACTCCGCCACCTCTCCCTTTCAGGTTCTTAAGAAGCTGCGCATTAATAAACCTGGCATCAAACCCTTTTTCCAAGAGAACATTCCCCACTTTTATTGCATAGTTTCCCTCGGAGTTAACTAAGCCCACTACTGCGTCGTTTACCCGTTCAGCTACTTTTAGCGCAAGCTCGTTTACGTTCCTCTCCTCTACTATAGCTGCTATTACCTTTATGCCCGAGATTACCTTCACCTTGTTCACTAACTCGCGTACGGCTACCTCGAGCAACTTGCTTCTAAGCTCTCGAAGTTCTTTGCTGAGTGCGCTTTGCTCCTCCACTAGTTTACGGATAGCCTCTGCAACTCTGGTGTAGTCCACTCCAAGTAACCTTGCAACTTGTTCAACGTCGCTTTCTAGCTTCCAGATGTGCTCCAGAGCCGCTTGACCCACCTTGAACACAAGGCGTGAGACCCCATCTTGTATTCTTTCTACCTTCACAATCTTGATTAAACCGACCTCACCCGTTCTTCGGCAGTGGATTCCACCACAAGCCTCAGCATCCCATCCCTCGATCTCTACGATCCTTAACCGTGCCTCGGGCACAGCTCCTCCTTGGTAAAGGGTAAAACCATATTTCATTTCAGCTGAAACTCTGTCCTCATAAAATACTCTTACAAGCCTATCTTCCATGACAACTCTATTCGATAACTCCTCCATAGCTCTTAGCTCATCTTCAGTTATCTTCTTGTGATGTGTAATATCTAGCCTGCTCTGCTCCACCCCTTTTTGGGCCCCTGTTTGCCACACGTGTCGGCCGAGAACTTTTCTAGCAGCTCCCAAAATAATATGGGTTGCTGTATGATTTCTCATGAGAGCCAACCTCCTTTCAGCATTTACTTGTCCAACGATTTTCGCACCTTCTGGGGGCATTTTACCGTCACACAAATGCAAGATGACACCTCCAGCATTGATCACTTGAGTTACACGACACGATCCGTCTTCCCACATAATTACGCCTTCATCGTGAGGCTGACCCCCGCCCTCCGGATAAAAGGCCGTTCGATCTAGCACCAGGATGTTTCCTGAGACCCTTAAAACCCTTGCTTCAAAACTTACTAACAATGGATCCTTGTAGTATAGTTTTTCCGTTGAGTGTAAACCGTTGACCAACGACTTGTATTCATCCGGTAAAACTTCTACCCTCTTCGTCCCCGCTTCATGCTTAGAGACAATTGTGGCGAAGAAGTCAGGAGGTATCTTCACGCTAATTCCAAGCCTTGAAGCCTCTTCAGCTACTATCTCAGGGGGCACTCCATGTGATTCATAAATCTCAACTAGGTCTTTTAGGGGTATTTCTGAGATATTTTTATATTTCAACGTTTTAACGACCTTTTCAATCACACGTTTACCATGTCGCAAGGTTTCTCGGTACTTTTTCTCTTCATGATCCACCATGTCTAATATCTCATTTAACAACTCCACATATTCGGGAAAATCCCTTTTCCAAATCTCTATCTGCCAAGCCACTATCTCGCAGAGGTTTTCCTCAATACCCAACTCCCACAAGTGCCTTAAGGCTCTACGAATAAGCAAACGAGCCAAGTACCCCGCTTCAACGTTAGACGGTACTACACCATCGCCGAGCATCCACATTATTGTTCTGCTATGATCCGCCAGGGCGTATAAGCTATAATAAGGAGAAAGCTGATCTAGCAACTGCTCTAACTTCATTCCCAGTACTTTTGCAATACTTTCTAAAGTTCGTCGTGAACTCTCTGGATCCTTGAAATCCAATTTGCCTGATTTACGGGCTACTGTTACAGCTATCTCGTGGTCTAAAGTTTCTAAACCAGCGTTTGAGCGAAGTTTTTCAATAAGCGTAGGAAACACCGCATCATACACTGTGGGCGACCCGTTTGTTAACCAAACCAGTCTTTCTAACCCATAACCAGTATCGACTATTTTATTCTGCATGGCTATTATTGTGTTTTCATCTCTAACTTTATAATGCATAAAAACTAATGTAGCAATCTCTAATCCTTTTACTAAAACTTCATAATCTTCACCAGCATTTCCTCCTCCGCTCCACCAATCAAACTTAAACGTTATTTCTTCTCCTGGAATCCTAAAAACTTTAGTTAAGACTCT